>JBAWEZ010000012.1:0-309561 GCA_049591475.1 Candidatus Acidiferrales bacterium
AACGTTTCCGGGCAATCCACCACCAGCAATTCCAGCGGCTCCAGACGGCGGCCGTTTTCCTCGCGCACCACGATTTCCGGCTTGCCCACCATCAGCTCGTAACCTTCGCGGCGCATCGTCTCGATCAGAATCGCCAGCTGCAATTCGCCGCGCCCCAGCACGCGAAACGCGTCGGTCGCGCCGATATCTTCCACGCGCAAGGAAACATTGGTCAGCAGCTCCTTGTCCAGGCGCGCGCGCAAATCTCGCGAGGTGACGAACTGTCCCTCGCGCCCCGCGAAAGGCGAAGTATTAATGGTGAACACCATTGCCAGCGTGGGTCCGTCAATCGCCAGCGGTTCAAGCGGTGCGGGATTCTCAAGATCGGTAATCGTCTCGCCGATTTGAATGCCCTCCACGCCCGCAATGGCCACGATTTCGCCCGCGGTCACTTCCTCGGCCTCGTCGCGCTCCAGCCCGCGAAAGGTGAAGAGCTTGGTGATCTTCGTGGGCTGGATGGTTCCATTCAGTTTGGCGATGCCCACTTCCGTACCGCGCTTAAGGGTTCCCTGAAACACGCGCGCGATGGCTACGCGCCCCAGAAAATCGCTGTAATCGAGGTTGGTCACCTGAATCTGCAATGCCGCCGCAGGATCGCCTGCCGGTGCCGGAATCGAAGCAACAATCTGCTCGAAAAGCGGCTGTAAGTTCGTGGAATCGTCGCCGATCTTGCGATGCGCCACGCCGGTCTTGGCATTCGTATAGATCACCGGAAAATCGAGCTGGTCCTCGGCGGCGTCGAGATCGATGAAGAGATCGTAGATTTCGTCCAACACTTCCGCGGGACGCGCATCGGGCCGGTCGATTTTATTCAGCACCATGATCGGCGGCAGCTTCGCGGCCAGCGCCTTTTGCAGCACGTAACGTGTCTGCGGCAGCGGCCCTTCGCTCGCGTCGACGAGCACCAGCACACCATCGACCATCCGCAGCGCGCGCTCCACTTCACCGCCAAAATCGCTGTGCCCCGGCGTATCCACGATATTGATTTTCGTGTCGTGATACGTCACCGCCGTGTTTTTCGCCAGGATGGTGATGCCGCGCTCGCGCTCCAGCTCGTTCGAGTCCATCACCCGCTTCACCACTTCCTGGTTTTGGCGAAACACACCGCTCTGCTGCAGCATGGCGTCCACTAGCGTCGTCTTGCCATGGTCCACGTGCGCGATAATCGCGATATTGCGTATCGTTTTCGTCATTTTGTGGTTGAACTTGTCGTCGTAAGACCGACGCTTTCGTACTCAGATCTCGGTCGTCGTTGTTAACTCAAAGCCATCGCTCATAAATCGCAGTCGTCGTGATCAGTTCGGGCTCGTCTTCTTCGGCTAGCGCTGCGATCCCAGGAACGCGGGGCGCCGGTTGTACCGGAAAGCCCAATATTTGCGAAGTATTACTGGAGCGGCAAACGCGCTCCTATTTTAGCATGCCGTTTCGCGCACCGTTAGCCGAGCCGTGATAGCATCTGCGCGGGTGAAGCGGTATCTCATTTTCGCCTTCGCAGTGCTACTGCCTGCCGGCCCAGCGATGGGCTTTTGCGACGTCCCGCAGCCGCGACTCGTGTGTGCGGAATACTTCGCAAGCCAGGTCGTAGTCGAAGCCACCCTCACTCAAATCCGAGACGTTCGTGATAAGGACGATCCGGAAGGCATCTCGGCGTACATCTACAGCGTACACGCGGACCGGCTTCTACGGGGTCGCATCAGCAGAACATTTGAAGTTTACGAAGGGAACGATTCTGGTCGGGCCACCTTCGCCTGGAAAATCGGACGAGAGTACTTGCTCTTCCTCTATACGCGAACACCTAGCGGTTGGCTCCTCGACGGCTGCGGCAACTCGGGACCGCTTGATCGCGCGAAAATGGCTCTTAACGAGATTGCTAAACTGAAAACTCGGCACGGCAATGGTTTCATTGAAGGGATTGTAAGCAGGCAGGCACTTTCGACTCCTATTCCGGGAGTACGAGTGGAAGCGCACGGGGCAAGCGGGACTTATACAGCCATAACAAACGGGAACGGCGAATTCGAGATTAAGGTCCCTCCAGGCCGATATGCTGTCGACGCCATTAAGGCGGGGCTCTCGTTTAAAGGTGCAGACATCGGGTACACAGATCCAAACAACGTCTCCATCGAACCTGGGGGCTGCTCTCAGCTTCAACTCGCCGCAGATCGTTAATTCGCAGCGCGCAATGTCGATGGCAAAACGAAAATGCAGTGCGAAGAAAGGGCCTACACATGCCCACGCGCATCGGATTCATCGGAATTGGCAACATGGGCTGGCCGATGGCGACGAACATCGCCAAGGCCGGCCACGACCTCGCCGTCTTCGACCTCGACCGCGAGCGCGTCGCCCGCTTCGCCACCGAACACAATTGCCGCGCAGCCGCGAGCGTCGGCGAAATCGCGGAAAATGAATTCGTCATCACCATGCTGCCCACCAGCCAGCACGTTCGCGACGCTCTGCTCTCCGACGAAAACGGCGCCTTCGCCGAATCCCTCCGCCCCGGCGCCATCGTGATCGACATGAGCTCCTCCGATCCCGTCGCCACGCGCAAGCTTGGCCCCGAACTCGCTCGCCACGGCGCGATTCTTCTCGACGCGCCCGTCTCCGGCGCCGTCCCGCGCGCCATCACCGGCAAGCTGGCCATCATGATCGGTGGCGACGATAAGTCCGCCATCGCCCGCGCCAAGCCGCTCCTCTCCGCCGTGGGCGACCGCCTCTTCGACACCGGCCCGCTCGGCTCGGGCCACGCCATGAAGGCGCTCAATAATTACATCGCTGCCGCCGGATACACTGCCGTCGTCGAAGGATTGATGATCGGAGAAAAATTCGGGCTGGATCAATCCGTGATGGTCGATATTCTCAACGCTTCCACCGGCCGCAATTTCACCACCGAAAATATGGTCAAGCAGCAAATCCTCAGTGGCCAGTTCGCCACCGGCTTCGCGCTCGGCCTGATGGCCAAGGACGTGAAAATCGCCGCCGATCTCGGCGAAGCCGTCCGCCTCGACGCGCCCGTGTCGCGCCTCATCCGCGAACGCTGGGCCGCCGCCCGCGAGCGCCTCGGCGCTGCGCGCGACACCTCTGAGGCAATGCTTGCCTGGCGCGATTCGCTCCCAGATTAACCAGCGAACAAGACTGTCATCCCGAACCCAGTCGCACGAATTTTGCAAGTGGGGGCGAGGGATCTGCTTTTGTGCTTTTCCTTCTTTCCCGCTTCCGTCTCCTGGCGTCCTGGATGCTGCTGCGGTTCCGTCGCCGTCAGCGTCAATTACTCATGCCGTAGCGCCTTCATCGGATCCACCTGCATGGCACGACGTGCGGGAATGTAGCAAGCAATCAGCGTGACCGCGCAGAGCAGCAGCGCGACGCTTGCAAACGTCAGCGCGTCCGTGCTGGTCACACCCAACAGCTCACTGCTCAAAAATCGCGTCACCGCAAACGCGGCCGCCAAGCCCAGACAAATCCCGATCAGCGTCAGCCGCACCGCCCGCCCCAGCACCAGCTTCAGAACGTCGTCGCGCGTGGCGCCCAGTGCCATACGAATAGCGATTTCGTGCGTGCGCTGCCGCGTCGTGTACGACGTGACGCCGTAAATTCCCACCGCCGCTAGCACCAGCGCTAGCAGCCCGAACGCGCCTACGAACGTCCCCGCAATTCGCTGCACGAAGCTCGCCAGCTCTTCGCGCTCTTGCAGCGTGGTCACATCAAACGGCGCCACGTCAGCGTTCAATTCATGAATCGCGTTCGCCACGCTCGCCGAATATCCCAGCGGGTTCCCGGCCACGCGCGTGTAGATCACCATCGTCGCGTTGTACGCCTGATAGAGGGGCAGATAAATGAACGGCGTCGGCGCCTCGTTCAGGCTGTTCACCTTGCTGTTCCGCACCACTCCCACCACCGTGAACCACTCATTGGTCAAATCCGAATGCACTTTCTTTCCCAGCGCTTCCTGATTTGGCCAGTAACGCTGCGCAAAATATTCGTTCACCATGCAGACGCGCTGCGTCTTCCGAGTGTCCTCCGCTGTGAAATCGCGCCCGCTCACCAACGGATTCTGCAGCGTCTTCAGGAAATCCGGCGAAACGATCGCGTCCTGCACTTCCATCGACTCGTTCGACTGCTGCACGTATCCTTCCGGATTCACGCTCGTCGATCCGCCTCCCAGCGTCAGCGGCACGCGATTCGCCATCGCCACGGACTCGACTCCCGGCAGCGCTTCCAGCTTGGCGAGGAGCTGGCGGTCAAATTCGATTCCATTGTCAGGCGTGTACCCAGCCTGAAACAGATCGAACGACGTAAGCAACACTCCTCGCGGATTGAATCCCGGATCGATAAGTTGCGCGCTCGCGAAGCTGCGGATAAACAGGCCCGCGCAAATCAGTAGTAGCAGCGAAAGCCCAACCTGCGCCACCACTAGCCCGCCAGCCAGCCGCGCTTTTCCGCGCCCGGCGGACGAGCTTCCGCTCTCCTCTTTCAACACGGAAACCGGCGCGTCTCCCGAAGCGCGCAGCGCCGGCAAAATTCCGAAGATCAAACCGGTGATCAGCGAAATGACCAGCGTCGCCAGCAAGACGCCGCGGTCGATGTGTACTTTAAGCGTCACCGGAAAATCCATCGGCGGCAGGGCTCTGGCCATCAGCCCGGACGTCCAGAATGTAATCAGTATTGCGATCGCCCCGCCCGTCAGCGCCAGCGTCAGACTTTCCACCATCAGTTGGCGCACCAATCGCCAGCGGCTTGCTCCCAGCGAAATCCGAATGGCGATCTCCCGGCGTCGCGCAATGGACCTGACCAGCATCAGGTTCGCCACGTTGGCGCACGCCAGTAGCAGCACCAAGCCCGCGATAGCCATCAGCATCGGCAACAGCAGCGAAAGAAACTGATTCGCGGAAAAGGGAGCGCGCCACAGCGGATAGACGGTCACCGTGTCGTGACCTTTATGCTCCTCCGGATAATCTTTCGCCACTCGCAGGATGCGCGCGGTCATTTCCTGCTGGGCCTGTGCCGCCGTCACTCCCGGCTTCAGCCGCCCCAGCAGATTCGCCCAAAAGTAGTGATGATCGTTCAGCAGATCTCCCTGCGGCATGACCTCGGCCTGCATCATCATCGGCACCCACAGGTCCGCCCGGATGCCCGTTTGGCTGCCCTCGAAAATCGGCGGCGTCACTCCCACAATCGTGTAGGGCTGGCGGTTGATATCCATCGTCCGTCCAATCACCGCATGATCTCCGCCGAAATGCGCCTTCCACAAACGGTAGCTGATCACCACTACCGGCGCGCCGTTTGGTTTATCGCCCTCCTCTGGCAGAAACCCGCGCCCCATCACCGGCCGCACTCCCAGCACGGCAAAATAATTCGCGGTCGCCACCATGCCCCACACACGTTGCGGTTTCCCGCTGCCTGTCAAGCTCATCGCCTCCACGCTGAACGCTGTGAGGCCCGTGAAGCTCTGCTGCCCGTCGCGCATGGCTACGTAGTCGGGATAACTGAAAGGGAATGGATTTTGCAGTGATTTGCCGAGCGATAGCGCCACCACCTGGTCTGGCGCCGCGAGCCCTGGCACCGGATTCAGCAGCGTTGAATTAATCCAGCTGAAGATTGTGGTGTTCGCGCCGATGCCCAGCGCCAGCGTCGCCACGGCAATCGCCGTGTAGACCGGGCTCCTCCGCAACATGCGGAACGCGTAACGTACGTCCTGCAGAAAATTCCCCACGCAACGCCTCCCAAGCGCATTCGCGCGGCGGATTAGTATCCTACGACAAACCCAAGAGCTGTATCCTGCGGTTCCGCTTGATTCGCCACCGCACGATTCGCGCACTGGCGGTCACGCGTTCGCTACCCGCATCTCCTTTGGAGCCTCTTGCGGAGTTATCTCGGGTTCGAATTCTTGCAGCCGTTGCCGGTGCAGCCACCAGAAAAGACACGCTTCGAGGCACTGAGCCGCAAGAGCAAAAATCCACAGTCTCTGTCCTGCGATCCAATTCGCGAAATTGAGCGCAAACAACGGTGAAGGAATCAGAATCGCTGTAAGGGCCGCGCCGTGGGCGTGGGCGTAGAGATTAAGCGCGCTAAAAATGGTCGCCGTGCATCCGTAAAATATAAGGAAGTAAAGCGCCGCTGATGCCAGCGGGCGCCTGGCGCGCCGCAGAGCCAGCCACTGGATACAAAGCGTGTCACGCGCCAGCCAAACGCCCACGAATACCACGTCGTAAACCGCGAGAGCTAAGCTCCAAGCTTCGCCCGCATAGCGATAGTGGGCGATGAGCGACACCAAGCTCGCGCCTACGATCGCGACCCCGGCCACAACATATGTTGCCGGCCAAGCGGCCGTCCACAAGCTCGTCGCACGTTCTCCCAGGTTCTGAGCCCGCTTGCGAATCTTCTCCCGGTTGCGCAACAGCAGTAGGCCCAGTACGGCCATCAGCGCCACCGTCCATCTGAGGTGAAACTGCTCCACGGTCTGGAAAGGAGGCGCATGTCGTTGAATCGTGGCGCGCACGCCGATCGCGGTCAGTTTGATGAGCCCTTCGAAGAAGGTCCATTTCCATGAATAAAACCCCAATTGCAGCAAGCTTGCGAAGAGGGCGAAAGCAAGCATCTGTGGCCCGGCGTATATCTCGTACAATGCCCGTTCTCTTTTTAGGTTTCGCACCACCGCGAGCAAAAACCATCCTGTGAGCGCCAGATATAAGGCAACGAGAACAGCAAAATGCGGCAGGGCGACGCCGAAAAACTCATCTCTCCAGGGGTATCCCTTCGGCAGCGTGCCCAGTAAATCTGCCGCAGCAAACGGGCTAACTCGCCGAATGCTCCAAACTGCGGGCTCCACAAACGTGGCTCCGAGGACGGCGAGATACAGCAGAATCCCGATCACGCCGGCGCCTCGGCCCTCGATAACCGATATTATCAACGCAAGCGAATGGAACGCGACCGACCCGAGAATCACAATCACGTACGCCTCGGCAACGATGCGGGCTGGTACGTGTTCTCCAATCGCTCCGGCCAATGCGAGGGGCACGAAACACAAGGTCACGAAATATGCCCCCACCGGGGCGCCGAATAGCTTTCCAATCGCGAGCTCAAAAGAGCTAAGGCGGGTCACCCGCTGAAAATCAAACGTATTGTGCTCCATCTCGCGATGAACAGACTGAAGTACGAAGATGCCGCCGCCGATCAGCAGGATTGCGACTTGCGCGTAAAGCGTGAACGCGAAAACGGCCGCGGCCTTATGCAGATTGCCGATGCTGGCGTCTACGTCGGCGTGCATAATCGATGCCCAGATCGTCCCGGAAATCGCCAGGCACACGATGACGGCCGCGATCAAGCGGCCTCGACGCAATTGAATTCGCGCGTTGCGCACAAACTCAGGATTGTCGAACAACATCACATTACTTCTCCGCTCGATATCGTCGAATACAGCCGCTCCAGTGTTTCCGTCACTTCTTCCACCCCGCACACTGGCGCTCCCGCGCTAACGAGCTGGCGCACCAGCTCGGCCAAGGTCGCATCGTCGCCGGTAAAGGCGAACTCCATTGCCATACCTGTCGCAACCGGTTCGCTCACTCCCGCTCGCGCCGCGAGCCATTCTCCGAGCGCAAATCCCTGGGACGCTAGTCGGAGACGGATACGACGAAGGCTAGCAGACTCACGCATCACGTCTTGCAGCGAGCCGGATCGCAACAGCCGTCCCTTCTCCATGATTGCAAGCGATGTGCAGATTTCTTCCAAGTCGGCCAGGATGTGGGACGTGATGAAAACCGTCTTGCCCCGCGCATGCAATTCTTTCAGCAGCTCTTTCAGTTCCACGCGCGCTTTCGGATCGAGACCCGCCGCCGGCTCGTCCAATACGACGAGCGGGGGATCGTGGATAATGGCGCGCCCAATTCCCAGCCGCTGCTTCATCCCACGCGATAGCCCAGAAATCAGCTCGTCGCGTTTGCTCTCTAGGTTCATGCTCGCGATGATCTCATCCACTCGACCTGGAATCTGCTCGCGATCCACCTTGTAAGCGTGAGCGAAATAATCCAGATACTCCCAAACCTTCAGGTCATCATAGAGGGAGAAAAAGTCGGCTAAATAGCCCATATATCGCTGCGCTTCTTCCGGCTGGCGTTGCACGTCAACGCAGTTTACTCTCACCTGCCCTGAAGTCGGCGCCTGCAGCCCGCAGATCATCTTAAGCGTGGTCGTTTTGCCCGCGCCGTTCGGCCCCACAAGCCCGAAGATCTCTCCATCCGGCACCTGCAGATTCAAACGATCCGTTGCCAGAATCTGGCCGTTGTTGCCGGAAGGGAGGTCATACTGCTTCGTTAAGTCAACAAGTTGGATCATCGAATCAACGCATCATCTGACACTCCACTTCTCCTGTCAACGTGAGGAGCTTCGACGTATCGACAGGAAGCAAGGGGCTCTTACAACCGCGGGCCGAGGACCTGTAATTGAACCTGTACCGAAGACCAGCAGGGCTTCCCGCCGATGTTCGCTACCGTCGCCGTGTGGTCGTGCGTGCTGATAAAAAACTCGTCGCCAAAGCGGTCGCTCGCAGCTGCCTTAACCCTGGGATAGTCCCCTAAGTGGCTCGGGCCTGCGTGGCCTTTCTGCACCTATGAATCCCGGGCGCGGAGGAAGCGTGTGTCTCCGAGCTACATGGGCTGCTGCGTTCCAATTTGGGAATGAGGTTGAGTCCCATCTTCCGTCTAATTGCTCCTTGACTTTGCGTCATTTTCATGCTACCGTAGGCCGTTTTTAGTTGGCTGCGCAGACCTGCTGAGCGCGCCCAACGCTATGGAAACACCCCATCAGCAGCGCGTGCGGCCCGTGTGTCTTACGGCCGGGAAAGGTCGACTGGAAGCGTGGCAACGGAAATCCTGGCCGGGTCGAGGATGGATTGGCAGGTCGTGCTTGCCCCGGGCGAAGGGGAAGAGAACTCGGTCATCACGATCCGCATTTTATCGCGCTACTGTTCGCGCAGTCCCACCCGCGCAAAATCTTCAGCGCTGCTCTCGACTTGCAGATCGGTACATGCTCGGGTAGATCCCGGCGTAAGTCATTGGAAACAAAGGACCGGACTTGCCGCAGATCGGTACACTCTCGTTGCAGGCTTGTTCATGATCTCGTGTCGCCCATCACCGCTTTTTACTCACAAGTCGCTGTCTCAAGGGCGGAACAGTCACTCGACCTTAAACCAATGCAAGTTATTGAAAACATTCACCCGCGAACAGCGAAGGGCGGAACGTCCCGGTGCTAGCGTATTTCACGGAATTTCGCCCCGCCGTCGACGAAGTCCGTTCCCGCAAATCGGATGCTTTTCATGGCCCTACCTCAAAAGAGACGCGGTGCGCTTCGGGGCCGGCGGCAGTGATGATCGCGCCAGCAACGAATACGATCGCCGCGAACGCGCCCATCGATTGCGCGAGCGTGAAATGACGGCCGAGAGCCGCCTCGATCGGCGCGGAAAAAGCTGCGATCAGCACTCCAATCTGATATGCGAACCCGGGAAAAAATCCGCGCAGCGAGCCGGGCGACAGTTCGTTGATGTGGGCGGGAACCACACCCCATGCGCCCTGCACCATGAATTGCATCAGCAGAGCGCCGACGCTCACCAGCGCGATTTCGCCGGCTACGCTGCCGGTCGGAATCAGCTGCGGCGCGAAAACCCACAGAGGAATCAGTGCGATACCCAGAAGCATGGCAACGATCATGGCGCGCCGCCGCCCGGTTCGATCGGAGTACAGGCCAACCAGCACGCCTCCGGCAATCGCGCCGACCATCGAAATCACGCTGACGATTGCCGTAGCGCGCGTGCTGAAATGGACTTCGTGCTGCAGGAATCTGGGGTAAAGATCCTGCGTGCCATGCGACATGAAATTCATCACCGCCATGAAAATTACGAGATACAGAAAGCGTTTCCAATTGGCGGCGACGTCGCGAAAATATGCGCTCCAGCTTTTCCGGGCCGCCGCGTTGGCACGCCATGCGTCGCTTTCCTTCACGCGCGCGCGAATAAAAAAAATCAGCAGAGCGGGCAATCCGCCAATGAAGAACATCGCGCGCCATCCCCAATGCGGGAAGATCGTCCAGAACGCGACCGCCGCAAGCAGATTTCCGACCGCGTAGCCCTCCTGCAAAACGCCGGACAGAATTCCGCGCCACTTCGCCGGGACCGACTCCATGGCCAGCGATGCGCCCACGCCCCATTCGCCTCCCATGCCGATGCCGTAGAGCAACCGCAAAATCAGGAACACTGTGAAACTCGGCGCGAAGCCGGAAAGAATTTCCACGACCGAATAGAAAAGGACGTCAATCATCAGCGGCAAACGACGCCCGTAACGATCCGCCATCAACCCGAAAATAAAAGCGCCCACAGGACGCATCACCAGGCTGGCGGTGAGCGTAAACGTCATCTCCACGATCGAGCGGTGGAATTCCGCGCCGACTTGCTCGAGGACGTAAGTCAGGATGAAAAAGTCGAACGCGTCGAGCGTCCAGCCGAGAAAACTGGCGAGCAGCGCGTTGCGCGCGTTCGCGCGCTCGTCTATCGCGGCAGCGACGCTCATTTTGTGCGCGCCGATTTTGCGGCAAGGCGCGGATCGAGGATGGCATCCGCGATTCGAGTGACTTGCACCATTTCCGCTACATCATGCACGCGGACGATGTGCGCGCCCGCCAGAATTGCTGCGGAAACCGCGGCGGAGGTGCCCCAGACGCGGTCGCCGGCCGCCGCGCCGCCAAGTACGCGGCCTACGAAGCCCTTGCGCGACGCTCCGACGAGCAGCGGACACCCGAGGCGCGCGAGTTCCGGCAGGCGCGCGAGCAACTCGAAATTCTGCGCGGTGCTCTTGCCGAAGCCGAGGCCGGGATCGAGTACGATTTGCGATTTGGGCACACCCGCGCGGCGCGCGATGCCCAGCGCTTTGCGCAGACCGGACGTAACGTCGCGCAGCGCGTCTCGCGCGAACGGCTTTTGCTGCATCGTGCGCGGCTCACCGCGCATGTGCATCAGGATCAGCGGCAGCTTGTGGCGGCGGGCGATTTCCGCCATTGCCGGCCCCGCGTGCAGAGCAGACACATCATTCAGAATCTCCGCGCCCGCTGCGGCGGCGGCTTCGGCCACTTCCGGCTTGGACGTGTCGATCGAAATTGGAATTTTCAGGCGCCCGCGCAGCGCTTCGAGCACCGGAATTACGCGGCGAAGTTCCTCCTCGGCGGAGATTGGTTTCGAGCCGGGACGCGTGGACTCGCCGCCGATGTCGATCATATCGGCGCCGGCGCGTTCGATTTCCAGAGCGCGCGCAACGGCGGCGCTGGCGTCCAGAAACTTCCCGCCGTCGGAAAAACTGTCCGGCGTGACGTTGAGAATGCCCATCACCAGCGTGCGCTCGCCGAGCGCGAGCACGCGCGAGGGCAGGCGCAGCTTGAATTTTGCGCGGCGAAACATGGACCGCATATTGAATCATGGTTTCCGGAAAAAGCGTAAGCCGGGCGTTGGAGCACAACGCCGCCGATTAGCGAATTGCAGGGACGTAATACGCAGCACGATGCGAGGCGGTGACGCCGTTGTGACCAATCACGTCGACGCGCAGGCTGTGCCAGCCGGGACTCGCGGACGCTCCGCCGGCGCGGGCAGGATAAAAGCCAAGCGTATATTCCGCGCGAATCTTTTCGGCGATCTCGCGAAACGTGCCCGCAACGGTACTCGATTCGTTCAGAAAGTAAAGCTGGCCCCCGGCGCGGCGGACCAACTCGGCAAGATAATCGGTGTAAGCGGGAATGCCGAGCGTGAGGGCGTTCGGCGAAATCAGGCTAGTGTTGCCGTTCGCGGCGAGCCATTCGGGCGTCATCACCCGCGGACGATTCTCGGTAGAGACGGCGAAAACCTGAATATCCTGCGAGGCGAGCGCGCGAACCACATCGTCAAAAGTGAGGCGGTTCTGCGACTGGCCGGGATGCGGCGACTCGCTCCAGGGATCGAGCGTAAGGCCGAGGCCGCTGTCCTGTCCGTCGGTAAGCAGGACGATGGCCTTGCGTCCCGTGCGCCCGGCAAAAAGCTTTTCGGCAGTCAGATACACGGCCTCGTAAATGTTCGAGCCGCCGGTGTCGCCGAAAAGCGCGCGAATGTCGATGCGCTCGACCGCGCGGCCGATTTCTTCGCGCACATCGGAAAACGGTGCCAGTAGATACGTGTGCGCGGAAAAATCCACTACTGCGGCCTGATCGAGCGGCGCGAGCGAATCGATCAGCGCGCCAGCCGCTTGCTTCATCTCATCGGAGTCGGGCAGGACGCTAGGGCTGGCATCGATCACCAGCGCAACGCTGGCGGGTTGCGTTGACGCGTCGAAATAGGCGATGGGCTGGGCGATGCCGTCGTCGAAGATGCGGAAATCTTCGCGGCGCAAGCCGGGCACGGCTTCGCCATCCTCCGCAGAGACAATGCAGGTGACTGGAACCATCTGCGTGAGCGCATGCAGCTGAGCGGGACCGTGCCTTAGGGCTTCAGAGGTTGGGGCGGACGCATCAACCGACGATATGTGCAGCTCGCCCGTTGCCGGATCGCGTTGCCAAACGACTCCCTTGTCCAGTTGCTGCAGGAATTTTCCCGGCTTTTTATGCTGCGAAGACGACGCAATGGAAACGACAGAAAGAATGATTAGCGTGGCGAGCGCAAAGAGCGAACCTCGCATCGCAAAGATCAGTCGAGATCGAAGGGGCGGAAAGGCTTTTCGACGGGCCCGTCTTTCGCCTTCTTAAGACTCTCGGCGAATTTGCGCGCCAGCACATCTTCTTTCGATCTCTCGGCTTCCACGGACGCGCGGAACTTCGCTTCCACGGCTTCGGCCTGCTCGCGAAGCAATCTCGCGGTGTTGTCCAGATCGACGGAAGGCGGTGGTTTCGGCGGTGGGACGTGCGAAAGCGCGGCGCCGAGCACTCGATCGACGGTCAACTTTGCACGGCAGCATGGGCATTCAAGATCAAACGTGTCCTCGGGGCGGTTCGACATGGCCCCATTCTACGCCCAAATTAGTCGAAGGGAAATTCAACCTCTAACTCCGAAGGAAACGTACCGCGTGGCGTGGATTGCACATTCAGATACGTAGTGAGGCGCAGCAACGCTGACGATCCGGCTCTCGGGAAGAATTTTGGGCCTTGACAACAATCTCCGAGCAGTGTTATCGACATGCAGCTAGGGGCGGCGTCCGGGGGGAAGTTGCCAAGGTTTCATCATAGGCTTCCTGGTTTATTGGGGCATACCTGCCTCCACGTCACGCTTTCGACACACGCCAGTAATTCCAATCGAGCAAGACTTTGGAGGGACCATGAAGCGAATTTCGGCCCAGTTGCTGGTGCTCTGCGCGTTGTGCTTGTTAAGTAGTGCTGCAGTTTTTGCACAGGCCACTTCGCAAATCTCTGGAACCATCACGGACGCCTCTGGAGCGGTAATAGCCGGAGCTCAGATTACCGTCACGCAGACGACTACGGCATTCACTCGGACCGTAACATCCGACGCCAACGGCGTATATGCGCTGCCAGGTCTGCCGCTCGGTCCGTACCGCATGGAAGTCAAGAAGGACGGCTTCACCACGTTCGTTCAGACCGGCATCGTACTGCAAGTCGGCACGGGCGTCACCGTCAACCCGGCATTGAAGGTCGGCGCGGTTGCACAGACAGTTCAGGTGGAAGCTACGGCTCCAATGATCGATACCACGACCACGGGCGTGGGCCAAGTGGTGAACTCGCAGTCCGTGGTCGATCTGCCGCTCAATGGACGCCAAATAACGCAGCTCATCACCCTGGCGGGCGCGTCCAGTACTGTCCAAGCCGGCTTTGGCGGGGCGCCATCGGTCGGAAACCTGGTTTCCAGCAAGAACTACCCGAACGAAGCATTGGTGAGCGTCGGCGGCGGTATGCTGAATGGAACCACGTACCTCATGGATGGGGGAACGTACAACGATCCCTTTAACAACCTGAACTTGCCCACGCCTTTCCCCGATGCTATTCAAGAATTCAACGTACAAACCAGCGCGCTGCCGGCGCAGTACGGCCTACACACGGGAGGCGTGATCAACATTGCTACCAAGTCGGGTACGAACGAGTTTCACGGCGACGCGTTTGAATTCGTTCGCAATTCGGCCTTCAATGCCAAGGATTACTTCAGCGTGAATGCTAAGGCTCCGAATGGGCTGAGCGATGGATTGAAGCGCAATCAGTTCGGAGGCACGATCGGCGGACCAATCAAAAAGGATAAGGTGTTCTTTTTCCTGGGGTATCAGGGTACGCTGATTCGAGACAAACCTCCGGCCAACCAAGCCATTCTCCCCACAGCTTCGGAGCTACAAGGCAACTTCCAGAACTACGCATCGCAGTGCCGGCCTGGCCTGCAATTGAACAGTTCTTACTACACGAATAATGTACTTAACTACGCAGTTCCTGCGGACGTGCAAAGTTTCGCCAGCCACTTCCCGGTTGGCCCGGAACCCTGCGGCATCACCACGTTCCAAATCCTTGCCAATCAAAACGAGAACATGGGCATCGGCAGGGTCGATTATCAGATCAACTCCAAACAGACTCTGTTTGTACGCTATTTCGGAACGCACAGTCTGGTGCCTTCCAGCTACAACGGAAATGAGCTAACGGTTGTGAATGCGGGCACCAATGACACTGTGAATTCGCTGGTGGTTGGTCACAATTATCTTCTGAACAACTCGATGGTGAACTCGTTCCACTTCACGCTGAATACCGACGGCGTCACGAAGTTTCAGGTACCGATCGTCAATCCCGTCGACGTTGGCGTGCAGGGCATGTTCATTTCCCCGTCTCCCTTTAACCACTATTCGAACATCAACATCAGTGGCGATTTCCAGAGCGCTGGTGGATTCGCAACTCCTGGTCTGGTAGACACCAGGACTTGGCAATTGGCGGACGATTTCAGCTGGACCAAGGGTGCCCATCAGTTGCAGTTCGGCGCCAGCTTCATTCGCCCCAGCCAACATTCGACGTTCTGCGTGTATTGCAACGGGCTGTTTACTTTCGGTGGTGCGCTCACCGGCGATCCCATGGCGGATTTCATCGCTGGCGCACTCGGTTCGATGGTCCAGTTGAACTTGACGCACGATGATGAGAATTGGCGGTACGTGGGGCTATACGCCCAGGATAGCTGGAAGGTCAATTCGCGCCTGACGCTGAACTACGGCCTGCGCTGGGAGCCTTTTTTAAACGGCACCTTCCCGCTCGGACAAGTCACCCATTTCGATATGGCGGATTTTGTGGCGAACATTCACTCGTCCAAATATCCGAACGCTCCCGCGGGAACGTTGTATCCAGGCGATGCAGGATTCCAAACGGGCAATCGGCCCAGCTATACCACCTGGAATAATTGGGCGCCTCGGATCGGCTTGGCATGGGACCCCACCGGCAACGGTAAGACGCTTATCCGCGCGTCTTGGGGAATTCTCTACGACATGCCTGAGACGCTCTTCTTTTACAACTACTCCGGACAGCCACTGTGGGGCGGAACTGTCGCGATCACACCTCCAGCGGGAGTACCGGACACATTCGCGAATCCGTGGTCTTATTACCAAACTGGCGTAAGCCCATTTCCGCTCACGCAGAATACAACGACCGCATACCCGTTTTATTCGTCGTACCAGACAGCTCCGCTGCACGTCCACAACTCCTCTATGGAGCAGTGGAACCTGACGGTCCAGAAGCAGATCGGCGCTGGGTGGCTCCTGAAAGCGAGCTACCTGGGGAACAACGTTATACATCTATGGACGATTCAGGACTTGAATCCAGGGGTTTACATTACTCCTGCAGCAAACGGTAGTTGCGTCGTAAACGGAGTCACCTACGCTCCTTGCGACACTTCTAGAAATACGAACCAGCGGCGCCTATTTTCGCAGTTGAATCCGGCCCAAGGGCAGTATTACGGAACGTACCCGTCCTTGGATGATGGCGGAACGGGCAGCTATAACGCGATGCTCCTTTCCGCGGAGCACCGCTTTTCAGACCACTTCTCGATGCTGGCGAACTACACGTGGTCGCATTGCATCTCCGATTTGTGGACCCAGGCGATCAACGGCCCGGAGTACACCGATCCCTCGGACCGCCGATTCGATCGAGGAAACTGCGCGGATGTGGACATGCACCAGAACTTCAACCTCTCTGCCGTTCTGCAATCGCCGCATTTTTCCTCGCGAGTGCTCCAGTGGATTGCCGGAGACTGGCAGCTTTCGCCGATCGTGAGCGCCCACTCCGGGAGCTATTTTACGGTGACCTTGGGTGGAGTGGACGCCGACGACGCGGCGAACGGAATCGGCGGGCAACGTCCCGATATGGTCCCCGGCGTAAGTCCCTATTGCGCCCAGAGGCGCGTATCGCCGTACTTCACTCCGGCCGGAAACTGCTTCATTAATGCGAGCGCCTTCGCCTTGCCGGGAGGTGGTGTCCCCACGACCGGCCCCCTGGCCGGAAACGAGCCGGGCGTCCTTGGAAACGAGGGCGTTAACAATTTGGAGGGCCCAGGCTATTTCGATGTGGACGTCGCATTGTCACGGAAGTTCCCCATCACGGAAAGACAAGACATCGAAATCCGCTGGGAAACCTTCAACGTCGAAAATCGCGTTAATCTCGTGAATCCTGGGGTCGCCGGCATCGCTGCGGTGGGTACGAGCAACGCAGTCTTGGGAAGCGGCCCCACGTTCGGCATGATTTCATCGGACGTGGCTCCCAGAATCATGCAGTTCGCGATCAAGTACGCGTTCTGAGTCTCGGTTTAGTAAGCCTAGAAGCCCGTGGCGCGCAGCACGCACGCCACGGGCTTTTCATACAGTTCGACCAGCGCTTTTTCCTCTCCCTTGTGTCGAGCAACCGCGTGGATTGAGCTACCGGACACTTAGCCTAATCGAGTAGCCGTCGGCCTTCGGGTTGCGATAGTATTGGAACCGAATAGATCAAGAGCCTCGAAGGCGGGCTCGGATCGACTAACTGCGGAATGGTGCAAACATGCCAAAGGGCCTGACACGAAGAGAATTAATGCGCCGTTCGGTTGCCGCCGGAGGGTTGTTTGCGGCCGGATCGCTGATGCCCGTTCCAGCGATCGCAAATCAAGCTCCGGGCGATCCGATTCCAGAACGCGAGACGCAGCCTCCCGCTACGATTGCCGGTGGCAAGGTAGTGCAACCGCGACGAGAACTGCCGGTTTTGCACAAGACGAACATCCTGGTTGTGGGAGGCGGTTGTGCGGGAACGGCGGCTGCTCTTTCGGCCAAGAGGCTGGGCGTGGATGTCACCCTGGTTGAGAGATATGGCTATCTCGGAGGGCTCGCCACCGGCGGCCTGGTTTTGGGAATATTTCCGCTCTACGCCAGGGACAACAAACAGGTCATCTGGGGCTTCTCGGAAGAAATGATGAAGAAACTCGATGTGCTGAAGTACGGCATCATCAACCGGCACAAGGCTCCCGTTTATCCGACGTTCGATGCCGAAGCGATGAAATACGTGCTGGCCGAAATGACACTCGGTTCGGGAATCACTGCGTTCCTGGATTGCTGGGGCGTCGATGCCATCGTCGATGACCGAGGCGCGGTGCACGGCGCCGTTTTTGAAAGTAAGTCTGGGCGACAAGCGATCCTTGCCGATATCGTCGTTGATGCTTCGGGCGACGGCGACATTTATGCGGCCGCTGGCGCGGCCTTTGAAAAAGTCCGCCACAACATCGGCCTCATCAGTCGAATCGGCAACATCGATGAAGTCGATATGGCTCCCGGCCGCGAATCGGAGGGCCTGCACCATGAGCAATCGGAGAGCGTTCGCGGCGAGCATACGGTGGTCGGCAAAGTCGGCACGGGCCGGCCGTCGATGGGCAGAGTAACCAATTTCGACGGGCACGCCGGAAACTCGACACCCCCGCCCCATGTAAACTGGCTCAACATGGCAGGCCCTGTGGGAGACGCGCTGGATGTGGCGAATCTGACCGAACTGGAACTCAAACTCCGCCTCGGCACCTGGCAGAACGTCGAGTTGCTGCAGAAAAAACCCGGCAACAATCAGGTCTATTTGACGGAGACCGCGCCTCAGCTCGGCGTGCGATTGAGCAGAATCCTCGACGGCGTTCACAAACTTACCGTTGACGAAGTGCGGAACCATGCCAAATTCGAGGACGTCATCGGCTACTCAGGCGCATACGGGGGTGCTCCCGAATTCCAGATTCCTTACGGAACCCTGGTGCCGGCAAAGCTTGAAAATGTACTCGCAGCCGGGCGATGCATTTCGGCCGAATTCAAGATCGCGGATATTACGCGGCTCATTCCCGTGTGCTGGGCCACCGGGCAAGCCGCCGGTATCGCCGCCGCGTTGTGCATCCAGGATAAATGCAAGCCCCGACACGTCAAAGTTGCGAAGCTGCAAAATATCCTTCATCAGCAGGGGGCCTATTTGGGATGACGCTCCTCCAGCGCGTGCCGCGGCGGCTGATTCAGCTGACTTGCTTTGTCGGTGCGATCGTGCTGGTGTGGCCGCTGGTCCCTTGGGCAATTGCCCCCCGGTTTTTCCAGGAAATCAGCCCGTTCGTTTCCTTCTCGTCGGATATCGCGGCGCGCTCGATCGGCGTGGGATTGATCCTCGCGATCGTTGTAGCCATCGTGAGCTCGTTCAAAAAGCGATGGTTTTGCCTGTTTCTCTGCCCCACTGGTTTCCTGCTCGAAAATACATCGCGTATAGGATTGCGTAGGAATCGCTGGTGGGGAAAGGTCCCGCCGGTTGGAAGATACGTAGCCATACTCACCTTAGCCGGGTCCGTGGTCGGTTATCCGGTGCTGCTGTGGATGGACCCTCTCTGCATTTTCAGCAGCCCCTTCGCCATGAACAAGGCGACGAATCCGTACTCCGTTGTCCTCGTATCGCTCGGCCTCGGAACTTTGGTCGGCGCCACTTTTCTCTTCGGCATGTTGTGGTGCGTCCGTATTTGCCCGCTCAGCGGACTTCAGGACATGCTCTACCTTTCGCGAAAGGCCGTGTGGGCTCGGCTGACCGGCAAAGCGCCGAAGCGTTCTCTTGCTTTCAGCAAAGCCGGAGGAAGGTCCGATGCGCCACTGGTTAACATCAGTCCGGCTCCCGGCTTGAAAGGCGAAACATCCCGTGTGAAAACCGGTGCCAGATTCGGCCGGTGGCTTTTAGAGGGGCGGAGTTCCTCAGCCGCGGGAGCAACTGCACCTCCGCCAAAATTCCGCGAATCGCGGCGCGTTTTCTTCGCCGGCGTGGGAGGCGTGTTGCTCGCCTTTGGCGCGCGCCGGCTGGGAGCGGCGCGATATCGCAAAAGCGATGTGTTGCTGCGTCCGCCGGGCGCCGTGCCGGAGGACCGGTTCGCCGGGCTCTGCATCCGCTGCAACAACTGCGTTCACTCTTGCCCCTCGAAAATCATTCATCCCGATACCGGCCATGAGGCGGGGCTTGCGGGCTTTGGCGCTCCCGTGATCCGGTTCGACCGCGATTATCACTATTGCCTGGAAACGTGCAACGCGTGCACTGAAGTTTGCCCCACGGGCGCGCTCACGGCGCTACCGTTGAAGGAAAAGAACGAGTACGTGATCGGCGAAGCGCTCGTCGATAACAATATCTGCCTCACCGTCCTCGGCAAGAAGGAATGCGACGCGTGCGAGATCGCCTGCCCGTATGACGCCATCAAAATTAAGTGGGACGAGGAGCAGTACATCTCCTATCCCGGCATCGACCTGAATAAGTGCACCGGCTGCGGCGCTTGCCAGGTCGCCTGCCCCACGAGCCCCGTCAAAGCCATTCGCGTGTGGACTTTAAAGCCAGCGTAATCGCGATCCCGGCTTAGCTTGTAGGCAAACGGAGGGCGCGCAGCAGAGTGCGCGAACTGTGCTTGTGCGCTGAAGGCACCGTCGGACATTTCTTTATTTTGCTTTCCGCTACGAAAAAATGACGCCCAGAGCGCAGGCGTCATTTCTTGTTAACGAAGTATTCGATCTTCCCGATTAGGCCGGAGCTGGCTTTTCGCCCTTGGCCATTCCGGGAACCGGTCGCGCGTCTGGACGCAGCGCGAGCTGCGGCTCCTTTGCGGGCACCGGCGGAGCGGCAGGCGGCGGAGGCGGCACTTTTTCCGGCAGAGGCTTATTTCCCATCAGGAGCTTGAGCTCGTTGGCATCAAGCACTTCGCGATCGAGCAACGCTTTGGCGATGCGTTCGAGCGCATCGCGATTTGTTTCCAGAATATTCCGCGCTCTCTGGTAGCCGGTGGTGACGATAGACCGCACTTCGCCGTCGATTTTGATCGCGGTGTCCTCGGAATAATCGCGGTGTTGAGCGATTTCGCGACCCAAGAAAATCTGCTCTTCTTTCTTGCCGAATGTCAAAGGCCCCAGCGAACTCATGCCCCACTCGCAGACCATCTGCCGCGCGATTTCCGTGGCGCGTTCGATGTCGTTGCCTGCGCCGGTGGTGACGTGATTGAGGAAAATTTCCTCGGCCGCACGTCCGCCCATCAGTACAGCCAACTGCGCCTCCAGAAAGTCCCGCGTGTACGTATGTTTGTCGTCGATCGGCAACTGCATGGTGACGCCCAGCGCCATGCCACGCGGAATGATGGTCACTTTGTGCAGCGGATCGGCGCCCGGAGTCATCGCCGCCACCAATGCGTGTCCGCCTTCGTGGTACGCGGTGTTTTTCTTCTCCTCGTCCGAAAGAATCATGGACTTGCGTTCCACACCCATCAGGACTTTGTCCTTGGCCATCTCGAAGTCCGCCATCATCACTACCTTGCGATTCTGGCGCGCGGCCCATAGAGCCGCTTCGTTGACGAGGTTAGCCACATCCGCGCCAGAAAATCCCGGCGTGCCGCGGGCAATCACGGAGAGATCCACATCTTCCGAAAGAGGCACTTTGCGAGTGTGCACGCGAAGAATCTCTTCGCGGCCGCGAACGTCTGGCCGGGGAACCACCACACGGCGGTCGAAGCGACCGGGACGCAGCAATGCGGGATCGAGCACATCGGGCCGGTTAGTGGCCGCGATCAGGATCACCCCTTCGTTGGATTCAAAACCGTCCATTTCCACCAGCAACGCGTTCAATGTCTGCTCGCGTTCGTCATGCCCGCCGCCCAAGCCGGCGCCGCGATGGCGGCCGACCGCATCGATTTCATCGATGAAGATGATGCACGGAGCGTTTTTCTTGCCCTGTTCGAATAGATCGCGAACGCGGCTGGCGCCCACTCCCACGAACATTTCGACGAAATCCGAGCCGGAAATCGAGAAGAACGGTACATTGGCCTCGCCGGCAATGGCGCGCGCCAGCAGGGTCTTGCCCGTTCCCGGAGGTCCGACGAGCAGAACGCCCTTGGGGATGCGCCCGCCGAGCTTTTGGAATTTCTGTGGATCCTTCAGGAAGTCGATGATTTCATTCAGCTCTTCTTTGGCCTCGTCACTGCCGGCCACGTCCTTGAACGTAGCTTTCTTTTGCTGCGCTGTCAGCAGCCGGGCGCGAGATTTGCCGAAGCTCAGCGCCTTATTTCCGCCCGCCTGCATCTGCCGCATAAAGAAAATCCAAACCGCGATAAGTACGATCCATGGAAGCGTATCGATAGCCAGCGATAACCAGTCAGCGTTCTTGACTTCCTTGTAGTTGTAAACGACGCCTTTGTCCTGCAGAACCTTGGTCACATCCGGAATCGCCGAATTCGCAAGGGTAACTCCGCGGAACTTAGTCCCGTTGCTGTACTCGCCCTGGAGCTCCGCGCTATTCTGCGAAAGATAGATGGTTACGTCTTTGACGTTGCCGCTATCCACCTTGGAAACAAATGCGCTGTAGGTCGGCTGATCCTGATGCTCGGCGGGCCCGCCGCCCCGCGACGCCATCTGCCACAGCACGACCGCCAGAGCGATCATCAACACCCAAAATAGGACTGTTCGAACTGTTGAGTTCACTTTTTACCTCGCCCCGAAGCCTTCCGGGCCGCCAGCGGAAGCTCGCCCGCGGGCAATTTGGCTGTCTGCAAAAGCCACGCGCGCCAACAGCGCCTCTGGCTCCCTCTCCTATCCTCGATAATTAGACGCACCAGAAGGACGGGAGTATTCAATTGCTGTAGGTCCGGACCGCGACCCTCGCTGCTTACAGACGCTCTTCTTCAATCATAATCCCGACAGCTGTGCCCTTCCGAGCACAGTACTCCCGCGCAGGAGCCATGCCTCGCGCCCAAACGACCCGACCAGCGCTTTCCAGAACCGGCCATGCAGAGCGATCACCGGCTGGAATACGCCCCTGCGCGAACATTTGCTTGAGCTTGTGGATTCGGCGACGTCCCCTAGGGCGATAGGCGTCGCCGGGCCGCCAATTTCGTAGAATCAAGGGCATTTGAAGCCGGGCCGCATCGAGGGCCACATGTGCCTCACCAGTCTCGCGCTCCACGAACGTCCAGTCAATAACTTTCAGTTGGAACCGCCTCTGGAGTTCCGGCACAGAGACAGTAGCGCAGCCGCTTTCCGGTAGCTCAATGGGGTAGGCGTAGGGGCCTGGACTGGAGCGCTCGTTCGTGCGGCCGGACTTGGCGCGTGGAATACTTACCGACGAGAATCTCAGTTCGCCGAAGCTCTTTTCAACGATAACGCCGCCAGGAAGCTCCACACGACGGCCCCCACGTGGCGCCACAGTAAGTCGAAGCACCTGCTCCACGTGCCGAGCGGCCAGTCCTTGCCGTGTACCACGCAGATTCTGGTACAAGCGGCGAATCAGGCGCTCGGTTAAAGCGCACATGGCGAGGCCGACGCCTCCCGGCGGATAATCGAGCTGCGTACTGCCGGACAGATTCATCGGCGAAATCAAATCGCTGGCGCGAATTGAGAATCCATTTTCGTCACGCTGCACCAGAGTCCGGAATCGGTCGTCGACGAGAGCGTTCCAGAAATTCTGCTCTTCGCGTGAAAGCTGGGCCAAGCGGCTCAGCCTTTCTACGATGCGCGGAGCGAATTCGCTCTGCAGCGTCGGAAGCAAACGTGCCCGAATTCGCGCCCGCAGCCGCTGCACGTCTTGATTGGTCGAATCCTCGCGCCACGATTGGCCGTGTTCCTGCAAATAGCTCCGCAGCTCTTCGCGGCGAAAGCCGAGAAGTGGCCTCACCACATTGCCTGACACCGGATAGATGCCGCTAAGCCCGGTGGGGCCCGTGCCGCGAATCAAGTGCGCCAGCAGGGTTTCAGCCTGATCGTCCAGTGTGTGTGCCACGGCGATGCGGGTGGCCTGTCCCTCGCGAACTATTCGCTCGAAAAATGCATAACGCAAACGCCGCGCGGCGTCCTCCAAATTCCATTTGTTTCGTTCGGCAGCAGCGGCAACATTCTCGCGGCCGAGAACAAACGGCAATGCAAAGGTGCGAGCGAGGTCGGCCACGAACCCCGCATCCGCGTCCGATTCAACTCCCCGCAGCCCGTGATCGAAATGGACTACCAGAAGCATGACGCCGAGTTTTTCGCGAGCGGCCTGGAGAATTCGCAACAGCGCCACTGAATCGCCGCCGCCGGAAACGGCTACGCCGACGCGGTCGCCGGGGGCAACCAGGCGCATTTCACGGATGGAATCGACCGTGCGTTTTTCGAGCGATTTCACGGCGATGGATTGAAAGCTGGCATCAGCATGGTTTCCAAAGATAGTAACAGGGCCAGGAGTTCCGGGTCGAGGGCCCGAATGTGCACTTGGGGAGATATGGAAATCCGCCGTTGAGGTTCGCCGGCGCCGCTTGCGAAGGATTTGAGAGCGCGATCGACTCGAGCGACTAGAGAATGCTGGCTTGGCGCGCGAAGAGATCGCGGCTGAATTCCATCCGGCGATCAAGCGCAACTGCGGCGAAATGAGAGCAACCCAGACGTTCCCGTCCGGCCCAAGCCGAAACGCTGGGAACGAGCGCTCGAGACGTGAACTGCACGATGCGCAGCAGCGCGTAATAGGCCTTTACAGCGCGGATCTCCATACGGTCGGCATTATGCTCCGGGCAGAGGTGCAGGAGTTGCAAGAAGCGAGCAAAATCGTCCACCGCCAGTTCGCGATTGCCCATCCCGGCCACTTCCCGGACACGCGGCGAGAGTTCCATCTTTCCAAAAGCGGCCACGACGGAGTGGCAGTAAGAGACCAGGAACTGCACGAAAGCTCCAACCGATGCGACGCAAATAAGGGCGGCGATCATTATGATGTCACCAGCGTACGCCCTGGCATGAGTCGCGCGTCATCCGGGACTCGCACGAAGGTATACGTCCAAGCTACGATCAGCCACAGGCCACAAAGCGGCGGCAGCCACTGCAACACGCTAAATTCTAGACTCGGGAACAGGTTTCTCAGAGCATAGCTGGCCGCCACAGCGCTGAAATACACGCCCAACGCCAGCACCACTTGAACGAGCCGGACACGACTCTCGCGCAGCTTAATCACCGCGCCCCACAGGACGTAGATCAGAACGACGCCCACGAAGTTCAGATCCTGCTCCAGTTCCACGACGAACTGCGTGGTCATCTGTTGTCCCGACGCGTGAACTGAAAGAAAGGCGAAAACCGCTGTGGCAGCCAGCAGAATCATAGCTGCGCCGCGAATGTACCGGCTGAAATCTGTCCCCTCGAAGACCCGGCCGAAAAGTTCGGCAATCACCGTGTACATCAAAACTGAAAGAATGATGTCGGAGGAATAGTACGAATAGAAGTATTCGCGGGAATGAACGCCAAAATTACGGCTACAGAGGTACAGGCCACAGTTCGCCAAGCCGCAGAGAAGGATGTACAGGTTTAGCGGCAGGTAGCTTTTGAACTCGCGCCGCCCTAACGCGCACACCACAAAGAACCCGTCCAATAAGAGGGCGGCGATCCAAATTCCGTAACCGATCAGGCCTGGCATCTTACCTTCCCCTGCGAGGCCCGGGAAAACCGACTGCCTGAGGCAGTCGGCGTTAGCAGCTCAGAGAGCTACTTACCACGGCACGGGAGCAGAGACGATCCACGGTACGGGGGCCGAGACGATCTGTGACGCTGTTTTCGCGCTCGTTTGAGCCGCGCTGGTGGTCATTGTCCTCAAGCCCACCGCAGCCATCAAAACCATCAAGTCCAACACCACCACCGCTATCCACTTGTTCATGTACGTCCCCTCTCGACGGAAGATACTACCCCGTCGAGAAGGTACGCGCGGTCCGGTGCCGTGCCAAGAACAAAATACAGCGCATGTGCCTAAAAGGTACATGCCTGCCCTTTTGTCCCTGAGCTCCCTACTCCTGAGAGCCTCGCCGAATTGTCGAGGGCCAATTTAGCCGCGGGAGCCGACACGGTCAATGTAACGAAAGTACCAGTCTGCAAAACGCTTTGGTTTTCGGAAATTGCGCGGCGCGCATGTAGAGCGCGTGGTCGCTTCGAACGATGTATGGGCCTGACGCGCTTTATTCCTTCGTTTCAGCATCTGTGGCGCTTTCGCCGTCGCGAAACGCCAGCGCCAGCAGCGTCTTCTGTTCCATTTCGTGCGCGCGGTGCGACCCGGTCGCGGGACTCGAGCTTTCCGAGCGATTGACGGAAAGCACGGCGCGTCCGCGAGCAAGCCGCTCAATCTCCGGCAGCACGAAGTTGCGAGCGCCCATGTTACCCGGTTCTTCCTGAACCCACACAATTTCGCGCGCGATGGCGTGACGATCCAACTCAGCGGAAAGCCCGGCGCCTGGGAAAGGAAACATCTGCTCCAGCATCACGATTGCTGGAGCAGTTTCGCCGCGGCGTTTACGTTCAGCTTTTAGCTCGTGCCCGATTTTTCCCGTGCAGATCAGTACGCGGTCCGCCGAGCCGTCACCATCGTCTGGAATCACAGTCTGAAACCGTCCATCGGAAAGCGCCGCGATCGGCGAGGAGGCGGCGGGATGCCGCAGCATGCTCTTCGGCGTAAAGACGATCAATGGCTTGCGCCATGTACGCAGGGCCTGCCGCCGAAGCAAATGAAAATACTGCGCGGCGTTGGACGGTTGGCAGATTTGCATGTTGTCGCGCGCAGCCAACTCCAAAAAGCGTTCGATGCGGGCGCTGGAATGTTCCGGTCCTTGGCCCTCGTAGCCATGTGGCAGAAGCATCACGAGGCCGGAGAGAAGATTCCACTTGTCCTCGCTCGCGGAGATGAACTGGTCGATAATGACCTGCGCTCCGTTGGCGAAGTCGCCGAACTGGGCTTCCCAAAGCACCAGCGCTTCCGGGTAATCGCGGCTGAATCCGTATTCAAAGCCGAGCACACCTGCCTCGGAGAGCGGCGAATTGTAAATTTCGCACCACGCTCGGCCCGGAGAAAGATGCTCCAGCGCCACATACTCCTCTTCGGTCTCAATATCGATTAGCGCGGAATGCCGCTGATTGAAAGTGCCGCGGCGACTGTCTTGCCCGGAAAGCCGCACCGGAACGCCCTGCTGTAGTAGTGAACCAAACGCCAGCGCTTCGGCCATCCCGTAATCGAGCGCACGCTTGCCGGCAGCCATTTCCGCGCGTTGTTCAAGCAGCTTTTTCACTTTGGCGTGAATGTGGAAGCCTTGCGGATAGCTCGCAATAGCCTGGCCGATCGAGGCGAGCGTCGTTGCAGGAACGGCAGTGTCGACTTCGAGCGAAGGATCGTAGCAGCCACCTCGATAGTCGTTCCAATAGCGCGGCAATCGGCGCATCTGCGGCCGCTTTTCGATTTCGCGTGCTTCCTCCTGCGCCGCATCTAACTCCTGCTGCACCTGCTTCACGATAGGCTGGGCGTCAACGCCGGTTTTGTCGGCATAGATTTTCCAGAGCGGCGGGTGCACCTCAATTTTGCGATAGCGCAGCGGCTGCGTGATCGTGGGATCGTCCACTTCGCTGTGCCCGTGCTTGCGGTAGCCAATCAAATCGATGATCACCGGCGTGCCAAACGCGTAGCGGTAATCGATCGCGATCCGCCCAACTCGCACCACGGCCTCCGGATCCTCCGCGTTTACATGAAAGATCGGCACTGGGAGGCGCTTGGCCAAATCCGAAGAAAATCGCGATGAAACGGCTTCGCGCGGCGCTGTGGTGAATCCGATCAGATTGTTAACAATGATGTTAATGCCGCCGCCCACCGTGTATCCCGGCAGATCGGCCATATTCAGAGTTTCGGCGCAAATTCCCTGGCCCGCGAAGGCAGCGTCGCCATGCATCGTGATTGCCAGCACCTGGGCGCGGCCATTTTCACCCCGACGCATTTGCTTGGCTCGCGTCCGCCCCATCACCACCGGGTCGACAGCCTCTAAATGGCTGGGATTTGAGACCAAATGAATTCCCACTTCGCGTCCGCTTACGGCGTGAAACGTTCCGGTGGCGCCCAGGTGGTATTTCACGTCACCGCTGCCCAGCACGCTGCGCGGATCAACGTCTTCAAAGCGCGCGAAAATTTCCGCGGCCGAACGGCCAACGATGTGCACCATCACATTCAGGCGGCCACGATGGCTCATGGCCAGCATGCCCTTTTCCGCGCCTTGCTCAGACGCAGCATTCAGAATGGAATCGAGCAGCGGCAGCAGCGCCGCTTCGCCTTCGAGCGAATAGCGTTTCGTCCCCAGATAGCGGGTTTGGAGGACCTGTTCGAATACTTCCGCTCGGACCAGCAAATCGAGAATCCGCGCGCGGTTGGGCCGCGGCGCATCAACATTCGATTCCATCTGCTCCTGAACCCATTGGCGCCGCTGGCGGTCTGGCAGGTGCATAAACTCGACGCCAATCGTGCCGCAATAAGCCCGGCGGGCAGGTTCAGCCTCGGGCTCAGAAACATCCAACTCCGGCAAGGGAACGGGCGGCAAGTCACCGAGCGGATCGAGATTCGCCTGTAAGTAGCCCCAGCGGCGAAACGCGTCCCAAATACGCTCGTGGGTTTCTTGCGACGGTGCGGATTCAGCGACAGCCTGTTCCCGGGTCATGTTCTTTCAAATCCTTTGTTGGTGTTTTGTGCCCTACTCATAGGATGCCACTTCTAGGCGGGGAGATGAAACGCGAATCAGCTCGCTGGCCAGCAACCAAGCAACTGGCGAACCATCACGAGCTGACCGAGGTGATAAGCATTGTGATCGCCGATCAACAGGGCTTGGCGGGAGATCGTTTGCCCGGTGCCGTGCGGAATTTTTGCGAAAAGACCGGTTTTGGGATTAGAGACGAGTTTTCCCATTTCCTCCAAATCGCGCTGCAACGCTTTCACGCTCTTGTCCCATGCCGCAGGGCTCGGGGGCGCGGGCTTTTCCGGCCAGTAACCGGAAGGCCAGTCCGGCGAGACGTATTTCGCATCGCGCGAGAATTCCAGAATGTCGTGCGTAGCGATGCGCATGTGTTCGAGCAATTCCCAGCCGGAATGAGGCGCCCCCGGAGGGCGCGTCCCTCGGACGTTTTCCGGAAAATTCTTTAGCGCAGATTTCAAATCGACGTGCGCCTCGTGCCAGTCCATGAATTTGTCCAGATAATTACGCAGTTCTTTTTCCTGATCCATCGCAACCTCCGCCGCACAAAGTATCTTAGGCTGGCCCACCAGTCGGGTCAATCTGGCTGGCCGCGCGCTAAGCGTGTTCGCGTTGACGCACGCGTGTCACACCGCCCATTGGATGGTCACGCGCCGCGTGGCTCGCATTCCATTACTCCCCGTTTAAAGTCACGCTAAATACGCCCTTTTTCGCTCAATTGTGATATCTCGATGCGCGAAAATTCGAGGAGCCCGATTGGAATCGCATCTGCAGAGCGATTTGTATGATGACGATGCGAGCCGATCATTGCGCGGAATCGCAGAAGTGGTTCACGCATTTTTCGCTGCGGAGCATGACCGCGCTGTATGTGTCGCCCATGTGGTCGGCGCAGCTCACCAAGAAGGAAAAGTCCGTGATCGCGAAATCGATCCAGCAGTTTCAGCTGGGCGAGGGATCGAAGGGGCAGCGGCTTCTGGATCGAGGGAAGAAATACTCGCAGGAGGCCGATGACCCGTTCTTTGCTGCGGCGCTGGCGCTCTTCATCAAGGAAGAGCAGCAGCACAGCCGGTATCTTGCGGCCTTCATGCAATCGCAAGGCATCTCGCGCGTGGCGAGGCACTGGGTGGACACTGTATTCCGCCGGTTGCGCGGACTGGCTAGGCTGGAACTCTCTCTGACGGTGCTGGTGACGGCCGAGATCATTGCCATTCCCTATTACCGCGCGCTGCGCGATGCCACCGGCTCCGCCACCCTAAAAATGATTTGCAGGCGAATCCTGGAAGACGAAGCGGCTCATCTCCGTTATCAATCGTCGATGTCGCGTCGCGTTAGTTCGCGCCGCAGCCCGGGCATGCAGCGCGCCGCGGCGAAATTACACCGTCAGTTTATGCGGGGCACGATCGCGCTGGTGTGGATCGAGCATCGCGCAGTCTTTGAAGCGGCAGGTTACGATTTCCGCCGATTCCGCGGCGAGACGCTTTTTGAGTTCAGCGAATGGCAGAGCGTCCGCCATCGCTTGGCGCTCGGGTATAACACTCAAATCGCGATTGACGCGAAGCCGTCGCAGGTCTGGAGTGTTGACAGGTCAGGTGTCCGCTGAGCAAACCGGCGGCATTCTCGCACGGGGGGCCAAACGCGATTGGCGAGGATTGCGGCGCTACCGGTCGATAGCTAAAGCACTGCGATCGGAATGGAAAGCCAGAGCAGACAGATCACTATGCCGCTGCCCACGAGCGGAAGTCGCACGTTTCGCGGTGCAAACAAGCCCAACGCGGACGAGAGCACCGCCAAAAGAACCGAAATCTTGAGGAAAAGAATGCCATCGAGAAATTTGTTCCCGGGAACATTTATGCCGCTGCCGACGGCTCCGTTATAAATAACCAGTACAAAGGGGGTCGCATACGCAAGGGCACTAGCAGCTAAACTACAATAGGCGACCTTTGTCCTGGACGGCGAAACGTTCTCATCTTCCGCTTTGCGAATGAGGCGGCGCAACACATCGGCATTCATCACTAGCGGTAAGACCAATAGGGTCATGAAAAGGAAAGACTGCATGCCCTAAATTGTCTCATCGGTTAGATCGGAGCAGCCACTTCTGAGCCCTGGATGGTACTCAGGAGCCGCTAAATGGATGACTACGGGTGAGCCGAACGCGAGGCCGGGGGATCGACGGCAGCCGACGTGACCGAAGGCGCCACGGCAGGTGACGCGGATGGCCGATCGGCGAGTGGCTTTGCGGGAGCGCGCGTGCCGATGGTGATTTTCATCGCAGTGTACTTCGGCAAGACCACGTTGCGGCCGGCCGCGAAGAAATGCGTGTAGATCGACCGGCTAGCGCCAAAGGCTCCCATCGCCATTCCTAAAGGTTGCGAGCGCGTGGCCACTCCGACCGCTAATCCTACCAGCCGGAAACCGCCCACGCCGCCTGCGCCTTGATTCAGCAAATCGTCGCCTTGCGACGCGGCCGCGAGCGTGACCGCAATCGCGGTATCCAGATAACGAGACTTCGGAGAAGTGGCTTGCGCGCCACCTTCCGCATCCAGCTTCAACCCCTGAGTTTTGCCCGTTTGCACGCCCGCCAGACTCGCCTCCACTTTTTGCTCGATGCCATCGGGCAAAGTGAGCTGGCGAAACACGGGACGCAACTGGCCGTTGCGGGACATCCGCCGCGCTAGCCGAACTTGCAACACCGAACCCCTCAGCAAGCTTCCCTCGGGCATGACCAACCGCCTCCCGTCAAAAAGCGGGCTTGATGACGATTGCGCCGACCGGATCGCCCCAGCGCGCCGTGGCGGAATTCAGGGGAGTCAGCAGCCGCGCTTCCACCACGCTGCCTTGCGCAAGCACCGGATGCGAGATCGATTCGGCGAGCGCGGGTGTAAGCGGCTCGTTGCCGAAGATGAGCGGGCGTTTAAGCTCGGCGAAGTAGACCGTGCGTGCGTCGATGTAATGCGGGTGGAACGGCAGCTCGGCCAGCGCGTAGCGCACCAAACGATGAATTATGCCAGGCGCCTGTACCTGCTGGAACACCGCATTCCATTGCTGATGCGCCTTGTGCTCCGCGTCTTGTTTCCTCTTTGCGACGTCGCTGGCGAACCCGCTTTTTTGGTCGCCCGTGGCGGCAACAAACTGGACTACCTGGCCGGAACCAGGTGTCACCTTCGTGCGAATGGGAATGTGCCGGCCATTGAGGAGCACCAACTCGCTGAACTCAACATCCACTTTGTGCGCGGGAGTGAAATCGGCATTGAGAGCCGCTTCGGCCCGGCGCGCGCCGGAAATATCCTGGATCGCCGTAATTTTGCCGATCACTTTGCTGTTCGCCGGGATCACCAGCTTATCGAACGAGTAGATTGCCTCGGCCACACGGCCCTGAATCGGCTGTCCCACCTTCCGTACGCGGATATCTTTTTCGAGCACTACCTGAATCGGCGTGCTCTGCGGAACCGTCAATGCAATCGTTTGCGCCGGGGCAGGCTGGCTTTGCCTCGAGTCCGCATCTAAATTTGTATTGGCAGCAGGGCGATGCGTCAACGCGATTGATGAAGAATTTGAGGGCGCCTGCCGCTCGTCCTCGGCCGGCGCGACCGCGAGTTTCAATCCCTGCGTACCTTCGGGAATCACGACCGGCACAGCCGATTTCTGCTGCGCGCGCAGCCCGCTCGCCAAAGGACAGAAAAGAATCGCAACACAAGGCGCTCGCGTACAAATACGACAACTCAAAGGTACACCTTCACGCCACCGCTAAGTCTTCAGCAAGATAGCTGCACGCCGGAAAAGCGCGCCGTCACAAAGCGCCTTCCCGCATAGAACCGACGCCGCGAGAATCGCTGCGCGAGTGCAACACTACGGTTTCAAAAGGCCAAAAACCACGACGGCGTTCGGCGTGCCAACGTATACCTTCCCGCCGGCAATAAGCGGAGTGATGAATTTGTCGGATCTATCTGTTACGTACGTGTCGCGCGAATCCGCTGCCATATTGGAGTTGTAAAGCTCTTTAGAGAGATTGGTGGCATCGAAAGCGTAAAGCGCGCCCGTCGATTTGCCGGTGAAGCGAAACCCTGCCGCTGGGCCAGCCACAACGGCCCATACGATCCCATTCGTTGTGCCGTCCGAAGAGATGCTGGGCGTCACGCTAGGATAGCCAAAAGGAGACGCGGTTTGAGACGAAGGAGTCGATGCGAGCTTGGCGTTGGAAATCGGGAAAACCTTCATGGAATGGCTGACCGAATCGTAATAAACCGCATTGTCAAAATACGCAGGGCTGGACCAAACGCCTCCGGGCAAAACGCCCGTGAGCCTCTGATAAATTCCGGCGTCGTCCGGCTTGTATTGGCCCATGTCGTGGCGATTGACGACGTAAATATTCGTATCTTTGCCTGCACCGACCGCCAATTGATGGACCTTTCCGCTGCTGTCCCTGAGGTCGGGCAAGAGCATCTCACCCCCCGATCCAAGATCGGTATCTCTAGAAGATTCCGAGTCAGCGGTTCCCGTACTGTTGTTCATCGCGAAATAATCGGCCACTGCGAGCTTATGTCCCCTGGTGGAAAGCTTCACGAACGAGTTTCCGTAGTCACCTTCAGCCGGGAATCCCTTGCTGTTTAGAGTGGTGTCGAAGGTGCCATTCCCCACTAGGAGGTAGATATTGCCGGATCGATCGACGGCGGGACCGTCGCCAGTCATCCAAATGCCGCCTTCTTTGCCGTTTTGCGTGGTGCCATTGGGGGTGAGGTTGAGGACCGTGAGCTGATGGAGATTGGATTCGCTATAGCCCATCACCCAGCTGGTATATGGGCCGAAATCGCAATGCGATGTCCACGTGGTGTAGATGACGCCCTTGGACAAGAGCAGCGCGGCGCGTTCTTCGTAGGAGCCGGGATTGAAAGTTTGTATGCCGCCGGAACTGCCTGTGCCCGTGCCCGGATAGGTGGCATGGATTTCCTGGGGGACCATGCGTTCGGCTCCCGTGGTCAGATCGAGCGCGTGCATGCGCTGGTGATAATTTCCGCTGGTGTCCTTGGACATGGCCACGATGAAGATGGTGCCATGCGGACCAGCTTTGAGGTCGATGACCGGGGTGGAGGTGATGCCGATCACAGGTGCCACCTGTGGGCACCGGTGTTCGTCGCTGGGTGTCTCGCCTGGGAACTTGGCCAGCATCGACGCGGACCAGAGCTGTGTGTAATCGTCAGCATCAAAGGCGTAGACCATGTCGTGCTCGGTAGCGACGAAAATGACATTACGAGCCTTGCCCTTGACAGTGAGATCGCTCACGTAAAGCGGCTCGGCATCGACCAGGCCGCTCACGCTAAGCGTGCCGATCTTGCCGAACTGCTTCGGGTTCACGTTGGCAGGGGTGAGGATGGTCTCGTTGGGATTAAGCCCGGTACGGAAATTGTTGTTGTGATAGGTGAGCACCGAAACGCTGGTGGAACCCGAAGAATCGGGTGCGTTCCTTACCGGCAAGGGGTCAGAGCCGGCGTAACAGGAAGTGAGGACTGTGAGCGTCGAGAGGAGCAGAATGCACAAGAAAAACTTTCGTGAAGGCTTTTGCAGATCATTTTGTGGAGTCATGAGTCCTCGCAAATGCGGCAATCAAAAGAGCACGCCATCTGCTTCTTACGCGAATCGCGCGCAGGTGGTGCCATTAGGGCGGCGAATTGAATCGAGTGCCCCGCCAGATGACAAGAACCGGAGCAATCGCTAAATCGAAGGAGCATGTCAAGCGCGACGGGCTTGCGGGGCAGCAGGCGCCACCTGGAAAACAAAGGCAGCCGCATCACCTTCAAATCACGCACTCCTCAGACTTCGCTCATCCATGATGGTACTGCGAACGGGAGAGCGCAAGAGGTTTTGCCGCACGCCGATTGTTGCCTTCCAGCTCAGCTGCCAATACGCCTCGACCCGCTAACCCAGGGGCTACGCGTAGGATTGTCGGCAGGTTTCGTGTTCCCGGCAGTTTGGCGGACAGTTCGTCTTATCGATCAGAATGTAGTTATGGCACGCGGCGCAGATCACGCCGTAAATCGTCTCGCTGAATTGATCGTGACCCGCTCCCGCCTGGGCGGCGTGTTCCTCGCGAGCCCCTGTTCGACTTTTGGGCATACCAAGATTATACGTAAACTTGCGTTCGGCGAAACGCTTCTTCGCTGAGTTCCGCCAGCGGAGCGCCGGATCGCGTGCCGCGAGGCGCGACATAAGGAATCGCGGTACCGGTAAGATCGAGGTACGGGCGGTCCATGTAAAACGAAACCACGGGCCCGCGTATTGGCACCGCAGAGCGACCGCTAGCGGTGAGCGCGGCGTGAAATGCGCGCGGAAATGCGGCGAAAGCTGCGCCTGCACAGACGAAACTTTTCACGAAGGCGCGCCGGGTGGGCGCGGATGCCGCAGCGGCGGATGGTGTGTGGTTCATGCGCGGGGACTCATGCGAACGGGAGTTGATCGGCATTGAACCACCGGCCATGAACCTGCGCCGTGGAACGGAACGGAAGAATGATCCGGGCGATGTCGCCAGCCTCAAGATTTTGCGCGTCGGCGATGATCAATTCGGAGCGCATCTCCGCGAAATTCGAGGCCATGCCCATAATGTAGCCGTCGCCTTCCGCTGTACTTTTCGGACGCGGCACGAAGCAGACTTCCTGCAAGCTGTGCGTTGAGCCGGCAAAATAGGAATTCATTTTCCCGGTGGCGAGATCGAAGCGGCCATAGCAATTGTTCACGCGTCCCTGCAAATTTCCGGCGCGCCATTGGTCAAACGGACGCTCGCCATCCGCAAAGGCGGTGTACGCGTAGCGATACGGATATGTGAGATAGCGATCGTCCACGCGGCCCAGATCGCTCACGTTCATTTCGAAAAGTTTTTCTTCCGTATAGCCATCATCTTTCGAGTTCAGATCGAATGTATTGCGGCGAATGTAGGCGCGCGCTTTTTGCGCGTCCCACGCCGAACCATCCACAGCAGGGAAAAACGGAAACGGATTCGAGTCGAAAATCGGCGCTTCGAGAATCACTTTGTTGCCTTCCGTACGGGCATTGAGGGTGTGGACCGTGGCGCGCTCCGGCCCTTTGAACCATCGCATGTCCTTCGCTTCGCCATCGCGCGGGATGATGCCGACGTACGCGGGTTTGCTGCTATCCCAGCCCCAGTGAACTTTGCCCTCCTTAAGCCGCTCCATGCTGGTGACGAATCCGAAGACGGGAATTATCACGTGCTTCTGCGTCAGGCCGATATCGTGAACCATGCTGATGTACGGCACTTTGAAGCGGATTTCGCGCGTCACATTGCCGTTCTTGTCGATCGTGTAGAGGAAGACGTCGTTCGTTTCGAGTCCAGCGGCTTCGTAGCCGTAGCAGATCATCTCACCGGTTTCGGGATCAACTTTCGGGTGCGCGGTAAATGTGAGGCTGCGATATTTCCCATGAAAATCGTATGGGCCGATGGTTTCGAGCGTGTTGCAGTTGATTTCGTAGGGAAGGCTGTCTTCTTTGAGCGTGAAAAGTTTCCCGGCAAACGCCAGCGGCGTGGTGTTCTGGACTGTCCTGTCGAGGCCCTTGACGCTGGGATCGTCGGTGAAGGGATTGCGGTATTTTCCAAAGAGCTGCTTATGCGCCGACAGATCGGCCTTGTAACGCGGCGTTTTCACCCAGCGGCCTTTGTAATCGACGATCCCGTTCTTGAAGCGGAACATGTTGATGTAGCCGTCCACGCTGAACGGAGAATCGTCGGGAAATTTTGGCGGATAGAGCCAATCACCGCCCAGGCGCACGAACGCGCCGTTTAAGTCCGTGGGGATTTTGCCGGTCACTTCGCAGTCGTACACGTCCGCTTCAAAACGCGTAGGCGCGAAAAAACCTTTCATCGTGGGCTGATCGGAGAAGTCAACCATAGGCGCGTTCCTTTCCCGCCCGCGGCAGCGAGTTCACTCATCGTTGCGCATCCATGGCGAGGGCATATTGTAAGGCACGGTGATGAAAATCGCTTCGGCGTGGCGGATTTTGCCGTCAATGATTTTGAAAGCTTCCAGCAAGCAGAACGAGTGCGGCGATTTGATCGGCGAATCATGCACCACGCCGTCCGTGGTGGTGTATTTCCGCAGCCGCCCGGAGTGATCGATAAACCCGGCGGCGAGTACGATTCCCTTTTGCTCGTCAACCAGCGGAAAGCGTCGCGCGCGCAGGCGATCATCCCAGTGATAATTTCCGAGCTTGAATCCCTGCTCGCACGAAAGACGCCCGGCTACGGCCAGCAGCGAGTCCGATTTCAGATCTGGATGCGGATCGCTAGCGGTCCACACTCCGTTTTCGCGGCGGCTGCACGCCGGATCGAAAACAGTGAAAATATGGCCGTCGTTTAGCTGCAACGTGTTGTCGTAACCGTCCGCCAGCGCAATCATTTTTGCGCGTGGGGTGCGCTCCGGCACCGGAACGTACTCCTTCATGATCGGCAGTTCGGTCATCTTCGCGGGGTCGCCAAACGGGCCCGGGCCATTGCCCTGGTGATCGACGAGCGTTTCGACCTCGACGATTTTGTGGTCCGCGATTTTCATACGCATCGCGAAGTACCCGGGGCTGCCGTTTTCATTCACCACGCCGAAATACGCCACTTGGCCATGAGCCGGATCGGCCGCACGCATATCTTCTGGACCAAGGCCGCTGATCGTGCCCCACAGTCCGTCGCCGACTTGCAGCGAGACGTTGTTCTCCGTGAAGCGCACCATTTTGGCCCACGGCAGCGAGGAGGGATTCTTGTCGACCAGCGCGTGCAGGTACTGATCGACGAAGCCATAGAGGCATGTGCGATCGCAATCGATCGCCGTATACGCACTTTTATCGGGCACGATGCTCTGCGCCCAGCTGCGAGGAAAAACTGCGCAAACGAGCAGAAAACTGCAAAGTGCGGCGGCCAGCCAAGTGCTTCGTTGCTTTGACATGCGCACTTCTTACTACTTTACCGTCGAGAATTCCAGTCCGGAGAAGTGGTAAACGAATAGAGAGGATAGACCTGGCGAAATATGGCTGCGACTTCGCGTTCAAACGTCGGCCGGACGGCAGCGTTGCGCGGAAGTTTTCGACGCACAATCCAGCCCCGCAGCCTTTTCCAATCTTCAGGCACAAGCGGCCAACCAGAGCGCTTGGTCCAATTTCCCTTTTCGCTCTTGTACCAGTAAGAGTCGAATCTTCCACTGAGTCTTCGGCGCAGCTTTTTGATGTATTCTGGGTGCCGTTCTGCGCGTTCGCGCGCCAAGGTGGCGAGTGGCGATGACTTGCTTTCACGGTACGCGCGGAATCCGCAAGTGACCGTTTCCGCGGAAATTCCAACGTAAAGCTGTGCGCCTTCGCCAGGCTCAGAAAAATATAAGTACATTTGCGGGCGGTAAGGAGATTTGTCAGCGGCGAAGCGAATGTCGCGATTGATGCGCGAAAAATTCTGGCCCACTCGGCCATCGATAACGAATCGTGGATTCAGCTTGAGCGCAAACGGAGTCAGACGGTCGAGTAGGACGCGAAATGGCTCCACAACCGCGGAGCGATAGCGAGCCCGATTCTCGTCCATCCAGGGTTTGTGATTGTTGCCGGAGAGTTCGCGGAAAAAGCGGAATACTTCCTGCGTGAAGATCGGTGTGTTGCCCGGCAATTGGTCCCTCGTTAGTGGCAGCCGCAGGCGCCGCCGCAGCACCCGCCGCCGCTGGGCGCCGATGATCCGCCGTTGGAAGCTTTGGTACCGTTCGCGGGAGCAGCAAAGACGGAAAGCTGGACGGTGTGCTTCGAACTCTCGCACTTAGGGCATGAAATTTTCGTGCTCCTGCTCATGACGAGCTTCTCGTAGCGCTCGCCGCAATCGTCGCAGACATACTCAAAGATAGGCATAGTGGCTGTATTTTATCAGAAACATCGATACGTAGAATGCTCGCCACGCGGCACGTGCCCTGTTTCGCTAGTACCCAGCGGACGTGTACTTCGACAAGGCTTCATTGCTATACTCTCGCCCGCAAGCTCTCATAACATTTTTCGCGTTAAGAGTGGCGTCTCCCAACCTATTGCCAATCTCCCGTGGGGGTGCCGCAGCGCTTATCGCGTCCACGGAGATACGCTCGATGCGCAAACTTGTTTTGCCGCTTGCCGCTTTCACACTGATGATTCCGGCTCTCGCGCCCGCGATCGCTCGCGCGCAATCAAGCAATCAAACCGCAGCAGCCGAGAAAACTGACGTGGCGAAGCCAGACACATCCGCTGTGCCCGAGCACTTCACACCCGAGCAAGTAGCAACCAAAGGCTCGGTCACCGTCGGCGGCCACCTCATCAATTACGACGCGTACGCCGGCACGCTCGTCGTACACACGAAGAATTGGGACGACGTCCCTCAGAACGCCAAGAAGGACGCCAAGCCTCCCGAAGCCAGCATGTTTTACGTAGCCTACTTCAAGTCCGATACCAAGGGCGCGCCACGTCCGGTCACCTTTCTTTACAACGGCGGGCCCGGATCTTCTACCGTGTGGCTGCACATGGGAGCGTTTGGACCCCGGCGCGTCGTCACCGCGGATGATACGCACACGCCCGCAGCGCCGTACTCCGTAGTCAACAACGACTACAGTCTGCTTGACGTCAGCGATTTGGTCTTCATCGACGCGCCCGGCACCGGCTTCAGCCGCATCGCGGGAAAAGACCGCGAAAAGGCCTTCTACGGCGTAGATCAGGATGCTTACGCCTTCGCCGATTTCATCACCCAGTTCCTCAGCAAATATGGGCGGTGGAATTCGCCCAAGTATCTCTTCGGCGAAAGCTACGGGACCACGCGCTCCGCGGTCCTGGCAAACATTCTCGAAACAGACCGCGACGTGGATTTTAATGGCGTGATGTTGCTTTCGGAAATCTTGAACTACGATTTCAGTGCGGACGGCCCGCAGTTCAATCCGGGCGTTGACATGCCGTACCAGCTGGCTCTGCCGACCTACGCGGCCACCGCCTGGTATCACCACAAGCTGCCAAGTCCGCATCCGGATTTGGCCGCGCTGCTCACCGAAGTAGAGCACTTTGCGATGACCGATTACGCCGAAGCGCTCGAAGCCGGCGATTCGCTCCCGACGAACCGGCGCGATGCCATCGCGGCAAAGCTCCATGAATACACGGGCCTCCCGGTCGATTACATCAAGAAGGCCAATCTGCGCATCGACGGAGGAGAGTTTGAGAAAAGCCTGCTGGATAGCTCCGATCTAACAACGGGCCGGCTCGACACCCGCTTTACCGGTCCCACGCTCGATCCCCTCAGCAAGGAGGCGGGGTATGACCCTCAAGCTGCCTCGATCAGCTCGGCCTACGTATCCGCGTTTAACGACTACGTGCGCAAGGATCTGAAGTACGGCGACGACAAGGAATACAAGCCGGAGCCGGACAGCATTATCCAGGCTTGGAATTTCCTGCACCAGCCGCCGAACGCCACGACGCCGCTGCCCCAGGCGACGAACGTCATGCCCGATCTTGCCCAAGCCATGAAATATAACCCCGACCTGAAAGTCATGCTAAACGCCGGTTATTTCGACCTCGCCACGCCCTTTTACGAGGGCGTCTTCGAGCTGCAGCACCTAGCCATACCCGCGGACCTCGACAAAAACATCGAGTTCCACTTCTACCAGTCGGGTCACATGGTCTACGCGCACGAAGCTTCCTTGAAGCAATTGCATGACAACGCCGCCACCTTCATTCTGAAGACCGAAAACTCCAAAGCCGCGGCGAAGTAACGCCACAAATACCTATCGAGAAAAAGCAACAGCCCCGGCCGAAGCCGGGGCTGTTGGTAAATCCCGCCAAGCCTAAGAGAAAGCTAGTCGCCGGCGACGGGCGCGGCTTCGGTGGCGCTGGGCGCGACGGCGGCTTCTTTGTGGCCGTTGCCGTTTCCATTGCCATTCGCTGACGCAGGCTCGATCTGCACGCGCTTCACAGGAGCCCCGGGCACCGCAGTGAGTATCTCGTCGATTGACCCAATCTGCACCATCGGTTCGGAAGTCTTCTTCAGCACGAGCTCTTCGTAAATCTTGCGCACCTTGGCTGCTTCCTCGAAGGCCTGCTTGCGGCGGATGCGGTCCTCTTCGGCCGCCGTCAGCGGAATATCGTGCTCTAGATGGCGCACGCGATTGGCGTCTTCCTCGTTGATTTTCAGCGAGTGCTCGTAAGTCTGAAGATCGACTCTCTTGCCCTTGGCGTAAATCTGGTGCTTGCCATGGTTCTTGTACCATTCGGCGACAGTCGCATTTTTGTGCATGTTCTCAATGATCTTCCGCCAGCCGATGCCGGTGTTGTACGCGCAGAAGGAAATTTCGCCCTGCTGCGTGGCATAGGGAATGATGCACATTTCGGTGCGGCGGAAGTCGTAGTTGAATAGATCCTGGAACCACATGCCGGCGATGAAGAGGAAGTTCCATGGATCTTCGGCACGCCGCTTCATGGCGTCTTCGTAAGTGCGGTCCGGACTGGTGCGCCCATACTTCTTTTCTGAATTTTTTGAAAGCGCCCAAGTTTTGTCGAACTTCACCCAGAGGTCCTTCAACTTCAGGCTGGGCGGAGCCTGAAATGGGCTGTAATTCCGCAGCAGCGCCAGACCCATCATTAAGTTGGAGAACTTCTTCCCCCGCGCCTGGTCGGTAATGGACGTCACGTCCTTGGTAAGCTGCTGGGCATCGAGGAACCGGGATACCGGCGCCCATTCCTTGGTGTTCTTGTTGATCATCATGGCGGTGCCGATGCCGCAGTTGGGATGGCAGCCGCAGGATAGCGAGCCCCACTGCGAATCCGGGCCGTGCGACATGTCCGAGAAGCCGGCGAACGTGCTAATGAACGAGAGCGGGAACCAATCGCGTGTGGGTTCGATCCTGCCCACTTGCTGGCTCACGTCCTTAGCCAAGTGCGAAAGCGTGTAGCGCTGCCGCATGCGGCGCTCGGGGGTGATGTCCTCGTCGCGGCCGGTGAACGAAACCGGCTGGAAAGACACGAAGGCGATTTTCTTAGGATTCTCCATCGCGAACTTCACGATCGGGCCCACTTGATCGTTGTTCACGTTGTTGACGATAGTGGTCACCAGCACGATCTCAATGCCCGCTTCGTGCATGTTTTCGATGGCGCGCAGCTTCACGTCAAACAGGTTGCCGACCTGGCGATGGCTGTTCGCGTCGTTGCCGATGCCATCGAATTGCAGGTACGCGTAACGCATGCCCGCTTCGAAAGCCTTCTTGCTGAATTCCTTGCTCTTGGCGAACTCGATGCCGTTGGTCGCCGCCTGCACGCTGTTGTAGCCAATCTTGCGCGCGTAAGCGACGGCTTCCACGAATTTCGGGTGCATCGTGGGCTCTCCGCCGGAGAACTGCACGGACATCTGGCGCCGCGGCTTGATCATCAGCGCGTTGTCGAGGATTTCGGTGATTTCCTCCCACGCCAGCTCGTGGACGTAGCCAACTTGGTTCGCGTCCATGAAGCACGGATCGCACATCATGTTGCAGCGATTGGTCAGGTCCACGGTCAAAACCGCGCCGCGACCGTGCCGCACGTTGCTCGAGCCGTGGCGATGCAGCTTTTCGTCGTTGTGCGCCGGAATGTCGCGGCCGGGGAACTGGCTCTCGATCCACGCCAGGAACTTCGAATCGATGGCCATCAAATCTTCGTATCTTCCGTGCTGCGGGCATTCCTTCACCATCCAGACCTGCCCGTCGCGTTCGATGATCTGCGCCTTGATCTCACCGACTTTTTCGTCAACAAGGTCGGTCCAATCCTTTTTACCGCTGATAATTGCCTCGCGCGCTTCCTTCACGCAGTCGGGGCACAGAGAATCCGTGGTTCTCGGCCAGCCGAGCGTGGGTTTGGACTTCTCCCACGACTTCAACAGCGGCTTGTCAGACCATTTCGGCGTGAAGGAGGGGTTGGGAGCCTTCATGCCATCAAAGTATTGAATTGTGTCGAATGCCACGCTTGCCGTTTTACAAAGAACCCAGTCCAAAGATTTCCAAACATGATTTCCAACGTTGCCAGCCATCTGCCTCCACCTTTCTCGCGCATTGAATTTGAGCGTTCGCAACGCCGCCCGAGTCGCCCGCGACTCTAAGGCGCGACAACCGAATAGCCCCCTAGACGGTTACCGTACTAAAGTTTGCTTGATTTGTGGAAATCGGTCTACCGGGGTTCACCCAATGGCGCAATTCGGGGGTTGAACGGCGATACTTTGCAGCGAATTGGGCGGCGGGAGTACTAGCTATCTGGATGAAATTACGCGAGATAGGTAGGATTTCAACGCGCCGGAATGGACACGAGGTTGAGCCGGCTATGGCGGAATCGCGTTCAGCCGAGGTTGAGCGGCGTTTTCAAGACGGCAATGGCGAAATGCGCGAGATGCGCAGCTTCGTCATCCAGCTGAATCCAACGCACCACGCAGTCGTCCTTCAGGTATTGCGCCACCTTTGATTCGCTGATGCCCAAATGCTCTGCCAACCGCGCCTTCAGATCGATGTCGATGAACCCGCGGCCGCCTGATCGTCCCTTGCCGCCGCGCCCGCGAACCACATTCGCGATTCCCACGCGTAAAGTTTGGCACGCCTCCACGTAATACGAAGTGATCTGGTCCGAGTCCGAGAGCAAGAACACGCCCGGGCCCGCAGGCGCTTCTTCAGCTTCGCTCACGCGATGCAGCGCGCCACCCAAAAGCCTTCGCATTAGCGACTCTAGGTGATTCATGCGCGAGGCGAGCGCTGGATCGCCCGAGCGTCCGTGCGCCATGCGCTCGGAAGGCAATCTCGGCGCGGGACCTTCCTCCCGGACCGCATGAGGGGCGGGCTCGTACACAACCGGCTCGCGAGCCGCTGGCTGCTGTGCCGGTCGTTCGTATCCGCTGCGGTCCGATTCGGCGCGAGAGTCTGACTCCGGACGTTCCTTCTTGGTTTCAGCCGATGGCGATGGCGCAAACGAGTGCGATGGAAGTGCCGGCTGGCTTACAGAGCCTCCGCGGCGACGGCCTCGCCCGCCACGTCGGCCGCGCCGACGTTTCCTTCTAGCCGCGTCGTCGCTGGCCGACGTGGCGGGCTGTTTCGCGGGTGCGCCAACGCGCACATCTGGCGGCAAAATTTCACCCGTTTCGGGGGACACGCGCTCTTCGCGCCGTTGATCGAGGTGCGCCGACCCGAAAAATTTCGATTGCGGTTCGTAGTCGGGTTCTACTTCGGGCTTATCTCCGCTGGTCGGTTCAGCGGTCTCCGCGCCGGACGCTTCCGGTTCCGTGGCGGGTTCCGCGTGTTCTTCTGGCGCATGCTCGCCCGCGGATTCTGAATGTCCCGCGGGCAAGGGAGCGCCGAGCCGCGTCAGCGCCTCTTCTGCCTTTTTCTTCCAGTCGGCTCGACGGAATCGCTGCGCTGCAATGGTGTACCACTTAATGGCTTCGTCGGCGTGCTCGGCTTTCTCTTCGATCGCACCGAGCTCCCACGCCACCATCGCATCGCGCGTGCGCTGGTACAGTTCGGAAAGTTTGGCCGATGGATCCCGGCCATTCTTCGCCTTGCGAATTCGTGCTTGAATCTGACGCCAATCTGCCATGTCCGCTGCATTGTATCAGCGGTTTCGCATTAGTCCAATGCGCTCTGTGCCTTCCACCTCGAAAATCCGCCGCATACGATAGAATCGAGAAGGGTCCGGCGAACATACCTGGAGACGTTCACGTGTTGCCAAATAAAACCCGATCGACGTTTGCTGAGATCAATTGCATTCTCGCATTCGCGCTGTTCTTCTCGCTCACGGCACACGCACGGTCGCGCCCGCCCGGGACCGGGCCGCAAGAACCAGGCAGTTCTTCAAGCGCCGCATTCGCTCCGTTGGAGCAATGGAAATCTGCGATCGTCAATCGCGATCACTCCGCGCTCGTTTCCTTGTATTCCGCGAATCCGCCTGCCACCGCGCAAATTCCGCAGGGCACCGCGCGCGATCCCAGCGAAGAGCCGCGTTTCTGGCAGTTGCTTGAATCCTACGGCCTCACCGACTTCGATCCCAAGGTACTGCAAATCGAGCGTCCTCAGCCGCGAATCGTCGCTCTCACGCTGCGCATTGATATGAAGCTGCGCACGAAATCCGGTCTTCAATCGGCCGTCGTGGAAGCAGCACAAGTCTGGATGCAACAGGGCGGATCTTGGCGCATCGTGCAAACCCAGCGGGACGACCCGACGCGCGATCCTTCTTTTCAGCTCCCGCAGCCTTCCAATCCCGACGTTAATCTCTACCCGCCGCCCAAAGACGCCCGCGCGGAAATCGCTACCGCGTTGCGCGCTGCTGCTAAAGATCGCAAGCGCGTGATCCTTGTCTTCGGCGGCAACTGGTGCTACGACTGCCACGTGCTCAACGCTGCCTTCCATTCGCCAAAAATCGCCTCGCTGGTGAACGCTAACTATCACGTGGTCCACGTGAATATCGGTGACGGCCACGACAACCTCGATCTCGCCGATCGATACGGCGTCCCGCTTCGGCAATCCGTGCGCGTGCCCAGCCTCGCGGTGCTCGATTCAAATGGCAAAGTGATTTATAGCCAGAAAAATGGCGAGTTCGACGATAGCTCGCGCCTTTCGCCCGCCGACATCATTCGGTTCCTGAAAAAATGGGCGCCGCCCAAGAGTGGGTAGCCCCACGCGGCTCCAAGACCGGCTAGGGGCGTTCCAAGAATGGTCGTGTGAAGCTTCACACGGCGTCTAGCGCGTCCCAGCGATCTAACCCGCGGGTCAACGCGGAGACCTGGCCACACTAGCCCTGGAACCGTGGCAGCGCGAAATGCACTCAACCGAAATTCCGCAAACGGTCGAACATTGGGCGCGTTTCCGCGACGGCCGGTTCGCCGGATTATGCGGAGAGTTTGAAAACCGTTTCGGCGTTCGATTGATATAGTTTTTTCTTGTCCGCGTTGCTGATGGGCAAATCGTCCGTGACGCGCACTTCAGCGGGTACGAACTGATAAGGATAATCCATCGCTAGAGCACGCGAAAAGTATCCCCACTGTCCCACGAAGCCGGGATCGAGATTCGTGCCCTTCGAGGAGCGCCTTCCCGCGCTCAATCAGTTCCGGCGGTGCGTACGCTTCTTCCGTGGCGATACGCAAATAGGGCTGAGCTTCATTCATGGAAATTCATAGGATAAAGATGTGCGAGTGCGACGAAACGATTCGCGGCGGCAATCCTGTCAAAGCACATGCCCTTCTGCAAGCGAGTCGATCACTTCGCCAGGCCCATAGCTTCCGCATAGGCTTTGCGGACATCGGGTGGCTGGCCTGCTTGAAACACGTACTCGGCGGTTGGCCGGCCGCTGGCAGGGCTGCGCAGCACTTCGTCGAGCGTACCGCCTTCGACGAGGCGCTTGCGATCCGCAATCGGCAGCTCGACGCAGCGATTCACTTCCGGGTCGCGAATGGTGGCTTTGGGATCTTCGCCGCGCGCGATCGCTTCGATATCTTTTAGAAATCGCTGCCGCATCATGATGATTCCCGCGTCGCTCGATCCCAGATGCTCGCGCGTCCTGTCAGTGACCGCCCCCTGTCCAATCCAGGCAATGAAATCCTGATTCATCACGTGCGTCGAAATCCAGCGGCCGGTCTCCGCATCGCGCACCGGACCGCGCCATGCGGGTATGCGTTCCTGCGCGTACGGCTCGCGCTCGCGTGGCACGCGGCTGAAGCACCACGTAACGCTCAGCGTGTTTTCGTCATCAATCGGCACCCGCCACTCGAAATGGTCGCCGGTGAAAAGCGCATTCGGCCACAGGCACACGCGGCCGACTTTCCACAGCGGATCCTCTTCGCTCATCCCCTCGCGAATGCGCCGGTAAACGATTCCGTAGTCGAATTCGTCGAACGCCAGCTTCAGATGCCGCGGCGAATACTCGCCTTTGCCCGCCAGACGCGCGCTCCAGTTCATGTGCATCCACTCGAAATGCAGCGGATCGACGGAATTTTCCTGGCACTGCAGCCAGTTGCACGGCACATCCGCGAAAACGATTTGCACGAAGCCGTTCTTCCACGTGAACGGCTCCCAGTTGGGCACCAGCGGCGCGGGCTGCGGTCCCAAGTACGCCCAGATGAGCCCGACTCTCTCTTGCACTGGATACGCCTTGATGCGCACCTTGTCGCGGTAGCGCGCCTCCGCCTGCGCCAAATCTTCGTAGGGCTGCTCCGTGCATCGCCCATCTTGATCGAAGCGCCAGCCGTGATAGCTGCAGCGCACCCCGCATTCTTCGACGACCCCGTACGTCATATCCGCGGAGCGATGCGGGCAATGCCTGTCAACCAACCCGAACGTGCCGCTGAAATCTTTGTAGAGGGTGAGGTCTTCGCCCATCAGCCGAATGGGCTTGATCGATTCGTTCTCGAACTCGCTCGCGCCCGCGATTGGCATCCAGTAACGCCGCAGCAGATCGCCCATCTGCGTTCCCGGGCCCACCTCGGTCAGCAGCCTATTTTTCGCCGCGTCCAGCATTTGCGCCGCATTCTACCCCAAGGCGTTCAACTCGCAATAGCGATTGCACCAGCAACGCGCAAGGGCACGAGTCCGCGTCTGCGCAGGCCAATGTGCTATAAATGGATATCTTCAAAAGATAGATAAATCCCTAGTTGCTGAGCGGCATGCTGAAAGGAGTTCAAGAATGCCCGGCCTTTTCAAAACTTCCAATCCCGCGCTGAACGCGAAAACGTTCGAGAACAACGTCGCCGTCTCCGGCGAGGCGATGACTCTGCAAGGCACGGTGAACAAAACCGGCTTCCTGCTCTTCTGCACCTCGGCCACGGCCGCGTACACCTGGTGGCTCGTCCACTCGCAGCCCCAAGCGGTATCTACATGGATGTGGGGCGGACTGATCGGCGGTCTGGTTTTCGCCATCGCCACGATCTTTAAAAAGGAATGGGCACCTGTCACCGCTCCGGCCTACGCGCTGTGCGAAGGCCTCGCGCTCGGCGGAATTTCCGCGGTTCTGAATATGGCGTATCCCGGCATCGCCATTCAGGCGCTCGGCCTCACCTTCGGCGTCACCGTCGTGATGCTGATGCTGTACACGTCCGGCCTGGTGCGCGCCACGCCCAAATTCACCATCGGAGTGATCGCCGCCACCGGCGCAATTTTCCTGGTGTACGTGGTGGACTTCGTTCTGCGAATGTTCGGCCATCAAGTGCCGCTGCTCAATAGCAACGGCCCGTTGGGCATCGGTATCAGCGTGGTGATCGTGATCGTCGCCGCGCTCAATCTGATTCTGGATTTCGGTTTCGTCGAATCCGGCGTTCGCGCCGGCGCCGCCAAGTACATGGAATGGTACGGCGCGTTCGGCATCATGGTCACCCTGGTCTGGATGTACATCGAGATGCTCCGCCTGCTCAGCAAAATCCGCAGCAGGTAGTCATACCGCGGCCACGGGTTTCGCTAGGCTGTGCTTCGCTGGACGCACCCATCCCAGCGGCATAAAATGACCGATATGGCTTCTAAGCTTCCCGTCTACATGGACAATCACGCGACCACGCAGGTCGATCCGCGCGTGCTCGAAGCTATGCTGCCGTTTTTCACGGGAAACTACGGCAATGCCGCCAGCCGCAATCACGAGTTCGGCTGGAAGGCCGAGGAAGCCGTCGAAAACGCGCGCGGCCAGATCGCCCGCCTGATCAGCGCGTCGCCCAAAGAAATCATCTTCACCAGCGGCGCCACCGAATCGGACAATCTCGCTCTCAAGGGCGTCGCCGAATTTCACCGCGCCAAGGGCAACCACATCATCACCCAAGCCACCGAGCACAAAGCCGTGCTCGACGTCTGCAAGCGTCTTGAAAGTTCCGGTTGCTTGGTCACCTACTTGCGGGTCGCGAACGACGGCCGCATCGACCTCGACGATCTGCGCCGCGCCATCACGCCGAAAACCATCCTCATCTCCATCATGTACGCCAACAACGAAATCGGCGTGGTGCAGCCCATTGCCGAAATCGGCAAAATCGCCAAACAAGCCGGCGTACTCTTCCACACGGACGCAGTGCAGGCCATCGGCAAAATTTCCGTGGACGTGGAACGCGACGGCATCGACCTGCTCTCCATTTCCGCGCACAAGCTATATGGACCAAAGGGCGTGGGCGCGCTCTACGTGCGCCGCAAAAATCCGCGCGTACAACTCGCGCCCATGATCGATGGCGGCGGCCACGAACGTGGCCTTCGCTCCGGCACTTTGAATGTGCCAGGCATTGTCGGCCTCGGCAAAGCCTGCGAAATTTGCGCCAGGGAAATGTCGGACGAAAGCGTGCGCCTCGCCGCCCTGCGCAACAAATTAAAAGACGCCATTCTCAGCCGTCTCGATGGCACAACCATCAACGGCTCGATGGATCATCGCCTGCCGAATAACCTCAACCTCAGCTTCGCGGGCGTCGAAGGCGACGCGCTGCTCATGGGCATCAACGACGTTGCCGTTTCCAGCGGCTCGGCGTGCACGTCGGCCACTCTCGAGCCCAGCCACGTCCTCAGCGCGCTCGGCACGCCGGAAGAATTGGCGCACAGCTCCATCCGCTTCGGCCTCGGCCGCTTCAACACCGCCGAAGACGTAGACTACGTCGCCGGGCGCGTGGTCGAAACCGTCAAGCGCCTCCGCGAACTCGCGCCTCTCTACGTAGCGGCGAAATCCCGATCCGGCCGTCCGTAGTCCCGAAATTCCGCGCCGCCAATTTGGAACTTGCCGCCGCGCGTCCGTCGCGCCACACTGGCGGCAAGCCGCGAAACTTATAGAAGTGCCGTCGCAATCCGCGCTTGAGGTGATTCCATGGAAACCGATCTGCGTTACCCGATAGGAAAGTTTCAACGGCCGTCAGCGCCGCTCACTCCCGACCAGCGCCTTGAATGCATTGACGCCATCGCCGAAACTCCCGCGCATCTTTCTGCAGCCGTCGCCGGACTCACCCCCGCGCAGCTCGACACGCCATACCGACCCGGCGGCTGGACGGTTCGCCAGGTCGTCCACCATCTTCCGGACAGTCACATGAATTCCTACGTGCGCTTCAAACTCGCGCTCACCGAAGACGAGCCTGCGGTGAAATCCTACGAAGAGGACCGCTGGGCGCAACTCGCCGACTCGCGCGACACTCCCATCGAAACCTCTCTCGCGCTACTCGAAAATCTGCACAAGCGCTGGGTAGTGCTGTTGCGCTCGCTGGCGCCCTCCGATTGGTCGCGCAAGTTCGTTCATCCGATGCTCGGGCCGGTGACGCTCGACCCCAATCTCTCTCTGTACGCTTGGCACGGACGCCACCACGTCGCGCACATCACCGCGCTTCGCGAACGCAACGCTTGGGGCAAGCAGACACCTGGATTCACGCGGTAGAGCCGATATCGCCTGTTCGTAACCCCTGTAGCTACGCCGAGAATACCTGCGCGATTATCCCCCATTGACCTGATATCTCGCCGCGCCGTTTGGCGCGATCCTGGGAACCTGGTACTTGGGGCCCAGCCGTAGCTATCTCTTACGAAGAAGTCTGAAAACGCGCTCGGTCGAAACTCGTATGAAGAAGTATCGGTCCGATTAAAAAGTGGCATGCGTTCGAGTTTCTTGGTGGTTCGATCAGCCGTTTCATAGCAGGCAAAACGTAAGCTCAAAAGGAGGAAAACCTCATGATCAAGTTCTGGAAACGCGCAGTCCCCCATCTCGTGCTCGCATCGATGCTACTTTCACCCATCGCTATGATCGGTTGCGCCGCGCATGGCGAATACCGCGTCTACGACCCCGACGATGGGACCTACCACAATTGGAACCATGGAGAGGCCACCTACTACAACCAGTGGGAAGTCGAAACTCACCGCCACCATCAGGACTACCGCAAGCGCAGCCAGGATGACCAGCGCCAATACTGGCAATGGCGCAAGAATCACCAAGACAATCAGTCTAACGGCCACCACGACAACCACTAATTTGGCCGGTTCTATGTCAGCTGCCGCGAGTTAAATCCGTGGGGGAGCGCCGAGGCGCACCATGCGCCTTGGCACTACGCCCTTTCCGACTCAATCACACACACCGGAGATTTCGTCCGCACCACGCGCGTCAATCGCAGTCCTGCTTTCAATAGAAGCTTTCCGAATTCGTCCTCGGTTCGCTCGTGCCCGCCAGCCATCATCAGCATCTCCAGGTCAACCCACTTGCCGAAATGAGGCTCGTTGCCGGGGCCCAGCACCATTTCCAGAAGGAGCACTTTGCCCTTGTCACCGCCCATCGACGCCGCGCAGTTTTTCAGCACCGCGATGGCTCGCTCGTCGTCCCAATCGTGAATCACGGATTTCAAAATGTAACTATCCGCTGCGGGCACCTTTTGGAAGAAATCGCCACCCAGCGCCTGGCAGCGGTCGCCCAGCCCCATCGATTCGATGTGGGGCGCCGCGCCGTCCGCCACATGCGGCGCATCGAACACGATCCCGCGCAGCCCGTAGTGCTTACTCAAGACCGCGCACAAAAGAGCTCCGTGTCCTCCGCCGATGTCCGCGATCGTGCCGAGATCACTGAAGTCGTAAGCTTCCAGCACTGCGTGCGCGTGCTGACCGCTCAGGCCGCTCATGGCCGCGTTGAAAGCCTGTTCTTCCGCCGGATTCTGCCTCAGAAATTCGAAGGCGTCGAGCCCGGTCAGGTGCTTGATTCCCGTTTGGCCCGTCTTCACGGAGTGCTCCATTTCCGCGAAAACGCGAAAATGCGTCGGGTTCGCCATAAAGAGCACCGCGTCGCGCATGGACCCCGGCACGCGCTCGCGCAACAACTCGGAAGCTGGTGTGTTCACGAACGTGCGCGCGGCCGTCTCCGTGAACACCCCCATGCTCGCCAGCGCTCGCATGAGTCGATAGAGTGAACCTTCGTGGACCCCATGCGCCGATCCGGCCAGATCTGCAACGTTTTTCGGTCCACTCGCGAGCTGATCCGCGATCCGCAGTTTTGCCGCTACGTACAGGCACGCCGGGGCCATGTACGCGGTCGAGAGCTGCATGATTTGTTCGCTTGGCGACGGAATCGAACCCGCCGCGCCTTTCACCGGAGAAGTAGCCATGGCCGTCCTCGTTTCGTTCGGATTATCAGCCGAAGTCTGCTGCCGCCCCGGCATCATGTCAAGCTGCGACGCATTAACTTGGGACCGAAGCAACTTTAGTCCCCGAATGGTGTTCTAAACAATGGATCGGGAAGAGATCTCCAGCCGGAGGTTTCAGGCTGAACAACGCGCAAAGGAGTGCGGTTATGAGAAAAGTCGCACTAACAATGGCAGTTCTGCTTTTCGCAGGCCTCGCCGCGGCCAAACCGAAAACCGATCCTCACTCGCTGAAGTTAGTAATGGCGCGCCAATCGTCCGTCGATCCCGTCGAGATCATTAAGCACCTCAACGAAAAGTGTCCAAACGTGACCATCACCACCAATCCGCGCCATTCCGATTACATGCTCTACGCCGGCTGGGGCGGAATGCCCTACGGTGGCTGGGGCGGCGGAAATTACCGCCTAATGGTTATCAAGCATGGCGGCGACACCATCTACGCCACCGAAACCGTCCTGCTCAGCAACGCCGTCAAAAACGTCTGCCGCTTCCTCGCGACGCAGCCCGCCCCGGCCTCCGCCCCGCCTCCGCCATCCGATAAGCATTAGTGGAGGTGCCCCTGTCCGTAAATGCGCTTTAGCCCTTTGCGCACGACGAGCCCTCCCACGCTCCCACACCGAGCATGGGCACCCGCAAAACAATCTCCAGAGTTACGTGCCGGGATGGTACCATCCCCGGCGAATGTCCCCGGATAAATCGGCGAAAAGAGCCCGCGCCACCCGCCCGGTATAGCTCCCGGTCATGGGAGTTCCGCGCCGACGTCCCTGAGCCGTCCGCCCGCCTCAGCGTATTTTCGCCAATTGAGATACAACCTTGTAGAATGTGCCGCGGTAGGCCTCTGTTCCCCGGTATGTTGCCATCAGCGTATCCTTGTCAAACCAGCATTCAATATCCAGGTCAGAAGCCGTGGCGTCCGCGTCCTCCCAACAAAAAATAGTTCCCTTCACGCCGGCAAATTTGCGTAGGTCTAGTAGGTGGTAGCCCGGAGATGGCTGCACCGCTTGCGAAATCCTTTGGTAGTTTTTCGCCAGGTCCGTTGGCGGGCCGGGCCGTCGCGTGACCATCATGATTCCAGACGGAGGCTTGAAGATAGCGTACTTCGGCATCTGTCGCACGATTGCAAAATCCGTGCGACCAGAAGACACCGCCATGTCCCAAGGCACTTCGATTCTGTGCCCTTCGAACTCAAAGGAACTCCCATGCAGGATATGCCACCCTATGCCCATCCACGCGGTCCAGAACTCCGGAACGAACCATGCACACAGTGCGACGATAATCGCAAGCAGAGTTCCCAGCTTCTTCGCTCTAGTCAACGTTGGCATAATTCTTCTTGGATCCCCCAAAAGGGAGTTCGAGTTTCCGGATTGTCCAGTCGCAGGCAGTCTCGCACGCCTGCTTCCGATGATTTCGGGCTGATTAGATGACGTTGTCGGCTCCTCTCTCCGAGTAAACTTGGCAGCTGATGGACGACCAAGGCTCGGAAAAAGGAGCCGAGCGATGCTGATTATAGGATGTGATTTTCACACACGCTACCAACAGATCGCGATGATGGACGAGGCGACCGGAGAGCTGGTCGAACGGCGGCTGGAGCACGAAAACGGAGAGGCTCACAGCTTCTACCGCAATCTGCCCCAGCCGGTGCGCGTGGGAGTGGAAGCCACCGGGCCGCTGCACTGGTTCGAGCGCTTGGCGGGTGGCACATCCGTTTGTTTCGGTACTCATTGAATGAACGCCACACCACGACCACCACACAACACATCGCATAAGGCTAGCGAGTAAAAATTGTGGGTGCCGCACCGTTGGGGGTATAACGGTGCGTGCTTCCGCCTTCGCGCAGGAACAAACTGGAGCGCCGCTATGGCCTCGGACACCTGCACTTCATCACCTGCAGCTGTTATCGCAGACTGCCATTCTTCGCTTCCGAGCGGCGTCGCGATGTCTTCTTGAATATCCTCAGCGAAGTTCGCGACCGCTACGATTTCGCGCTGCTCGGCTACGTCGTCATGCCGGAGCACATTCATCTCCTCATCAGTGAGCCGGGCATCGGCACGCCGAGTCTCGTCATGCAGGTTCTAAAGCAGCGCGTGTCACGAACACTGCGGCAACGGCGCAGGAACACCAGTTCGCCAAACCAAATGCGTTTGTGGAACAATGAGTCCCCCTCGAAGCATCCGCGTTTCTGGCAGCGGCGTTTTTATGATTTCAACGTATGGAGCAGTCATAAAAAGAACGAGAAGCTGAATTACATGCACTTTAATCCGGTGCGGAGAGGATTGGTGGATCACCCGAAATCGTGGGCTTGGAGCAGTTATCGTTTCTATTTGATCGGCGGCCCGGTGCTCTGCGCGCCGAACCCGGAATGGAACCCCGCGCCGCGGAAGGCGGTGAAACGCGAGGAACGCACGCCTACAATTCAAGACGTGCGGCACCCAGCGAGTTTACGCGAGGACCGTTGCTGACGTGTTGTGCACCATTTCAGCAGCAGCTTCGATTTTGCAGCAGCGAATCAGATGCACCGGCCTCGCACGGTCACGTAGCTCTTGAGTATAATGCCACAGGAGGAAGCAGCCGTAGGATGTGCCACCCGCCGCTGGCTTCACAACCTTGGGACTGCTGGCCGGGCACGCCATCAATTCCTTTAAGGCCAGCCAACTCTCAATAGTCCCCAATATCATGTTTTACGAACTCGAACTCCTCGCGAATCAGAGCTACAAGCCGTCGAAGCCCCATGTAACCATTAGGCTTTGTACCCCGAACGGGGATTGCACGGTACCGCAATGACTCGAATCGAAAAAAGAGTTATCTGCATCGCCGGGATCACTATCGTGGTGCTGGCAGCCCTGTTATGGCTCAATTATTTGTGGGCGAATGTACCACCGCCGCGCCCGGCAAACGTGCCTCCCACGGCCACGTATTACGGCGGGCTCGCCACAACATTCCCGTATCCGAAGAGGGGGCAGTGGGTAAACTGTTGGTTCGATTCAGAACGGAACGCTGACCTGTGCAGAGTCACGTCGTTTGATGGAAGGCTTGTTTACCAGGGGATCTACCTGTCCTATCCGAGGCAGACACCGCTGCCCGAAACCGACCTTTTGATCGACTCGAAAACTATGAATCGAGCGCAGGAACAAATCGCCGTGGAAGCCTCGGGGCACGAGTCGTCTGAGCCTGGTATACAGGGTGTCCCTTTGGTGTACCTGCGCGATGGAGACGTTCTTATGCCCGCCAAAGCTTATGAAGCGGGGAAGAAGCGCCTAGAGGAGCTCCAAAAAGCTCATAGCCCATATGCTCCGCCGGCAGAGGCTCCCGCTCAACGGTGAATCATGAGCGGGGGCGCACCCTCCAAATCTTTCGAATTGACGGTGCGCCATGACTGCTACACAACACGTCGCATAATGCTTCCAGGTTAAGATTTTGTCGGTGCCGCACCGTTCGACGTAGAACGGTGCGTGCCTCCGCCGACCTTCGTTTTCGTGCTGCCGCGTAAAATAAAAAGGTCCGGTCAATTTGGCTGATTAGATGACGTTGTCGGCTCCTCTCTCCGAGTAAACTTGGCAGCTGTTGGACGACCAAGGCTCGGAAGAAAGGAGCCGAGCGATGCGGATTATAGGATGTGATTTTCACGCGCGCCATCAGCACGTTCACCCGTTCAAATGTTGGGTTTAAGACGCGGGAAGTGGGCCAAATGAGGCGCTAAACAGCCGATTAAGGGCGCTGTTTGGTGCAGGAACCTTGCAACACTTGCAGGCTTCGGACCCTGGGTGTCCGGATCGAAGAAGCGAAGCCAAGTTAAGTTAAGCAGTCTCGGTCGGAACGAGTTGGTGTGCGCTCGCATAAATTTTTTTTCTAAGCTTGACTTCCACAGGCGTCGGCGTAGAATCAGCGATTGTCTGCTGTTCTTCCTGCCGGACAGGAAGTACCTGCTCTTTGACAATTCAGGTTAATACAAGCCAGAACCCGTTTGGTTTGCCCATCGGTCTGCGCAAGCAGGTCTTTGGGTTTTGAGTAGAAACCGAGCGATTCAAAAATTCGTTCCGATCGTGCGGATGCAAATCTTCACGGTCGTAACAACCAGCTTCAAATGAGAGTTTGATCCTGGCTCAGAGCGAACGCTGGCGGCGTGCTTAACACATGCAAGTCGAACGGGTGTAGCAATACATCCGTGGCGAACGGGTGCGTAACACGTGGATAACCTTCCTTCAGGTGGGGAATAACCCAGTGAAAATTGGGCTAATACCGCATAACGAGTCGGGGACTCATGTTCCTGCCTCCAAAGCCGCAAGGCGCCAGAAGAGGGATCCGCGGCCGATTAGCTTGTTGGCGGGGTAACGGCCCACCAAGGCATAGATCGGTAGCCGGACTGAGAGGTTGGCCGGCCACACTGGAACTGAGACACGGTCCAGACTCCTACGGGAGGCAGCAGTGGGGAATCTTGCGCAATGGGCGAAAGCCTGACGCAGCAACGCCGCGTGGGGGATGAAGCTTCTCGGAGTGTAAACCCCTTTCGACCCGGACGAATGCCCGCAAGGGCTTGACGGTACGGGTATAAGAAGCCCCGGCTAACTACGTGCCAGCAGCCGCGGTAAAACGTAGGGGGCCAGCGTTGCTCGGAATTACTGGGCGTAAAGGGTCCGTAGGCGGTGCGGCAAGTCGGAAGTGAAATCTCTGGGCTTAACCCAGAGGCTGCTCCCGAAACTGCCGTGCTAGAGGATGAGAGAGGCAAGTGGAATTGCGGGTGTAGCGGTGAAATGCGTAGATATCCGCAGGAACATCCGAGGCGAAAGCGGCTTGCTGGATCATTTCTGACGCTGAGGGACGAAAGCTAGGGGAGCAAACAGGATTAGATACCCTGGTAGTCCTAGCCCTAAACCATCAGGACTTGGGGTTCGCCCTGTACGGGGCGAGTCCCGTAGCTAACGCGTTAAGTCCTGCGCCTGGGGAGTACGGTCGCAAGGCTGAAACTCAAAGGAATTGACGGGGGCCCGCACAAGCGGTGGAACATGTGGTTCAATTCGACGCAACGCGAAGAACCTTACCTGGGCTTGAACCGCACAGGACCCTCCTTAGAAATAGGGACTTCCCGCAAGGGACCTGTGTAGAGGTGCTGCATGGCTGTCGTCAGCTCGTGCCGTGAGGTGTTGGGTTAAGTCCCGCAACGAGCGCAACCCTTACTCGTAGTTGCCACCCGCAAGGGGGAACTCTACGAGGACTGCTCCGGATAACGGAGAGGAAGGTGGGGATGAGGTCAAGTCAGCATGGCCTTTATGTCCAGGGCCACACACGTGTTACAATGCGCGCCACAAAGCGTTGCAAACCCGCGAGGGGGAGCTAATCGCAAAAAAGCGCGCTCAGTTCGGATTGCAGTCTGCAACTCGACTGCATGAAGCCGGAATCGCTAGTAATGGCGCATCAGAACGGCGCCGTGAATACGTTCCCGGGCCTTGTACACACCGCCCGTCACATCACGAAAGTGGGTTGTACTAGAAGTCGCTGTGCCAACCGCAAGGAGGCAAGCGCCCAAGGTATGACTCATGATTGGGGTGAAGTCGTAACAAGGTAGCCGTAGGAGAACCTGCGGCTGGATCACCTCCTTTCTAAAGGAAAAGAATGCACGGCCTGTTTCGGTAGCAGGCACGGCATTCCAAGCGCCCTCTCACGGGGGCGGTTCGGTGACTCTCAATCCGCGGCGAGCAATCGCTGCGGTAACCGACGGGTTCTGGCTTGTGTTATCCTGATGTTGTCATAAGAGCATTCAGACAAACGCAAAGGCCCGGTCGATGCAAATCGATCGGGCCTTTTTATTTTACGCGGCAGCACGAAAACGACGCTCGGCGGAGGCACGCACCGTTCTACGTCCAACGGTGCGGCACCCACAGAATGTTAACTTGGAGATTTTATGCGACGTGTTGTGTGATGGTCATTGCGCGCCGTCAATTGGAAAGATTTAGCGGATGCGCCATCCGCTTAAACCTTGTTCATGATTTGTTGCAATTCTTCAGAAGATACAGGGCGGGTGGCAAATGCTTTCTGCATGTTGCGCCTCGCGCACAATCGATGCTGATATTACTGACGGGATTATGATTTTACGCGCGGTTCGCCTGATGGGCCGCCACAACCTTTTCTCGGCGCCAGCAATCCAATTTCACGTGGCATAGTGGAGTCTGCTTACATGCGCAATTTCCAGGCTGCAGCTCGGGAGGCTTTGCCGTGAGATGGATAAATTCGCTGACCGCAACGGTGGCCATTGCCGCGCTCTTCGGAGCAACCGTCTTCGCCGCCCCTGCCGAAGCGGCCGCTGACACAACCTCGCAGCCTGCCACGGAAGCCCAGCGCATCGCCGATTCCGGCTATACGGGCTGGCAGTTGAAGTGGGCGAACGTCAACGATATCGGCCGGCGCAACCTGTGCGGCGGTCTGGATTTTTATTCGCTCAAGACCCAGATCGCGATGGGCAGGAAGATTACTCAGCAGGTTCTGGCCTCGGCGAAATTGGTGAAGGACCCGATCATCACCGCGTACGTGAGCAAAGTGGGACAGAACATCGTGCGGAATTCGGACGCGCGCGTTCCGTACCATTTCTATGTGGTCGATTCCAGCGTGGTGAACTCCTTCGCGCTGCCCGGTGGATCCGTTTTCGTTTACAGCGGCCTGATCCTGCACGCGAGCAATGAAGCGGAGCTGGCTGGGGTGCTGGGCCACGAATCCGCGCACATCGCCGCCTGCCACGGCGCCAAGCAGCAGACGAAAGCCGATCTAGCGCAGATCGCGATGATTCCGTTGTCGGTGTTGATTCCTTACAGCTGGGCTGGGATCGGAATCTACGAAGGCGTGAACGCAGCCGTTCCCGTGGCGTTCTTGAAGTTCAGCCGCGAAGACGAAGCGCAGGCCGATTATTTGGGGACCGAGTACATGTACAAGGCCGGCTACGACCCCAATGCCTTAATCAGCTTTTTCGAAATCGTGGAGGCTCAGGAACTACGGCAGCCCAGCAGCCCCTCGACACTTTTCTCCGACCATCCGGGCACGGTCAGCCGCATTGCCGCGATCCAAAAAGAAATCGCCACCATTCTGCCGCCCCGAACGCAGTATGTTCTAGACACTTCGGAATTTGAACGAGTGAAGCGCCGGCTGGAAATCTACGAATCCGGCGGCAAGCTCTCGCGGCCCACGAACGGGCCGGTGCTTGAGCGGAAAACACAATCCGGCACGTCTGGCACGCAGCAGAATAATAGCGGTCCGCCGGTCTTGCAGCGCCGCGATTCCAAAAATCTAAGTGGACTCTGATAGCTCGCGCGGGTAAGCGGTGATGCGACGGTAGGTGAAGTGCAGGCGTCCTTCGATCCCGAGTTTCCATAAGAATTCTCCACCCGCCCTTGAAAATACCAACCGGAACCAAGATTGATGCCCCAATGATGCTGAATTCGTAGCAATTGCGTCGCCTTGCGCGCAAGTCTAGGGCGATGTAGCCTTACCCCACAATGGCTAATACCCAGTGGAGCACTGAAGAGCTACAGGGCTTTTCTCAAGCCTCGCAATCGCTGAAGTTGTATCGTCGGGCCGATCTGGTAAGCGAAAGTCAAACCTCGATCGTGAAGGATCTATACGTGGACGCTTTACCGGCGGAGCACATTCTCCGCACGGTATTGAAGCCCAATACAACTTTCCTAATCGGGCGAAAAGGAACAGGGAAATCGACCATTTTTCAGAGAGTGCAGTACGAATTGCGGCACATGAATGGGTTTGCGTCCGCATATGTCGATATCAAAACGGTCTTCGAGACTTCGCTGACGGATGCCGCTCTCGTTGAAGAGCTTGGACCGGACGCTCTAGGATCCGAGGAAATTAGAAAGCTTCGACTCTACCGGGCGTTCATCAAGGCCGTAATAAACGAGATAAAAGAAGAGATTAAAAAAAAGTTGAAAGAGTCAACCTGGGAGTGGATCAAGAACGCTGTCACAGCGTCCGCGGATGAACTCTTCGAGTCCCTTGACGACTTACTTGAGCGCGCTGACGAGGTTGAGTTTACAAGTGTTCTCGGTATTAGGCGGGAAACGCTACAAGGAACCACAGAAGAGAAGCGGACGACAGAAGCTCGGGCGGAGGTTTCTGGAGCATTAAACGCGGCACCGATTGTCCGCGCGTCGATCGGGGGACGCGAATCTTCGGAGCTTAGGAAGGGCACCGACGTAAATTATGGCGATGTTCTTATGCGCGTCTTTAATATCAAGGAGATATTGCTCGGGCTCAAATCCGTGCTGGGCGGCGTCGGAATTAAGCACCTATATGTGTTCGTGGACGACTTTTCTGAGTTGCCCGAAGACGCCATGACGGTCGTTGTAAATACGCTCTTAGCACCGCTAAACAATTGGTCTGAAGAGCTTATAAAATTCAAAGTTGCTGCCTATCCGCATCGAGTGTATTACGGGCAAATTGACAAGACAAAAATCGACGAAATCTATCTCGACCTTTATCGGCTTTACGGGACTACCGACGTTTCCGCAATGGAAGAAAAGGCCATTGATTTCACGAAACGGCTGGTGACTGGGCGCCTTCAACATTACGCGAAATGCGGACTAGAGCGCTTCGTGGAGGAAGCTGACGATAATCTCTGGCGGCAATTCTTCTATGCCTCGATGGGTAACCCGCGCACCCTTGGATACCTCCTTTACTATCTGTACGAATCTCATCTCATCTACGGAAACAAAGTTGGCATTAGGGCGATTCGAGATGCGGCCGCACGTTATTACGACGAGAAGATCGAATCGTATTTCAGGATGAACAAGTTCCTGCATGAAAGTTTCGAAGAGAGAGCCTCAATATTTAGCTTGAAGGAGTTACTCGAATCAATTGTTCGTCGCTCTCGGGAGTTGAAGCGTCGCCGGGAGTCGGTCGTGATGCGTGATTTGGTCGGCGCTCCTCCGACCAGCCATTTTCACGTAGCCGTTGAGATGGAGTCTTTGCTGTCTACGCTTGAACTCAATTTCTTCGTCACCAAATACTACGAGATGAGCGACAGAGACGGACGTAAGGTCGCAGTCTTTGCGTTGAGCTACGGCCTTTGTCAAAAGTTCGTCATCCCATTTGGCCGACCGACGGAGAAGCGCGAGCACCGACTCTACTTTATTGAGCGCGTTTTTGACTTTGATCCGATACTCAGACAGTTTATGAAACAAAATCAAGAAATTCGTTGTACGAACTGCCATACGACCTACGAGCTGGAAAAACTCTCCGCGCTAAGATTATTTGGAATGCAGTGTCCAAATTGCAAGGCGGGAGTGTGCGCGGTGACAAATTTATCGAAAAAATATGAAGCAGTTCTCAGCGCGGTTGATTCGGCGCTGCTTCTTCCCCCCACGGAATTAGGAATTCTTCAGACTCTAGAAACCGAAAAGCGTGCGATGTACGCGAGTGACATTGCAGCCGAACTCGACAAGTCTTACCAGCTCGTTGGAAAGAGGGGAAAGATTCTGGCGGAAAGGGGGCTCGTGAAGCGCAGCAATAACGATCAGGGTCGTCGGACTTTCGCGCTCAGTCCCCTCGCCGAAACTAGCTATTTCTCGCCGAGTGCCGGCGACGCAATCGATATTGGTCCGGACCCAGACGCGGAGCAAGCTGAGAACTCATTTCCGTTGGACGGTGAAGTATAAAGCTGGTGTTTCTTGTCCGGCATTCAGAAGGGGGTACGCAGGTTTTTCTAGTTTCTTGCTTCGTTCGATCGAGCTCAAGATACGGTGCAGCGTTCTCCGTGCCCTGGTAGGCGAAAGAGGTACAGGGCCGAAGACTTGGAAGGCGACTAGCGGCGGGGGCGGCGGAAGGCGAAGGGGATGGGGCCTTGCTTTCGAGGGCGCTCGATTGGGTGATTGATTGGGCTATTCGTCCGATGATCGATCTGGGGCGGCGGCGCAAAGGATTGGCTGCCAACGCGCGGCGGCAGAAGGCCAAACGAAGAGGCGACGCTGCCGGCGGTTGCGGCGGGCGAAATAAATCCGGCAGCCCAGGAGGGCCACTGGCCGCGCGGGAGCACGGGCGGAAGCTGGTGGAGTCCGGCGGCTCGGCGCCTTTCGGATTCGTTGGGCACGACGGCAGTTTTTAGCTTTGGGCGCTTTGGGCCCTTTTGGCCCAGCGCGTACGCGACCCTGCGCCAGCGAATGGGGCCGCGCAGCCAGCCGCGTTCGCGATGCTTGCGAGTTTCCTCGCGGGCACGCAAGAGCGCGTCGAACGTGGCGGGAGCGAAGGCGCGCATGCGGCGGCGCATCCGGTCTGGATCAGCCCGGAAACGCTTGACGAGCTTGGCGACCCAGGTGTGGCTGACTCCCAGAAAGCGCGCGACACGGTATGGCGGCCACTTGCGCGCGTCGGGATCATTCCACCATTGCCAGACGAGCTGCTCGATGACGCGCGACTCGAGGCCGCTGCGCCAGGGACGCGGGGGACGCTTGCGCGCGGCACGCGCCTTCTGGATATTGCGCAGCCGCGACGCCCGCGCCCTTTCGGATTTGTGTCCTGAGCCGCGTCCGCCCATGCGATCTTTTCCTCCAAACACCCATCTTCGCGCGTGAAGCGAAGCTCTCAAACGCCTTTTTTCCGGCAAGAGATTCGCCGGTTGCCCGCCCGGCAACGAGAGGCGGCCCCGAGTGGCCGGTCAGGCAGGGAACAGATACGAGGAGAGCAGACGCTTCAGTTCGGCAATCACTGCATCACGCGCCGCCGCATCACTTTGTTCGAATGCGTACGCGAAGAGGCGTTCGCCGGTTTCGATGGCGACGCGCAGTTTTAGATCGAGGCTGGCGAGATCGTTCATACCGAGCGATTCGATCATGAAGCGCTTCACCAGGCCCGCGCCGCTGGCGTTAGGATCGGTTTGATGCTGGCGCGTGGCGGCGCTGATTTGTCCGAAGGCGATGGCGCGGAAATCGGGGCGCGCTTCGAGGAAGGCCACGAACGCGTCGATGACCGCGGAAAGGAACGCCGCTCCGTCAATGGAATTCAATGAGGCGAGGCGGCTCTCGAATTCGGCGCGGAATTCGTCCATGTGGCGGACGGCGATCGCGTCGATGATCGATTGCTTATCAGGGAAGAAGCGGTAGAGCGCGCCGATCGACAGCCCCGCGGCGTGGGCGACCCGGCTGGTGGTGAGTTCGTCGATGGGCGTGGTGGAGAGGAGCTGCGAGGCGGCGCGGAAGATGCGCTGGACGGTTTCCTGGCTGCGCTCTTGGACCGGACTACGCCGTCGAGAGCGATTTCCAGCGGAAGCCGGGAGCTCAACCTGATGCTCGATGGCGACTTTGTCTTGTGAAATCAGCTGCTTAGCCATGGTTGCTTCTATTTCAGCCACAGAACGCGAAAGAGAGTTCGCGTTCGCATAATTTATGATAGTATAACGGCGGGTTGCAGGGAAGCGGGAAGTGCTGGTGCCTTATGCCCCAGAATCAGCAAGGCTGAAATTCAGTCGTACGAAGAAAAATCCGCGTACTTCGCTTAAGGCGCGAAGGATGCGGCACCCGGAAAATTAGGCGACAGGCGCAGGAGGTCGACAGTGGGAGTGCCGGTATCGCAGATGTGGACGGTGGCGACGTACGTCGTCGGCCAAAAGGTCAAAGGGCGCAAACGGTATCCGCTGGTGCTGATGCTGGAGCCGCTTTTCCGCTGCAATCTGGCGTGCGCGGGATGCGGCAAGATCCAGTATCCGGCGCACGTGCTGAAGAAGAATCTTTCGCCAGAGGAATGCTTTCGCGCGGTGGAGGAATGCGGCGCGCCGATGGTCTCGATTCCGGGCGGTGAGCCGCTGATGCATCCGCAGATCGACAAGATCGTGGAAGGCTTGGTCGCACGCAAGAAATACATTTATCTGTGCACCAACGCGCTGCTGCTGAAGGAAAAGATCGATCTTTTTAAGCCCAGCAAGTATTTGACGTTCTCTGTGCACGTGGACGGGCAGCGCGAGCACCACGATTTTTCGGTGTGCCGCGAAGGCGGATTCGATCTGGCGCTCGATGGAGTGAAGGAAGCGGTGAAGCGCGGATTTCGGGTTACCACTAACACCACGCTGTTCGACGGCACAGATCCAAATTCCGTGCGCGCGTTTTTCGACGAGATGATGGAAATTGGCGTCGAGGGCATGATGCTTTCGCCCGGATACTCGTACGAGAAAGCGCCCGACCAGCAGCATTTCCTGGGGCGCGCGCGGACGCGGCGGCTGTTCAGCGCGATCCTTTCCAATCGCAACCCGAACTGGGTGTTCAATCAATCGCCCCTTTTTCTTGAGTTTCTGATGGGCAAGCGACAGTACTCATGTACGCCGTGGGGCATGCCTACGTACAACATTTTTGGCTGGCAGAAACCTTGCTACTTGCTGCAGGACGGGTACGCTGACACGTTCGCGGAACTGATGGAAGCTACCGAGTGGCAGAATTACGGCACGGAATCGGGCAATCCGAAATGCGCCAATTGCATGGTGCACAGCGGATATGAAGCGTCGGCGGTGAATGATACGTTCGGCTCGCTTAGCGGATTTATCGGCACGGTGCGCGCCACTTTTTCGAAGCGCTACGAGGATGCGAGAGCGCTGGAGACGCTGCGCGAGCCAGTCCGTCCGGTTCACGCGTACGTCCCGCTGGAACAGCTTCAGAACAGCGCATCACAGCAGGAGACGCGAGCGTGAGCGGAACAAGTTCAGCGGATCGTCCCGTGCAGGCAGCACAAGGCGCGGTGAACGCCGACGCGCTGGAAGTGGCGCCCGGCGCGGCGCGCGCGCAGCTCGAAGGCTGGGCGCCCGATCTCGCTGCGCCCGACGAATTGCGAGAAGCGCTCGATAACGCTTTCAGTTATCGCGGCGATGTGACCATTACCCGCAAGGACGGGGCGAGAATTGAAGGCTATATTTTCGACCGCCGCACAGGCCCGACCGTCGAACAATCGTTCGTTCGCCTGATGCCCAAAGACACCGACGAAAAAATTTCCATTGCGTACTCGGATGTTGCGGCGCTGGCCTTCACCGGGCGCGATACTGCCGCCGGGAAAAGTTTCGAAGCGTGGGTCCGCAAATATTGGGAAAAGCGCGCCGCCGGTGAAACCATCGCTCTGCATCCCGAATCCCTCGAATAATTTTTCTGCTGGCTCGGTGACTAGACGGACGAGCTTTGAGTTCCTGGCCGCTTCACGTCGAGTTTGTCGTAGCGCCGCCATTTGTAGATCGCGACGGAGACGATCCAACTGAGTGCAAACAGTCCGATGATGAAATAGCCGAGGGCGCCGAAGTTGCCGTTGAGCCGAAGGATCGCGGCCCAGAATTTTCCCGTCGGATGAAATTGTTCGGCGAAGAGGCCAAGCAATTCAATTCCTCCGACGACCAGCGCCACCAGAACGGACACGCCAGTGATGGTGATGTTGTAGTAGAGTTTGCGCACCGGCTTGACGAACGCCCAGCCGTAGGCGCCGAGCATCAGGATGTTGTCGGTCGTATCGATCAGCGACATTCCCGCCGCAAATAAAACCGGAAAAATCAGAATCGACCAGAACGAAAGACCCTGCGCGAGTTCGGCGGCGGAAATGCCGAGAACTCCGATTTCGGTGGCGGTATCAAAGCCCAGACCGAAGAGAAATCCCAGCGGATACATGTGCCAACTGCGACGGATCATGCGGAACATCGGGCGGAATATTTTGGCGAGGAAGCCGCGATTGGCGAGGAGGATGTCCAAATCCTCGTCGACGTACGGTTCGCCGCGGCGCACACGCGAAAATACCGCACAGATGGAGCGCAATACGACCAGATTGACGATGGCGATGGCAAACAGAAAAAAAGCGGAAACGATTCCGCCGATCATGCCGCCGACGATGCGGAGGCCGTACATGCGGTGCTGAAGCACGAGGGCGGTTCCCGCGATAGCGGCCGCGCCGAACAGAACGACGGTTGAATGGCCGAGCGAAAACATGAATCCGACGGCCACGGGGCGCTTGCCTTCCTGCATGAGCTTGCGGGTGACGTTGTCAATGGCGGCGATGTGGTCGGCGTCCACGGCGTGGCGCAGGCCAAAGCTGTAAGCGAGCATGGCCAACCCGAGGAGCATGGGAAATTGGCGGAAGGCGAGGACGGCCCAGATCCATGCACCGGCGTTGAAGACGAACAAGATGCCGTAAATTCCCGCGATGCGACCGCGCACGCCTTCGACGCGATCATCGATCAAGTAGCTCGGGCGGAAACGCGCCCACGATTTCGCGGCAGGAGGCACTAACGATTTAGCGGGGCTATCCGACATGAGCTTTTTCGGTTCAGAAGCGAAATTTCACGGCGGCCTGGATCAAGCGCGGCGCAGCAGCGCTGACCACTTGCCCGAAATTAGGATCGTTGATTTCGCCATCGACGGAACCGGCTCCATAAAATTGGGCGCGATTGAAAACATTGAAGCCCTCGAGCCGAAATTCGAGAGTCTTTAACTTCCCCATTCAGCGACTATTCGTACCGAACCACTGTGAATCAAAACATAAGTTTAAGGGCTAGCTGTATCAGCCTGGGCGGCGCTGCGTTCACCACATCGCCAAACAGCGGATTGTCTACGTCACCGTTCACCGCTGCCGGTCCGAAAAATTGTACCTGGTTGAAGATGTTGAACGTTTCCAAACGGAACTGCAGCGTCTTCGATTCACGGATATTGAAATTTCGCAGCAACGCTAAATCCGTGTCCAGCAACCCGGGTCCGGAAAAGTATCGCCGGCCCGCATTTCCCACCGTGCCTATCGCATTGTCCGAAAAGGCTCGGGGGTTGAAATAAACGAGTCCGTTGGCGCGGGGATTTGTATTGATGGCCAGCGGCTGACCCGTCTTGTCAGGCATGTCCAGGTAGCGGTTGTTAATGCCGTTCGGGCTGCTTCCCTGCAAGGAATTGTCGCCGTCCGTGCTCAGGGTAACTGGAAATCCGCTGCTGATGCGGGTGATGCCGGAAATCTCCCAGCCATCCAGCAGAAAGTGGGCGCGGTTGGTCATCCGTTCCAGCGGCAACCGATAGTCGTAGGTCGCCACGAAATTATGCGTCATATTCCAAGCCGAAAGCCCGCGCGTGAGGCCGAAATCGAAGGGATCGAGAGCATCGGCAAGCGACGAGGCTTGATCGAGGGACTTGCTGTACGTATATCCCAGCGAATAAACCAGACGCTTGGTCGTGCCTTTAACGCTCACTTCCAAGGCGTTGTAGGACGAGTTTGCGACGCTACCAATATAGTCGTCATTCCCGTAGTAATTTCCCTGCGCCACGTTGTTGATCAGGCTCGAGTTTAGTCCCAAGCGGGTACCCTGAAGTGCCGTGCCTGCGGGATAGGTGATCCCATTGAATGTGAACGCTTCAGCGAGATCGTATTCGTTATTTTCGCCGCCGGGCCCGCAAGACTCCCCCGCCGTAAGAACACCAGGCTGATCGAGGGCCAGACAAAGAGCCGGATTACCAGGATTCGCAGAATATACGGCGGGCAGGTGATGAGCCTGGGAGCCGACGTAGCTGATGCTCAAAACGGTCTGACCGGGCAATTGGCGTTCAACAGAAAGAAAGTAATTCTCCGTGTACGGATAAGTATCCCACGGCACAGGCGCGGTCATGCCGGACTGCGGGTTGTAAATACCGTTGAAAATAACGCTTGAATTCGGATGGCTGGCCCTAGCGTTGAGAGGGGGAAACGTAAGCGGATACGGAGTAATTCCCGGGGTGCCGTCGGCCAAGTTGTACGGCGCTGCAAACAGGCCGTTGTAGACCGTATCGCTCAGCCCATAGGGAGGCTGCGGCTCGTCAACGCCAATCGTATTGCCTTGAATTACCGAGTTAAATATCCCGTAGCTGGCGCGGATGCTAGTCTTCCCAGGTCCGCCAAAAGCCCTTCTCAAAAACCCAGTACTTGCGTCTGGAGAGTAGGCTATGCCAATTCGCGGAGCATAGCGAACCTTCTCCGGAACGAGGGTATTGGGGATACCGGGGTCGGTCGGATAAACCAATCCAGGAAACGCATTCGGATAGATGATCGATTGTTCGCCGGGTTTAAAAGTTGGAACCTGGTCGTATTTCTCGGACCAATAACGCATGAGCTCGAAACGCATCCCGTAATTGAGCGTAAGATTGGACTTAATCCGCCACGAATCCTGCCCGTACCAGCCCGCATATCTATGGCGCGGATAATAATGCGCCGAGTCTTGTTGGTTAAACTGGTTTGGCGCGCCGACGAGGAAGTCCGCGAAGTCATTGCCCGTCTGGTAGCCGTCGAACAAGAACGTGCCATTAAATTCGGCATTGGGATTGACGTTTACCTGTTCGAAGCTCAGTTCGACACCAAGCTTGAAGGTGTGACTGCCGATGACCTTGGAGAAGCTGTCGCTCATCAGGAACGTATTATTGGCCTGGGCGACATTGGTGATTGGCAACCCCATTACGAACTGGCCTTGGAACACCACGTTTTCGACCCCGGTGATTGCGGGGTCCAGAGGGTAGATGCCCGCCGTTCCGGTTCCGGTCACAAAGCCCTGGGATTCATAGCTAGGTCCCAATCCGCCCGATGGCTGGCCGACCACGTTGGAGCTTCTCATGAAGCTAAAATGAGCTTCATTTACCACCGTCGTGCCAAATGTTTTGACGTTGCTCAAGCTGAACAATTGCGAACGGCCGAAGTTCAGACCGTTGAACCCGGGAACCGTGGCGCCTCCCTGACCGCTTGGAAACGGATTGTTCAAGGAAAAATCGTCAAAGAAGTAGTATTCAGAAAAAGTTCCCCAGCGCGCGGTGTCTTCGTCAAAGCGAAGACCCCATTTGTCGTCGCGGACCCGCTCATCTTCCTCGCCAGAGAACGTCGATGGGCCGTCATTGGGCAGCGGAATATACTGCAAAAGTTGCTGCGCCGGCGCCGCCCAAGCCGACACGGGGAAGGTGGCGTTCGGGAACACGCACGCCGAGGAACTTGAGCATCCCGGCGTGAAGTACGCTTCCCCTTGCGAAACCGGATAACCCAGCGAATTTTGGAGCTGCGCGGCCAAGCCCGCCCCCGCTACTGTAAAGGGCCCGCTTGACGAGGAAAAAGCACTGGCTATATCGGAAAGATCGCCAGACCGGTCGGCCAGAGACGGTACAGTCACGAGTCCCGTATCCAGACCTTCGATCGTACGTGTTCCTTGATAGTCCCCGAAAAAGAAGACCCTGTGTTTCTCGATCGGGCCACCGAGCGTGCCGCCAAATTGATTCTGCTGATAGGTTTCCCTTACAGGGGAAAAGTAACTCTTCGCATCGAAATCGGTGTTGCGAAGAAATTCGAAGGCGTCACCGTGAAGGCTGTCGGTCCCGCTCTTGGTGACTACGTTCACGATGCCACCGGCGTAGTTGCCATATTCCGCATCGAAATTGTTGGTCAGCACGCGGAATTCGGCAATGGAATCCAGATTGGGAACGATACTGGTTCCTCCGTTCATCTCTTCTTTGACGTCGGATCCGTTGACAAGAAATCCGTTGGCGTCTTCCCGTTGACCGCTAATCGATTGGTTCCCGGCGTTCAGGTCGCCAGAAGGAGGAATAGCTACCGTGACGCCAGCCATCACGACTGAATCATTCGTCTGCGTCGACATCGGCACGATTCCAGGTTGAAGCGCCAGCAGATCGGTGTAACTTCTTCCGTTCAGCGCAACGGAAGTTATGACCGGGCCGGTAATGACGTCTCCCATTTGCGTGCTTTGGGTCTCAACGTGGACTGCGTTTGCTTTCACCGTAATTTGCTGGTTTTTCTCACCCAGTTGCAAATCCACATCGGTTTGCAATTGCGTGTTCACGTCAATCATCATGCCGGTGCGCCTATAGGGTTTGAATCCGGCTTGATTGATATCTAGCTCGTACAATCCAACAGGGAGGCTGAGAAAGGAATAAAAGCCGTCCGAATCAGTTTTCGTCGTTCGCTGAACCCCTGTTGCGGTATTCCGTACGATCACGGAAGCTCCCATCACTACGCCGCCGCTCTGGTCTTTTACGGTGCCAGAAATACTTCCACCCGCGGCCTGCGCCCAAGCTGGCAGGGCCGAAAACAGAAGAAGACATGCAAATGCCAGGCGCAGAAGGTCACTCCCCAGGTGGATCCGTGACATATTTCCCTCTTTCCTTAGCCCTTTCGACCCCTGGCTGGATGAGCCGAAGATCGGTGTAACCTCGAACCTTGAGCAGGAGCGCGCATGTGCTGGCCGTGACCATTTCTACGAGGTACATGGAAACGAAATAGCGGAGCAGGTCGGAAGGGAAACAGGTGCCCTGATTTCCTGGCCTCAGAAGTCTGCCACTGGGAGCTTATCCGCTCTTGTAGTTGCCCGATCTCCACGTGGGCCGTAATTTTTGAAGGCGAATGAGTCTGTCGCCTGTCGGTTCGCTCCTCCCGGTAAAATTTAGAACACCGCCGGTTCGATTTCGCACGGACATGGTAACACGTTATTGTAATTCGTGCTATCGATTTCCGGCAACTCTTTGAAGGGGAGCGGCACAGTTACCGGGCTGAACTAGTTACAATATGATCGACGGAGCGGCATCGGAGGAGCGGATGGACAATCTGGCTCGAACGGGCGTGTCTCTAGAACAAGACCTGCTGAAAAAGTTCGACGACTTTATCGGGAAGAAAGGCTACCAAAACCGCTCCGAGGCGATTCGCGATTTGATACGCGAGCGCTTGATTCAGGAAGACTCGGACGAAAACAAGGTGGTGGTGGGTACGCTGACTTTTGTTTACGACCATCATCGTCCCAATCTGACCGAGAAACTCGTCGCGGCGCAGCACCACGCGGGGGGAAACGTGCTGGCCGCCACGCACGTCCACCTGGATCACCACAACTGCCTGGAGGTGATCATCATGAAAGGGCGCGGCGGAGACCTGAGGGGCCTGACCAACGGGATTTTGAGCCTTCGTGGCGTAAAACACGGCCAACTGGTAGTAACGACTACCGGTAAGGATCTGAAATAAGGGAAATTGCGCTAAATCGCTTGCTCGTTCGAAGCCCTGGCAATCGATTCGCGAGGGCGAGCAGAAAAGCTGTGAAATTTGAATTTCCGCCCGTGTTCCGAGTGGCGCTGCAAATCATGACCATCGTTTATTTATCTCTCGGATCAAATTTGGGGGAGCGCGAGGCGAGCATCGCCCGAGCGATCGCAATGATGGAGGAACGAGGCCTACGCGTGACGCGCGAATCGTCACTTTACGAGACGGAGCCGATTGACGTTCGTGACGGCGGCTGGTTTTTGAATGGCGCGATTGAGGCGGAAACGGAGCTTGCTCCAGCGGAGTTGATGCGCGTGCTGCTCGATATCGAGCGCGCTCTGGGACGCGAGAGAACGGCGCGGCCAGTCGCGGGGCTGAAAGAATCGCGAACGATCGATTTGGACGTCCTGCTATTTGGTTCGCGCGCGGTGCGCGAGCCGGAGATCGAAATTCCTCATCCGCGCATGGCAGAGCGGAAGTTCGTGCTGGCGCCGCTGGCAGAAATTGCGCCGGACGTGAAGCATCCGGTGCTGCACAAAACGATCGCGGAGCTTTTGGCGGGGACGAAAGATCACAGCGTAGTCCGACGATTCAATCAGTAATTCGTACTGGTTTGCAGCGCTTAGAGATGCTCGCGATCTTTGCGTTCTTTCTCGCGCTTCTTGCGATCTTCTTCTTCCTGGCGCTCGTACTCGGTCATCTCTTCCTCGGTCATCTGATAGTCCTCGCGCGAGGCGAACATCGAACCGCGCCTGCCGTGGCGGCCACTGCGTTGCTTGTGCAGAGGGCTTCGCTTGGCTCCGAAATTTCCGATGGTGCTAATGGGCTCCTCGATGGCACCGGATTCGACCAGCAGGTCGCTGACTTTTTCGAAGAATTCGTGCAAGTGATAGGGTTTCAATGCGTAGGGAAGTTCTTCGCGCTCGAGAATGGGCTGCGCTGCGGCGGCCAGGCGAACGGGCACGAGAAACAGAACGCACAGCTGCTTCCGCTGATGGTTGGCGTCCTCCGCGCGCGATCGCGATCCCGCATCGGAGAGTTCGCGAAGGATGGCGAATAGCGGGCCGTTGACGTTCGCTACCGCTATGTTGACGATGGCCAGGCTCCAAGCGCCGGTGGCGAGCTCGGCGAGCGCCTGCGGAGCATCGAGCACGATGCGGACGCGCCAACCCTCGGAATCGAGCACGCTCTTGAGGGCGTGCTGGCTGGAGACGTCGTCATCTACGATCAGGATGCCGATTTCGGACACGGATTGCGTTCTCCCGAGGGTGCAGAGAATTAGTATAGGCGCACGAGTGGCGGCGAAAGCGGACGCAGAGATCGCAATTTCCAGGCGGAGCATGTCCGAAAGTACAGGCGAATAGAAAGCGAATAAAAATACTTGACAGGCGAAAGAAAGGCGAATATCTTGTGGGAGTGCGGCGAGGCTGCCAATGGCCACTTATCCCATCTTTCGAGCGCAACCCGCGACGCTGCGGCGCCGCCCGCGAGCGAAGGAAACCAGCCTCACCTTATTCCCCCTAGCCGTCCGCCACGGCGACTGTGAGCCGTCTGGCGGTGCTTCCGCGCCCCCTCCGGCGGAGAGCCGGAGTACGAAGCCCGCCACGGAACTGGTCGGCATTGCGCGACTCGCCGCCTCCTCCCCTCGTGCCGAAGCCAAACGCGGCACGGAGTATTTCCTACTGCCCGTACGATCCATCCTGAACAAATGCCATTCGGAGCGCGTGCCGTTTCGCTGGACAGTGAACCCCTACCGCGGATGCGAATTCGGGTGCCGCTACTGCTATGCGCGATACACGCACGAATACATGGAACTGGACGGGGCGGACTTCGAATCCAAGATTTTCGTGAAGCAGGATGCCGCGGCTCTGGTGGAGCGCGATCTGGACAACGAAAAAATTTGGGGCGAGCATATCGCCATTGGGACGGCGACCGATCCGTACCAGCCAGCCGAAAAGGAATTTGGCGCCACGCGGTCCATTTTGGAAAGGATGGCGGAACGCGAGGGATTGAGCCTTTCGATTACGACGAAGTCAGACCAGGTGGCGAAGGACATCGATTTACTGAAGCGGATCAGCGAGAGGTCGTCGCTGACCGTGAACGTGACGGTGACGACTGTACGGACGCGGCTGGCGCGTTTGCTGGAGCCCCGCGCGCCGCGGCCGGACCTGCGGCTGGCGGCGTTACGCAAACTGCGGGACGCTGGGATATCCGCAGGGGTGTTTGCCATGCCCGTCCTGCCGGGACTAACGGATGGCGAAGAAGATCTGGATAGGCTTGCCAGCGCGGCACGAGATGCGGGAGCGCAATGGCTGGGAGCGAATGTGCTGTTTCTAATGCCGTCGTCGTGGAAGCCGTTCTTGGAGTTTCTCGATGCGAAGTTTCCGCGGCTGGCGAAGCGTTATCGAGAGTGGTATCGCGGCTACGGCTACGCGCCGGAGGATTACCGGAAGCAGATTGCGGAGCGCGTGGCGAGATTGCGGCGAAAATATGGGCTGGGTTCGCGACCAGCGGGCGGAGAGACGCGGTCATGGCAATCGCCACAGCTACAGCTAGCTTGTGAGAAGGGAGAAACATTGTGCCGAGAGTGAGCCAAACGCGAAAGCGCAGGAATGGACGGAGACGGCCGGCGGCTTCGCCGTTTAGGCCAGTGGTAGCCGTGCCGGAGCCGAGACCAGTGCGCGGCATGAAATTGAAAACGGTTTCGCGGCTGACGCTGCTTTTCGCGTTGGTGTGCCTGGGAGCGTTCATGGCGGGGCGTCCGCCGACGGCAGCGCAATCGGGATCTGCACCGGCGATGGCGATGGCGAAGGCGAGGAACTCGCGCGCGTCAACGCAATCGCTACGGAAGGATGATGCGGGGCACGTCCTTTTCAGCTTGCGCCGGTAGCGGAAATCGCTGGCGGAGAAAGTCGAGAAAGGCGCGGGAGCGTGGACGACTGTTGGTCTCCTGCTTAGCCAGACGAAGCAGGAACACGAGCACGTGAAACACGTCCGAATCTTTCAAGGTGACAAATCCCGCGCGGGACAATTCCGATTTCCGGAATTCCTGGAGAAATTGGCCGATCGCGCCGTATAAGTCACGGGCCGTGGGTAGCTCGGGTGGGCGCTCGTAATAGATTCCGGTGCCGAGTGTGCGATAGGTTTCGGCGAGCGCTTCGATTGCAGAGATCGCGATCCCATCGTGCAGGTCGCGATGCTCGCGCTGAAGATTTAAGATCGTGCCTCCGATGCCAGCGACGAGGGGCCAGTGTTCGTAGACAAAGTCCACTGGAACAAAGACGTCGCGGTAGGGAACGTCGTTCGACGAAATTGGCTTCCGGTGCTGGGCTTCGTAACGGTGGGCTGCGATCAGATAGGAGCAGTCCGGCGGGCAGTCGATGGTGACTTCGCGTTCCTGGCCACAGCAGACCGCGCAGATTTTCTCGCCTTTCGCGGGACAGAACCTCTTGGGCGGGCGTTTCTCACAGATCGAACATCTCATTTGATCTCCCTGCTGGCAGCGGCCGCAGCGCGACCGGAAACAAGGAGACTACGGGAAGACGAAGGCGATCGCAAGAAACCGCGCGGCCCACGATCTAGGGCCTAGACGCTGGCCGTTTCGCGCGGCGCGACCTTTTCGGCTGCGGCGATTTGCTGCGCGAGCATTTCGAGCACGTATTGATCGCCCATTTTGGAATTGATCATCAGATTGTAGAGCGGGCGATGCGGCCATTCGCTGCCGAAGTAATGACGGATGAACGCGGCGCGGTCGCGGTCAATTTCGTCGATCAGCTGGCGCGCCTCTCTTTCGGATTTGCCGATGGATTTTATGCGGCGGAGTTTTTCTTCGACGGGCGCGTAGACGAAGACATGAAACGCATCGGGCCGATCTCGGAGGAAATAGGTGGAACCCCGGCCGACGATCACGCAAGGGCCGCGCGACGAGACGTCGCGAATTACTCGCTCGAGGGTTGAAAACATCCGGTCGGTATCAAACGGGCGGGCTTCGCTGAGGGGAAGGGCGCGTTCGTAACTGCCGCGCGCGTATACCTTAAACAGCCGGTAGAGAAGGGAATCGACGCGTTCGTCGCAGCTGAGGGCTACACGGTGGTCCACTTGGGCGACCCGAGCGATTTCCGCGGTGAGCTCCTCGTCCCAGAGCTTCCAGCCGAGGCGTTCGGCCAATTGCTGCGCGATGATGGCGCCGCCGCTGCCGTATTCACGCTCCACAGTTGCTACGCGAATGCGCATTGTCCGAAATTCCCCCGAAGCTTGGAATCTAGCATAGGTATGCCAGCGCACGGGCTTGAGGGTCAATGGAATTCGCGCGGCTAGGCGGAAGGACACCGAACCCGGCCCGGAATTCCTAGGACGGGCGCGGACGAGCGTCGCGGCAGGAGAACGCTACTTCAGGAAGACCTTGGGCTCGACGGACATTCCGATGCGGAGAAACTCATCCTTGTTTTGTCCGGGATCGATGGTGATTTTTACGGGAATGCGCTGCACCACTTTCACATAGTTGCCGGTGGCATTTTCCGGCGGCAGCAGGCTAAGGCGCGCGCCGGTGGATCCGGCAATGCTGTTCACGTGACCGCGGTACGTGCGGCCGTTGGAATCCACTGTGATTTCCGCAGGCTGGCCGGGACGCATCCATTTCAATTGCGTTTCCTTGAAATCGGCGGTTACCCAAAGGCCTTCAATCGGCGCAACCGTCAGCATTTGCTGGCCGGGCTGGACGTTCATGCCCTGCTCCACATTGCGGATCACCTCACCGGCGACCGGCGCGCTGATCTTGGTGTACTGGAGGTTCAATTCAGCTTGTTCGAGAGCGGCGCGTTTTCCGGCCACTGTGGCGAGAGCAGCCAAAGCGCGCTCCCGGGTGGAACGGACTTGTTGCGGTCCAGTCTGCGAGGATCGCAAGTCTGCCTGAGCCTGTGCCAGACGCGCGCGAGCTTGCTGCACTCCCTGATTCGCGGCTGCTTCCGCCGCTTGCGTCGCCTGTACGGCGGCTGCAGCGGAAGCGGCGTTTGCGACGGCTTCATCGTACTGCTGCTCGGAAATTTCTTTCTTGGCTATCAGCTCTTTGTAACGCACCAGGTCATTCTGCGCCTTGGTATTGTTTGCCTGGGCTTGGACGATCTCGGCGCGCGACGCCTCGAATTGCTGTTCCGCGGCCGAAATGCCCGCTTCTGCGTTGGTCACTTCGGCTTCCGACGTGGAAACCTGGCTGGTGGTGCTGACGCTGGTGACCGGCACGTTGATGCCTGCGGCGCGCGCGGTGGCTTCGGCGTCGGAGAGGGAAGCTTGCGCCTGGTCGACCGCGACCTGGTAATCGCGCGGATCGATTTCAACAAGCACTTGCCCGGCCTGAACGACTTGATTATCCGTCACATACACGTGCGAGACGTATCCAGAAATGCGCGCGCTGACGGGGTAGAGATAGCCGTCGATTTGCGCGTCGTCGGTGGACTCGTAGCTGGAGAAATATCTCCACGCGAAATATCCGCCAATCACCAGCGCAATCAACACGACGATCAGAAACCAGCGCGCCGCGGGCCGGTCGCGAAAGAAGCCCGAAGCGCGGGACTTTGGCGGCGGCGCAGCCGAGCGCGTCTCGCCGTGCGGGGAAGCATCGGGCGGAGCTACGGGCGAATTTTCGACTTCGGTCTGCTGTGCCATGGCTCTATTTTTCCTCGAAATACTGCTTTACCGCGGTTTCGGCCACGCCAAGCGCGCGGGCCAATGAAATTTTGGCGTAGTTATCAAGGTACAGACTGGAGATGTACTGCTGGTGCGCGTTGGTGACCTGCTCTTGGGCCTGCACCACTTCGACCGTGTTGGTGACGCCGGCGGAGAATCGATCGCGAGCTTGTGCGAGCGTCTGCTCGGCGAGGTTTACGTTGCTTTGAGCGACGGTGACGCGTTCCTCGGCGGACTGAAGATTGAGGAGCGCGGTGCGGACCTGCGTGTCGATATCGGCGCGGAGGTTTTCGAGTTGCTCGCGGCTCTGCTGGAGTTGCGCGTCGGCCCGCATGACATCTCCATGAACGCGGCCGCCTTGAAAGATCGGAACGGTGAGCGTCCCGCGGACATCGAAAATGCCATGCGTCGCGACATTCGGATAGGTTCCGGCCAGGCCGTAGTCAGCGCTGAAGGAAAGCGAAGGCAGATATCCGGCCACGGCCGCGCGACGCGAATCCTGTGCGGCGCGGACAGAGGCCAGCGCGGCTTGGTAATCGGATCGAGAAGCGTAGGCTTGTTTCAATGCTTCGTCCAGCGAGAGACCCACGAGCGGTTGATATGGGGTCTTATCAATCAAATCGAACTGCTGGCCGGGCGCGAGGCCGATAGTGCGAGCAAGGTTGAGCTTTTGAATGGCAAGGTCGTTTTTCGCCTGGATCAAGGATTGCTGTTGCGTTTGCAATTCTACTTTGGCGCGCAACCCGTCGATCGAAGGCGACGTCCCCGCGCTCACTTGATCCGAGGCTTGCTGATAGAGCGCCTGCGCGGTGTTTACCTGCGCGGCGGTGGCGTCCACGTTAGCCTGGTCAGCGATGGCTTGCACGTAGGCGTAGCCGACCGCGAGCACGACGAGATCGCGCGCGTCCTTGAAGGTATATTGCGCGGACTTGGCGTTTTCATCTGCCGCGCGAACGCCATTCCACGACTGCCAGTCGAACACGGTCTGCGTCAAGTAGGCGCGTGAATCGAAGTACTGGAATGGACCGACGACCGAGGGTATGCCCGGGAAGCCGCTGAATCCGTACTCAGCGACATCGACCTTGGAGTCATCGATATAAGTAGAAGTGTTCAAATTAGGCAGCAGCCGGCTCAGTTGCTGCCAACGCTGTCCGCGCGCGGCGCGAAGATCCTGGCCGGCGAGCAGAAGGCCCAGATTGTTGCGCAAGCCGCGCTGGATGGCGTCCTGCAGAGAAATTCTCAAGACACCCGGAACCAACTGCTCGGGCACGCTTCCGGAATACGCATTGCCTGTTTGAGGTATGGCAGGCGCGGGAATTGAAACTGACGGGGCCGCCTGCGGATAGGAAGGTCCGGGGGATATGGCACCCGGGGCACTGTTCTGCGCGCGCGCCGGCGCCGCCATTGCCAAAACGCCTAATGCCGCGCCCGCGCAGGTAATTTTCCAGCGGCTAACCAAACATCCTCCTAGGCTTACCGAATGTACCTTGGATGAACCTCGCATCATGGACGACTCAAATGAGTCATCTGAATTTCAAGCTTTTTTGCCGCGCGTAGAGGCCGTTCGGGAGCGCTTCGCGCCGGCGATCCTATGTTTTTTCACCGCAAGTAGGTTGGGCGAGAGCAGCGCCCACACGTCTTCAGCAGTTCCTCGCAGCGATGAATCGGGACTCAGGGCCCAGCCGACGGCCACTCCCAGCAGGATCAGTTGCGTGAGGCGCGCCAGTTCAGCCGCGGGAACATCGCTTCGGATCTCACCACGATCCTGCGCCAACTGGAAAATCCGGGCGAGTAACTGGCGTCCCATCTTTAGCCGTTTTTGCAGTTCGGCTCGCACCGGTTCGCAGGAGGCGTGCGCGGCGTAAATGGCCCGCAGTAGCGCCGGGCTTTCCTTAGCCTGGCCCGCCAAATCCGCGGCTAAGTGCTGAAGCACAGGCAGAACTGGGCCCTTTCGGGCGCGTTCCAGCCCGCGTTCTATCTCCGCGATTCGCTGCGCGCCGAAAGTAGCCAGCACGTGTTCCTTGGTGGGAAAGTAATTAAAGAAGGTCCCTTTTCCCACGTCGGCGGCTTCAGTGATGTCCTCGACCGTGGTTTCCAGAAAGCCGCGGCGCGCGAATAGCTCGAGCGCCGCGCGAAACAACCGCTCGCGAGTTTCGGTGCGCCGGCGCTCGCGACGATTCGTCGTGGAAACGGGCTTCTGCCGAATGAATGCGGTGCGTGAAGCCATGTGATGGGATACCTGCCTGACCGAAAGCCAATCACGACTATAGGTCACTTTTAACGATGAGTCAACGGTTTGGGCGAAGCAATGGCGCTACATTGCTAGAGGTTGCGAGTAAAAGAGGCGAGCCGGGGAAGCCGCCCCCGGCTCTCACGAACGATTTAATGGGACAGGTTTTTCGGACTGTGCTGGTTGAGCGTTTCGATCAGTTGGTGAGCCGACGGTGGAACGGGCACGGCTCCCTGCAATGCGATATCTTGCGCGGAGAGTTTCCGTCCGTAAATGCGTTCGTTCGCGTCATTATCCGGGCGAAGCGTTGAGCCTTCGAGCGAAATGCCGGCGAAGAGGCCGCGCGATCGAGAATAGGTGAGAATCTCGGCACGCATGGCGGCGTCTGTGGAAGCCCCGGCGGCGCGTCCCTTCGGCCCGGCAGCTGCGGAAGCATCGGCGCCCAATTTAACCTTGCTGCTCAAAATCGACCGTGCGCCCGAAGGATTCATGACCAAAAGGACGAAGTCCGTAGCTTGTCCTCCCAGTTGGAATCCGAAGCTGCCTCCCTCAAGCGCCATCATGGTGGGAGCGCCCCACGGCCCCTGAAAATTACTGCCGCTGCGGCACGTCATAGCACCGCGACCGTAACTCGCTCCGATCCCGAAGGCGAGTTTAATCACCGAAGGGATCACGATCACGCAATCCGCTTTGTCGATCAGGTTCTGCGGAATGTCGTCGGGAATGTTGAGGATCTCTTTCATCACTTCTCCGGCATTTTGCAGCCGATTTTCGTCCGTCTGCTTGTTATCTGCCCGCGCCGGTGCGGAGGCGAAAAGCGACGACAGTCCCATGAGCGAAACAACCAGCACGTACAGTAGTGTCTTCTTCATTCCCTACCTCCAGTTGTTGCGATGATAGTTTGTCCCAGTGTTGAAGCGCAAGCTCAGGCCGGATCGCGGCCGCAAAGGCCCGTCGATGACCTATAATTGCGGATCACGAGCTCACGCTTCATGAATAGATTCAGTATTGGGCGAGGTGGTTGCCGCGCACGCGCTGCTGCGGTGGTAGCGATGGCTTGCGCGCTGGGGCTGCTGCCCGTGCATGCGGCTGGCGTGACGCGACCCACGCGTGCGGATGCGCGTTCCGACGTTGCACGATTCCGCGCGCGCGTAGACGCCATTCTTTCGGGGGCGAACGCGAGCCGTTCGTACTGGGGAATCCTGGTGGCCGATCGCGACACTGGCGAAACGCTGTACTCGCTGAACGCCGATCACTATTTTACGCCTGCGTCGAATGCCAAGCTCATCGTTACCGCCATGGCACTGGCAGATCTGGGGCCGGATTACCGCTTTCGCACGACTCTCGAATCGGACGGCACGCTCGGCGCGGACGGGCGGTTATCAGGCGATTTAATTCTGGTTGGCCGTGGCGATCCGGATATATCGAATCGCACTTTTCCGTTTGCGGGCGAATTTGCGCGGCAGGGAGCGATCGACAAGGTTTACTCCGACATGGTCGAGGCCGCGGTGTCGAAAGGTCTGCGCGAAGTGGATGGCGATGTCGTCGCGGACGATAGCTATTTCCCCTACGACCCGTACCCGGCCGGCTGGAGCGTGGGCGATCTGTTTTTCGATTTCGGCGTGCCGGTCAGCGCGATCACATTCAACGACAACGTAGTTTCCATCATGATTCAGCCGGGCGCGCGGCCGGGCGATCCGGCGGTGCTCACCACGGAGCCGTCCGCTTCGCTCGAAACGCTGGCGCAAGCGGTAACTACCAGTGCGCCCGGCGAAATGTCGCAGATCGCGGTGGTACGCCAGCCGGGTTCGAACTTTTTGCTGCTGCGCGGCACGATTCCAGTTGGACATGCTCCCGTGAAGTTGGACCTGGCGATGATCGCGCCGGCGGAAACGGCAGCACGCGACATCAAAGATCTGTTGGAGGCGCGCGGAGTACGCGTGACCGGCGGAATTCGCGTTCGGCATTCCGCGCCACCAGAAACCACCGCCGCAGGCGAGCCAGTGCTGCCGATTGCGGACGCGCGGCCGGACACGCATCGCACAGTGCTGGCCGAGCACATGTCGCCTCCGTTGCACGAAAGCGTCCAGCTGACCGACAAAATCAGCCAAAATTTGCACGCGGAGATTTTTCTGCGGATGGTCGGGCGCGAAAAACTGGGTCTCGCTTCCACTGCTGCTGGCCTGAAGGTGGAACGCGCATTTTTGGGGTCGGCGGGCGTTTCGGATGGCGACGTCGTGCTTTCAGACGGCTCTGGTCTTTCGCGCGACGACCTGGTGACGCCGCGCGCCATGGTCAATCTTCTCCGCTACGCTTCGCGCGCTCCGTGGGCTCAGGAGTATCTATCGAGCTTGCCCATCTCGGGAGTCGACGGCACTTTGGCTGACCGGATGCGAAATTCGCCCGCCACAGGCCTGATCGAAGCGAAAACCGGCGCCACCGAGCGCGTCCACGCGCTTACCGGGTACGCGACCACGGTGCGCGGCGAATACTTGGTGTTTTCGATTTTCCGCAACAACAATACGCAACGTGGCGCCGACGCCACCAAGCCGGTGGACGACATCGCGACGGCCATGGTCGAGATGCTCGGTCCCGTGCCCGCAATCAGCCGACCGGCGCGCACCAAACGCGCAGGCGAACAGTGAGGCAGTCGATGCAAATCGTCACCGTATTTGGGAGTTCGCGGCCCAAGCCTGACGACCCACAGTATGAGTCCGCCCGCGCGCTGGGAGCGGCGCTGGCGCGAAAGGGATGGATGGTTTGCAGCGGCGGCTACGCGGGCGTGATGGAGGCGGTCTCGCGGGGTGCGAAAGAATCGGGCGGGAGAACGCTCGCTATTACCGCGAAATCGTTTTCATCGCGCGCCAACGCATGGATCGACGAAGAAATTCGCGTTGGGAATTGGCGGGAGAGACTTTTCGAGCTGATTGAGCGCGGGCATGGCTACATCGCTTGCGCCGGAGGTACCGGCACTCTGGTGGAACTCGCGGTAGTTTGGGAGATGCTGAACAAGGGCGTCATGCGCAAAAAGCCGATGGCGGTGCTGGGGAAATTCTGGCAGCCGGTGATCGAATGCGTTCGCGAAACCGAGATCGGCCACGATTCGCGCTGGGGTGAACGCAACGGAGAACTGATTTACGAAGCCGGGACGCCCGAGGATGCCGTCGAGTTTTTATCGGCTAACTTCGCAGCGCCGCCAACGGTCCTGAAACCGAGGCTGGTCCCAAGCCGCAAGAATTCCGGCACCTGATTCCCGCGCGCATCCGCGCTAGAATTCCAATAAGAGGCACGTGTGTCGCAACGCTCGGAAGATCTTCTCGAATTTGGCCAGTTGAAGGAAATCGTCAGCCGCTTCAGCACGTGCGCTGCAGGACGGCGCGCGGCGGAATCGCTCGCGCCGCAGCACGACGCACGCCCGCTGAATGCGGAGTTCGCGCTGGTGAGCGAAGCGGTCGCCTACTTGCGCGCGGGCTCAGAGCTCGGGTTCGGTTCGCTCGCTGATTCGGAGCCGTGGATGGCGCGATTGGCGGTGCCGGGATCGGTGCTCGGCACGGACGAACTTCTGCAGTCGGTCACGCTGATGGAAACTGCCGCAGCGATCCGCCAAACCTTCCGCGGAGATGACGAGCGCAAGCACAGACTGCTGGCCGAACGCGCCGCGAATCTGGCGGATTTTCGCGCACTGCTGGCTGCGATCCGCCGCGCGGTGATGCCCAATGGCGAGATTAGCGACGATGCGTCGCCGAAGCTGAAGCGCATTCGCGCCAGCATCGGCGACTCGCGCCATAAAATTCGCCAGTCGCTCGAAAGCATCTTGCGCGCGCGCGGAGAACCTGGCGGCGAGGACTACGTCACCCTGCGCAACGAGCGCTTCGTGATTCCGGTGCGCGCGTCGGAGCGCCGCAGCGTGCCAGGTGTGGTTCATGCCGCGAGCGCCACGGGGCAGACGGTGTTCGTCGAGCCGCTCGATACGATCGATCTCAATAATCGCCTGGTGCAGTTCTCGGAAGAGGAGACGGTGGAAATCGCCCGCATCCTGGAAGAGCTTGCCGGGCGCGTTCGCGGAGAGCAGGAGCCGCTCGCACGCGCGGCGGAAACGGTGGCGCACTTCGATTCGATTTTTGCCCGCGCACGATTTGCACGTGCTTACGATTGCGTGGCGCCGGAGTTCATTGAGGGGAACCGGCTGCTTTTGCACGACGCGCGAAATCCGGTGCTGGAAGCGATGCTGCGTCCGCAGGGACGCAAAGCGGTGCCGCTATCGCTGACGCTTGGCGGCGCGGAAAGCCGTGCTGCGAACCCTGCCGACAGTTCCGGTGAGGGTGGGACGGTGCTGGTGATCAGCGGTCCGAATACGGGCGGAAAATCGGTGGCGCTAAAGACGGTTGGCTTGGCCGCGCTATCGGCGCAATCGGGAATTCCAGTGGCCGCGGACCGCGCTGAACTTCCGATCTTCGATCGCGTGCTCGCGGATATAGGAGACGAGCAATCGATTGCCGCCGATCTTTCCACATTTTCGGCGCACATGCTGAACTTGAAATCGATGCTCGAGACAGCCACAGCGAGTTCGCTGATTCTGCTCGATGAAATGGGCACAGGCACGGCGCCTGAAGAAGGGGCGGCCTTGGCGGTGGCGTTGCTCGAGGAATTTCGCGAGCGCCGCGCGTTGACGCTGGCCACCACGCACCACGACCGGCTGAAGGCATACGCCTCCACCACACCGGGAATCGTAAACGCCGCGATGGAGTTCGACGAAGAGAATCTGCAGCCCACTTATCGGCTGCTCGTCGGCGTGCCGGGGACTTCCAGCGGAATCGAGATCGCACGTAGGTTAGGTCTGCCAGAGCGAGTGATCGAGCACGCCCGCGCCGGACTCTCTCCCGAATCGCACGAAGCACGTGAACTGATCGCCTATTTGCATCGCAGCCGTGACGAAATGGACGCCACAAAGGCGCGATTGCAGGAGGAACAAGCCGAACTCGACGCCGAGCGCCGCTCGCTACGCGGTGAATGGATCGAACGGCAGAAAAAACGGATCGCCGAACTGGAACGACATTTCGCCGAGACGCAAAAACGTCTTCAGGTAGAGGTTGGACGGCTGGCTGCCGATATCAAAGATCGCGCTCTTCGCGTGCAAATCGAAAAGCAAGCGGGCCGCCGCGCAGGGAAAATGATGTCAGAGGCTCGCGCGGAGGCCGATGCCGCGGTGGTTGAGACGCTCGCGTCATCACAGCCCGACTTGGGAATTTCGGACGCGGATTCCGCAAAACCGTTTCCTCCGGGGCAGCTTACGGCTGGCCAGCGAATACTGGTCAAAGGGTTCAAGCAGCCGGTTGTCTTTCGCAAGCACGATGGCCGTATCGCCGACGTCGAGGCGGGACCAATGCGAATGAAAATTCAGCTGGCGGACATCGTCGGCATCGCGGACGAAGGGAAATCCGCGCGGCCTCGATCCGCAACAGCCACGGCTGAACGTCCTGGCATCACCGTTCACGCGCAGCCCAGCGCCGGACCGGCGGCTGAGGAAATCAATGTGATTGGCTGTACCGTGGAAGAGGCGGCTGCGCGTGTGGATAAATTTCTCGATGAAGCCGCTTTGGCTGGCAAGCCGAGCGTTCGCATCATTCACGGCTATGGAACGGGCGCTCTGCGCCGAGGACTGGCCGAATTTCTCTCGTCGCATCCGCTGGTTGAGACGATTCACGCCGAAGCCGAAGAGCGCGGCGGGAATGCCATCACCGTGGCGGAGTTGCAAAGTTAGCTTGCCGATGCTAAACGTACCTCGACCCCAAAATGGCTGAAGCCGGATCGTTCGCGGAGAAAGTGAAGCAGCAGGCGGACATCGTTCGCGTGATCGGCGAATACGTGCGCCTGCGCAAGACAGGGCAGAATTTCACCGGCCTGTGCCCGTTCCACCAGGAAAAAACACCTTCGTTCAGCGTGCATCCGGTGAAGCAAATGTATTACTGCTTCGGGTGCCACGAGGGCGGCGACGTCTTCAAATTCGTAATGCAGCTGGACCGCTGCGAATTTCCGGACGCGGTGCGCACGGTAGCTGAAAAATGTGGCATTCCCATTCCGCGTGCCACGGAGCGTTCGCCTGAAGATCGCCGGCAAAACCATCAACGGACTACGCTGGTGGAAATCAACCGCGAGGCCGCCGCGTTTTTCGCACGACAGTTGCATCAGAGCCCGGAAGGCAAAGTGGCGATGGCCTATCTGGAAGACCGCGGGCTCGACCGCGATTCGCTGGTGCGCTTCGGCCTGGGTTATGCGCCAGGTTCGGGAGACGCGCTGCTGCGCCAGCTAAAATCGAAGTACCACGAGAAAGTGCTCGATGCTTCCGGGCTTTTCTCGCGCGATCAGGGCGGCCGCATCTACGATCGCTTCCGCCGCCGCATCCTGTTTCCAATCGCCAACGATTCCGGGAAAATCATCGCTTTCGGCGGGCGCAGCATGGGCGACGATATGCCCAAATACCTCAACTCGCCCGAAACGCCGGTCTATTCCAAGAGCAATGTTCTGTATCATCTGGATCGCGCCAAGGAAGCGATCCGTCAAAGCGATTTCGCGATTCTCGTGGAAGGTTACATGGACGCGATCGCTGTAGCTCGCGCGGGATTCGCCAATGTGGTCGCCAGCTGCGGCACCAGCCTCGCGGAAGCGCAAATCAAGTTGCTCGGGCGCTTCACGCGCAAAATCGTGGTGAACTACGATGCCGACGCGGCCGGCCAGTCGGCCGCGGAACGCTCGCTCGCGCTGCTGCTCGAAAAGGAATTTGATGTGCGCGTGCTTTCGCTTCCCGGCGGAGCCGATCCCGATCAGTATCTGAAGCAAAATGGCCCGGACGCTTACCGGAAACTGCTTAATGCCGCGCCGACGTATCTCGATTACCTGATCGCGCGTGCCCGGCAAATGAATCGTTCTACCGCCGCCGGGAAATTGGCAGCCGTCAATTTTCTGATGCCCTACGTACAGCGCATTCCCAACGCGCTGCTGCGCTCCGAATGGGCTTCGCGAATCTCCGCCGAGCTTCGGGTGGACGAGCCGGTTCTGCGCGAATCGATTCGCCGCGCGGCCGCTGAACGCCGTGGAGATGTGAAGCCGAAACCCGAACTCCTCGCGCCGTCGCTCGGTCCGGCGGAACGGCGGTTAATTCAGATGCTAGCGGAGCCGAACGCCATTCGGGAACGGTTGGCGGGCGAAATTGCTGAAAACCAGCTCCATCGCGGCCTGGAAACCGAAAAAGTGTTCGAAAGGCTGATCGCTGCCGCCGCGTCGAACCAGCCTGCAGATGCCGCGGCACTCGCCGACGGCCTGCCGGAAACGGAGAGACGGATGGTTTTCGAAGCGCTGTTTGAGACTTCCAGGGATGCGGATTGGGATGAAGCAGAAAGCTGCCTGGCGGTGCTGCGGCAACGCACCGTTGCGCGCGAGCTTGTCGAGGAACTTGTGGAATTGCAGAAACAAATCGATTCGAAGCTCCCGTTGGACGAAATCATGAAGCTGCAGGCGCGCCGGCAGGAATTGCAGCGTAAGTTGGTCGGCCGCTGAGATGCCGGAGAATCTGCCTTCCATCGTAATCGTCGGGCGTCCCAACGTAGGCAAGTCCACGCTGTTCAACCGCCTAACCGGCACGCGGCGCTCGATCGTCACGAACGAGCCGGGCATCACGCGCGACCGCATTTATGGTGTCGCGAATTGGGACGGTCGCGCGTTTGAAGTTGTCGATACCGGCGGAATCGTGCCGGAGGAAAAGGCCGGAATTCCGGGCGAAATATTGCGCCAGGCGCGCGTGGCCATAGAGAACGCGGCGCGTGTCGTGCAGGTGGTGGATGGCCGCACCGGTCTGATCCCGCTCGACGCCGAATTAGCGCAACTGCTGCGCCGCGCCGGGAAACCTCCTATCCTGGCGGTCAATAAAGTGGATTCGCCGCAGCAAGCGCAGCTCGCCGCACCTTTCTACGAATTGGGCAACGAAGTGTTTCCGGTTTCCGCCGAGCACGGGTTTGGCGTGGATACGCTGCTGGACGCCCTCACGAACCGTATTCCAGCGGGCGAATCCGCGGCGCGCGAGCCGGACATCAATATCGCAATCATTGGACGGCCGAATGTCGGCAAGTCAACGTTGCTTAACCAACTGGTCGGCGCCGAGCGTTCGATCGTTTCGGCCGAGCCGGGCACCACACGCGACATGGTCGATACGATCGTCGAGCACAATGGCAAATCGTATCGATTCCTCGATACCGCCGGCATTCGCCGCAAGGGCAAAACCAAGCTCGTTGCCGAAAAGCTGAGCGTCATCATGGCGCGGCAGCATCTGGAGCGCGCGGACGTGGCGCTGCTGGTCGCCGATGCTTCGGTCGGCGTTACATCACACGACGCGACTATTGCGAGCTACGCCGAGCAATCCGGCCGCTCCGTGATCATTGTGATGAATAAGTGGGATTTAGCGCTGAAAGCCGCGCAACAGAACGCCGAGAAGAAAAAATCCGCCGCCGGGAAAGCTCCTTCGACGAGCCCAGAAAAGCTTTTATCTGACTACGAGCCGCTGGTTCGCGAAAAATTCAAATTTCTCTCCTACGCGCCGATCGTCTTTCTCTCCGCGGTCACCGGCCAGCGCATCGGAAAACTCTTTGCCACCATCGATCGCGTCGCCGAAGCTCGCTGGCGCCGGATTTCAACCGGGGAGCTGAATCGCTGGCTCGCCGGCGTCGATTTGGACCGCGGCACTTCGCCGGCCAGCCGCAAGGTGAAGATCTACTACCTCACGCAAGCCAAGGCCGCTCCGCCCACGTTCGTGCTCTTCACCAACCAGACCAAGCCGCTGCATTTCAGCTATCAGCGTTTCCTCGAAAACCGCCTTCGCGCCGCGTTCGACTTTACCGGCGCGCCGATTCGTTTCACGCAGCGCCTGAAAAAGCGCGACTCTAGCCGCCGCGCGCGCCCTGAACTGGAGCGCTAAAGAGCCGCACGGTGGCCTTGTGAAGCTTCACAAAGCCCTCAGCGCGACCGGATTCAGTTTCTCATGCTAACCGGTCAAGCAACGCGGCCCGACTGTCTCGCGACGCCCTGGGCCGAAACTTCAGTTTGCCGGTCACTCGCCCGAGTGCGTTGCTCAGCGAACTTTGCGTTGCGCGAGCCCTCAACAGTCCGCCAAATAGCTGTGTGAGAATGTTTCCCAGAGCAGCGAACCTCCTAGGGGTTGACATGGCGCAAAATCCGCCTAGGATACGAAGCAGATATGGCGAGCGCGGCACAAACTGCTTCCGATATTCCCGATAAGAGCCTTTTCCGCATCGGTGAAGTAAGCCGTTTGACCGGAACGAAGGCTTTCGTCCTGCGTTTCTGGGAGTCTGAATTTCCAATGCTGCAGCCGGTCAAGAGTCCCACCGGCCAACGCCTTTATCGCCGCGAGGACATCGAAACTGTCTTTGAAATCAAGCGCCTGCTCTACGAAGAAGGCTTCACCATCGCCGGCGCCCGCAAACATCTCGCCGAGCGCAACGGTTCCAATAGTAACGGCGCGCCCATCTCGGAAGCTCCCTCGCGTTCCGTGGCGGAATTCGCCGCGCCGCCGCGCCGCGAGCCAGCCTCGCGTTCCTATCGAAAATTTCTTCTCGATCTCCACGACGAACTTCGCGCCGTCTTGACCCTTCTCGAACGCGAGTGATACGCTGATTCGTAGCTCCTGTGAGCTAAACGGTCGGGACGTGGCGCAGCCTGGTAGCGCGCACGCTTGGGGTGCGTGAGGTCGCTGGTTCAAATCCAGTCGTCCCGACCATCTCACTCGGCGCTGCCATTGCCTGCAGCTGCGGCATTCAACCGATAGCCGTTACCCGCAGCGGACGTTTCATGCCAAATATTCTGGTCACCAACGACGATGGCATTCACGCTCCCGGCCTGCGCGCTCTCGCCGCGGCCATGCGCGAAATGGGCACCGTCACGGTGGTCGCGCCATCTCACGAACGCAGCGCTTCCGCGCAATCCCTCACGCTGCGCCGGCCGATTTACTGCGATGAAATTGCCGAGCGGGAATACTCCGTCGAGGGCACTCCTGCGGACGCCATGATTCTTGCGTTCCACACGCTACTTAGCGACAAGCCGGACGTGGTTCTCTCCGGAATCAATCCCGGCGCCAACGTCGGCGAGAATATCTATTATTCCGGCACAGTCGGCGCTGCGATGGAAGCTGCTGTTAACGGCGTGCCGGCTATTGCCATCTCAATCGCGTATCGCGGACTGCCGCTCGATTTCGCACCCGCCGCGCAATTCGCAAGAGATTTGCTGCCCATCGTTTTGCAGGACGGCCTGCCATCCGGCGTGATGCTCAACGTGAACATCCCGCAGGATTGGTCCGGCACGGTGCGCTTCACGCGGCAATCGTCCAAAATCACGCGCAATTTGCTGCAGCCCGGCGCCGATCCGCGCGGCCGCCGCTATTTTTGGCTCAGCGAACAAAAAGTGGTCGAAGATATCGAGCCCGATACCGACCACGCCGCGATTCGCGACGGCGCCGTTTCCATCACTCCACTGCAACTCGACCACACGCACGCAAAATCCCTCAATCACCTGTCGCACTGGGCCGGCATTCTGGAGAAAGCTTCCCGCGAATCGAAGGCGAAGTTCTAGCGTGCACACGGCGATCCCGAGATTCGCCGTCGTGCGCTGTGATAATTTAGCTTCCTGTCTTGCCGCGCTCGCGAGCGCCCGAATCGTTCATGGCTAAGAAAGCCGCTGAAGAAAAACCCGCCGAACTTACCGTCGAAGGCATCTTCGGTCCGGGCGGCCATCTCGAGAAACGCCACCCGGCGTACGAATTTCGCGCCTCGCAGCTCGCCATGGCCGAGCTCGCCGAGGAAGCTTTTGAAAAGCACCAGCATGTGATCGTTGAGGCCGGCACCGGAACTGGCAAAACGCTCGCGTACCTAATCCCCGCCATTCGCAGCGGCCGTCGCGTGGTGATTTCCACAGCGACGAAATCGCTGCAGGAGCAGCTTTTCCAAAAAGACGTCCCCTTCCTGCAAAAGCATTTTGCGCCCAATCTGAAAGCGGCGCTGATGAAGGGCCGCGCCAATTTCCTCTGCCGCCAGAAGGTTCATCAAATGGAGGGCCAGCCGGTTCTGAAGGGCATCGACGAGATCGACTGGTTCGCGCAGATTCGCGATTGGGAGAAAGTCACCGCCACCGGCGATCGCAGCGAGCTCACGTTTCTGCCCGACGATGCCGAACTCTGGAACCGCATCGACGCCCGCAGCGACCTCTGCTCCGGCCAGAAATGCTCTGAGTTTAACCGCTGCTTCATCACCGCGATGCACCAGCGCGCTCAGGAAGCCGATCTCATCATCGTGAATCACCATCTATTTTTCGCCGATCTTGCCATTCGACAGGACGATTTCGGCTCCATCCTTCCCGAATATTCCGCCGTGGTCTTCGACGAAGCGCACGAAATCGAAGACGTCGCCAGCGACTACTTCGGCCGCCAGCTTTCCAGCTACCGTTTCGAGGAGCTTTCGCGCGATACGGAATCCATGCTGCGCGTCCTGCGTATCGATTCGCCGGCCGTGCGCCGCAACGTGTCGCGCGTCCGCGAGCGCGCCCGCGCATTTTTCGAGCGTTTTCCAGAGCGTGAGGGCCGCTATCCCTTCGGCCCCGCCGAGCGCAAGTCGTTTTTGGAGCAAAACCGCGAAAATTTCGACGAGCTCTGCGCCGCGGTGAAGCGCATCGAAACGGAATTGTCCGCGCTCTCGCCTAAGCCCGACGAGGTGATCGTCCTCGCGCGCCGCGCCGCCGAAATGCGCCGCGAACTATCGTTCCTTCTCGAAAGCGAGGAGAAAAGCTACGTCTACTGGTACGAGCGCCGCGGCCGCGGGGTGTTTCTCGCCGCCACTCCCATCGACGTGAGCGAAATCCTGCGCGAAAAACTGTTCGAACAGTTCGACACCGTGATCCTCACCTCCGCCACATTGGCTGTCGAAGGCCGTTTCGACTATCTGAAGCAGCGCCTGGGCGTGCTGCCATCCGCCGAATCCGTTCTGCCCGGGGAATTTGACTATTCCTCGCAAGCGCTCCTCTACATTCCCGGCGAGATGCCGGACGTGCGCAATCCATCCTTCTCCGCCTGCGCCGCGCGCGAAATCGAGCGCCTGCTGGAAATTTCGCAGGGCCGCGCGTTTTGTTTGTTCACCAGCTATGCGCAAATGAGGGACGTCTTCGAGCGCGTATCGAGCCGCGTGTCGTTCCCGTTGCTGCTGCAAGGCACCGCGCCTCGCCCCGTGCTGCTCGACCGCTTCCGCGCCACTCCCAATGCCGTTCTATTCGCCACATCCAGTTTCTGGCAGGGCGTGGACGTACCCGGCTCGCAGCTTTCGTGCGTGATCATCGACAAGCTGCCATTCGCAGTGCCCAGCGACCCGATCGTCGCCGCCCGCGTGCGCGCGCTTATGGACGATGGCCGCAACGCCTTCGCCGAATACCAAGTCCCCGAAGCCGTGCTGGCGCTCAAGCAGGGCTTTGGCCGATTGATTCGCTCCAAGTCTGACCGCGGCATCCTTTCCATTCTCGACAACCGCATCCGCCGCATGCAATATGGTAAAATTTTCATCGAGTCGCTGCCCGCTTACACTGTCACGCAGGATCTCGCTGAAGTTGCGCGCTTCATGGAGCACCATCCGGAATGAGCGGTGCGCGGCGGGAAGCGTGCGCCAATTGACCGGGTCCAGGGTGGACTAAGGGGAAGTTCCATGTACGAAGTCAGCGTCGAAGAGACATTTGCTGCCGCGCATAATCTGCGCAATTACAAAGGCAAGTGCGAAGATCTCCACGGCCACAATTATAAGATTCGCGTCGTCCTGGCCGGCAAGGAGCTCGATTCCACGGGGTTGCTCTACGATTTCGTTAATCTCAAGCAAGTGATTCGGTCGATCATCGCTTCGCTGGATCATAAATACCTAAATGAGCTTCCGCCCTTCGACACGCTGAATCCTTCGGCGGAGAATCTGGCGCGCCATATTTACGATCGAGCTTCACGGCAGCTTCCCGCTTCGCCGAATGGCGCGGGAATCTCCAGCATTACCGTTTGGGAGACGGAGACTACCGCGGCCACGTACCGGCCGTAGCCGCGGTCGCCTTTTGCGCGTTCTATGGGTTTTTTGCGAGCGTCTGGCATGGTCATCACTGAAATCTTCAAATCCATTCAGGGCGAAGGCACCCGCGCCGGGCTGCCCTGCACTTTCGTGCGGCTCACCGGCTGTAATCTGCGCTGCGTCTGGTGCGACACCGAATATGCCTTTCACGGCGGGCAGAAATTTACTTTAGACGAAGTGATGGCGCAGGTCCGCTCTCTGGCGGGTGAAGGCGAAAGCCGCGTGCCACTCGTCGAAATCACCGGGGGTGAGCCGTTGCTGCAAAAAGAGACTCCGGCTCTCGCGGAAAAACTTCTGGGCAATGGCTATACAGTGATGATCGAGACTAGCGGCGAGCGCTTCGTGGGTGTGCTGCCGAAAGACGTCATCAAAATCGTGGACGTGAAATGCCCCGATTCCGGCGAGGGCGATACCTTCGACATGGCAAATCTTGAGGCCGTTGATCGCAAGGATGAAATAAAGTTTGTGATTGCCAGCCGCGGGGACTACGATTTCGCCCGCGATTTCGTCGCGCGACATCAGCTCGCCGGCCGAGTAAATCAGGTGATTTTTTCTCCGTCGTTTCCCGATCCGGCGGGACGCTGGCAGGGCTTGGACGCGCGTCAACTGGCCGAATGGATTTTGGCGGATGGTTTGCCCGTGCGGCTGGGCCTTCAATTGCACAAATTCATTTGGGAACCGGCAACGAAGGGAGTTTAGTTCGCGCCATGGCGGAAAAGCCCAAGGCGGCTGTGCTGCTCAGCGGAGGAATGGATTCCTGCGTCACCACCGCCATCGCCAATCAGACGCACCGCCTCGCTCTGCTTCACGCCAGCTACGGCCAACGCACGGAACACCGCGAACGCCGCGCCTTTGAAGAAATAGCCGATTTTTATGGCGTGCGCGAGCGGCTGGTGGTTCGCTTCGACGCCTTGTCGCAGATCGGCGGTTCGGCGCTTACGGACGGCAACATCCCCGTGCCCGAAAACGGCGAAGCCCTTGCGTCGGAAGCCGGCATTCCTCTAAGCTACGTGCCTTTTCGCAATGCACATTTTCTTTCCGCGGCCGTAAGCTGGGCGGAAGTGATCGGCGCGACCGCGATTTTTATCGGCGCCGTCGCCGAAGATAGTTCCGGCTATCCCGATTGCCGCCCGGAGTACTATCGAGCATTCGAGGTTCTGATTCGCGAGGGCACGCGCCCCGATACGCACATCGAGATCGCCACTCCCGTGATTGCCATGAAGAAAAGCGAAATTGTGCGTCATGGCGCGGAGCTGGGCGCGCCTCTCGACCGCACCTGGTCGTGCTATCAGTTTGAAGACGAGGCCTGCGGCGTCTGCGATAGCTGCCGCTTGCGCCTGTGCGCGTTCGCCGAGGCTGGTCTGCGCGACCCTATCGCTTATCGTGTACAATTTGCGCGATAATTGCTGAAATGCTAGGCGAATGCCATAATCCACATCCCGAGGAGGGAAGTATCATGAGGCGATTGACTCCTGTTTGGCTTGCGCTGTTTGCGGCTCTCCTGTTTCCGGCCATCGCCGCGGCGCAGAACGCCAGCATTCACGGCCAGGTTCTCGACAAGGACGGGCAGCCGTGGGTCGGCGTCTCCGTTCAGATCAAAAGCGAAAATGGGCAGACGTTCAATCTGAAGACAAACAAGGATGGGAAGTACAGTCAAATTGGCCTCACTGCAGGCGTGTACACCTTCACCTTGAGCGATCCAACCGCTGGGCTCAGTAATTTCACCGAGCAGCACCAGATTCAGGGCGAGCAGGACAACGAAGTCGATTTCAATTTCAAGCAAATCATCGCGCAAAACGCCGCCGCGCATCCGGAAGAAGAGCAGAAGCAAAAAGAAGCTCAGAACAATTTCAAGGTGATGAAGGGCCACGTGGATGATGGTATCGCCCAGTTTGCCGCCATCAATACGCTACAGGCGCAGATCCACACAGCACCTCCCGATCAGCAGGCTGCGCTGAAAGACAAGCTGAAGCAGGATGCACAGGCTGCTGCCACTGATTTCCAACAGGCCGAGACCATGGTCGGCGAGAAAGATGCGAAAAATCACGCCGTGATTCTCGCGAATCTGGGCCAGGCGTATTCATTGGCAGGGCAGTATCAACAAGCGATCGATGCGTACCAAAAATCTGTTGCTCTGACCCCTGAAGCGCCTACGTACATGAACCTCAGCTTGGCGCAGGTCAATCTGGCTGGGCAGTCGACCGATCCGGCCGCTGCCAGTACGGACGTCACCAATGCTGGCGCCAGCTGCGACAAAGTCGCCTCGCTCGATCCCACTTCGACGACGAAGTGCTGGAAGAACATCGCCATCGTTCTCACCAACAAGGGTGATTTCAAAGATGCAGTTGCTCCTCTGCAAAAAGTCACGCAACTCGATCCCAAAGACGCCCAGGCCTGGTACCTGCTGGGCACAGCCAACGTTGGTTTAATCGACTCGAAGCAGGAGGGCAACAAGATGACGTACATCATCCCTCCCGGCACGTCAGAAGATTTTCAGAAGTGCATCGATCTCGATCCCAACGGCCCTTATGCGGCGATGGCCAAGCAAAATCTGGATGCGCTGGCGCAGATGAGCGGCGGTCAGAGTCTGACGGAGGGAGATACGCGCAAGAAGAAAAAGAAGCACTAAGACCCGCCAAAGCGCTGCTCCTAGCGAAATTCCGCGCGGAGCGGCGAAGCTCTCGTTCAAATTCTTCTTCGTTCTGTGCGTACCGGCACTCGACCGTAATTGCGATGAATGGTATTCTCTGGCCCGGGTCGTCCTCAGAGGTATGCTTGGGTGCGCGAAGTGAAATCTAGTCATACCGGCACAGAACGCCGGCGCAGTGAACGAACCTCGCAATCCCTGCCCGTGATCGTCCGTGGCATCGATCTTCTCGGGCAGCCTTTCGAAGAGCGCAGCTCCACGCTCAATTTGAATCTCCACGGTTGCCGCTACGCTTCCAAATATCATTTGCCTAAAAACACCTGGGTGACGATCGAAATCCTCCATGGCAACAAACGCGACAATGTGCGCGCCCGCGTCGCTTGGATTCAGCGCCCCCATTCGATCCGCGAACTCTTTCAGATTGCTGTTGAACTGGAAAGCCCAGGAAATTTTTGGGCTCTTCAGGAGCCACCTGCCGATTGGACCTCCGGAAAAGATTCGACACACGCCGCCGAGCATAAGACGAGCACAGCTGCATCCAGCCCGGCATTTGCGGAAGGAAAAACAGACGACATGACTCAAGGGACCTCTGGAGTTGGTTTTGCGTCCGAATTCGCGCCGGGTGGCGAGAACGCGCCCACTGCCGATAGCCCGCTGCTGCGCGAATGGCGCGCGGAAATGGAACGCGAGGCTGCCGCCACCGTGGAAAAGGCGGCGGCCAATGCCATCGAGCAAATGCGCACCAAGCTTGAAGAATTTGAACGTGAACGCGCCGGCTCTGTGAGTGCGAGCGAGCTGGCTGCCAAGCAGGAGAGCGTGCTCGAAACCTTGCGCTCGGAGCTCGACCGCGATGCGCGCGGCATCCGCGATATGCTGCACGATCTCGATCGCAAAGCCGAAGGGCTGCGCGCCGAAAACCAAGCCGCGCTCGATTCCATCAGCCGCCTAGCGCAAGCGCGTTTGCAGGCCGAAGCCGCGCAATTGAAAATAACCGCCGAACCTCCCGCCGCTCCGAGCGCGGATCTGGAAAATGCCGCGGCTGAATTGCATGCGCGACTGCAATCAGAATTGACCGTTGCGCAGTCGCAGTGGACTGAGCTTCTTCAATCTTCAATCGATGGCAACGTCGATCGCCTTGTGAAGGAACTCTCCGGCCGCTCCCAAGAGATTCTGAGGGAAACCGAGCAGAGATTGTCCGAGCGCCTGGCCGATCTGCGGCAGCCAATCACGCACATTTCCACCAGCGCTCAGGAGACGCTTGCCAGCGTCAAAACCGCTCTGGATCAGGAGGTCTCCCGCGCCCGATCGTCGCTCGCGGATATCGAACATTCCGCGACGCGTATGAAGGAATATTCGGCGCAGCTCGAATCGGCCAGCCACCAAGCTCTGAATGAGTTGCACGGACGCCTTGAAAATATCCTCGAATCGCAAACTCAGGAAATGAATCGTCGCGTGGAAAACCTGGTAGCCGCCACGCCGCAGCGAGTGGGCGCGTCGCTCGATTCTTTGGGGCAGCAACTGGCGGAGCGCACCGTCGCCGATATCGACTCGAAAATCGAGCCGCGTCTGGAGCGCGTCTCCGAATCGCTGCGCGAACTCTCCGCGCGCGAAGCGCAGACCGAGGAAGGCCTGCGCATGCATCGCGAACGCTTGCGCCAAATCGCGGACAGCAACCAGCGCGAGGCGTCCTCGCAGATGACCGCGACGCTGACGAATCTTCGCGGCGAATTCGAAGGCGCGCGGAAAGAGGCGCTGTCGAAATGGAATGAAGAACTGGATGCGGCGGGAGTGCGCGCCGCGCACGCTGCCGCGGAATCGATTGGCCGCTCTTCCGAGTGGTTCCAGCAGGAGGCGCGCTCGCGGCTGCAAGTGCTGGTCGAGCAGGCCGCGGCGACGGCCGCCACTGGCCTCGATGAGAAATCCGCGGAGGCGACGAAAAAATTCGAAGCGCAACTTGAAGATCGCGCGAACGCGCGTGTAGTCGAACTCCAGCACCAGTTTGATGGTCTCGCCGGAGACATCACCGGCCGCACGCGCAGCCAGCTGGATGCCGCCGCCGAAGCCGCCGCCGCTTCTTTCGGACAAGTGATCCACGACGTCTCCGATCGCGAAACACAGCAGTTTACCGACGCGAGCCGCAGCGCGCTGGCGGATCGTACCCGCGAACTCGAAAGCCTCACGGGCGATCACCTGCAGAAATTCTACTCGGAAGCGAGCGCGTCGATGGAACAGCTGCACGCGCGCGTGGCGTCTGAACTCGACGCCAGCGTGGCGCGCGGCCGAGACGCGCTGGCAGTGGAATTTGCGAAAGCCGCGGATAATTTCCGCGCGGAACGCGAATCCCGCGACGCCGAATGGTCTAAGGCCGCAGGTCAGATTGGCGACGAAGCGGCCGGGAAATTTCAGGAGCGGCTGCAAGCCACTTCCGATTCGTGGGCCGTTTCTTCCGTCCGGCGGCTCAACGAGCGCGGGCAGGGCGCGGTGGACGCGCTGCTGCGTTCCGCGGACCAGGCCCTGCGCGATTCCTTCGCTCGCGTTTTTGAAAATCTCTCGGAAACGCTGCGCGAGCACCCGCTATCGAGCGCGGGCGGCCAAGCTAATGCCGCCGGTTTTGCAGCGCCGGAAAGCGGCGACGCTCCGATGCCGCCTCCGGCCGAAGGCGCCTCGACGAGCGCCAACGCCTGACGCGAGCTTCTACTTCTCTCCCACAATTTCACGAACTGCACTGGCCACGAAGGCGACCTGCTCGTTCGTGAGCCGCGGATGAATCGGCAGGCTGAGAGCGCGATCGCAGGCGCGTTCGGTATGCGGGAAGGTGCCGGGCGGCAATCCCAGCGAAGAATAGGCCGGCTGCAAATGCACGGGCCGAGGATAGTGCACCACGGTTTCGATTTCGCGCTCGGCGAGTTTGGCGGCTAGCGCGCTGCGATTGCTGGCGTAGATTACGAACTGATGGTAGACGCATTCGTCGCGCGGATCGTCCACCGGAATATCTAGGCGTGAGCCGGCGAGCAGTTGCCGGTAGGTGCGCGCGATTTCCTGTCGCCGCGCCGTCCAAGCATATAGGTGACGCAACTTGATGCGCAGCACCGCCCCTTGAAATCCCTGCATACGGTAGTTGTAGCCGACGAATTCGTGTTCGTAGCGCGCGGTTTGTCCGTGATTGCGCGCGGCGCGTGCGAACTTGGCGATGCGGTCGTCATCGGTGGTCAGCGCGCCGCCTTCGCCGAACGCGCCCAGATTTTTTGTGGGATAGAAGCTGAAAACGCCCGCGTCACCGATGCCGCCGACGCGCCGTCCGCGATAGCGCGCGCCGTGCGCCTGGGCAGCATCTTCGAGAATGCGCAGATTGTGCTTTGCGGCGATTTCGCGGATCGGGTCCATGTCCGCAGGGCGGCCGTACAGATGGACCGGAAGAATGGCGCGGGTGCGCGGCGTGATGGCGCGCTCGATCAACTGGGGATCGAGATTCGCGGTGGCGGGATCGATATCGACGAACACCGGGACGGCGCCGCAATAGGTGATCGCTTCGGCGGTAGCAAGAAAGGTGTTGGAAGTGGTGATGACTTCGTCGTCGGCTTGCACGCCGAGGCCGAGCAAGCCCACGTGCAGCGCCGCCGTGCCATTGCTCATGGCCACGCAATACTTCGTACCGCAATAGTCGGCGAATTCGCGCTCGAAGGCCTCGACTTCCTCGCCCAGGACGTAGGCGGCCTTCTGCCCGACGCGATCGAGCGCGGGCAGCACTTCGTCGCGCAATTCGGCGTACTCCGACTGTAGATCGAGAAGCGAAACTTTCAATTCGGGGCCTTTCAGTGCGGGGAAAACTCTACTGTACGGCGCGGTTTGGGACAAGTACCGTCTCCGGCAACGGCAAGGATTCGTGATTGGCGAATAGTGATTGGTGGAATCGGGCCAGAGCGGAGCTACACGAGAACTGTAGCGATCTGGAAAAACTAAGCTGTTGGTTGTTAAAGCGCTTAGGACATGTTCTACCCGAACATGTAGCGATCTGAGATCGGGCTGCGCGGGCAAGAAGTTCGCGGGGACCGACCAGCGCCGCAGGTTGCCGGGATGCAAGCAACGCACGGAAGCGAGGTGTGATTGTGCGGCGGCGTTCGTTGCGAGTTTGCAGAGAGCGGGCGCGGCGTTCAGCGGGGCCAGTTCGCGATTAGAAAAATGCAAGCTGCTGATTTTGGCGGGTTTAAGTGCTGCCGTACTCGACACGGGTTCGCGATTAACCTTCGACGCAGTTTCGCCCGTGGCGCGCAAAACGAACGGCGCATGGCAGTCGAGCGTTGCTACCGATTGAGGCGCCGTTTGCATCGAACCGTTCCTCCTCGCTGGCCCGGAGAGGCACGGGCCATGTCCGCCGCCGCTGATGCTTCCAAATCTTCTTGCCCGCCCTCGGCAGCTTCGGAGCAGGCAAGAAAAACAATTTACGGTAGCACGAGTGCGATTGAGGACTGGGGGAAATTTAGAATTTCTTATGATACCGAGCAGGAGCGGGACGCTTGCACGGGAGCCAACGACTGGGTTCAATCTTTAGTGTCTGGCTTCATTCGTGACGGAGGGCGACCATGGGATCGATGCGCATTGCTCGACGCGCGGGCAGATAACATGCCGCCAAGACCAGCGCCATGAAAAGAGCGGCGACCCCGGCGAAGGTCCACGGATCGAGCGGACCAATTTGGAATAAGAAGCTTGCGAGCACTCGCGTGAGGCCGGCTGCCGCACCTAACCCAAGCGCGAGTCCGCCGACCGCGAGCCATGCGCCTCGGATCAGCACCGTTCGAAACACGTCTTTTGGCTGTGCACCAAGCGCCATTCGAATCGCGAAATCGCGTGTAAGAGCCGTAGTCGCATACGACACCTGGGCATAGATTCCTGCCGCGCACAACAGAGTCGCGAGCGCGGCGAAAATCAGCAACACACGCGCGAGAAAACGCCGCTCCGGGTTTGCCCGTTCGAGTTGCTCTTCCATCGTATGAACCTGAAACAACGACAGATTGGGATCGACGGTTTTCACGGCGGCACGAAGGGCACTCAGAACCGTACCAAGCCCACCCGCGCCTCGCGCAATCAACGTAACGTCCGGATCCGACGGAAACAGCGTGTAGCCTTGCGAGAGAGGAATATAAAACGTCGGCTGGGCCACGAATCCTGTGAAGGCAGTTGTCACGTTGCCTGCTACACCGATCACCTCAAATGTTTTGTCGTTCGGTCCAATTCCCTCGATCCGCTTCCCGATTGGGTTTTGCTTTGGCCAGTATTCATCGGCCGCCGCGCGATTGGCGATCGCAACGTACGGACCGCTCGCTGGGTCGCTATCGGTGAAATCTCCGCCACGAAGTAATGGGATTCCGAGCGCCCCTAAATATCCAGGGCTTGCCATTATCAATTCGATCGGAGTCCCAAAATGATTTTCAGCCACGTACCCTTCGATCGCCACGTCCGTGAACATTCCCGTGAGCGGCCTACCCGTCCCTAACGCCGCCGATTCGATGCCTGGCTGGCTGCGCAAGGAGTCCAGCAACGGACCGAGCATCTCCGCGGCCGAAGCCTTCGTATATCCCGAGCGAATCGGATCGATGGAAGCAATTACCGTATTCGATGGATCGAATCCGAGGGGCATATGCGTGGCCCGCCAGAGCGTGCGCGCCAAAAGCCCGGCCCCCACAAGCAAAATCACGGAAGCGGCCACTTGCACCAACACGAGAAGATCGTGCAGTGAGACGCGCCGGATACCGCTTCCCCCTGGACTTTCTCCCTTCATCGCGGAAACCAGATCGACTCTCGAAGATCGCACTGCGGGTCCCAATCCGCTCACAATCGCGGAAAACACAGCGGCGAACACGGCGAACGCAAGCACGCGTGGATCGAGCATTGAGGCGGCCCGTTCCACTGGAATGGGCAACGTCTCGGGTGAGGACATCAAAAGAAGCTTCGCGCCGAAATCGGCAATTACGCATCCCGCCAGTACTGCCAATGACGCCACCAGCATGCCTTGAATGAGCTGCAAGCGCACAATTCTGAACCTCGTTGCCCCAAGCGCCGCCCGCACCGCAATCTCCTTGCGCCGCCCTTCCGAATGAGCCAGTAGCAGCCCGCTTGCATTCGCGCAAGCGATCAGCAGCAAAAACGAAACAATGCCGACGATCATCAGCGAGTATCGCGACCATTCCTGCCTCGCCTCCTTTTCGGCGGGAACAAGCACCGGCCACGGTCGTGCGAAGGGCTGCGCCATCAGACCGTCGTACTCGCCGGGCACGGGCTTGCCAGCACCCAGGATCGCCGCAATGGAATCAAGCTGTTCTTGCGCGGCTTGTATCGGGATGCCGCCGTTAAGCCGCGCGAAAACCGTGAATGGCTCAAAAGATTGCCGGTTGAGGGGCATCTGCGTTTTCAGCAAAGGATCGATTTCGAAGCCGAGCGTGGCCGGCAGCCAGACTTGGGGGAAATTGCCGAATGTCACGCCGCCGAATCCACCCGGCGTCACTCCCACGATGGTGAACTGCCGGCCATCGATGATCGCCGTGCTCCCCAGCACATTCGCGCTGCGCGAGAACTTGCTCCGCCAAAAATGATCGCCGATCATTACGACAGGCGCGGCGCCGGTCCGGTCGTCTTCCACTCCGATCGTGCGGCCAATCTCCGCTTTCACTCCGAGCGTTTCAAAATAGCTCCCGGTTACCATCCCCGAATCGACACGCAGCGATCCGGAAACCACCGAGGAAAAATTCACGGGCAGCCGGTCGATATCGGCGGCCATGCTCGAAAATGCGCTCGCGCGGTCCCGCAGTTCGAGATAAGCCGGAAAGGACATGAACCCGTACCGCGAAACATCCTTCTCGTTGCCTCCGGTTAGGCGTACGACCTGGTTGGGATGTGCGATGGGAAGGGGCCGGAAGAGTACAACGTCCACTAAGCTGAAAATCGCCGTGCTTGCGCCGATTCCGAGAGCGAGTGTGAGAATGGCAACGGCGGCGAAGCCGGGAGATCTGCGCAGCATGCGGAGGCCGAAGCGGAGGTCCTGGAGAAGGGTGTCGAGCCACGCTCCGACTCTCGCCGCGCGGACTGATTCTTTGACTTGCTCGACGCCACCCAATTCGAGTCGTGCAGCGCGTCGGGCTTCGTCTGGGCGCATCCCCTTGGCTATGTTTTCTTCTGTTTTCGCTTCGATGTGATACGCGATTTCGTCGTCGAGTTGTTGATCGAGTTCTGGCCGATGGAGGAGCAAGCGTAGCCAGAATGACAATTTGTGGAACCAACGCTCGGGTTCCATCGCTACCTCCCAGACAGAAAACCGTCGAAAGCAAAGAGGGATTCTTCGTCCCGGTTTCACCGGGACTCAGAATGACAGCCGCTCTGCGCTTAGGTTTCCTTCAATTTGACCACGCGCGAAATCGCGCCGGACAATCTGCCCCAATTGTCCGCTTCTCTTTCGAGATGCCGCCGGCCTAGCCGCGTCAGCGAGTAGTATTTCGCCCGGCGGCCCTTTTCGGAGGTTTTCCATTCAGCAGTAATCCAGCCCTCTTGTTCGAGCTTGTGCAGGGCCGGGTAGAGCGAGCCGTCGCTCACCTGTAACACGTCTCCAGACACCTGTTTTAGCCGCTGGCTGACGGCGAAGCCGTTCATCGGCTCCAGCGCAAGAATTTTCAGCAGCAACATATCCAGCGTGCCCTGCACCAGATCGGAGGGCTTGCTCATGCTTATGTCCTCGGTAACCGATGGCATCGTACTCTGCCCATTTTGGGTGAGCAAGCAAAATTTGTGGCGTCCTTTTTCTGTGGGCAGGTTCGTCACGGGGAGTAGCGGGCGTCTCTCCAGCTTCGCAGCCGCATTCAATTCGTGACGCTGACGGAAGCAGGCCGCGTGGCGGCAGACGCTATGGTGCGCCAACCGGGTAGAGCTAGGCTCAATCGCGGTGCAATGCAAACCCGTAACGTGCGTTTAGGACAAGCGGCATCCGCGAAGGCTCTCGGAAGGGCTCTGCCGCGCTAGAGAATGGTGATCTTCTGGACGTCCCAGAGGCTGGCGGAGCCGATGTAGACAGTGTCCGGGGCCGGCGCGGTGATCAAGTGGATCAGGTCGCCGGTATCGTCCGCGCCATGGCCGAGGCTGGTTTGCGCCCACCCGAGGACTTTTCCGTTCAAATCGAGCTTGTAGAGTTTGCCGGTGGTGCCGTCGCCGCTGAACAGATACTCGGGCGAACCAGGATTGCAGAAAACGGTCCATGGCGCGCCAACGTGGCCGATGGTCGTCTTGTAGTTCAAGTCTGTGTCATACACCTGAATGCGGCGGTTTTCGCGATCGGCGACATAGATGTTGTCATGGCTGTCGCTGCAAATTGCATGCACGGTATGGAATTGATCCTGACCCTCGCCCCAACTTCCGACGGTCTTCAGCCATTTACCCGAGGGCGATATCTTGACGACGCGGTGGTTGCCGTAGCCATCGGAGACGTAGATGTTGCCGTGTGAATCCCAGGTGACGTCGGTTGGGCGGTTGAATTCGCCGATGCGTCCGGTGGGATGGAGGGGCGGAGGATTCGACTGAAGGCGAGCAGCAAACTCGTTATCGCGCTCGAGGTAGGTTTCAAGATAATCGATGGCCTCAGGCGTGCGGCCGAGCCAAAAGACAGGCTGCCCAGTTGGGTCGTATTTGACGATCATGCCCGAGCCCTCGTCGATCTGCCAGACATTGTCGTCCTTATCGACGCGGACGGAGTGCGCGAAAGACGCGGCGTAATTATTCGGGCCCCATTCCTTGACGAATTTGTATCGGCGATCGAATTCCCAGAGCATGGCGGCCTTGCCACCGCGGGCGATTCCCTGTGGGTTGGTGCGCGAGTACACGAACAGGTGGCCTTTCGAATTTGTGGAAACTCCCATGGTTTCGCCCATGGTGTAGCCCGGCACGCTGAGGCGCAGCCATTCGTCGTTAATTTTCATCTCTGGAACGGATTTCTCGAACGCCGCTTGTTCGGCCTGCTGCTCTGGAGTGCCGCCTAGCTGGGCGGCGGCTGCCAGTTTCAAGGGCCCGGCCGCAGCGACCACCCCGGCGGCAGAAACCGCTGTCAACCAATGACGTCGCGTCATGTCCATCGTGACCCAACCTCCCCTCGATGTTTATTGCATTACGCAGAATGTTCGTTGGCGGGCGGCGAATAAGTTTAAATTTATGGGAAGCCCCGACCAACAGCAAGAGAGCCTAACACGATAGAGCTTTCGGGTGTGTGGAACGGGTGCGACCGCGTTGCGGGGACTATCCAGGACTGGTTTGCCTGCAGAAACACCGTGGGCCAGGGGCCAGCGCTTCACGCGTTCTGGCAAGTTTCAGTTGCAAAGGGAATGTTGTGGTGACAAGTTGTAGGCGTTTTGCGCGGGGATTTCTCCGGGGGGAACATGGAGCGGATGATGCGTGGAAGGATGAGAATTGGATTCGCTGGAGGGACGTCGATTGCGTGGATGAGTGCGGTTTTGGGGGCGTTGCTTTGCTTCGCGGGGCCAGCGAAGGCGCAGTTGAAGGGCGGAGGCGGCGTGCTGCCGATCGCGCCGGGTGAGGCGGTGTTCGGCAAGACTTGCGCGCAGTGCCACGCAGGCGCGCATCCAGTGAACCGCGCGCCGAGCCAAAAGACACTCGAGGAAATGACGCCGGAAGCGATCTATGCGGCGGTGACCACGGGGGTGATGGCGCCGGCGGCGAAAAATCTGACGGACAAGCAAAAGCGCGATCTGGCGGAATATCTGGGAGGCAGGCCGCTCGATCTTTCGGATGCGGGGAGCGCCGCCAAAATGCGGAACCGGTGCGCCACAAATCCGGTGTTTGTCGATTCGCCCTCCGCAGCGGCGTGGAATGGCTGGAGCACGGGACTGGACAACGCGCGGTATCAACCGGCTGCTAGCGCGGGATTGACAGCGGCGCAGGCGCCGCAACTGAAGCTGAAGTGGGCGTTTGGATTCCCGAACGCATCGACCATGTACGGGCAGCCTACGTTGGTGGGCGGACGCGTATTTATCGGGAGCGACAACGCGTACGTCTATTCGCTGAATGCGGAGAGCGGATGCGTGTATTGGTCGTACCACGCGAAATCGGGCGTGCGCACTTCGCCGGTAATTGGTCGTCTAACGGCCGCGGTGATGGGGCGTTCCGGCGCGAAATTCGCAGCGTATTTTGGGGATATGCGCGGGAACGTGTATGCGGTGGACGCGCATAGCGGGAAGTTGCTTTGGACGCGGAAGATTACGACTCACGAATTGGCGCGGATCAGCAACGGGCCGGCGCTCTACGATCACCGGCTGTACGTGCCGGTTTCGGCGACGGAGGAAGTGTTCAGCGCCGATCCGCATTATCCGTGCTGTACGTTTCGCGGGAGCGTGGTGGCGCTCGACGCGAATACCGGCCGCGTGCTGTGGAAGTCGTACACGATTCCGGAAGCGCCGAAGCCGGTGAAGAAAAATTCGCTGGGAACGCAGCTGTACGCTCCGGCAGGAGCGGCGGTATGGAATACGCCGACGATCGATCCGGAGCGGCACGCGCTGTACGTGGGAACGGGAGACGCGTTCACGGAGCCCGCGGCGAAAACGTCGGACGCGGTGGTGGCGTTCGATCTGAAGACCGGAAAGATGCTGTGGTCGTACCAGACGGAAGCGAATGACGCGTGGATGGTGGGGTGCGTGCCGGAGACGACGGAGAATTGCCCGAAGGATCTGGGCACGGACCACGATATTGGCTCGTCGCCGATTCTTGTGAAGCTGCGCGACGGACGGCGAGTTTTGCTGGTGACGCCGAAGAGCGGAACAGTGTTTGCGCTCGATCCGGATAAACGCGGGGCTTTTTTATGGAAGCTGCCGCTGATCAACACAGTGGCGCCCAATAACGGAGACATTGCGTTTGGAGGCGCCACCGATGGGAACGCTTTCTACGTGCCGCAGGAGGATGGCACGTTTGTGGCGATCGATGCGGCGGACGAGAAACTTCTATGGCGCGTGCGGCTGGAGCCGTTGAGCGATTTGGGCAAGAAGACTCCGAACGGGGAAAATCGCACGAAAGCTGGGATGCGATTTGGGCAGTCGGCGGCGGCGACGTTGATTCCCGGAGCGGTGTTTACCGGCGGATGGGATGGGATTTTTCGCGCGCTTTCGACCAGCGACGGCAAGGTGATCTGGCAGTTCAATACAGCACAGGATTTCAAAACCGTGAATGGAGTGGCGGCCAAGGGAGGGTCAATGGGTGGGCCGGGCGCGGTGGTGGTGAATGGAATGTTGTACGTGGGTTCGGGATACGCGAATGTGGGCGGCGGAATGCCGGGGAACGTGCTGCTGGCATTTTCGGTGAGGTGAGCAGCGCGCGATAATTGGGAAGGCGCGGAGCGGGCGCTCCGCGCCGATTCGGCTTGCGCGAGTTACTTTTTGTTGCTGATGGTGATGCTCTTCAGCGTGGCCGGGTCGTTTTTCAGCGGGTCAGCACCGGCGGGATAGTTGTTCTTCTGAAAGATGTAGGTGACGATGGCTAGCGCGTCGTTGGGATCAAGGCTGCCGGGGTTGTCCAGCGGCATGGTGTTGAGCACAGTCTGGTCGAACTCATTGACGCTGTGGCCGACCCAGCTGTCCGTGAAGCCTTCGCCCGCAAGTGGCGGCGCTTCGCCGCTGCCGCTCATGTCGTCAAGATGGCACGCGGAGCAGTTCTGGGAGTACAAATCCTTGCCGTGCGCGGCCTGCGCGGCGGTGTAGACGCCGTCCTCGGTGGTCTTGGGCGCCGCGGTGTCCGGGGCTGCTTTTACGGAGCGCAACGAAAGTTGCGAATGCACCAGGAAAAATCCGGCAAGTAAAATGGCGGCAAAGGCGATTCCTTGCGATAGGCGGTTTGATTTATTAGGCGAGCCTAAATTCGAACCCGAATTCATATCGGTATGTTCCCCTCGTTGGTGGTAGTGGTATGTTCTCGTACTGTCGGTCCTCTATGGTAGCAAATGCAGCCGCGAAAGCGCATCCAGAGGCGCGCAGGCGCAACTGAAACGGTGTCACAAGGAGGCAAAATGAAAGACGCTAACGGGCCGGGGAAAGTTTCACGGCGCGGGTTTTTGGCGGGCGGCGCGGTGGCGATCGTTACCGTGGCGGTGAGCGGCGCGACCATATTGATTGACCCCGGCGGTGCGTTTGGTTCCTCACGGGCCGTGGTGCTACATCATTTGACGCCGGCACAGGCGCAGGTGTTGCTCCAATTCGTGCGCGACCTGTTTCCGCATGCGCAAATCGCGGAGACGCATTACGCACAAGCCATCGAGCCATTGAACGAGGACGCGGGCCGAGATTCGTCCACGAAGCAATTACTTGCCGAGGGCATTGAGCAGCTGAACCGGTTGGCGAAGGCGGGGTCCGGCAAGACGTACGCGGATGTGAAGGACGAGCGCGTGCGCGTGGAGGCGATCAAGCGGATCGAACACGGGCCGTTTTTTGCGAAGGTGTATGGGACGACGGTCGTGTCGCTCTACAATCAGCCAGCGCTCTGGCCGCTTTTCGGATATCAAGGGCCGTCATCCGCGAAGGGCGGTTACTTGCACCGCGGATTTAACGATTTGGATTGGCTGTGAGGCTGAGTGTGCGCGGCGAAGAAGCGATTTTAGCGGCTGGGAAGAATTTCGGGACGCGGCGCGGGGCTGCGCCGACGACGGAGGGAAATGATGCCCGCGAAATTTGATCTGAACGATTCGTCGGTGGTGGTGATTATCGGCTCGGGAGCGGGCGGCGGAGTGCTGGCCAACGAGCTGGCGCAGAGGGGCATTCCGGTGGTGGTCCTGGAAGCGGGGAAGCGCTTGCAGATGAGCGACATCCGTAACGACGAGATCGCGATGTTCGGATTGTTCACATGGATGGATCCGCGGACAACGTCGGGCACGTGGTCGGTGGCGAAAACTTCGCCGACTTTGCCGGTGTGGACGTGCAAGCTGGTGGGCGGAACAACGGTGCACTGGGGCGCGGTTGCGCTGCGATTCCAGGAACACGAGTTCAAGACGCGCACGCGCTACGGAAATATCGCTGGCGCGAACTTGATGGACTGGCCGATCGACTTGAAGGAACTGGAGCCTTATTACGACCGCGCGGAAGACAAGATGAGCGTCTCCGGGAGGCACGGAATTCCGCTGCTGCCGATCAGCAATCACGGCAAGGTGCTTTTCGCGGGAGCGAAAAAGATCGGATACAAGGAATTTCGCGTGCCGACGATGGCGATCAATTCGGTACCGCGCGACGGGCGTGCTTCGTGCCAGCAGACGGGGTTTTGCGTTCAAGGATGCACGTTTCAGGCGAAATGGTCGACGATGTATGTGGAAATTCCCGCAGCGGAGCAAACGGGGAAGGCGGAAGTTCGCGCGGAATCGCAGGTACTGAAGATCGAACACGACGCGGCAGGCAAAGTGACCGGCGTAGTGTACGCGGACAACAAAGGAATGCAGCACCGGCAGAAGGCGCGCGTGGTATGTGTGGCGGGGAACGCGATCGAGACTCCGCGGCTGCTGCTGAATTCGCATTCGAGCATGTTTCCGCAGGGCTTGGCGAACTCGTCGGGACAACTGGGACGAAATTACATGAAGCATACGACGGGCACAGTGTTTGCGGTGTTCGACAAGCCGGTGCACATGTATCGCGGAACGGCGCAATCGGGAATCGTGATGGACGAGGCGCGGCTCGACCCTTCGCGCGGATTTGTGGGCGGATATCAAATGGAACTGCTGCCGCAGGGACTACCGAGCTTCGCGCAAAACGTGATTCCAGGCGGTTGGGGACGGGAGCATTCGTGGGTGCTGGATCGCTACGCGAACGTGGCTGGGCTGTGGGTGATCGGCGAGGATTTAGCGCAGGAGACGAATCGGATCACCGTTCATCCGGAGAAGAAGGATCAGTTTGGCATGCCGATACCGGACGTGCACTTCGACGACCATCCGAACGACGTGGCCCTGCGCGAGCACGGATACAAGCAGGGAACGGCGCTCTACGATTCGATCGGCGCGAAGAAGATCGTTAAAGTGCCGCCGTATCCTTCGACGCACAATATGGGAACGGCGCGCATGGCGGAAAACCCGCGCGATGGTGTGGTGAACCGCTACGGGCAGAGCCACGACGTGAAGAATTTGTTTGTGTCTGATGGGAGCCAGTTTCCTTCGAGCGGCGGCGAAAATCCGACGCTGACGATTGTGGCTCTGACGCTGCGGCAGTCGGAATATATCGAGGAACAGATGAAGAAGGGCGCGATATAGTTTTCGCTCGGGATCAGGCGAAGGCGATTAGGCGGCCTGCGAAGACTAGCGCGATCCAGAGAGCCAGCGAGATCCAGGCCCAGCGGCGGGCTGGGGGTGGTGCGATTGCGGAGGTATCCCAATCGGCTACACGGCGATAGATGCCGGAGTGAAAAATCCAGGCGTTGAATCCCACCAGCGCGAGAAGCACGAGAGAAATCCAGAAAAAAACGCTGTTGTAGCAGTCGATTGGCTCGGAGAGCGTGAGCAGCAGGCCGCTGACGGCGAGGATGGCGAAGCCGGTCCATTTCCACGGGCGAAATTGGTCAATCACTTGGGAGACGGGAACGTCGCCCATGGCGTAGCCAAGCACCCGCAGATTGCCCATGGCGATCATCCCGCCGAAGAGCGCGATGCTGAGCACGTGAATTGTGCCGAGAACCGGATACGGGTAAGGATCTTCGCGGAGGGCGGTGCTTATCGGCGTATCGGTGAGCCATTGAACTGCCGAGTGAAGCGACATGCGAAATCCTTTCAGTCGTTGACTGCAAAAAACCCGATGCCTAGCCCGCAGAGAATTACGCCGACCCACAGCCCCATGGAGACAAAGGCCACCAAGCGGCGCCAGCCGGGCGCGAGGGGGTCCGATTTATTAGAGGCGCCGCGAACTACGGTGAAATGGAAAAGAAGGGCCGCCGCGAAAAACATCATCTTCAAGCGAAACGAAGGATTGTGAAGGTAATCGTGCGGCGCCGATGAGAAAAGATACGGACCGGTGACGAGCTGCACGGCGATGCCGAGATAAATCCAAGGCGCCAGAACTCTGGCCAAACGTGCGATTGATTGGCGGGCGAGGCAAAGATCGGAGAGGCGCAGGTCGAGAACGGTGATGGTGCCCACCAGCAAAGTGAATCCGCAAATGTGGATCGATTCGACGACGGGGAAAACCCACACCCAACGGTTGATAGGATTGAGAGACAGCGAGTCGTTAGCGGCTTGCGCGACTTCGATGAACATTAACGGGACACCGTGCTGCCATCGCGACTGGGCATCCTCCCCGCGGCTCCGAGAGCCTCACACATAGCCGATGGCGCGGCCGGCGAGACCGACGCCTGCCCAAAGCGCGAGGGAAAGCAGCGCCACGGAGATGCGCCAGAAGAGGGGTACGCGGCCTTCGGCGGACATCACCACCTTGCGATAAATCGTGAACGTGTAAATGATGGCCAGCAACAGGAAAACCATCTTGTAGTGGAAAGCCACATTGTCATACATCTTCACCGCTTCGGACGAAAACAGAAAAAAGCCGGAAACCAGCATGACAATAATGCTGCCGACCATCAACGGCTGAACGTCGTGCGCTAGCTCCGCGACAGGTTCGTTGGGAAAGCGCAAATTCATGAGACGGAGATTCAGGATCAGAACCGTGCCGCCCAGAACGGCGAGACCGAGCAGATGGCAAATTTCGATGCTCGGAAACAGCCAGACGGAATCGCGCACACCGTGGCCGAAGTGCGAATGGAGCGCCCACTGACAGAAAACCAAGAGCCATTTTTCGGGATGCATCTGCGGCTCATCTCCTCATGGCGGTGGAATAGCATATGCGATGGCGCGACCGGCCGCGACAATTGCGGCCCACAGCACCAGCGAAACCACGGCGGCGATTTTGGCCGCTTTTGGCGTCTTGACCGCTAAATCCCATTCAGCGACCTTGCGACGAATCGTCGCGTTAAAGATCAACACGTTCAGGCCGGCGAAGACCAGCAAGATCATTTTGATCTTGAAGAACATGGTGCTGTAAAAATCCACTGGGTCGCCGGAGAAGAGCAAGACTCCGCTGATAATCATGATGGCGAATCCACAAAAGAGGCAGGGATTGAACTGGTCGAGAACTTCCGAGACAGGACGCTTGCGCATGCACACGCCGAGGAGCCGCAGATCGAGGAGTACGGCGAATCCGAGAAAGAAAGTGAGGGTGAGGACGTGGATCGTTTCGACAATCGGCTCGGCCCAGATCGAACCGCGCATCCATTGGCTAAAATTTGTGGCGTCCAACCACGTCAGGAACCTAGTCAAAAACATTACACGTCCTTGGCCTGAGTTGAGGTGATCTGTGAAACCGGAGCGGGGCGATCGAGGAGGGGGTCATTTCGCTTCGCAGGGCGTGGGATGCCACTTCGACCCGTCGGTTTCTTTTTTGAAATGCGAGCTGGTGATGAAGGGCTGGGTTAGATATTGCGGATCGGTGACGATCGAAGTGACGACGAGCCATGTGTCGCCGTTGGGCTCCTTGAAACCGTCAAAATATTCTTCCACGGTGGCGTTGGCGCTGTAGGGCACGCCATTTTTGCGCAGATAGCCAGGGCGCAAATGCGTGGTTATCACTTTTAGGTATCCTTCCGGGGCGTGTGGCTGCTGGCCACCCGGTCCAAGAACCGTCGGCAAGCGGAACATGCCGCCCTGCTTCAGGCCCTCCCAACTGGCGACGGAATAGCCTTGCCAAGAAGGCCGAAAATTAGCAGGCGGGGCGCTATTGAAATGGAACAGGCGAGTTTGCATGCCCGCATCGGTGTCGACGCGGAGAGTGTTGTCGTCAACCCAGGTAATGTGCAGTCGCGTAGGGACGCGCATCAGCGCAGGAGCGCCGTAGGATTTGCACTGTTCACCCGCGGCAATGTCTTTTGCGGGGTCCCACGTGTCAGCGACGGCCTTGCCGACGGAGTTGAGTGGAACACTCGCGTAATCGCCCTTGTCGGGAGTGATCATGCGCCAGCGCCAGTCTTCGGTGATAAGGGAGACCCAATAGCCGGTGAAATCCTGCGGCGCAATTTGGCGAGGATTGACGGGCCGCGCGGGAGGTGGATAACCAAATTGGGCGCTGGTGCGGACGGGACAGGCAATCGAAATCGCCGCCAGGATAAGGCAAAGCGGCAGAGTACGCCTCAAGCAAGCTCCGAGGTCCATGCTTTTCCCCCTCCACCGGCCCGGCGACGGGCCGCAACGATGCGCCGGTCGTCCTGAACCTTCCGCGGACGCCAAATTCCCGCGCCGACTTTAGAGCCGGCGCAGGAAGCACTACATGATTACGCCTTCCCACTTCCAGCCGTCGGACGGCCGGACGATCTTATGCAAACGAATGCGATGTTCGTTCGCATCGCGCCCCGGATTTCCGCTGGCTATGACCACGTCCCCTGGCCGGAGCGTGTCGCGAGAAACATGATCGTGCGTGAGCTGAGCGCCGCCGCCCCATTCGATGGACCAGGTTTGCATCTGGCCTTTATCATCCGGCGCTTCGATTTTTATGAACGAGTGTGGATTGCGATAGAAAAATTGAGTAATGGTGCCCTTGATCGTGATTTCGCGATCGACGTAATAGGTTGCCGCGAAGGAATGATGTGCATAGGCCGCGCCGGTAGCGACGATCGTCACGGCGATGAATAGAGCCGCAAATTTGTGTTTCATGGCATACCCCCTGCTAGGATCCACGTCGTCCACAACGATACAACACAGAAGCCGGGAAAGTCGCGCTACGGCGCGCTCGCCGCCTCGGGTTTCTGGCTGAGGCTTTTGTATACGGCATCAACAAACATTTTCGTCGTCCATGGGCCCTCCACGGCGCCATACCTCGGATCATAGTCCATCGTGAGATTCGCGGCTTCGACTTGCTGCAGTGTGAGGCCCCTTTTGATCGCATCTTGCACGCGATCACGAATGATGGTGACCATCTCCTGATAGAACTTCACGTCCGCCTGGTCACAAACTCGTCCATAGGCGGGAATCACCATGGTGCCGCCCTCCTGCATGGCGATCGGCGTGGTGAGCGCGATGATGCGATTGAGTCCGGCAATTAAGCCGTTGATGCTGCCGCCCTTATCGAGTTCGACGACGGGATAAGAAGTGGTGACGAAAATATCGCCCGCCGTGACCACGTCGGATTTGTGGAAGAAGACCATGCTATCGCCGTCGCTGTGGCCGTTTGGAACGTGAATGATCTCGATGGGCTCGCCATTGAAGTACAACTTCTTTTCGTCGGTTGTGAACGTATCGGTGGGCCAAGCGCCCTGCGGCGTAGGCGATTTTTCGCCTGTGGGAGCGCTCATGCGATCAAGAACCGATTGAAAAGCGATGACCGCGGCTTGATCGCTGGCGCTGGCGCCGATATTGCCGACGACATTGCCACCGGCAATGGTGCTGCCGGCCGCAGCAATCACCAGGTTGCCGCCGGTGTGGTCGGGATCGGCACTGGTATTGATGACGTAGCGGATGGGCTTATCGGAAATCGAGCGGACGGCCGCCAGAACCTGCTGGCTCATTGCGGCGTTGCCGGTATCAACGAGTAGCACGCCGTCGTCGCCAGCTTGCACGGTGATGTTCGCACCAGCGCCAACGAGCATGTACACGTTGCCCTGAACGTGCAAGATATGCACCTCACCTTGGGGGGCGAAATCACCGAATTGCGCGCGGGCGAGCTTGGGCCCGACGCAAATCGCCAGAGCGAGAGCAGCGGCAATGAAGAAAAAGTGCCGCGTACGACAGACGGAATTGCGAATTTCCGGCGTCTGCATGACTTGGGTCATTGGTTTTCCGCCTTCTTCGCAGGGCGCGGCAGAAGTTTCATGTGTTTCATTTCAAGCTGATATTCGGGGTACATCGTATCCGCACCGCCGCGAGCGGCCTGTGGCGGGATGCCGTACTTCGCAGGGAACTCGTCAAGAAATGGATTCGTGCCGGGAAGATGATTAGGCACGTAGCCTTCCGGGCGGTCGACTTCATCGACGGGCTCGCAGGGCCAAGGCGCGATTTGCTGCTGAAGGTCGAGGACGAAATCCGTGGTGCGAATGAATGGCTGCGTCTGGTACACGGGATCGTAGGTGATCACGGCGACGGTTAGGTAGTTGCCATGCCGGAGGAGATGCGTGCTTACGACGGCCTGGTCGCTGCGGTCGATTCCATTGCGACGGATCCAGTTTTCTTTCAGGTGATCGGTGGTGATCACGAGATTATCGCCATCCCATTTGCCGGTAGAGAATCCGGCCCAGGTGTGCGGCGCCCAAGCAGGAGGACGCGCGCGACCGTCCATCCAAACGGTGCGGTATTGATTGTAGGTTGTTGTGTAGATGTGATACGCGATCACTTTCTGCGTCGCACGATCGACTTGTTTCGAGATCCGGATCATAGAGGGACCGCGCCAGTTATAATCAGCGCCGTGAGCGCGGCACTGATTTTCGGGAAGCTCAAGCAAAGTTGCATCCCAGCTATCGCCGCGTAACCGTGCAGCCGGGTTGATCGGCAAGCCCAGATAATCGCCGATTTCGGGGCCGGGGATGCGCTCCGGAAAGTCTTCGTGAAAGCGCGGAGACCATTCGCCGGATGGATCGTCCTGAGCAACCGCCGGCCGAATTCCGACGACCACCATAATTAGTAGCACGAGCGGAAATAGCACCAACTTCTCCGCCCGAAAAGCAACCATACGAGGCCCCCAAAACCATGATGGCGGCACTCCCACCCTGTGGACGGGCGGTTTGTACCACAAAAGCGGTTGAGGGGACACCTATTTTGATATTCTTTTTTCGTGGATGGGGCTGGAGCCTGGGCGTGTCTCGTACAGCTTGCGAAACGCGAGCCTATGTGGATAGAATCCGCCGCAGGTGGTTTGGCTCCGGATGGCGGGGTCGGAGAAGCGCGTGGTAAACCGCGGCGCTCTCCGGAGACGAACGAACCACAATCGCAGGCGCTGCAATGACGGCGGAGGTAAGGACATGTCGCTTGTAAAGGGAATCCATCACATCACGGTGTGCGTGGCCGGGGCGCAGGAAGACATCGATTTTCAGACGCAGGTTTTCGGGCAGCGGATGATCAAGCAGACGGTGCTGTTTGACGGCCGCTACGCTCACTATCACTTGTACTACGCGAATGCGAACGCCGAACCTGGCTCGGTGTACACCACGTTTCCGTACAACCGCGTGAAGGGCAAGCCCGGGTCAGGACAAATCCAGTCCACGGCATACGCCGTTCCAAAGGGCTCGCTGAAATTCTGGAGCGAGCATTTGACGCGGCATAACGCGAAGCACTTCGGCATTCAGGAGCGCTTCGGACAGAAATTCGTGCGCTTCAATCATCCGTCGGGAATCCAACTGGAAGTGCTGGAGGACGATTCGGACAAGCGCAAGGGCTGGACGACGAAGGATGTGAGCAGCGACGTTACGACGCGTGGATTCCACGGGCCGGTGCTTTCCGTGCGCGAGATTGCGGAGACGGAGCGGTTTTTCGTTGATGCGCTCGGATTCCGCAAGACGGGAGCTGAAGGGGCATATCACCGCTTTGAAATTGGCGAGGGAGGAGCGGCGAAGACGGTGACGCTGCTGCACGAGCCGGATCGTCCCGCGGGAAGCTGGATTTTCGGCGCGGGGACGGCCCATCACCTGGCGCTGGAAGTGGAAAATGACGAGAAACTCGCCGAGCAAAAGGGAATTTACGACGAGCTGGGTTACACGGATGCATCGGAGATCAAGGACAGAATGTATTTCCACTCGGTATACTGCCGGTGTCCGGGCGGGATTTTGGTGGAATGCGCGGCGAACGTCCCGGGAGGGTTTTCAGTCGACGAGCCGGCCGATCAATTGGGAACGAGTTTGCTATTGCCACCGTGGTTCGAATCGCGACGTGCCGAAGTTCAAGCGATGCTCGAGCCTATCACAGTCCCCGAGAGCAACATGCCGGCAGGCGCGCGGAAAGTGCCGGTAAACGCACCAGCTACGGCGAATGCTGCCGCAAGCATGGCGGAACAGCCAGAGGGCGGCTCGCAGGCGTCGAGGCGCACCAGCGCGGTTTTCATTGGCGGCGACAAACCCAAAAATTAGTTTTACCCGACTTACGTCCCGACTGCGGAACCACGATCGGTTCCGCGGCCGGGACGAAACTCCTCAATAGGCAGCTTCCAGCAAGGACTGAATCTCGCGCTCAGTGACCGGGCGATCGATGGTACCGGAGCGCTCGAGTTCGTGCGCGATTGGACCGACGATTTCATGGAGTTCGTCGCGAGGCACGCCAGCGTCTTTCAAGGTGTGCGGCACGTCGAATTGTGCAATGAACTTCGCGGCGGCTTCCGCGCACGCCAGGGCCGCGGCCTTGGCTTTGGTCGGCTCGAAGGGCAAGTCGAACCCGGCAGCGATGGGTCCGAAACGGTCTGGTGCGACGTCGGCCATGAAGCGCATGGCGTGCGGCAGGGTAATACACGAGGTGATGCCGTGCGGGACATTCCAGCGCGGGCCGATTTGATGGCCGAGCAGATGCGAAATGCTGAAGCGCGTGTTCATGGCGCCGAAGATCGAAAACCACGCGGCCATCTGGCAGTATCCTCGGTGGGCGATTTGATCCTCTCGATCGGCGTTGATGGAGCCGGGTAAATGCTCGCGGAGCAAGAAAATGGCTTTGCTGGCCAGTGTATCGCTGAGCAGATGATGGCGAATGGCGTAGATCGACTCGATGGCGTGGTCGAGCGAGCGCATACCGGTTGCCACCCAAAGCCACGTGGGAGTTTCAAGCGTCAGATCCGGATCGTTGAAGATGGTGCGGGCTTGCAGGCGCGGATCGGAGACGCCGGATTTTACCAAGGTGGTTTCGTCGGTGACGCCACCAGCGTGCGTGTATTCGCCGGCCGAAAGCGTGGTGGGGACGGCGATGTGAACCAGTTCACGCGACGTGAGAAACGCGTGGCTGGCCACTTTGCAGGTGTCGATGGGGCTGCCGCCGCCAAAGCTGATCAGCGAGTCGGCGTCGAGTCGCTCGATCTCGGCTCGCAACCGGTGCACTGAGCTCCACGGGACGTGCTGCTTCGCTCCACGAAACACGCCGACGCAGCGTGCGCCGATCGCGCTCGTGACTTTATCGAGCAGCGGCGATGAGCCGAGAGTTTTTCCGGTGACGATGATGGCGCGTTGCAGACCGCGGAGCTCGAGTTCGGCGCCGAGTTCGGAAACTTTGCCTGGTCCTGCGATCACCCGCTCGAGGCGGCTCATGTTGAATTCGAAATTTGGCGCTTCCATTCGCGGAGTATACATCACGAGGCAGGAATTGTTCCGCGATGCGAGTGGGTGCGAAAAACCTCGCAAAGGTATAGCTATCGGGCAGCAGTTTGGCGCGCTTGGATCAGTTTCGAGGCGTCGTAACCCTTAGCGGCTAACCGGGAGGTGATGCTGCTATACAAATCGTTGGACATTTTTGGAGTGCGGCTGAGGATCCAAAGATAACGGCGCGAGGGTTCGCCAACGACGGCGTAATCGTAGTCGCGTCCGAGATCGATGATCCAATACTTGCCGTAGAAGGGCCGGAAAAAGACGACCTTCAATTTGGCGTTGGTCGATTTGTCGGCAACTTTGGCGGCTCCGACTGCGCGGGTGATCGCGCCGTTCGATTTGACGCATGAATTTGTCACGCGAATTTTGCCATTCCTTTCGATCGAGTACTCTGCGGTGACGTCGCGGTCGCATTTGCGTTCGAAACGGTTAGGATAGCGGGCGATTTCGTACCAGCGACCGAGGTAGCGATCGAGGTCGACTTGCGGGACGGTGTCTAGCGGCGGATTGGAACGGGCAAGAGCCCAAGCAGCGGCCATTCCGAGCAGACCGCCCAGGATCAGCGCGTTTTGCTTTCGCACGCATCGATTTTCTCATTGACGACCTCCAGCGCCAAGCCGCAACAAGTCGACGAGAACGTAGGAGGTTTTGCCGGCGCTTACCGGTTTTCTGCCTGCGCTCCGACCAAGGTGGTTTCTGGTTGCATGCGGCAGGGTTGGGGAGTATTTTCTCAGCCGCACCGAAACAAGGATGACTGCCGCGAAGGGACTTCGATGAAGCGCAGCACAGACCGCATTTTAACCACGCACGTAGGCAGCCTGCCGCGTCCGCAGGAAGTTGTGGACCTGCTTTTCGCACAGGACCGCGGAGAAGATTACGACGAAGCGCGATTCGACGAGGTGATACGGCGAGCGGTGACCGACGTGGTGAACCGGCAGCGGGAAGCGGGCATCGACATCGTGAGCGATGGCGAGATGAGCAAGATTAGCTATGCTACCTACATTCGGCACCGGCTCACTGGGTTCGAAGGCGACTCGGCAAGGCCCACACCGCAGGATCTGGACGATTTTCCCGAATATCGCGACCGCTTGGTGAAGGCGGGACATTCGGCGACGTATCGCCGTCCGGTGTGCAAGGGTCCAATCAAAGTGCGGGACCTGACGCCTGTTGAAAAAGACATCGCGCACATGAAGGAAGCGATGGCGAAGGCCAAGGCGAGCGAAGGTTTTATGAACGCCGTTTCGCCGGGAACGATCGCCGTCTTTCAGCCCAACGAATATTATCCGTCGCACGAGGCGTACCTGGAGGCGCTCGCCAACGCGATGCGCGAAGAGTACGAGATGATCGTAAAATCGGGCTTGCTGCTGCAGCTTGACTGTCCGGACTTGGCGATGGGGCGGCACTCGCGGTTCAAGACCTTGAGCGATGAGGAGTTTTTGCGTTATGCGGAGCTGCAGGTGGAAGCGCTCAATCACGCGCTCGCGAATGTTCCAGCCGATCGCGTACGGATGCATGTGTGTTGGGGCAATTACGAGGGATCGCACGTCAACGACATGGCATGCACGAAAATTTTCCCCATCGTGATCAAGGCGAAACCGATGGCGCTGCTGGTGGAAGGCGCGAATCCGCGTCACGAGCACGAGTGGGAAGCATGGACCAGGATTAAGCTGCCCGAGGACAAGATCTTAGTTCCCGGCGTGATCGCGTCGAGCATCAACTACGTGGAACATCCTGAAGTGGTGGCGCAGCGGTTGCTGCGGTATGCCGAAGTGGTTGGACGCGACCGCATCATGGCCGGGAGCGATTGCGGATTCGGGACCTTCGCTGGGTTTGGGCCGGTGTTCCCGGCGTTTGCATGGATGAAATTCCGGGCGCTGGCCGAAGGCGCGAGAATCGCCTCGGAAAAACTGTGGGGCCGGGCGGCGTAGCGTCGATCTCTCGAAGGGTGCTGATGCTAGCGGTGATAAGTTGCGGCGCAATCGGTGTGGGTGGATCGGAGGCGCGATTATGGACAGGCGATCATTCATGGGTTTCGGAAGTTTGGCGGCGGGACTTCTAATGAGCGGCAAAATCAATACGCTTGCCGCTGAACCAAAAGGTTCTGGGGGCGAGGTGGTTGAAACCGCCGCGGGAAAAATTCGCGGCACGAGAGTCCGCGGCGTGCACGTGTTCAAGGGTGTGCGCTATGGCGCTCCAACGGACGGCGTGGGGCGATTTATGCCGCCGCGAAAGCCTGAGGCGTGGCCGGGTGTGCGAGACGCAGTGGAATTCGGCCCGCGTGCGCCGCAACTCGACAGCCAATTTCGCGGCGTGGTTCCTCCCGAGGTAGAAGTCATGGACCCCGGCGGTCCGATGAGCGAGGATTGCCTGTGCCTGAATGTTTGGACAGCTGGGCTGGAATCCGGACATAAGCGACCGGTAATGGTATGGCTGCATGGTGGCGGGTACACAACGGGATCGGGCGCGTTCACTTGCTATGACGGCACGGAACTGGCTCGCAAGCACGATGTGGTGGCCATCACTCTCAATCACCGACTGGGAGTGTTTGGCTTCACCTACTTGGCGGAAATCGGCGGCGGGCAATTCGCGCAGGCCAGCAATGTGGGAATGCTGGACATCGTCGGCGCGCTCGAATGGGTGCGCGATAACATCGCCGCATTTGGGGGCGATCCCGGCAACGTGACGATTTTCGGGCAATCCGGCGGCGGAGGGAAAGTAAGTACGCTAATGGCCATGCCTCCGGCGCACGGACTGTTTCACCGCGCGATTGTGGAAAGCGGAGCGGATGTGACGGGCTTGCCTCGCGACCGCGCTACCAAGTCGGCGGAAGCATTGATGCAAAAGCTCGGGCTGCAACCGAGCGACGTTGCGAAGCTACAGCAAGTGCCGATGCAGCAGTTGTTGACGTTGATGGGCGAGATGTCCGGCAACGGAATGCCAGGCTCTGGATCGCTGGCAATGGCGCCAGTTGTGGACGGGACCACACTGCCAAGCGACCCCTTTAATCCCACCGCGCCCGCGATTTCGGCGAACGTTCCGCTGCTTATCGGCACCGTGGAGACGGAAGTTACATTCTTCCCACATCAGATACTCGATCCGATCGACGATTCGAGCCTGCACTCGCACGTGAAGCAAATCTTGCGGGGCGCAGACGATGCAAAAGTGGACGAATTGATCGCCGTTTATCGGAAGGGCCGACCGAAGGCCAGCAATACCGATTTGTACCTGATTATTGCCTCGGACGCGACGTTCCGGCAGGGAGTTCTGATCGAAGCGGATCGAAAAGCCGCGCAACATGGCGCGCCCGTCTACCAATACTATTTCACCTGGAGATCGCCGGTACGCGACGGAAAATTGCGGACCTTCCACACGCTGGAGATTCCGTTCGTGTTCGACATCGTGGATGAGTGCAAGTCGATGACCGGCACCGGGCAGGATCGTTACGCTCTGGCCTCAAAGATCAGCGGCGCCTGGACGGCGTTTGCACGCACGGGGAATCCGAATCATGCAGGGCTGGCGCATTGGCCTGCTTTTGACGACTCGAAGCGAGCCGTGATGATCCTGAATGACCAATGCGAAGCAGTCAACGATCCCTATGGCGATTCTCGCCGCATGCTGGACAAAGTGCTTAGCCGCCGCGCATGAGTATAGTCCGGGCCTACCGAGAGAGCAGTCCAAGGAGTTGAAGCAGGGCGCGGCGCAGAGCCGGGGCCGAGCGGCCCCGACTCCGGCTGCAAAGTCCAAATTACGCGTGGCGAACTTGCGGCTGCGCGGCACTGCTCGGTCGCGGCAGCGCTTTGTGTGCGGTGGCGGCGCCGGCCATAGCGGCGATCCAACCAAGGAACAGGCCTACGAAAGTAGTCCATCCCAGGTAAGAAAAATCGCCAAGAACGGAAGCATCGTGCGCCGTTCCATGAATTATGGTGGCGCCCGTCGCGAAACCGCCGATGAGCACGAGCATTAGGAATGCGGTAACGGATACTCCGAACATCACGATGCCATAGACGGCACCGTCCCTAGATGCGTCTGTGCGTGCGAGCCCTCCGGTGATTCGTCCCGCGACGAAAAACGCCACGATAGTCAAAATGACGAACCAAGCACCGATTCCGACGCCCATGCCCAAGACCGGCTGACTCGCGTTGGCGTTGGCGGAGCTGGCGAACACTCCTACGCCGAGTGTGCCAAAAACAGCCCAGATCGCAAGGAATGCGAACATTCCGGCCCAGATCGCGCCCCAATTGGGACGGCTAAAAAAATTTACGTTCTCCGTGATATTTCCGTACGATCGAACAGGTTCAGTGAAATCTGCCATATCTGCCTCCTAAATAAAAACACAATGTCGTGGATACGCGATTTGCCTTGGAGAGTTGCTGCATGGCGCCGTTGTAAGGCACCCACTGCAAGGAGCGGTGTCGTACAGAGCGCCTTGCCGACCAGTTTCGGGGTTGCCTGGCACCTGCGAAGAACGTGGGCGAACCAGGACTGCCTTTGATACTTGCCTGATGAAGAGGAACTTTTCCAGGCCGTTAATGCCTGCTGCCTGAACCACCACTTCAAGCCTCCTGACTGGTTCGATGCTCGCGGCGAGCAGCCGTTGCGAAAAAGCGCAGCCGGGCGTGGATGCCAAAGGTAAAACCCCGAAGGTGAACACCTCTGCCCGCGATTCGGAGCGGAAACAGATCGAGCAGATTCAGGGTATAGGCCGCATTCTCTGTCGCGCGTGCCTGCCGTAGTCTGGCCACGAGCATTTTTTGAAGCGTGAGTATTTGTAACGCGATTTGCTCAAAGGAGACTGCCATGCGGCAAGACGAACGCAAGTGGGGCAAGGGGCTGCTCGCCGGAATGGTTGGCGGGCTGATCGGCACGATGGTGATGACGGAATTTCAAAAGGGGTGGACGAGCGCGTCGAAGAATTTCGCGAACAACGGTGCTGGCGAGAAACGGCGGAAAGATCACAAAACGCAGACGGACACCGAGAAGGAAGACGCCACGATGAAAGCAGCGGGGAAGATCGCCGCACTAACGGGACACCGGCTCTCGCACCAGCAAAAGAAAAGGGCCGGGCCACTGGTCCATTACGGGTTCGGGACTCTGCAAGGGGCGATGTACGGGACGGTCACCGAGCTAGCCGGTGTTTCGGGAGGATTCGTTCCTAGCCTCATATTCGGCGCTGCCCTGTTTACGATAGCCGACGAAATTGCGGTCCCCGCGTTGGGACTTTCGGGAGAGCCATCGGAATCGCGGCTCTCCAGCCATTTGTACGGTTTGGCGGCTCATGTGGTCTATGGACTGAGCACGGAGATGGCGCGGCGAGGCTTCCGCGCCGCAATCTAATCAACAACGAATCTCGGGGGAGCAGGAGTCGGGTTCGGCACATCGCACCTAGAGCGGAGCGTGCGATGTGGAAATCGGCTCTGCTGGCGCTATTGCGGTTGAGACTGCGCTGCCGGAGGTTGCGCAGCACGCGCCTGAGGCGCAGGCTTCGTAGCCGCGTTTGCCGCCGTAGCGGCAGGGGTTCCTGCGGCAGCGGTGGCAGGCTTTTCGTAGCGACTCAAGAACGGATAAAACGGAGTGATCTCAAACGGCATTTTTTCCCGAGCGGAATAGAGCGGCACGGGTTTGGCGTTGAGCATCTCGACGACGTCACTCCAGGGATTCAGCTTGACGCGAGCGCCCAGCGGCAAAGCGGAAATCTGGTCGATGTTTCCGGGCTTCAGCGTAGGACCAGAATTCATCAGCGCCGGATCGATATACACGCCATTGCCGATGCGCGGATCGATCAGCGCCGGCAGGGCGGCGCGCTCGTCGCTCAATTGCTTGAAGAACAATGCCGCTCCAGCGAGCTTGTCCTTTGATGGATAATTCTTTAGAAGCTGGACGGCCTTCTGACCCGCGGCGGCGACGTCTTCGGGCGTATCGCGGAAACTAAACTGCTTGAGCGCCTGGAGGCTGGAGACGTCCGTCGAATCGTTAAAGCCGTACTGATCGGTAGAGGGCTTCGTTACCATCAGATCGGCGAGATCCTGCGCAAGCACGGCGGCCAAGCTGTCTTCATCGGGAAGCACGTCGATCAAGCCGCGGCTGAGAACGATCGTATGGCCGATGGCGAAAGACTCGAGCGTGCTGGTGAGCAATACCCTACAGTGAACTTCGGGCTCGATGTCGAGATTGTTGGTCACCTCGATGTTGTTCACCTCGGTTTCGAGGACTTTATCGACCGGGCTGGGCGGCGCAAGCAAACCATCTTTCTGCAGGCGATCGAGAACATTCTGCTCGGCGTGTTGCTGCCACTGGCGCTCTTCCTCAACGGGAGAGCGATCCTGCACGCCCGTGTTCTGGTCCTGGATTGCGCCCGGTGATTCGATGGTGAGCTGGCTGAATTCCTGCTCGTGGTTGGCGTTTTTAAGATCGTAGCCCCACAAGCGCGTCTGGGCCTTGAAATGGATGTGGCTTCCCATCACATCGCGTAAACTCGATTCCTGGCTGTAAACGTAAGCCGGAAGCCAAAGATTGGGCTGAACATTGAGACGCCAGCTATCGAAGTGCAGTCCGTATCCGTTGATGCCTTTCGTGGGCGTGTAGCCACCGTTGAAGCGGATAATCGTGAAATTCCGATCCTCCACCCAGATGCGGCCCTTAAACCGGCCACGGCCGGATTTGGGCAGCGGAGTCAGATCAAACACGTAGCATCGGACGGAACCCAGGAAGTCCTTGCCGACGTACTCGAAATGATAGTGGGCGGTGTCGAAATCGTTCGGATCCAAATAGATCATCTGGAGAAAACCGGCAGGGTCGAAGCCGCCGTAGGAGAAAAAATTCACGACGTGCGATAGAGGGTCCAGTTGCTGCAGGAAACTTTTGCGGTCCTGGCCGAGCATGTTCTGATCGACCACGCCCTGCGCCAGATTAGCCTGCCCCAGGAAATAGTCGTCGCGAACGGGGACGGCGCCGAATTGCTTATCGGGCTTCATTTCCTGGATATAGGTTTCGATAATCGGGTCGTAGCGGCGGATGATGCCCACTTCCTGGTGCTCGCGCGCAATGATCCGATTGATCGCGTCGCTTACGGACGACACGGGCGCGGACGAAGAAGCCTCAGCCTGCGGCTGGGATTGACCTTGCGCGGGCTGCGCTTGAGCCGCAGCACCGCTCGCGAGCGCGACCCCCAAGAGCACCGCGAGAGACAACGATATCGAGTAGCGCATTCCCCATGACCCCCTTCAGTACGCCAGCTCAAACACGATGCGAGCAATCGCGCTGAAATCGACGGGCTCTCCGTCTCGAGTGGCCGGATGAAATTGGATCTGGCGCGCAGCGTCTTCAGCAGCCTGATCCAAACCGTAGCCCAAACCCTTCACCACGCGTTGCACCTTCACCTGTCCCGAAGCCGTGAAAATCACCTGCAGCAGTACGATACCCTGAATCTTATTGGTACGACCTTCAGCAGTATAAACCGGACGCGGCACGGAGAGAATCACCACCGGTTTGGTATTGGACTCCTCGGAGGTCTCCCTCACTCGAGGAGCGGCCGCGGCCAGTTCGTTCGCGAAGCCGCCTTGCTCCACGCTGCCGCGCGGGCCGCCCGCGCTGCCCACTGCTACGCCATTGCCAAAACCAGCGCTGGCGACGGTTCCGCGAGAGCCATGCTTGCCGCCGTTTCCATTTCCTACGCCGGGTCCAGCGGGCATATCGAACGAACCCTGCAGGGCGATATTGGGATTTCGATCGCGCTTGCCATTATCAGGTACGCCGTTGGGGTCGCCGAATCCGCCGGTCTGGACCGGCACACGCAGCGTTGGAATCGCCGAACTGCCCATGGAAACCTTGGGGTCCGGCAGCGCCCGCGCAATTTCAGGAGCGGGATCTACGCGTCGCATGGCAACTTTCTCGACCGGGGACTTGAATACCGGATCGTAGATTTTTGGCTTGGGCACGATGACTGGTATGGGCTGGACAGTTTCTTTCACGACCTCGCGCTTTACGACCACAGGCCTCGGCTTGGGCTGCGGCTTCCATGGGCGAACGACTGGTACTTCAATGGGCGTCACCCAATCATGCTGAGCCAGTTCGAACTTTTCGGGCATGAGCAGCGGAATCAATATCAGGAACGCGAGCGCCAAGCACTCCAGGCCCAAACCCGCTCCGAACGAAGTCCAGCGCTTTTCGCCCTCTGGGAGCAACGTCCCCATAAATACGCCCGGATTTTTACTCGGCACCATACAATCACCCCATAAGGCCTTCTCGGCCATTCGCTAGCGCCAGTTTAGACAAAAGTAGCGCACAGTATTGAGTAATAGACCCGCGGGCCGGGGTGAATAGATCGCAAGTACTATTCTATTCCCAGTCGTGCTGAAAACGACACCTGAAACAGCACCAGACTGGGTACTGCAACGCACCCAACTCGCGCCGCGGGTAATCGCAGCGCTCAACACCTTGGATGCGACGAAACGACCGTTCGTGGCGCGAGCTGACCGACGATAACTTTGGACGCAAACCGTTCAGCTTAAGGCTAAACAAAAGCTGAATCTAAACCTCAGCTCTACGATGCCGCAAAAGCGGAGCATGGAGGCCGGGGGACGGGACCATGCTCCGCTTTCGTCTAGCTATTCACTCAACTACTGCGGCTGAACAACCACGTAGTTGGTGATACCTTGGTGATTGATGAACAGTAGCACCGACTGGTTGCCCGCGGACGACAGCGCCTGCTGGTATTGCTGAACGTTATTGACGGGCTTGCGATCCACCTCCTGGATCACGTCGCCACGCTGCACGCCGGCGGCGGCCGCATTGCTGCTGGGATCCACCGAGTCCACGACCACGCCGTGAGTGCTGGACGGGAGATTTAGCTGCTGAGTGATCTCCGGCGTAAGCGTTTCAACTTGCACGCCCTTCATTACGCCTGGGCCCTGTTCGCCTTGGCTATTGCTATTGTTATTCGGCTGCCCGGGATTCTCTGGCCGCGTTCCAAGCGTGACTGGAATTTCCAGCGTTTTGCCATCGCGCCAGATGGAAAGCTTCGCAGTCGTGTCGGGCGGCATGGCTGAGATTTTCAATTGCAGCTCATTGGAACCATTCATCGCCTGACCATTCACGGCGGTGATGATGTCGCCGTGCTTTAGTCCTGCCTTAGCGCCCGGCGTGTTGGGCTCGACGTTTTCGATCAGCACACCGCCGTTACCAGAGTACGAGAATTGCTTAGCATACGCCGGCGTGAGGTCCTTAATGCCGACGCCGAGATACCCGCGAGTAACTTTTCCATGAGCCAGAATCTGGTCCATGATCGAGCGGGCGTAATTGATCGGTATCGCAAATCCGATCCCGATATTTCCCTCGGATCCGCCTCCAGTGGCAATGGCGGTATTGATGCCAACCAGATCGCCGTGGAGATTGATCATCGCACCACCTGAGTTTCCAGGATTGATAGCGGCATCGGTCTGGATGAAGTTCCCGATCTGCTCGATGCCCTGATTGCCACGGCCCGTGGCGCTGACGATTCCCATCGTAGCCGTGCCGCGCAGCCCGAAAGGCTCTCCAATTGCGAAAACTATATCGCCCACCTGCAATTTGGAGGAATCGCCCAAGGGAAGCACCGGAAGCCCCGTTGCGTCGATCTTCAGCACGGCGATATCGGACACTTTATCGGCGCCAATCACCTTGGCGTTGTATTCCTTCTTGTCGTACAGCATCACTTTGATGTCCGAGGCGCCGTCCACAACGTGATCGTTGGTCAGAATGATTCCATCTGGGGCCAGGATCACCCCGGAACCAAGGCTCTCTTCCCGCTGGGGACCGTTGTCCGGCGTACCAAATTGATTGCCGAAGAATTGCTGGAAGAAAGGATCGCCGAAAAACGGCATCTGGCCGCCGCGCTGCTTCACGACCTTTGACGAATGGATATTCACGACGGCGGGAAGCGCTGGTTTCAGCACCGTGGAAAAGCCGTTCTTAAAACTGCCAAGGGAAACCGGTGCGCCGTCCTTGGCTACCGTGATGCCCGCCTCCGGAGCGCCATACACTTCGTGGTTAGACCAATCTCGTAACGTTATCGCAAGAACTCCGCCGCAAATCAGAGCCGCAACCACCGCAACCGTAGCGACCCATCGGGGTATATGCAGGTTCGGACTTTTCATGGAATCTCTCTCCTTCTAGACCCCGCGGCCTCCGCCAGCTTGGGGGTGGGAACATGTATTTAGACGTAGCCCGCGGAAATTCGTGTGCCGGAACCCCATGCGCCAGACTTCGCACGCATATCCGTTCGTGTTGAGGAGCAATGAGACATTTGCGGCGGGACCTCTTCGCGCAGCCCGGAGCACCCTGGCGAATCGCTGCACGCCCGCTCTCCAATTATAGATGCCCTGGCGAATTGATAGATGCAGTGAGGGGCACAAGGTTGCGGGCGGTGTCCGGAAAGGCATCAGATCCGGGCGGGGTGGTGTGTCTTTGAACCACCGGCTTAGACCACGAGGTGCGCAATGAAAAATGCCGCGGCCGCCGCCAGTCCACCTACGAGCACAGTCTGCAGGCCTCCGCGAACAGGGTTCACCCCCGTGTAGTGGCCTTTGATAGAACCGAATATGAACAGTGCGAGGAGCGTGACGCCAACGGAAGTCCAAAGCGCGGGAAAGACCTGATCCATCAGAATGTAAGGCGTCAGGGGTACGAGGCCGCCGATAATGTACGATGCCGCGATCGTGGCGGCGCTGCGGCCTGCGCGAGAGGGATCAGGCGCCTCCAGTCCGAGCTCAAAGCGCATCATGAAATCCACCCACCGCTTTTGATTGCCGGTGATAGCATCCACGACGGGCTTCATCTGCTCTTGGGTGAGGCCGTACTCCCGAAACACTTTTGCCACTTCCTCAATTTCCACGTTCGGAAGTTCGACGGTTTCCCGGTATTCGCGATCGAGTTCGGAAGCGTAATGTTCCGAATCCGTCTTAGCCGCCAAATAACCGCCCAGGCCCATGGCAATGGAACCAGCCGCAATCTCCGCAAGACCGGCGGTAACGATAATTCCGGTGCCACGGGAGAGCGCCGCTGCAGCGCTGGTAAGGCCGGCGGCAAGCGCGAACGGAACGGTCAAGCCATCGGACATTCCGATGACGACGTCGCGGACCGCGGCAGCGGCTGTGAAATGCTTTTCGACATGCTCGACCGTCGGCATACACTCCTCCGCAAGAACGCATTTGAAAATTTGAAGCCAGCGCTACCCAGGCGTGTAGCGGGGCGTATAATTGCGTTGTTACAACCCGGCTGGAAGTGTAATACAGGAGGTAGATACTCATGTCATCGACTGGACATTCCGCACAAGGAGCTGCTCGCCAAATGAGCCACACGCTGCCACCACTGCCGTACGCATTCGACGCACTAGAGCCCTACATTGACGCGAAGACGATGGAAATCCACCACGACAAGCACCACGGCGGTTACGTCAACAACCTGAATAAGGCGCTGGAAGGAAACGCCGACCTGCAAAAGCTTTCGGTGGAGCAACTGCTCGCGCAGATCAGTAAGGTGCCCGAGAACATCCGCACGGCCGTGCGCAATAACGGCGGCGGACACATGAACCACTCGATGTTCTGGAAGATCATGAAAAAGGGCGGCGGAGGCGAGCCTACCGGCGACCTAGCCAACGCCATCAACAGCGCGTTCGGGAGCTTCAACGATTTCAAAACGAAGTTCGGTCAGGCGGCCACCACCAGATTCGGTTCCGGATGGGCTTGGCTGCTATTTCGCGACGGGAAGTTGACCATCGAATCGTCCGCGAATCAGGACAACCCGATCCTCGACGGAGGAAAAGCGTTCTTCGGGCTGGACGTATGGGAGCACGCGTATTACTTGAAATACCAAAACCGGCGGCCGGAATACATCGACGCGTGGTGGAACGTGATCAACTGGGCCCAGGTGGCGGACAATTTCGCGCAAGCGAAGAAGTAGGTTTCGCGAGTGCAAGGAGAGAAGTAAATAAATTAGACGGAAGTTTTCATCACGCGTCCACTGCGCCATGGCTCTGCCTCCGCGGTGGACGCGTTTTCGTTTTGGTTCACGGTCGCGGCTATCGGCCAGGGAACAAGTGATGCTCGCCGGCCAGGATCGCGACGGCCACGAATGTGGTCAGCAGCGTAACTACAATTCCCACACGGACGAATTCCCAGAACGAAATGCGAACCCGTTTGCCGGCCTGCTGCAGCACGATCAGATTGGCCACCGAACTGATCGGCGTGGCGTTGCCAGCTAGTGTGCTGGTGCTGGCGAGGGCCAGCCAAATAATCCGGCTATTCGGGAACGAAGGCACCAATGGGCTGAATAGAAGCACGGCCGGCACATTACTGACCACATTCGACAGAATCAGCATCACACCGCTAACGGCGAAGAGTTGCGAAACCACGCTGCCCTCCAGGCCTCGATGAAAGCGCGCCAGTAAGTAGTTCACGGCACCGGAAGCTTCGAAGCCTCGGATCAAAACAAATAGCGCGGCGAAAAACAGCAGCAACTCCCAATCCACGCGTTCATAGACCTTCTGTGCGTTCACACGCCCAATGATCAGGATGAATGCTCCAACGGAAATAGCCACCAGCGGGAAGGAATACCCGAACACCCAAAAAACGATCACCAGAGAAGCAGCCACAAGGCATTTGATCAGAAGCCGCCGGTTGAGTTTGATTTCAATCGATGGCCCGCGCTCACCAAGCGGGTGATGAAGGATATCGCGGCGATAGAACAGCGCCAGGATTCCCACGTTGAGCACCAGACCAATCAGCGAAACAGGGGCCAGATGCGCCAAGAACCCAAGAAATGAGAAATGCGCGGAGATCCCGATCACCGCATTCTGAGGATTGCCGGTCACGGACATGGCCGAGCCGATGTTCGCGGAAGTGGCCAGGGCAATGAGGTAAGGGAACGGAGGCGCGTCCAGCCGGTCGGTGACGGCCAGCACGATCGGCGTGAAAATCAGGCAGATGGTATCGTTCACGAAAAACGCGGCAAGAAGGCCCGAAGTAAACACGAGAAGCACCAGAAGCTGAAAGCGCGTGCGGGCAATGCGCGCAACGTTCACCGCGATCCAGTCGAAGAACCCGGAGAGTTGAAAGTGCGCTACCAGGATCATGATGCCGAGCAGGAAGATCAGCGTGTTCCAATTGATGGCCTGGTAGGCCTGATCGAGTGAAATCACGCCGAGCACGACCATGGCCACGGCGCCGCAAAACGCTGCGGCGGTGCGGTCAAAATGGCTTCCGCGGCCGCTGTGCACCGCGATCAGCAGATACGCGATCGCGAATATGACCACGGGAACCCAAGGGCTGTGCGTGATGGAGGCCGTGAGGTGTGGCATGTGGAAGGCGTTGGTTGCGCGCTTCAGATTGGCCAGCTTAGCGCCCGAGGAGCGATGTGACAATCTTACTTCGGCGCCGGTTCGCCGCGTTTTGCGAACGTATCCAGTTTGCTGGCGCCTGTCGCGCGCTGTGCCATGCCTTCGAGGCGCAATTTACTGCGGCCAAATAGCGGATGGATCCGACTCGGACGGGAACACAGCGACCATCCAACCAAAAACTTGCGGAACCCAACGCCCTCCGGCGACAGCGCATGCGTCCTTTGTGACGATCGTTCCGTCGAGCCCGAACTTTTTCAAATCGGCGGCCTGTTTGGCGGCGCGCTTGAGCGCAACACACAGATTCACGTTTTCATGCCAGCGCGCGACGCTCAGAGGAACGCGATCGTTTAATTGCGATTCGGTGGCCGTTTTGGGCGCAGTAAATACGGCGCCTTCAAGTTCGAACGTCCCCTTTGTTTTCTTGTAGAGCAAGGACGTCGGATGGCCGGGATTGAATTCGTAGGCGGACGCGTAGGCATTGCGGTTGCTGATGAACCAGTAGAGCCGCTGTTCCGTCTTCAGCATAAATGGCTGATATCCGTCCGCGACAGCTACCCGGTAATTTTTGTAGTTAGCCATGGAGCGGCGAAGAATGTCCAAAATTTCCTGGGCGCGCTGTGCATCGCCGGAAGCGCCTGACCTCAGCACGGTGGCGTAAACGTGCGGATCAGCGTCCATCCTGGCATCGAACATGGATTGGTTTGCGGCAAGGAGCGCCTCAGGATACAGGTCCACATCGCGCTGGAAATCGCTGGTCTGATCCGGCCCTGTCCGGTGCGCCTGCCGCGCGATGGCAATTGGCGCTGCAAGCAGTACCGCCAAAAGTGAAATTGCTGCCGCGCGCATCCCTGAGTTCCTCCCGTTGCGTTTAGGCTAGCGCAAACACACACCAAAAGCAGCGCTCGGATCAGCAAGGTGAGCGAAAGTGCAAGGGTTGGGTCGCCTGCGGTCAACTCTCCGGCCTGGCGGTGGCGGATTTCGTCAAATGATTGTTAACTAAGGCGCGTCCACTCTTGACGGCGGCACCGAAATCTGTAAACTGCGATTTCGACCATGGCTACGGCACCTAATCCGCTGGACGAGACGATGCAGGATTTCCAATTCCCGCAGCGCGAGGCGGCCTTTTTCTACGGTCTTTTCTTGCGAGGGTACCCAGCCGAGCAACTCCGAAAAGATATCGAAGTGCCTGCTGTGGTGCTTGCCAAATGGGACCGCGAAACGAAACACGAACCTCGGCTCCGGCCTGTGCTGGAGCGGGTGGTGCAGTACCGGCGTCATGTGCTGGCCATTTTCGATAACTTGATTGGCCACGACGCCACGCCCCAGCGAGTGCAGTAACAATTAACATCCAAATTCATTAAAATTAGGCCAGATTGGAGTTTTTGGTGGACGTCCGCTGCCGTTTGCGGGCCGCGGGTGCGCGCGTTGACTCCGTTGCACGCGTTCGACTACACTTTTTTTGCGACTTGCGCCATTACCGTTCCCCGGTAGCTCAATGGTAGAGCGTTCGGCTGTTAACCGAAATGTTCGAGGTTCGAGTCCTCGCCGGGGAGCCATTGTTTCCCACCTGAAGGTCCTATAATTATTAAGAATCCTTGGAACTGGTTACGCGCCATCTGAGGAGCTTCTGAGTATTTCGCCTGATTGTGGGGCATCGCGGGCCAACTTATGATAGTCGGGTCGGAACTGTTGGACCGGGCCGAACGCTCGTATCCTTGTGCCGGATGCAGATGCCTGAGAGGCGCGATTGCACCGTGTATAGTGGAGTAAAGTCCGCTTAGTTCCAGCCCAGCAGGCGCCGCGAAACAAATACGCGAGGCATTTCAGTTTTCAGGACGGTCGCATGCTCAGTCAACCGACGGCTGCTTCCCAGCGCGCCGTCGTGCTTCCCTGCGATCACAGAAAGCTAGAGATAGCGCGAAAGTTCACCAGCCAAGCTTGGGATGGTTCGCGTGTGCTTATTCGCGATTTTAAGTAGGCACGGAGGCAATAAGAAGAACCATGAGAATTGCACAGGTGGCACCGCTTTACGAAAGTATCCCCCCGAAACTCTATGGCGGAACGGAGCGTGTGGTTTCCTACCTTACCGAAGAGCTCGTCCGGCTGGGTCACGATGTCACCCTCTTCGCCAGCGGCGATTCGATTACGCGAGCACATCTGGTGCCTTGCTGCCCCTCGGCGCTTCGGCTGAACAACGAATGCATCGATCCGCTGGCGCATCACATCTTGATGCTGGACCGAGTGTTCCGCGAAGCCGAAGACTTCGACATCCTCCATTTTCATTGCGACTATATGCACTTTCCGATGTCGCGCAGCCGAAAAATCCCCAACATCACCACCTTGCACGGACGCCTCGATCTGCCCGACCTGGCTCCGCTCTACCGGGAGTTCACCGAGATGCGCGTGGTGTCGATCTCCAATGCGCAACGAGCTCCTCTTCCGTGGCTGAATTGGCAGGGCACCGTTTATCACGGACTTCCGCACGACCTATATCATTTTCATGCGAAAGCAGGTAAGTATCTAGCCTTCCTGGGGCGGATTTGCCCGGAAAAAGGCGTCGATACGGCAATCGAGATTGCGCGCAAGAGCGGCATCGAACTTCGGATCGCTGCGAAAGTGGACCGGGTAGATGAGCAATATTTCGAGCAAGTGATTCGACCTATGCTCAACGACCCTCTCATTCATTTCGTGGGAGAAATCTCTGACCGGGACAAGGACGAGTTTTTGGGGAACGCGCTCGCGCTGCTGGCGCCCGTAAACTGGCCCGAGCCTTTCGGCATCTCAATGATCGAGGCGCTGGCTTGCGGTACACCCGTGATCGCATGCCCTCGGGGGTCGATCCCTGAAGTTATCGAAGATTCCACTACTGGATTCATCGTTCGCACGGCAGACGAGGCGGTCGCCGCGATTAAGAAAATTCGGAGCCTAAGCCGAAAGACGTGCCGGCAAACTTTCGAGCGAAGATTTGCAGTATCGCGCATGGCGAAGGACTACCTGGATATTTACAGAAGGCTGCTAGGAGAGAAAACTGACGCGAATGCGGGTCGTACCGCGCGCGACGCATCCCAGGAGAGCGGAATTTGGCTGGTTCAGTAGACGACGTAATCCGAGTCAAAAACCGGTACTACATTCTCTCAACGTCGTCGCTCGCGGATGATCGCACATGCGTGCTGAAAGATGGGGATACGTTCGCAGTCTTCGACCGACGCGGTGACGTTGAATTGCTGGGCCAAGGTGCGCTGGGGCTGTACCACGACGAAACGCGGTACATATCCAAATGGGTGCTCAGACTGGGCGATCACCGGCCACTGCTGCTGAGTTCCGCTGTGCGGGAAGATAACGCGGCTCTAACAGTCGATCTTACTAATCTCGATATCGGAGTTGACGGCAAGCCCTTCATACCGCGCGGTACTCTACATATCGAACGTACGAAATTTATGTGGAAGGCCACCCAGTACGAGCGGCTGCGGATTCGAAACTATAGCGTAACCCCCGTAAACGTCGCCGTCTCAATTGAATTTGCCGCGGACTTCGCGGACATTTTCGAGGTGCGAGGAATCCGCCGAGAACGGCGCGGCCAGAAGCTCGCGGCAAAGGTTGAACCGGGCGAAGCGGTTCTCCGCTACAAGGGCTTGGACGGAGTACTTCGTCGTGCCCATGTGTCGTGCTCGCCCGCGCCAAAGCATTTTTCGGCTTCCCAAATTTGTCTGGACGTCTCGCTGTCGCCGAGGGGTGAGCAAGCATACGTCTTGAGCGTCTGTTGCGACTCTGACGGGCGAGGTTCACGGCCGAAGTCCGAAACCAGCGCCCCACCGGCTGTGAAGCCCTTCAAGGCAGCCCATGAACGAGAGCCACTGATTGTTTCGGGCAACAAACAGTTCAACGAGTGGCTGAATCGTTCCACTGCTGATCTTTACATGATGGTCACGGACACGGCCTACGGGCCCTATCCGTATGCGGGGGTGCCGTGGTTCAGCACCGCGTTTGGCCGCGACGGCATAATCACCGCACTCGAGACGCTATGGGCCATCCCGGACCTGTCTCGCGGAGTGTTGTCGTTCCTGGCTGCAACGCAGGCAAAAGTTGTGGATCCCGAAAGCGATGCAGAGCCGGGCAAAATCGTTCACGAAACACGTAAAGGAGAGATGGCGGCGCTGAAGGAAGTCCCGTTCGGGTGTTATTACGGCAGCGTTGATGCGACTCCTTTATTTGTGCTGCTGGCCGGAGCATACCTGCGCCGGACGGGAGACCTTTCGTTCATTCGCCGGATATGGCCCAACATCCAGGCGGCGCTGCAATGGGCCGATACTTTCGGTGACTCAGATGGCGACGGATTCGTGGAGTACAAACGGAAATCGAAAACGGGCCTCGTGCAACAAGGCTGGAAGGACTCGAACGACTCGGTGTTTCATAGCGACGGTCAACTGGCCGAAGGTCCGATCGCCCTTTGCGAAGTACAAGGATATGTGTACCGGGCGAAATGTCACGCCGCCTACATGGCTGCGGCTCTAGGAGACCAGCAGCGCAGCGATGAGCTTCGGTGCCAAGCCGATACGCTAAAGCAACGATTCGACCAAAGTTTCTGGTGCGAGGAAATTGGCACCTACGCTCTGGCGCTGGATGGAGCCAAACGACCGTGTCGCGTTCGCGCGTCCAACGCAGGCCACTGCCTTTACACTGGAATATCCAGCCCGGAGCATGCTGCAATCACCGCCCGCACGCTCCTTGGCGATGATTCGTTCTCCGGCTGGGGAGTGCGAACCCTGAGTTCGCGGGAAATTCGCTACAACGCGATGTCGTACCACAATGGCTCCATATGGCCGCACGATAACGCCATCATTGCCAGCGGCTTGGCGCGCTACGGACGGAAAAACACAGCCGTAAAGATCCTCTCAGGTCTGTATGATGCGAGCATTTTCTTGGATCTTCACCGCCTACCTGAGCTTTTCTGCGGATTCGAGCGGCGCAAGGGCGAAGGACCCACGCTTTACCCGGTGGCATGTGCCCCGCAATCGTGGGCCGCGGGTGCCGTCTTTTTGCTTCTCGAGGCGTGCCTTGGTCTCGACGTTCAAGCATCTCCTCCGCGGATCCTCTTCCGGCGTGCCACTCTGCCGGAATCTCTGACCAGACTGGAAATCGATCGTCTACCGATTGGCGATTCGTCCGTAGGATTGGTTCTCGAACGAAACGGAAAGAGCGTGGGCGTGACAGTTCTGGGCAAATCGGCCAAAGTTGACATCATTTCTATCAAGTAGTTCACTGGCAGGCGACCTGCGTCTCCGCAGAGCCATGAACGAATATTGAGCGCTCCATAGAGGTTCTACGCGGACCTCGGGTGAACCTACGCTGCCCGCTCCAGGATTGTCATGTCTGGGCCTCGACATTGAGTTCGTAATCTCCTGACTCTACAAAGCATCTTAACTTATGGTGCATCGCGGGAGCTGCGCCGTACTTTCATAAAAGTTCCCGGAAGTCGAGCCATCTCATGCGCCTTCCAGCCTTGCGAAAAGTCGAAACCGATGCACAGCAGTGCACTCCACCGCTCTTACGCACGATTTGGGACGACGTGATGAAGGACGATTGCTTGGACCTTGCCGCCCAAATGTCTTTTTATTTCGTGACGTCATTATTTCCTTTTCTCGTGGTGATCGGGGCTGTGGTGGGCTGGCTGCCCTCCACGAATTTATGGAGCGAGATGGTCGAATGGCTCACCGCGTATTTGCCGCGCGGCCCGCGGCACATGGTCTTCAGGACCATCCTCGGGCTTCAGACGTACCACTCGGAATTTTTTTCCTACGGGTTGGCAGTAACGCTCTGGGTGGCATCATCTGGTTTTGTTAGCCTGATGGAGTCGTTGAGTCTGGCGTATGGCGTGAAGGAAACGCGCGGCTTTTGGAAAAAGCGCGTGGTCGCCCTTGCCGCCACGGCCGTTGGCGCGATCTTTGCGATTGCCAGCTTCGCACTTTTGACTTTTGGACATCAACTGGCCGTCGTTATCGGACCTCACTTGCGAAAGCTTTTGTCTTTTTCGTTTCCATGGGAGTTTGCGCGCTGGAGCGCCACTCTTTTGCTGATGATCATCGGATTAGACCTGATCAATTATTTTTTGCCCAATGTTCGGCACAAATGGCGTTGGCTGACGCCCGGAACGGTTTTCGTGGTGTTGGGGCTGGTGGCTGCGACCTCTGGTTTTGGCTATTACGTAGGCCATTTTGCTAATTATCCAAGGTACTATGGCGCGATGGCTGGATTCATCATCCTGGTCATGGTCATTTACATTGCCAGCCTCGTTCTACTAGTCGGTGCGGAAATTGATAGCGTACGAGAAAACCTTCGCAGCCCAAAAAATGAGAGAACTGCCGCATGATCGCTCGTCGTCGCTGCTTCCGCCTGGGCCGCGCGTTTTTGTGCTCATCGCTTCTGCTCTGCGTCGTGCAGGTAGCGCGCGCCCGCCAAGTAATCCCCGGGTTCACTCCGCAGACGTACGCCGCATTCGAAGGTCGAACCGTTGGGAGCGTGGACATGTCCGCGAGGCCCGCCACCAATCTGGAAACGCTTCGCCCGTTGATCCAGCAAAAAGCGGGTCAGCCGTTTTCGTCGGAAGCAATTCGGCAGAGCGTCGCAGCCCTGGAAAAAACCAATCGCTTCACCTCCGTTCAGGTGAGCATCGGCTTCACTTCCAAAGGATTGGACGTGCTGTTCATTCTGCAGCCCACGTCATACGTCGGGATGCTCTTTTTTCCTGGCGCCGACCGTGTTATTTCCTACGTAGAATTAATGCAGGCGGCAAACATTCCGGAGCAGACGCCCTACTATAGCGAACTCCTGCCGCAGGGCAAACAATCGCTTCTCGCGTTTCTCCACAAGCAGGGCTACTTCGCAGCCGTTGTGCAACCCGAAATCGAGCGCGACGATCCGCATCGGATCGTAAACATCGTTTTCCACACACAACTAAACGGCCGCGCAAAAATAGGAACCGTACAAATTCGCGGCGCCACGCCGCAACAATCTCGGCAAACGATGCAGGGACTGACTTCGCTCTGGTCAACTCTCAAAGGCCGATCGCTAAAGCGTGGCCAGAGCTACTCGCCCACGCGCATTCAAAAAGCGACCAACTACGTCGTCAGCTCTTTGCAGCAGAGACATCGATTGGCAGCGAGTGTCCGGAACGTGACCACCGACTACGACGCGGATACCAACCGCGCCAATATCGCTTTTCGGGTGAACCCCGGGCCTCGCGTCTATTTGCGTGTGCAAGGAGCGAAGGTCTCCAAGGCCACGCTGCGCAATGAAGTTCCCGTCGAACAGGAAAACGCTGTCAGCGCGGACGTAGCGCGGCAGGGCGAAATAGCTTTGACCAGCTATTTCCAAGCCAAGGGCTATCCGCACGTCTCAGTCAGCTCGCAATACCGGCAGCAGACGAGCGGCATAACCATCGTGTACAACGTGAAATTGGGCGCGCGTTACGCAGTGAAGGAACCAACGTTTAAGGGGAATCACCATTTCGACGAAGATCGTCTCGAAGCTCAGGTCCCCATCAAGCAATCCCACGCGATTCTCGGCTTCACGATCATCCACGGAAAATTTAGCCAAGCGCTGCTGAAACAAAGCGTCGCTTCACTCGAAACGCTGTATCGCCACGCCGGATTCGCGGAAGTGTCCGTCCAGCCGAAAGTTACCGAGTCTGGCAAGCAAGTTCACGTCGCGTTCGAAATTCGCGAGGGCCCACAGGATCACGTTGGCACGATGAAGGTCGAGGGCAACAGAACCCGGCCGCTGAACGCGCTTGGCGGGAAGAAACCGCTGAATTTGCAGCCGGGCAAACCGTATTCGCCGTTCCTTTTGGACCAGGATCGAAACCGCATCCTTGCCGCGTATTTCAATTTGGGCTACCTCGACGCCACCTTCAATTCCACCACCACGCCCTCCGCCGGTGATCCTCACCTGATGAACGTCGTCTACATCATCCACGAAGGGCAGCAGGGGCGCATCAGCAACGTGGTCACGCTTGGGCCGAAAATGACCAATCCCGCATTCATTCGCACCGTGGTTCATTCGGACGTGAGCCCGGGAAAGCCGCTGAGCCAGGGCAAGTTTCTGACCGCTGAAAGCGATCTCTACAATCTGAACGTCTTTGATTGGGTGAGCGTTAAACCGCTCGAACCCACGGTGAACAAGCCGGAAGACGAACTACTCATCAAGGTCCACGAATCCAAGCGCTACTCGATGGATATTGGCGCAGGCATCGAAATTATTCCGCGAAGCGCAAATATTCCGGTGGGAGAAGTCGCGCTGCCGGGCCTGCCGGTAATCGGCCTTGGCAGCAAGTTCTCGGTGACGCAAAAAAGCTTTTTCGGCCCGCGCGGCTCGTTTGCTCTCGCCCGTCACGACCTGTTCGGCCGCGCCGAAACCGCTACCATATCGACTGTTCTCTCGCGACTAAATCAGAGCGGCGAATTCACGTATGCTGATCCGCGTCTGTGGGGCGCGAGTTTCGCGTCGCTTTTCAGCGCGTCGGCGCAGCGCACCACTGAAAATCCCATCTACACGGCCGTGCTCGGGCAGGCGTCGTTTCAGGTCGAGAAAACGTTCAAGTCGCCAAAGCCGAGGTCTCTGAATTTCCGCTACACCTTTCAAAAAACGGATCTCACTAATATTCTGATCCCCGGCTTGGTGCTGCCCGAGGATCAGCACGTGCGCGTTTCTACCGTATCCGCAGAATACGTGCGAGATACGCGAGATAATCCGCTCGATGCGCACCACGGAATGTTTCAAACCTTCGATGTGGGCATTACACCCACGGCGTTCGGTTCCAGCCAGAATTTCACCCGGCTTCTGGCGCAAAATTCTGTTTACGTTCCCGTAGCGCGGTGGCTCACCTGGGCATCGCGCCTCAGCTGGGGCATTGCCGTTCCGTTTGCCGGCAGTCACGTCCCGCTAAGCGAGCGTTTTTTCTCCGGCGGAGCCGATTCCTTGCGAGGTTTCCCGGTGGATGGCGCAGGACCGCAGCGGCCCGTTCAGGTTTGCAGCAATCCGGCTAATCCTTCGACCTGCACTCTAATCAGCGTTCCGGTGGGTGGCGACATGCTGTTCATATTCAATACCGAGGCTCGATTTCCCGTTGAGCTTCTCCATAATTTGGGCGGCGTTTTGTTTTATGATGGCGGCAACGTTTACAACAACGTTAATCTCCGCCAGTTGGCCAACGATTATACGAACACGATCGGCGTCGGGTTGCGATATCGCACGCCCGTGGGCCCGGTTCGCTTCGACGTGGGCTACAGACTTACCCCGATTCCCGGCGTTAAAGCCCTGCAGTACTTTGTAACTGTAGGCCAGTCGTTCTAGCGTAGAAAGTGATGTGAGTCGAAGCAGGTCAGTTCGTCCACCGTGCTGCACTTCAGCGGACTCTAGAGTTTTCGATGATTCGGGGAAAGACAATTCGTCGAGCGATTTTCATCACCGTGGGCGCAATCGTGCTTCTGGCTGCGCTCGCGTTCGCGGTGGTGCACACGAGCGTCTTCCTCGGATACGCGCGCGGCAAAATCATCAAGTTAGCGCAAGCGAAGCTAGGTTCGCGCGTCGATATCCAGAGTATTTCGATTCCATGGGATCAATTAGCGGTAAACGTGCGCGGGATCACGATCGACGGTCGAGGCGGACCTTCGCGGCCGCCGCTGCTTCAACTTCGTCGATTGAAAGTCGGAATCGCGATTGGCCCTCTTCTAAGCGGCCATTTCAGGCTCTCGCAGGTTGTGCTAGATCAGCCGGTCGTGCGTATCGTCGTAAACTCCCAAGGCAAAACAAATTTTCCCGGTGCTGCGGCTGCCGGCCAATCCGCGAACACCAATTCGTCCTCGTCTGTGAACGTGTTTTTCAATCTGGCGATCCGCCATCTCGAAGTGAATCAGGGCACGGTCGATTACAACGACGTCGAAGTACCTCTCTCGGCCGATCTATTGGACGTCAACGCAAACGTCGCCTTTGATCCGCGCTCGGACCAATACCACGGGTCGCTCGGCTACAAAAATGGCCGCATCACCGCCAAAAATTACCAGACGGTAGCGAATGGCGCGCAGTTGCAATTCACCGCTACCCGTTCCGGTATCACCTTCCATCCTTTGACCATCACGCTCCCCGATTCTCGCGTAGTGCTCGACGCGACCGTTCAAAATTATTCCCACCCGCGCATTAGCGGCAAATATACGGCGGAAATTTCCACGGTAGAGGTAGCACGGGTTCTGGGCGATTCGGCTATCCCCGCGGGCGACGTATCTGCCGATGGGACGATTCGCTATCAAAGCATCCAAGGTCAGTCATTTCTAGATGCAGTCGAACTGAATGGCAATCTCAGCAGTTCGCGGCTCAATCTGCAGCTTCGTCAGTTCGCTGCTCCCGTCACCGCCGTGCGCGCCACGTACTCGATCGAGAACGGCAATCTTCACATTGCCAGTGCGCGCGGCGCCGTGCTCGGTGGACAACTCAGCATAAATTCCGGCGAAATCAGCCTGACCGGAAATTCTCCGTCCCGATTGAGCGCGGCGCTTACCAACGTCTCGCTTCGTGACTTAGGACAACAACTTCCGTCTCGAATGTCCGCTCGCTTGTCTTTTGCTGGCCGCGCCGATGTAAACGCGCAACTTTCTTGGTTGAGCGATTTTCGCAACCTGATCGTCGATGCGCGCGCGCGAATCTCCTCGCTGCCGGAAAGTGAATTGGCCAGAAATCAGATCGGAATAAACGGCGCGATTCAAGTCGCCTACAACCGTGCGCTCAACCAGGCTTCCTTCGGTAACTGTCAACTGCGCATCGGGAGCACGACGATTTCGCTCAATGGGGTCCTGAGCAGGCGTTCCGATTTAATGGTCACGCTCTCGGCCGCCGATCTGCAGCAGTTCTCCATGTTAGCTGCCAAGGTTGAAGAGATTGCCAGTTCGTCCGGCTCGCAGCCTTTTGAAATGCCCAACCTCACGGGCAGCGCTCGGTTCGGCGGCCAAGTGCGCGGGTCTCCGCTGGAGCCGCACATCGTTGGGAAACTAACAGCGAGAAACCTGCAAGTCGAGTCCACGAAATGGCGAACGATTCAAGCCAACGTAGCTCTCTCGCCATCGCACGCTGCTCTCTCCAACGGAATCCTCGCCGGGCAATCGCAGCAGCGGATTCAACTGACAGCTTCCGTTGGGCTTCAACACTGGTCTTTCGCGCCGTCAAGCTCCATATCGATGCACGCCGTAGCATCCGGCTTGCCCATTTCCGGCTTGCAAAATTTGATGCATGCGAACTACCCGGTTCAGGGAATTGTCTCGGCTGATTTTTCGGTTACAGGAACGAAGCAAAACCCTGCCGGTCACGGCTGGATCCGCATTGCCAACGCCGCCGCTTGGAATCAGCCGGTGGAACTCGTCACCGTGAACTTCCACGGAAATGCCGCTGCTCTTCACGCTGATCTTGCTGTTGAATCTCCGGCCGGCACAATTTCCGCTACTTTGACGTACGACTCTACCTCCAAGCGCTATCAGCTGAGCGTGAACGCGCCCGGCCTGCGGCTAGGCGATCTCGAAATGGTTCAGGCCCGTCATCTGCCTCTGCGCGGCACGCTTGTATTAACTGGTAGTGGTAGCGGATCGATCCAGAATCCGGAATTTTCCGCGAGCGTCGAATTCCCACAACTCGCTTACCACAATGAGTCCGTTTCAAACGGACGCTCGCATCTGAATCTCGCCAATCGTCAACTCAATTTCACCGCCAATGCGGCACTCTACCAGGGCACTCTGCAGGCGCAGGGAAACGTTGCGCTCACCGGCCAGTATCAGTCGACGGCCACGCTCGACGTTCATTCAATTTCCGTAGGACTCTTGGCCGCGCGTTTTTTGCGGACGCCGGGCGCCCCGCCGAAAGGGCAAGCCGATCTTCACGTTGAGGTGCAGGGGCCATTGAAAGATCCGTCTCAATTGACGGTACGCGCCGAAGTGCCGGCAATGTCGCTCACTTACCAGAGCGTCAGCGTGGCGATCGTAAAGCCGTTGATCGCGGAGTATCACGATGGCGTCGTTGCTCTTCAGCAATCAGAGATCAAAGGCACGGGAATCGATTTGAGCTTTCAGGGTGCGGTTCCCGTCAAAAGTTCGCAGCCTTTTCACATTTCGGCTAACGGCAACGTAAACCTTAGCTTGCTCCAAACCATGACCTCTGGAATTCAAAGTTCCGGCGAGGTGCAAGTTGATGTCACGGCGCAGGGCACGTTGGCGCGTCCGGATATGCAGGGCAACCTGCACCTGCAAAATGCATCGCTTTCCACTTTGTCACTGCCCGTGGATTTGAGGAACATCAACGGCGACATTCGCGTCTCTGGACGACGCATGGAGCTCGTCAATCTGAGCGGCAAAGTGAACGGGGGCTCGATGACCGCGCAGGGTTCCGTGGACCTGGGGAAAGAGCCGGCCTTCGCTCTCGCGGTCGCGGCGAAATCCGTGGATATCAACTATCCAGCTGGACTTCGCGCGCGCCTCGACGGAGATTTGCGGCTCAGCGGCTCCTCATCCAGTTCCGCGCTAACCGGGCGCGTCGTAATCGATTACCTCGGCTTCACGAAGCAGATGGATATTGCCTCGCTTGCGGGAGAATTCGGGTCGAGCGAAGGCGCAGGCACGGCTTCCGCATTTGAAAAGCACATGCAACTCAATGTCGCGATCCAATCTTCCAGCACGCTGAACCTGGCCAGCAGTCAGCTGAGCGTGCAGGGCGCTGCCAATCTGGCTGTCGTCGGTACGCTCGCCGATCCGGTCGTGCTGGGGCGAACCACTTTGACCGGCGGCGAACTTTTCTTTCTCGGCAAACGCTACGAAATCAAGAGTGGCACCATCCAGTTTGCAAACCCCACTCATACCAGCCCGTCCGTCGACTTGTACGCGACCACGACCGTAAATGCATACAAAATCTCGCTTCACTTCCTCGGGCCGGTGGATCAGATGAAAACCAGCTTTACCTCCACTCCCGCGCTGCCTCAAGCAGATATCATCAATCTCCTCGCCTTTGGACAAACCACGGAACAGTCGGCTGCGAATCCAACGCCCAGTGGGTTGGGAGCGGAGTCCGTGCTAGCGCAAGGGGTAGCGGGCCAGATCAGCGGCAAAATCCAAAAGTTGGCGGGCATTTCGCAGCTTTCGATTACGCCGGTTATCGCCAACGCTAACGCTCAGCAGAATGCCGGTGCGCTCGTATCCATTCAGCAACGCGTGTCTGGGCGCCTGCTCGTCACCTTCACCACGGATACCGCGGAAACGCAAGCCACGGCGGTGCAGGTGCAATATGACCTTGGCCACGGCCTTTCGATTTCAGCGCTGCGGGATCAAAACGGCGGCTACGGAATCGACGTGCATCTCCATAAGGCCTTCTAGCCGTGAAGCAACAAAAACTCCGCGCGCTGCTCGGACTACCGTCACGCCGCGCCGGCCGGTTGAGCTGCCGCACTGCCCACCGCCTGGTGAAGCGTCGCCAACATTTGAACAAACATGTCGTGCGACGCCGGGTCGCCTTTGGCGAGTTCGCCAGTCACCTGGTCGCGTTGCGCCAATATTGCTTGCATCGCCGATTTCACTCCCGGCTCGCTCTCCTCCGAAATATCGCCGCTCAGATCATTGAAGAATTTCGTGGAGACCGTGGCCGCATCCCCGTAATTTTTGTTGGCGGTATCGTCCACCAGCGTGAGCAGCTGATTCTGGAGCCCGTATACACGATCTGTGGCACTCGCCTGGGCAAGCTGTGCGTTCGCGGCGTCCAGCTTGTTTTGAACGGCCTCCGTTTTTTCGTGCGCCCACCAAAAACCTCCGCCGAACGCGACGGCTAGCAGCACCAGCACGATGAAGTAGCGCATGAATTTGAGCCTTTCTCTTAAATTGTCGCGAGTAACCTCGCGCTCCTGTTAGCGACCGTAACATATTTTCGCTCTTCCTTGGTTGCTCCGCAGCGAAGTGCCCGCTGGCACTCTTGACCCGCCGTCGCGTCAGCCCGTCGCGTTATCTGCCGTTGGACGGGTGTAAGATTCAAATTCGCGCGGCTGCCGCCGTTTTTCGCTGCCAGGAGATTGTCCGTATGCAAAAGATCGGCTTCGTCGGGCTGGGCGCCATGGGTAGCCACGTCGTCGAGCGTCTGCTTCACAAAGGTTATATCGTCACCGGCTTCAATCGCACTCGGTCGAAAGCAGAATGGCTGCTCAAGAAAGGCATGCGCTGGGCCGATTCTCCTCGGGCGGTCGTCCAAGCGGCAGACATTGTTCTCACTATGGTCACCAACTCGGCCGCGCTTTCCGCCATCGCCGAGGGGCCAGACGGCTTTCTCGCCGCTCTTCATGCCGAGCACATCTACATCGACATGAGCACCGTCTCTCCCTCGTTCAGCCGCAACTTAGCTGTGCGCGTCCGCGAAAAAGGCGCGGACATGCTTGACGCGCCCGTCTCTGGCGGCGTGGTTACCTTGCAGGAAGGCAAGCTGTCCATCATGGTCGGCGGACGCGCGGAAACATTCGAGCGCGTCCGCCAGTTGCTGCTCGATATCGGCCCCAAAGTCACCCACGTCGGCGACAACGGCCTCGCTCTCTCGATGAAAATCGCCACCAACCTGAATCTAGCCGTGCAGATGCTGGCCTTCTCCGAAAGCGTTTTGCTTGCGGAGAAAAGTGGTATCGCGCGCCAAACCGCCGTGGACGTCCTCGTCCACAGCGCCGTTGCCTCGCCCATGATTCAGTACCGCGGCCCATTCGTCCTGCGCTTGCCGGACGAAGCCTGGTTCGACGTGAACATGATGCAGAAAGACATGCTGCTCGCGCTCGAGGCTGGACGTCAGCACGATCTCCCGTTGCCCACCACAGCTGCAGCTAATGAATTTCTTACCGCCGCGCGCGCCATGGGCTTCGCCAAGGAAGATTTCGCGGTCATTTTCCGAGTTCTCGCCAGCATGGCCGGTCTCCCTAAATGAACGGTTCCAAAATGAACGCTCCTCCGCATTCAGACGGTCCGCCGCGCATGCACATTTGTTCGCTGCTCCCCAGCGCCACCGAAATCGTTTGCGCCCTCGGCGCGCGGGATCAGCTCGTCGGCGTCACGCACGAATGCGATTTTCCGCCCTCGGTCGCGTCCATCCGAAAAATTACGCGCAGCAATATCCCCGCCGATTTTTCCAGCGCGCAAATTGACGCTGCCGTTAGCGCGAGCCTGGAATCTTCCGGCTCGCTCTACGAACTCGACGTGCACGCCCTCGAGGAATTGCATCCCGATCTCGTGATCACGCAGCGTCTATGTGACGTCTGCGCCGTCCCATACGATAGCGTGCAAGCGGCCGCCGAAAATCTCTCGTCTCATCCGCGCGTCCTGAATCTCGAGCCCAGCTCTGTTTCGGACATTCTCGATTGCATCCGCCGTGTTGGCGATGCGATTGGTCGCCGCGCTTCCGCCGATGCCCTCGTATTATCCCTACAGCAACGCATCGACGCGGTTCGAGCCCAAACTGGCAATCTCCCCTCGCGCCCGCGCGTGTTTTGTATGGAATGGGTTGATCCGCCGTTCTGCGGCGGCCACTGGATGAAGGAGCTCGTCGATATCGCGGGAGGTCGCGACGACCTCGCTGCGGATCGTCGCCCCTCGCGCCGCATCGACTGGAGTTGCGTCGTCGAATTCGCTCCAGAGGTTATTGTGCTCACCTGCTGCGGTTTCGATCTGGCTCGCTGCGCCGCCGAAGCCGCTATTCTGGCGAAATTCGAAGGCGTCCACGAGCTGCCCGCGGCCCGATCCGGCCGCATCTTTGCCACCGACGGTTCCGCGTACTTCAGCCGTCCTGGCCCGCGCATCATCGAAAGCCTCGAAATACTCGCGCACATCGTTCATCCGGAGATTTTTTCGGCTCCCCCGCTCGCCCGCGCATTCACGCCCGTGCAGCTTTCCCGTGCCGGCGCCAGGCACGCCTGAAATCGCCCATAATAGCGAAATCACATTCATCGCATTACCCTCCGCACCAGTCCTGTTGGCCAGTGGGCCTCGCCTGTACCTCTGGACAGTTACCTTGGCCGCTCGCCGTATGCTAGTTTTTGGTCATCCGGGGTATAGGTTCACCGTCTTGATTCGATAGGGCAGCGAGGGATCGTCATGATCGAAGTTCAACGGGACTTGGAGGGTCACGATGTCGAGGGCCGCTATCCCCTTATCGAACTGCTGGGAACCACGCAGCACAGCTCCGTCCATCGCACAGACTTCCGGGAGGCCCCAGGCGGCCACGCTGCCATCAAGCTCATTGCCGCGCCCGCCGCGACCTCCGGCGCCCAATTAACGCGTTGGCGCCTCGCCGCGCGCTTCTCGCATCCCGCTCTGCTTCGCATTTTCGATATGGGCCGTTGTGATTTCGAAGGCCGCCCGACGTTGTACGTCGTCATGGAATTGGCGGAAGAAAATCTCGCCGATATCCTTCCGGTCCGCTCTCTGTCGGCTGGCGAAGTGGACGCCATGCTCGGTCCGGCCCTCGATGCGCTCTCCTATCTGCACGGAAAGGGTCTCGTTCACGGGCATTTGCAGCCATCGAATATTCTGGCGATCGGCGACCAGGTAAAGCTTTCGAGTGACTCTATTGCCAGAATCGGAGAAGCCGCCGCTCATCGTGCCACCCATGATCCTTACGCTGCTCCTGAGAGCAACCTATCTGCGGCCAGTGACGCCTGGTCGCTCGGTGTTACCTTAGTTCAATGCCTTGCCGGACGGCTGCCGGAGCGCCTTCCCGGAACGCAGAATTCCGTCTCTGTCCCGCCGGAAGTGCCCGCTCCGTTTCTCGATTTGGCGCGCCACTGCTTGAATGCAGTTCCTCAGCGCCGCTGGTCCGTCTGGCAGCTTCAATCCGCTCTTGGACGTGGCGCCACCGCCGAAGCTCCAATTTCGCCGATCGCTCCGATCGTTGCGATCGAGTCCGCGAATATTCTCGTGACGCCGGCGGCGTCTGCTTTTTCCAAGCTCGATGCGGCCGCGCCGCTTCGCCGCCGTTTTCGGCTCGAAAAAAAATACCGGCTTGCACTGGCGGGAGTGGCCGCCGCAGTCGCTGCGTTCACGCTCGGCATCGTAATATCAGGAGGCAGTTCCGACACAACCGTCACCGCGTCTGCGCCCATCGCCGCGTCCGCGCATGAATCGCTCGGTGCAGCACCGGCCGAGTCGCGGTCCCGCGAGCTCGCTACGAACAGAGCCGCCTTGCTCAAGTCAAAGAGCGGAAGGTCGATTTCAAAATCTGGAACTGATCTCTCGCCCTTTGCGCATCGCCCGCATGCCGATAATTCCAACGCTGCGGTGATCGTCACCACCGCTCCGGTCGCAACGGCCGCCGGACCAGCGCCATCCGCCTCCTCGGTTTCAACCGGCGTCACTCAGGGCGCCGTTTCTCTCCGCGCCGTGCCGCGCGTTCCTGAGCGCGCCAGCGATACGATCACGGGAACCGTACGCGTGAGTGTGATCGTGGACGTCGATCCCCGCGGCCACGTCGTCGAAGCGAAGCCCGATTCGCCCGGCCCAAGTCGCTATTTTGCCGGCTTATCAATGGCCGCCGCGAAAGACTGGAAGTTCACTCCCCCGCGCGTCGACGGCAACGTTGTTCCCAGCGAATGGGTGATCAACTTCGGCTACTCCAACTCTGGCGCCTCTGCTAATGCCTCCGAAAGGCACCCGTAGCTGCTGCCTTTCGCGCCGCTACTGCAACTTTTGCTTTCGTTCTATGGCTGCTCGCAATGGCAAAGCTTCCATAGCCGGTCGAAAAACTCCCTCGCGCTCGCATCCACCGGCAGACTCCCACTATAGGCTGGCTGAGCACCCCCGAGATCGATCAGCGCCATCAGCCCTTCCGAATTCTTGAACGCGAAGCGATAATTCGGCTCCGCACCCGCGTCGCCGCTATCCCCCTTCAGTTTCCCGGCGTCGCAGTGAAAGCTGCTTCCGTACACTCGCTGAAAAAATGCCGGCGCGCTCAACGCGATCCCCAATTTCCCGCGATATTCGATCTGCCCGCCGCTCAAGTCCAGCCCGCCCGAATCTCCATTCGAGGAGTGGAACTGCAACCGCGAATAGATCTTTGCCGCCCCTCCGGCATTCGACGTGCCAAGCGCGGGGTCCAGTCCGCGGATGTCAAAGACCACGCGCGGGTGCGCCGGCACATCCACGCTCCCGGTCAGCCCAGTCGACGTATCCAGCACCGCCAGCCGCAGCCGCGCCGTCGCCGCCTTTGGCTTGTAGTCGATCACGCTGGCCAAATCCTGCTTCTGCCACTGTTCCGCGTCTCGCGCCGAAAACTTCCTCGAATAATTCCGCGTGTAGATGTGAAATCGGCCGCCCTGCGGCGCGAATTCGCACACGCCCAATCGAAGACGCAGCTCCAGTTTCCCGTCCACTGGCGTCACGCTCAGCGCGCTCGGTGAAATGTTCAGCAGATAGCGGCTTTCACCGGGATTCGTTGCTCGCAGCGCCTCTACCTTTAGTCCAATCGACGTGACCGGCAGCAACGAAGCGCACGCTTCCCTGAAAAATTCCAGCGGCTGCTTTTTCGCCATCTCCGTCGTGTTGACGGCCGAATATCCCCGCCGGTAGTGGATCTTTACACCGTGCAGGTCCGTCTTCAGCGTGATCCGGTGAAAGCTTCCGTCCCATTTCACTCCTGCTGGATAGTAGGATATCTCGTAGTCGGGTGAACTGTCTTCGATCGCCGTTCTCGCGCATCCCGCCAGGTCGTTCGTGTTTACGCACGCGCGCCCGCCGGTGTCCTGCGCGATCTGCTGCATCGTCGCCTGAGAGAAAGTCAAATCGCTGGTCTCGCGCGTTAGCTCCGCGCCCATTGCCGGTCCGATCGCCCCTGGATTCGACGCATACACCGGGTCGTTCGCCAGCGGATTGCCCGACGCGTCGTACAGTCCCGGCGCCACTAGCCCCCGCGCGTCCACCGGATAGACCGTTACCCGCGCATCCACCAGCGCCTGCGCGTCCGAACGCAGCTTGTCCCCGTAATTCGCGCTTGCTTCAAACGTCTGCCGGAACGGATTTGCCAGTGACGAGCTGTCGCCCGCCTCCACCGAGTGCGGCCCAAATCCCGATCCCGGCAAGATCCACTGCGGAAAAGCCTCTGAAATCCACACCACGTTCTTCTGCCCCGGGTATCCGGCAAGGTCCTTGGCGATCGCCCGCATCGCATCGGAGGTCTCGTCAGCGATCACCGTGGTCTGCTCTTCGTATTCCAGCTTTTGGAACTGTTGTGCAGCTTGCGCTCCGGCGTCCGTCGTGTTGAATTTATTGTCCGGATCGTTCTCCGGATTTTTCACCTTCTCCATCGGAATCATCGACCGGTTCACCGCCGTGCGCAGCGCCGCCCGGTCGGTAGTGAAGTTCTGCACCACCGTCAATCCGTGCGCCAGCAGAAAAACCGCGATGGGAGTTTGCGCCGGCAATTCATCCAGGAATTTCAGCGCTTCCAGCCGCGCCGTCACCTGGTCCGTGAACGCAATGTTTCCCGGATCGAGCAGCAGCGCCGTCGGTGGTACCGCCAAGTGCGCGAAGTTTTCATTGGAGTAGATAGGCAGCGCCTGAGAAATCGTTCTGGTTGCTTGCGCGGGCGCAGCCTGCGGACCCGCGCTGGAGTTCCCCGCCGTGTCCGCTGGCGGCTCCATGAACTCAAATCCTGCGATCTGCTGCGGCCCGCGTCCATCATCGAAAATCTGAAAATCAGATGCCTTCAATCCTCGTACCGGGTTGCCATGCGAATCTCGAACGGATACATCTACCGTAATCAACCGCGTCTCGCTTTTCAAACTGCTCCGCGCATCGGATGCTTGCGCTCCGTGCTTCTTCGCGTCTTGTTGCGCTCGCGCGGTATTGCCCGGGCGTGCCGCCGAATTCGCAGCCACCGCCGCAAGCACCACCAGCGCCCCAACCGCCACAATTTCTTTTGCCTTCATCGCTCTCCGGTTCCCATTGCACTCATCTGCGATTCTACGCGGAGCCTGCGTCTATCGCCGCCACATCTCCGACGCGCGATCTCCTGTTCTCGTTTCCATCCTCTCCGCCGCGCTCCAACATGATTTGCGACTCTATACTCCCACCATTCCGGCTAACACGTGAATGTACAGGTGCTCGGACCTGTCCGCCAGGCCAGTAGAAAAACGTGGTTTTATTTGGTACGGTCGATTTGCAATGTACACAGTTGAAAAATTCGCTGCCGTAGCCGCTGATTTTACGCGAGTCGCTGCACTGCGTCTCACACGCCGCCAGATACACGAAATCCGGCATCACCTATCACCAATCGCCGCTCACGAATCACCCGCCCCTACCCGAGACACCCTGTCGAGTAGAAACGCACGTAAGTTGCAGAAAACAAACGATGGCGCACCCAGCTACCCGAGACTGGGCAAACGGCGCAACAGTCCGCATTTCCTCGCCAATTTTCTGGCAAAGATGGCCCCCGCACTGATCGCGCAGAAATTCGTTCACATGCGCCGCCAGCCGCAACCGAATTCTGCGCTACAATGGTTTCAGATACATTTGAGGGAGACGATATGATCCATCGCTTCGTCTTTCATAACGACCGGCTGGCGCCTTTCGAGGACGTTCGACTATCGCCCGGCCAAGCTGGCCTGCTTAATGGCTGGGGTCTTTTCACTACCATGCGAGTCGTCGAGGGCGTGCCTTTCGCCTTCGAACGCCACTGGAAGCGACTCTCTCGCGACGCGCAAGTTACCCGCTGTCCCTTCCCATTTGATGCCGAGAAAGTTCGCGATCAGCTTGCTGAAGTCCTTCGCGCCAATAATGTCCAAGAAGGTAGCGCGCGCATTTACGTGATCCACAACAAGGCTGGCTTTTGGCGCAGTGATGAAGAGATGCCCGACGCGGATCTGCTGATCTATTCTGCCGATCTGCCGCCCATTCGCCAGGCCGTCCGTCTGGCAATCGGCGAGCAAGGCCGTCACGCGGAATCGCCTCTCGCCGGAGTGAAAGTCACCTCCTGGCTCAACAACGTGTGGAATTTGGCCGAGGCGCAGAAGGCCGGCTGGGACGAAGTCATCCTGCTCAACGAACGCGGCGAAATTTCCGAATGTACCGCCGCCAATATTTTCTGCGTGGAGGACGGCCGCGTTCTCACTCCTCCTCTTTCGTCCGGTTGCCTCGAGGGCGTTACCCGCAGCCTGGTTCTCGAACTTGGCCCCGCCGCCGGTATTGAGGTTGAGGAGCAAACGCTCTTTCCGGAAGATATCTATTGCTCCGACGAAGTTTTTATCTCATCCACTAACCGCAACGTGATCGGTGTCGCCGATGTCGGCGGCCATGCCATGAAAACTTTGCTCGGCCCTGTCACCAAACGCCTTGAAGAAGTGTTTGCCGCATACGTGCGCGATTACGTGGACGCGCATGCCGCCGTACACGGAGAGCGCTAATGACCGACCTAGCTAGCAAGCATTGCGTTCCGTGCCGCGGTGGAGTGCCTCCGCTCGCTGGAAAAGAGCTCGAATCGCTCGCCGGGCAAGTGCCGCAATGGAACGTGGTCAACGGCCACCACATTACCCGTCTTTTCAAGTTTCCCGATTTTCTCCAGGCACTCGCGTTCGTGAACAAAGTCGGCGCTGTAGCCGAAGAGCAAGGGCACCATCCGGATATTCTGCTCTCCTGGGGCAAAGCCGAAGTCACCACCTGGACCCACTCCATCAACGGTCTCACCGAAAGCGATTTCATCCTCGCCGCGAAAATAGATCGCCTCTAGCCGCGTCTGATAGCCACCCCCGAAGTATTCAGTCGCCTCCGGCGAAGAGCCCAGAATTTCGACTCTGCCTATCCCCGCACGCCGTCTTTGACTCCGCACCCGGGACTCTCTAAAATCAACATCCGTGGGCATCTTTTCGCGCGGCTACGGCTATCGCTTCGATATCGGCGAGTATTTCCCCCGCGCCGTCAAGACGCTTTGCATAATCTGCATCAGCGTTTTTCTTCTTCAAGAATTTTCCAGGCTCATCTTCGGCGTGGCGGGTTGGGACTTCTGGCTGCGTTGGTTCGGCCTTTCTCCCTATGCGGCGGTGCACGGGTTGCGCGTATGGCAGCCCTTCACCTATCTTTTCCTGCACGGGGGAATTCTTCACATCTTGCTGAACCTCCTGTACCTGGCGATGTTCGGAGCCGATCTCGAACATACCTGGGGCGCAAAGCGCTTCTACGTCTACTTCTTCCTTTGCGGAGTTGGCGCGGGACTTATCGACGTCGTCGTGAAGTTGATTCTCGATCCGCACGGCCTGGGCACCGCGCTGATACCGACCATCGGCTGCTCCGGCGCGATTTACGGAATCCTCCTGGCCAACGCCGTGTTGCTGCCGCACCGCCGCGTATGGATGTTTCCGCTGCCCGTCACCGTCTCGATGCGCATTTTCGTGATCATCATGGGCGCCATCGAATTTTTCGGCACCATCGGGGCCACCGGCGACAACATTTCGCACATATGCCATCTCGGTGGGATGCTGGTGGGCTACGTTTATTTGCGGCGAGGTTCGCATCTTTACAACTGGCGCAACGTACTCACCGACTGGCAGCAGCGCCGTCTGCGCAAGAAGTTCGAAGTCTACAGTCGCGAGAACCGCGACAAACCGCCCTCGCCTCCAGACAACTGGGTAAATTAGGGGTTTCTTCTGGCTTTCGTTCCGCCCGCGCGCTGTTTGCTTTTAGCTTTTCGCGGCGCGTTTTCTCCCATCGTCATCAAGCGCATCATGTTCGTGGTGCCGCGCGCCCCCAGCGGTGTGCCAGCCACGATTCCGACGATATCCCCGCGCTTCACCACTTTTTCTTCGAGCAACCGAGCTTCGGCGGTAGCTGCCAAATGGTCGATGGAGCGTATGCGATGGATGCGCCGGGGATAGACGCCCCAATAGAGGCTCAGACGTCGTCGCGTTTCCTGATTGGGCGAAAATCCCACGATCGGGGCGCGCGGCCGGTACTTCGAGACCAGCCGCCCGGAAAATCCGCTCTCGGTGAAGACGGCTACCGCGGACATGCGCAATTCTTCCGCGGCATGGCAGATCGCTTCGGCAACGGTCTCGCCGATTCGCAGCTCTCCGAAGCGCGCCGGCCGCGGCAATTCCAGCACGCTTGATTCCGCCTCACGGATGATGCGGTCCATCATCTCCACCGATTCGATGGGGAAGTTTCCCACTGCCGTTTCGCCGGAAAGCATCAGCGCATCGCTTCCGTCAAAAACGGCGTTGGCCACGTCCGAAGCTTCCGCGCGCGTCGGCCGCGGATTCTTTTCCATGGAATCGAGCATCTGCGTGGCGGTGATTACCGGGATCAGCGCGTTGCGGGCCCGTGAAATAATTTCCTTCTGTGCCACCGGCACCTTTTCAGGGCTCATCTCCACGCCCAAGTCGCCTCGCGCCACCATCACCCCGTCGGCGGTGCGCAAAATTTCGTCGAGGTGCTCGATCGCTTCCGGCTTCTCGATCTTGGCGATTACCGGCGTGGTTTTACCCGCGCGGGCGATGGCCGCTTTGGCCGCGCGCACATCGGCCGACGTCCGCACGAAGCTCAAAGCGATGAAATTCGCGCCGAGCTCCAGCGCAAATTCCAGATCGTGGCGGTCTTTCGGCGTGAGGGAAGGCACATCGAGTTTCACGCCCGGCAAGTTGATGCCCTGATGCTCCTTCAGAACCCCGCCGTTGACCACCCGGCAAATTACCTCGGCGCCGCGTACGGAAATCACGCGCAACGCGATTTCACCGTCACTCAGCAGAATCTGGTCGCCCTCCCGCACGGAATCCGGCAACGGTCGGAATGTGGTGGTCACCCGCTCGGGAGTGCCGGCCACACTTCTGGTGGTGATGATGAATTGCTGTCCGGATCGCAGTGGTATCGGCAGACCGCTTTCGAGCGATCCGGTGCGGATTTTGGGTCCTTGCAGATCGGCGAGGATGCCGATCGGCTTCTGGAACTTCGCCGAGGCGCGGCGGATCAGCGTCATGTGCCGTGCATGTTCCGCGTGCGAGCCATGGGAGAAGTTCAGCCTTGCCACGTCCATTCCCGCGCGCATCAGGCGTTCGATCATTTCCTTCGAAGACGTGGCCGGGCCGAGCGTGCAGACGATCTTGGCGCGCCGGCGAATCACCGTCCGAACACCGGCATATTGAATATCGAATGCCTTCCGCAAATCCCAGTTGCGACGGCTGGTCCCCAACTGCCCGGTAACATCCTTTTGGCCTCCTGGCGAATCTCAAAACCGGAGAACGCGTGTCACGCTCAAATCTTACCATTCCGCGGCCGCGCGGCTGGGACCCGCGGTGACGGGAGTTTTCTGAGATGCAATTGACTGCGCGATTGACCGGACAATTATGGCGTGGCAGCATGAAGTGCGGATAAGGAGAACGTGAGGAAACGCGTCTGGTTTCGAATTGTTTTGATGGCGGTGCTGATCGCCGGGCTCGGCGTGCCGCCGAATGTTTGGCCGGTGTTCGCCCAGCAACAAGGGCCGATGAGCCCTCCCCCGCCGCAGCAGCCGGAACAGCCGGCGCCGCCCGCAACTGCTCCCGGCCAGTCCTCGAGCAGGCAAGCGCCTCCGCCGTCCTCCCCGCAGGCGGTTATCACCGTTAATTCCAACCTGGTGGAAGTGGACGCGACGGTGACCGATCACGACGGCAATTTGGTAACCGGATTGAAACGCGACAATTTTCGCGTCTTTGACGACGGCCAGCCGCAGCAGATCACCAATTTCGGCCCCACTGACGCGCCCATCACCGTCGTGATTTTGCTGGAGTACAGCAGCATGTTCCGAGACTACTTCGCCGGGCGCGGTGCGTATTGGGCCGAGGGCTTCCTAAGCCACTTGAAGCCGCAGGATTGGGTGGCGCTGAAGACTTTCGATCTGAATACTCACCTGGTGCAGGACTTCACCCAAAATAAGACCGAAGTGGCCCAGGACATTCAGAGTCTCGGCTTTCCAACGTTTCACGAGGCTGTGCTATTTGACGCCGTGTACCAAACGCTCAACCAGCTGCGCGACGTAAAAGGGAAAAAATCGATTCTGGTGATTGCTTCGGGTTACGACACGTTCAGCAAGCACAATCTCGATCAGATTCTCGACCGGCTGAAAGAAACCGAAGTGACCATCTTCTGCGTGGGGATGGGCGAGGTGCTCGACTTGTATAACCAGGGGAACGACCTCGCTTACCTGCAAGCGAAAAACCAGCTCACGACCTTTTCACGTTTGACCGGCGGCTATGCTTTTTTCCCACGCTTTGAGGCAGAAATGCCTGACGTTTTCAACACCGTAGCGGAGTTCCTGCGCTTCCAGTACACGCTCGGATTTACACCGTCCACTCCACAGGACGGCAAATACCACAAGATCGTTGTGCAGATCGTGGACGACCAGGGAACCCCGATGCTGCTGCGCAACAAAAAAGGCAAGAAGCAGAAAGTGGACGTGTACGCGCGCGAAGGCTACACGGCGCCCAATGCTGCCGCGCCCGGAAACTAACTCCGCTAGCTCCGCGGTTTTACTCCCCTTCGCATAAACGAAGCGATCAAAAGCCTGGTGAGGCGCGCCTCGTGGTGGCGGACTTTTCCATCCTGCCGCAATAGCGCGCCCGATATGCAGCGAAGACCCATTTTCTCCAGCTCGCTATAGGCGGGATCGACCGGCTCGGCGCCTTGCGCGGCATAGCGCCGCATCAGACGCGGAGCCACCGGCGTGCGATTGATCACCGCGTAGTCGAACAGGCCCGGACGAGTGTGATCGTACATCGCGCGCACGTGGTCCGCGATCGTGTAGTGGCGGGTTTCGCCGGGCTGGGTCATGAGGTTCGCGATGTAGACGCGCGCCGCGCGCGACTTGACCATGGCGTCGAGAATACCGGGCACCAGCAGATTCGGAAGGATACTGGTGTACAGCGAGCCGGGACCCACGAGAATCAGGTCGGCGGCGCGAATTGCACGGACCACTTCGGGAAGCGGGCGAACCCGGCGCGGAACCAGGCGTATGCGTGCGATCGGCTTTCGAGATTTGGAAATTTTCGTTTCGCCGGGAACGATCGTGCCATCAGCAAGTTCGGCCTCCAGCGTGACGTTTTGCGCTGTGGAGGGATAAATCGTCCCTCGAATGGCCAGGACTTGCGCGGATACCTGCACGGCCCTGGGGAAATCGCCGGTGATATTCGTTAGCGCGGTCAGGAAGAGATTCCCGAAGCTGTGCCCGGCGAGGCCGCCACCGGAGGGAAAGCGATACTGAAAAAGATTGCCGAGCAGGTTCGGCGCCGGTGACAAGGCCACCAGGCAGTTGCGAATATCGCCGGGGGGAAGGACGCGATATTCGCGGCGCAACCGGCCGGAACTTCCGCCATCATCGGTGACGGTAACTACGGCGGTGAGGTCCGAGATGAGAGCCCGCGGATCGGGCCTGCCGTTTTCAGCGATGTGTTGCTTAAGTCCTCGGAGAACGGCGGAGAGGCCGGTACCGCCTCCAAGAGCCACTACGCGGAGCGGCAGCGAGCGCTTTTCTGGTACCGCTCTCATGAAAAACCCAGAGAACTAGCCAGCGGATCCATCCCGCTCGGGATAAAGCAACTCGGTGAAGCGAGGATCCTCCTGCAAGAAGGAAAAGTCTTCGTCATTGCGGGCGTGGTAGCGGTTCTCCGGGCGCAGTTGGATGGCCAGTTTCAGATTTTCCATTGCGGCATCGGCTTCGCCGGTAAGGCAGTCGAGAGCAGCAATGGCGTACACGATGTGATCGGCCTTCGGAGCAGCCTTGCGCGCTCGATCGAGGTGATCGCGCGCTTCGTCCCACCGGCCCATGTTCATTAATGCTACGCCCTGCGTGTAATGATCTTCGGCGGATTTTGGCGTGGCTACGGGCGTGGGCGCGATGCGCTGGGTGCAGACGCGCAGGTGCACCTGAGCGCGTTCGGCCAAGTCCCTTGCGGGGCCGTCCACCACGCGCTCAAACAGCTCTTTGGCGCGAGACCATTTCTGTTGCTGGAATTGCTTCAGCGCCTCTTCGTAGCCCTTCAATTGCTGGTGTTTGGCTTGCGCGTTGGGATCGGGGGGAGCTGCCTTGACTTTTGTGTTGGAAGCTAAGCCTTTTTTAGTCATAGACTTATGTGGCAAGCGAGAGATATGCACGCCCTTCGCCGCATGACGTTTCACCTTCGTACTCCGGGGGAATTGCTAAAATGCAACATAGCAAAATTGGAGGAAAGAATCAAATCAGCGCATTCTTGCGTAGTGAGTCGGTTTGAGTTTTCTTGATCGTGACACAAGCAGTCAAAAATTCAAACGGACCCAGTACCCATCTTGAATGTCATCACGAGAAGTGTCGTGCGCGGCCCGGCCCGGCGAGAGAGCGAGATTATCGCAAGCGCGGGCGCAAGGATTCAGCGAAGGCTTCGACGCCGCTGAGAGGAAGAATAGAGATGCGCTGGTCCTCAAACAGGCGCATAACGAACTCGTGCCGGCGATTTTCCCTGGAGGGCGGGACTTCGGTGATGGCAGTGAATTCGGCGTGCGGCGATTTCGCGCGGATGCGTTCGGCGGTGTAGGCATAAACCTTGGCCGGAGAGTAATCGCGCCCCAGCGCGACGGCGTGCAAGTACCCGCGGGTTCCGTTGTAGCGATAGGCATAGTCGATGCGGAACGGATCGCCCGGTTGGGTAAATTCCTGCACGCGCACGGCGCGCTCCAGATTGGCAAGAATGCGGCGGCGCTTGAAAATGTCGTTCAGGCGCGAGCGAATCCATTTCCTGGTGTTTTCCATGATGCCGGAAGTGCCAGTCGGCACCGCAACGTTTTCATCGTATAGCCGATCCAATTCAGTTTCGAAATTGTCCGCCAGCACGGCGTGCTGCGGGCTGAATTGCAAGACATTGGAAAGCATTTGGTCCAGCTTGGTCAGATACTCTCTGACTTCTTTTTCCGGGCCGGTCAGCCGCGCTTCGAAGTCCGGACCGAGGTTCCGCAGCAGGGTTTCGTCCGCGGAGGGGTGCAGACGGCGCAAGCGCTTAAACTCCGATTCGTCGTCGAGCAGGCGTACAGCGCGGCGTACAGCGGGCTCGCCCGCGATCGCGGATTCAGATGGAACCTGCTCCAGCAGCACGCCAACGTTGATCCATTCATCGCGGACCAGATTGGGTGTATAACGCAGAATCCGATAGCGGAGCGCCTCAAGTTGTTCGTTTGCCATGTCTCACTTCCAGTTTGGAAAAGGCTGTGCCGAAGATTTCCAGGCCTGAACCACTAAGTCGCGCACCAAGCGGCGGCGGCGCAGCAAGTGCTGCAGCATGCGCTCCAGCCCGTCGGTGTCACACCCGTACCATTCCGGCGGAATATCGCCGGCGGCTTCACCCACCACCGATTCATCCATGCGCATCTCGACGCGCGTCAGCCAAGGCTCGAACGAATCGATCCCGCGCACCGCTTCGTACACGCGATGACGCGCGTAAATGCCACGCAGCGGGCCGTCCGGGAAATCCCACTCGCAAGCGTTGAAGCAAAATCCCTGATCGATCATTTGGGTCCGGTAGCTGGTCTCGCCCGGCGAACGAAAAAAGATGGTCTGTCGGCCGTTGGTATTGCAAGTCCATTTGTCGAAGACGAACATGCCGCAAAAGTCGGCCAAATTTGCGACTTCGCGTAATTGCTCGTCCGGCAGGAAATCGTACACCACCGTCTCGGCCGGGTGGCCCGGGTATCGGGAGCCAAATTGCAATCCCGCCTGGCAACGCGCGTGCCCGCGCCCTAGCTGGATCACCAGATCGTCGGTATGTTCGATCAGATGCTCGCGGACCTCCACGACCGCAACCTCCGGTGTGGGGAGCCCGAGCCGCGCCGCTAATCTGCTCCCGAGCAATTCGTTCGCCAGAACGCGCGCGCCCTGCGGATTATTGCAGAATTTCACCACGTAATAGCCGCCGTCCGCGCAACGCATCAAATGCGATTGGGCGCCTCCCCGCATTCTCCGGATCTGTTCGAGGGCCAACGGCATCGAGCGCGTATGCTAACGATGCGAAGGCGCTCCCGCAAGTAAAAGATCGCAACGAAAAATGTAGTGCGAACTAGATGGAGGAAGCTAAGCGCGTGCCTCGTAGCTGTACCGATCCGGACCAAAACGCGGCGCCTAAAATAAAGATGCCGCCCGCACCCTATGCTGGCGCAGGCGGCAATTTTCAGGAACGCGTCAAATACTCGACTCGAAATAAATGAGAAGGTGCGCGCGGCGGGGCTATCGCTTCTTGCGGCGCGCCACTTTCTTCGCAGCCGCTTTCTTGGACTTTGCTTTGGACTTACTTTTGGGCTTGGCCTTGGATTTCTTTTTCGGTTTAGGGGCCGGCTTCTTGGCTTTCGCGGGCTTAGCCTTCGCAGCGGGATGGCGCACCGGAGCCGGACGAGGAGCTTCGGCCTCCTCTTCTTCCGCGGGTTCCTCTTCGACGATTATTTCTTCCACTTCCACGACTTCGGGCTGCTGTTCCTGCCCTTCTTCCTCTTCATCCCAGCCGGGCAGCTCGTCGTCGTCTTCGTCGTTCATTTTGAGGTAGAACATGTACTCCTCCCTATTTCGGGGGCGATTGAACAGCCTCTCAGGCCGTGGCTGCATATAAGCGGGTTCTCGGAAGTTTGTCAAGCCGGAAAGGAATCGGAAACGGAGCCAAACTGCGGTTTTCGGGAAAGTCTCTGATAGTTGCGCGGCGAGGGTCTGTCGAGGAGGCTGGACTTCTTTGTAAGGCTTTCTACTTCAGAGGGTTGCGATGTGCCAAGTTCAGCGCTCGATGCTTAGGACGTCGCCCGCCTCAAGCCCGCGATCGGCAAGAAATGGATTCCACTGGCGCAGATCCGAAACGGTGGTTTGATATTGACGCGCGATGGAATACAAAGTTTCGCCAGCGCGCACGTGATGCGAGAGTTTGTCCGAACTCCGCGCCGCAACGTAGTGCGGCTCGGGCCGCTCTTCGTGCGCCGAACGTTCCCGTCGCGAATCTTCTTCCGCTAAGCTGCCGGCATAGATGCGCAGCCGCGCGCCGCGGCGCACGTGATTCCCGTAAATGTGGTTCCAGCGCTTCAGTTCTTCCACGCTGACATCGAATCTGTCGGCAATCCGTTCCAAAGTGTCGCCGCGCTGCACGCGGTAGTGGATCAGGCGAGCTCTCGGAGGAGGCGCCGGAATGTTGAGTTCAAAACCGGCTGGAACAACGGCGTGCGCTTCCAAGTGATTGGCCGCTTCCAACGAGGCCACGGTCACTCGAAAGTGCCGCGCGATTCCCGGCAACGTCTCGCCGTTAGCCGCGGAATATAAGCGCCAGCTGGTCCATTTATCCTCGGGAACCTGCTGAATGTTTTCCTCGAATGTCTTTTTCGTGCCGGCGGGAAGGTTCAGTACGAATCCAGGATCGCTGGGAGTCAATCCGCGGAGCAATTCCGGGTTGAGCAGGCGCAAATCCTCGACGTCTGCTCCCGAGGCATCGGCCACCAGATTCAAGCTGATCTGATGATCGAGCTTTACTGGGTCCGCCAGCATCGGCTTCGAGGGATCGACCTGCACGCCGTACAAAGCGGGGTCCTTGGAAACCAGCGCCAGCGCGATGATGATAGGAACGTAATTCTGCGTTTCCAACGGAAGAGCGCGCATTTTCTGCAATTGCCAATAGTCCGCGTATCCTGTGCGCTCCACCGCGCGAGCCACCGTCAGCGGGCCCGAATTGTACGCAGCCATGGCCAGATACCAATCGCCGAACATTCCGTAGAGATTGCGCAGATATTGCGCCGCGGCGTGCGTGGCTTTTTCGGGATCGCTGCGCTCGTCGGTCCAATAGGTGCGGTCTAGATCGTATTTTTCGCCGTCGAAGGGCATGAATTGCCAAATCCCGCGCGCGCCAGCTCGCGAGACGGCGTCGGGCTGAAAGGCGCTCTCTGCCTGCGCCAGATAGATTAAGTCCTGCGGCAGGCCTTCCTGTTTCAACACGCCACGAATCATTGCGTCGTAGCGGCCGCCGCGCTCCAATCCGCGCTCCACGATCGCGCGCCCGCGAGGCGTGGTAAAGAAACTCACATAACGGAGAACGGAATCGTTGACGGTGAGCGGCAGATCGTGGCGGACGCGGATCAATTCCCCTTCGGCCTTCATCGCCAGACGCGGGTCGCCGGCTGGAAGTGACAGATCATCAATTTCGTCAATGGGCGCGGGCGGCACGGGAGCCTGCGTCTGTGCCTGATCGTCCGCGACCGCGGCGTTAATTTCATCCGGGCTCACCTCTTCGCCCAGTTCGTCGAAGAGCTTGGAAAGCCGCGGGTCGGCGCCAGCCTGGAAGCCGCTCTTGACGATCAGCTTCACCGCGTGATCGAAGTCAGTCTGCGCCTGTTCGTTGTTCCCGGCGCTTTCTTCCTGCATGCCCAGGTCGTAGTTCGCCTGCACCTCGGCGACAAGAATATCGACAGGCGGTCTCGGATCTTCCGAGATGGGCGCCTGATACGCGAGGTTCGCGGGCAAGGGCAGCGTAACGGAGGCATACGCCGGAGCAGCCGACGGCGGCAAGGCGGGAGGTTGGACCCTGACCACCTTTGCCGAGTCGTTGCATCCTGCGACGGCAAACAACGCAGCCGCCAAAATCGCCCAAATTGCTGTTTTGCGCTTACTCATAATCTCTGTATCAAATGCTCTATTCCCAGCCGTTCAGCGTACCGTTGTGCAAATTCGGAGCCGAAATTCCAACCCACGGGATGGAAGCCCTACCGCGGCTCCGCCCTGCGGTAGCCGGCATCTTACGAAGGACTTAGGCCGAGGTCAATGGACCGAACGTTAGACTCGTTGACCAAAGAGTACTAGAACCAGAACTGCGCCGGAGCCGAACATATGCAACGCAGCGGCGCACATCGTCGGCTATTCTAGCTCCTCAGTTGGCCCGGCTGGAACCCTCTCGATGCCTGACGTCCCTTTTAGCCGATTATGCCAGCGCCTGGCGTAGATCGTCGGTCAAATCGTTTGCGTCTTCCAGGCCAACGGACATTCGCACTGTCCCGGGCTGAACGCCCGCGGCACGCAGTTCTTCAGCGGACATATTTACGTGCGACGTGTATATCGGCAGGACTACCAGGGATTCCACACCTCCAAGGCTCGCAGCCAGAAGAAATAGTTGCACCCGGTCGCAAAAACGCCGCGCGGCGGCCAGACTGGCTTTGGGGCCTCCTCTCAACTCAAACGCCATCATTGCCCCGAATCGGCTCATTTGGCGTTTGGCCAGAGCGTGGTCCGGATGCGACGGCAGTCCGGGATAATGCACGCGCGCCACTTTGGGATGCTTCTCGAGGAAGCGGGCTACCTTCATCGACGTTTGGCATTGGCGCTCCACGCGCACTTCGAGTGTTTTCATGCCACGAATCAAGAGGAAGGCCGCTTCCGGATCCATCGTGCCGCCCAGTTCGACGATCGTTCCGCGAATCTGGCGGATCAGAGCGGCGCTGCCCGCCGCCGCTCCGGCGATTACGTCGGAATGTCCGGACAGATATTTCGAGCCACTGTGCAGGACCACATCGAACCCAAGCTTGCAAGGCTTTTGCAGCACCGGGCTGGCGAACGTGTTGTCCACCATCGAGACGAGGCCCCACTCCTTGGCGAACGCCGCAGCTTTGCGCAGGTCCACCAGACGGAGCGTCGGATTCGTCGGCGTTTCAACGTACAGCACTTTCGTTCGCGGGCTCACCAGACGCTCGATTCCGGCGAGATCGGCCTCCACGAATCGAACGGTGATTCCGCATTTCGGCAGAAAATCCCGCAGCAGCCGGTAGCTGCCGCCATAAATCTGGCGCGTGGCGATCACTTCGTCGCCGGCGCGCAGCATCGACAGCAGAGCCCCAGAAATAGCCGCCGAACCCGATGCCGTCACCACGGCGGCTTCGGCGCCTTCGAGCGCCGCTATTTTTTTTTCGGCGATGGCCAACGTCGGATTCCCGTTGCGCGTGTAAATGTACGCGGAAGTCTTGCCTTCGGAGAGCAGCTTCATCTGTTCCGTGCTCTCGAACGTGAAGTTCGACGTGCGTGCGATCGGCACGCCGACCGGCACGGCCACGCCGGTGCGTTCTTCGCCCGCGTGGATCGCCAGCGTGGCGTCGCCCAGGCGCGCCTTTTTCGGGGATTTTCTCATCGGGACATCAGATTTACGCGCGGAGCCCAAGAATCGCAAGCGCCAATTTGGAATTTGGACTTATATTGGTCGCATCGCGAGGCTGTGCACGGGAAGAGGCATCCGCAATGGCGTTCTTTTTGGGGGCGGCGTTCCAAATTCTCTGGCTCGTTTTCCTTGTCTATTGGATCGTTGCCGCCCGCAGCGTGAATAAAATGCGCAGCGGGGAGTCGGTTTGGCAGCGGTTGTCCTATCTTCTGCTGATCGTTGTCTCTCTGATTCTCTTCATCTCCGACTCGCGCTGGTTCGGGGTTTTGAATCGGAGATTCGTGCCGCAGTCGTATGAGATTGCGATCCTCGGCCTACTGCTCACCGCCGCCGGAATCGGATTCGCCATCTGGGCCCGCAATCACATCGGGCGGTTCTGGAGCGGCAGCGTGGCCATTCGCGAGGATCACCAGTTGATCCGCAGCGGGCCCTATTCCCGCATCCGCCACCCGATCTACACCGGAATTCTGGTGGCGCTGGCCGGAACGGCGCTGGCTGTCGGCACGTATCGCGCTGTCCTCGCGTTCCTGTTGATCCTGCTGTCGCTGATTTACAAAGCGCACCTCGAAGAGGCGCTGCTTACTCGCGAATTCGGCGCGGCATTCGACGATCACCGCCGCCACACAGGCTTCTTCCTCCCGCGCGTGTCATGACGGGTTTCTCAGGATTGCCTTTGGGCGGAAGCGCGGGAGTTGCCCGATCCAATCGGCCCTGTCAATTCTATTACTCCTGAGTCGGTCAATGGATTATTCAACGGCGAAAGCGACGGATCGCCAAGGGGTGGTCGCGCCCGTGGAATCAGTCGCTTGCGCTTGGAGTTCGTAGGTGCCTTTGGGTAGGTTGGCGATCAGGACCCCGCCGCCAATGGGAATAATGGGGCTGTTGGGCACCTCATACGGCGCTGCATTAACCGGCTGGAGTTGCCTTACGACTTCGTTCGTTTCGTCACTAACGATGCGTAAGTTGAGGTTGACGGACGGCTGCTGTGCCGCGGAATTCGGCGGCTCGTATACCTGGACATAAAAATAAAACTGGCCTTTTCTTTTGAAGCGGACGTTCGCGGTGGGCGTGACCTCAATGCCTTTCGTGATGAGCGGAAGATACTTCTCAGGTAGGGCTGTTACAGACCTTGCCTGCACTGTTGGAGCGTCACGGAAATACGTTGAAGTTGCCCCGATTGGCAATCGTGGCGGCTGCGATTGCAGGTCGCGGAATCTACTGGCCAGCACGATTCCGCTGATGCTGAGCTGGTCGCCGGGATAGCTCGGCACGGTTAACTCCGCGACGGCTCGGCTGAACTTCCGGCCATCCATGAAGCCGATTTCAAGATGGTACTGGCCGGGAGCTATCTCGATCTGCGTCTCGTAGCGGATGGGAGCGTAGAAGTAGCACTCATCGAACAAAAAGTCGCTGCCCAGTTTCGACCACAGTTTAGTGGCGAGAGAGTTATCATCCTCCCGCACGGCTTCGTCGCTGAAGCGAAGGATTTCTTGCCCACTCCGGTCCAAAAGTGTGCCTATTATGCCGATAGGTTCAGGCTTGTAGTTGCAGTCAGCCATCAGGGGATTAGAGGTAGGCGCGTAGTCGAGCACGACACGCGCTGGTACCGAGCTGTTATCTGCGAACAAGGGAGTCGCGGCCAGCTTCAGCGTAAGCTGGTTGCGCATGTCCTTTCCTAGATCGGACTCGATTCGCTCTCCCAGCGGTGTTCCCCGCAGAGGGTCGGCTGCCTGACTGGACGGCTGACAATACTCATTTCGAGAGAACACCAGCGAGTTAGGGCGATCAACCAGGACCTGAAGTTTATGGCAGCTGCCATCTGACGAGGGCGGAGGCATAAATCCAATCGCGTATCCCGAAAAAGAAGGACTTTCAGCGACCGGGGTCCACGGTGACCCATAGCTCTCCCACAGTGGCACGGTCCAAGCCCCGCCTCCAACACCTACATATTCTCTATACTTTCCCAGATTGTCCGCGATGATCGGCTCCTGTCTCTGCCCTTCGGGAATAACGCTTACCATTCGTTGCGGCTCTCCGTCTTGGAGAACCGTAAAGTCCTTGAGAAGGAGACCCGGTACGGCCAAACTCTCCAAAGATTGAAAATCGCCGTCGTCGAGATCGTGCTGAAAGACCAAATAATTCATGTGCTCAAGCTTTTGCAGCCTCTGACTGTCCACCACCAGCACGGGAACGAACACTTCGTTGGACTCGACTCGAATCGTCCCAGCGGTGTTCGTCTGCGCGACAGCCGGAGCCGGAGAGCACAAAAGCACGCTCGCCAACAAGAGTGGGGAAATGAATTTCTTCGCTTTGTAGGTCAACCATAGCGTCATTGAAGACCCGTGCTGCGAGGAATGTCGCGCGACATCTTAATCCGAAATGTCAACAAACCGGTTATCAGCTCATTTAATTAACGCAGCCCGGAGATGGGGTACCTGGGTCCCCCATGTTATACATCCAGCCAAAGTCGTAGTGGAAAAGTTCATGGGCTGGCGCACTCTCCGCGACGCACTCCGAGCGGCGCTCACCTACTGTCCGCGCACGACGCGTTCGGCAAGTCTGTGCTTCTGTCCTGCGCTTGCCGCGCCTTTTACAGCTTCTCGCGAAGGCTGCGGATCTTCCGTATTCATTTCCCGATTTGGGAAAGTAGGTACGCCGTCAGATTGAACCTCGACCGCACTTCATAGCCATGCTACCGTGAATTGTTTTTGTTGCTTGCGCGAGAGCGGCCGAGCGCAAGCAACGCAGATTGAATTACGATCGGCGGCAAACGGCCCGCGTGGTCGTCAGTGGGCGCGATAGGAGGAGGAACGCGATGAATTTGGCCATCAGTGCACTACCGTTGGCTTCGCGCCCGCCGCGCGAAGTCGGTGCATCGCAGCTCGCAAAACCTAATCGCGAAGACGTGTCGAGTAGCGCGCAAGCTAACCCTTTGCCAATTAGCAACTTCCAGTTTTCTAATAGCGAACCGAACCAGGACTCGCGTCCTGAGGCGGCATCGCGCCCGCCGCGCGTGCTCTTGGAATCCGGCGAGGTCCGTTTTTCGCACTTCGCCAGAATGCGCGTGACCAATGGTGCGAACGTACCCGGAACAGTCAATCGAGTAGAAACATGCGTAACTCATAGAAAACAAACCACCGGCTACCGCTCCAACCGGAACATCCCGTATCAAATAATTTCGCATCTTTTCGCTTCTAGAAATCCGCGCTTGCAACTGCTGCTGCGATTCGGCAAGCTAGCCAGAGTGTACCGCGCGGTCCCACTGCCATGACTCTTCGCGAGCGATTTCGCTGGGTTTTGCGCATGTCGATGCTGGCGTTCATTCTCGCCTCCGTGGCGTTTCTGAGCGCACTTACCGCGATGCGCATCGCCATACGCGGCAGGGAAGTGGTGATGCCCAATCTGGTTGGCGTTGCGGTGAACCAGGCCACGCAGATGCTGCAGGGGCGCGGCGTGGGCATCATGGTCGAGGATCGCATCTACAGCCACTATCCCGTGGACGCCATCGTGCGGCAGAGCCCCCTGCCAAATATGAACGTAAAAGTTGGGCAGCACGCCCACGTCGTTTTGAGCCTTGGCCCGCAAAAGGTGACCGTCCCGGAGCTGGAAGAGGCTAGCGTGCGATCCGCGCAGGTTCTGCTGCTTCGCGATGGTTTACAGGCTGGCGAGGTTTCCAGCTTGTATTTACCCAACACGGACGCCGACACTGTTCTTGAACAGGATCCCGCCCCTGGGTCCGCGGGCGCGATCAACCCTCACGTGAATATGCTGGTAACGCTCGGGCCGCGGCCTAAGGCATACGTGATGCCGGCGCTCTCTGGCCTTCCTTACGCGGAGGCGGCTGCAAAGTTATCCGCTGCCGGACTGAAAATCGCCAAGGTGGTGCCAGCCGCGTCTTCCGGCGCCGGGCGAGATACGGTGTTGGACCAAGCGCCGGCACGCGGAAGGCGGGTCGATTCCACCACGCCCATTGAACTTCAAGTGGCGGAATAGAATTGCGGCTGTGCTTTTGCCAGGAACCGATTCCGCTATGCTAGAATCCGCGAGATCGCTATGACCTACGCACGCATTGAGATCGCCGCTTCAATCCTGGCCTCCGATTTCAGCCGGCTTGGCGAGGAACTCCGAGGCGTGGAGCAGGGCGGAGCGGACGTAATTCACGTGGACGTAATGGATGGCCAGTTCGTCCCCAATATCTCGATTGGCCTTCCAGTGGTCGCTTCGCTGCGCAAAGCAACCCGCCTGCCCCTGGACGTGCATCTCATGATCGACCGGCCCGAACGTTTCATCGAGGAGTTTGTGCGCGCGGGAGCGGATCGCGTGTTAGTCCATCAGGAATCGACGCCGCATCTGGATCGTGCCCTTGCCATGATCCGGGAATGCGGCGCGCAAGCAGGCGCGGTGATCAATCCTTCCACCCCGGTTGTGATGCTTTCGGACGTGCTTGGGAAGGTTGATACCGTCCTGGTAATGTCGGTCAATCCGGGCTTCGGGGGGCAGAAATTCATCCCCATCGCTTTCACTAAAATTCGGCAACTAGCCGAGTGGCGGGCACGCTATAATGCGGACTACAGAATCGCGGTCGACGGCGGGGTCGATCTCGAGAACGTGGCCGAGTTGGCTCAAGCGGGCGCCAACACCTTCGTCGCTGGAACGTCGATCTTCCACACGCCCGATTCCGCGGCTGCCACTCGCGAAATGAAAAGTGCGGCGACCAACGCTTTGCGCCAGCGGGTATAAACACTATGGGACGAGCTATGATCAAGAATCGCCATTGCCTGATAATCCTGTTGGTCGCGGCTATGGCCGGCTCACTGGGCGCGTCCGCGTACGGCACTCAAAAGATCAAGGTCATCAAGGAAAAGCACAAGAAACAGAAAAACGCGCAGAGCACCAATATAGAATCGGCCGCGGAACCGGACAAGATTCTGTACGAGCGCGCGCTGAGTTCGCTGAAGCATTCGAAATACACCGAAGCACGCCTCGAGCTGCAAACGCTGATCAACACTTACCCGGACAGCGAATACCTGGCCAAGGCCAAGCTGGCGATTGCGGATTCTTTTTACAAGGAAGGCGGAGTAGGGAATCTCACACAGGCGATTGACGCGTACAAGAGCTTCATCGTCTTCTTTCCGTTTCTCGACGAAGCGCAGTACGCGCAGATGCAAGTGGCCATGTGCCACTACCGGATGATGCTGAAATCCGATCGCGATCCAAGCGAAGCGGATTCCGCCGAAATCGAATTTCAAAATTTCCTGCTGAAATATCCGCAGAGTCCCCTGGACACCAAGGCGAGCCAGGATCTGCGCAACGTCCAGGAAGTGATTGCCGACGGCGAATACAAGATCGGGCGTTTTTATTATCTGAAGCCGGACTATCCCGCGTCTGCCGCGCGCCTGACGGAGGTCGTCGAGCGCTATCCGCTATATAGCAACTCCGATGATGCCCTATGGATGCTGGGCAACATCTACATGATCGCTAAGAAGTATTCGAAAAATGAAGATGACAAGAACCATTGGGCCGATTACGCGTCCAAGTGCTATACCCGCATCGTGCGCGATTATCCGCTGTCGGAACACGCCGCCAGTGCCAGAGCAGAGTTGAAATCGATGGGAATGTCCATCCCTGCAGCCGATCCGCATGCGCTCGCGCGCATGGAACAAGACCAGCGCTTCGAGAAGAAAAACCGCGAGCTTTTCGTGATGAGGTGGCCCAAGGAGATTCTGTTTTCCCATCCGGACATGGTGGATGCCGCGCAAGTGGGGCAGCCAAATCTGAACCCGCCGGATGATGCGATTTCTGCCACGGATGTTCTGAAGCGCAATGCTCCGGGGCCAGCGTTTACTGTTGCGGCTGTTCCTGCCACCGCCAGCAATTCGGACGATGCGTCCGGCGACGCCGTTCCGATCACAGCCGAGCCACAATCTGAAGTAGAGGATTCCCCGACCACCGGCGTAGGCGCGCAGATCGTCTCCACGGGCGGAGCCGACTCCGGGAGCGACAGTGCCGCACCGGCTGCGGCCGCTCCGGCCGCGACGCCCGCTCCTGCGACCTCTGGCCCGAGCGTGCTGTCTGGCGTGGGTTCGGACCCTGGTACAGGTGCCGTCTCAAGTTCCGCAGCCGCTGGGACTGCAGCCGCATCGTCCGACCCCGCACCGGCTACGCGTGCGCCCGCAACAGCTGCGGCAAAGCCTGGCCAGCCAGCGGCATCGTCGTCTTCAGCTGCCGCGACGGGCCAAGCCGCCGCTAAGCCCAAGGCGAGCAAAAATGACCCGAAAACAGAGTCTTCGAGCAAGAAAAAGCACGGGCTTCACAAGATAGTTCCCTGGTAGTTTGCGTTAAACCCCCTACTGACGACTGTAGCACCCACCTCTGTGGACTTCGTTGACGCTCCCCTTGTGTAATGTTGCAATAGAGCTGCACGCGGGCGCCGGGCCGTCCGCGGGGACCGCATCGCCAGGGGACATCCGTGCCGAAGATTTTGGTTGCAGACGACAACGCAAATATCCAGAAGATGGTCTCGCTCGCGCTAGAAGAGCGCGGCATCAGCGTAGTCTCGGTTGGCAACGGAGAAGCTGCTGTACGGCGGATCCCCGACCTCGATCCCGATCTAGTCCTGGCAGACATCTTCATGCCCGTTCGCAACGGGTACGAGGTGTGCGAATTTGTAAAGAAGGACGAACGCTTCGCGCATGTGCCGGTGATACTGCTGGTTGGCGCTTTCGATCCGTTGGACGAAAAGGAAGCCCGCCGCGTGGGCGCGGACGGCGTCCTGAAAAAGCCCTTTGTGCCGCCTGATCCGCTGATTGCCATGGTGACCTCGGCGCTGGAGAAAAATCCTCGGGTTGCCGCGGAACTCGCTAAAGCCAAGGAAGCAAAGGCGGCTCCCCCGCCGGAGCCGATCCCAACTGTCGATCTTTCGGCGCGCCCCGAGCCAAAACCTCTTCCCGAATTTCCCGAACCTTCTCCCGAAGAGGCCGCGCTGGTGTACGGATTCGGCAAAGGAGTCCGTCCACAGCCCGCGGATGAGGATGTTGATGTCGAGGAGTTTGGAAAAGGACCCGTTGCCATTCCGAACTCGCGCGCCAGCGAAGATGATGAAGACGAGGACGAGCAATCGACTTCCAAGGGTTGGCGCCGCACGGCCATGGATCTGGAAATCCCGGCGGACGTGGCCAACAAGCCCGCCATTCCATCCATGGATGATCTAGCTCCGATCAGCTTTCCGTCTGAAAAAGACTATCCTCCGCGCCGTGTAACTGTCCCCGAGCCAATGGAGGAAATGAAGCCAGCCGCGAATAACGATACGTCGAGCACTTCGTCGGGGTTTTCATTGCGGCAAGTCGAGGATTCGGAACCAGAAGTCGCGCCTGAAGCGGTAGCTAGCGCGGCCGAAGTTCTGGAAAAATTGAAGCTAAAGACAGTTCCGGAACCGGAGTCACCTGTCGGGGACTGCCCGATGCACGAGGCCAATGCCCGATCAGAGGCGTTGCCCGAGTCCAATTCGACTTCGGCTGGCGGCCACTGGCTGGACGCAGTTGCGTCAGCCGATGCTGGACACGTGGCCGGCGGCTGGATGGACGCATTGAACGGCGAGCAGCTACGAGCGCAAGAGGCGTCTGAAGCCGGCACGGAACCCAGCAAAGATTCGATTCATGCGATTGATGAATCAGCCAGAGTCACCTCGTCTGCATTGCCGGTAACGTCGCCAGTGACGGTCTCCTCTGCGGAGCCGCATTTGCAATCGGACGACCGGGCAGAGGAATACCAGGTTGATCCGAAAGATGGGCAATCCTTTTTCGCCGATGAGTCCGAACATGAGCCGATTTCCGCACCGGCCCCGGAACATCGGGACTCGATGGAACAGGCCGCTGGCAGTTCCGCGGTTTCGGGGCGCGACATCGAAATCGATGAGGATAGCTCTGCGCCATCGCTCGCGTTCAAGGACCCCGCACTCGTGGAGCCGCCCCCCGTGCACGTCACGCCGGAGCCGACGCTAGTGGATGAAGATGCCAGCGGTCCATCGCTGTACGGCGCGCCCGCCGAGGAAACCACTCCGCTGCATTCGTTCATTGCGCCGCCTTCGGAAGCGGCCGCCGCCGCGCCAGTTACTGCGCCGACCCAAGCTACTGAGTTTTCCGTGCAGGCGCCGTCCGATAACGCTGAATCACTATCTGACGGCGAAACCGAGGAGCGCGTTCCGACGATGCCGCCGCCGAATCGCGAGGCGCTCGCTCACATTCCGTTCCTCACTCCGCCGCCGTCGTTCATCGCTGATATGAATTCATCGGCGCCGCATCAGGAACCGCGCGCCGCTGATCCCGAAACGGTGGACGCAGTGGTGCAAAAGGTCCTTGAAAGGCTTCAGCCACAGCTTGAGGAGCTCCTCTCGCAGGGATTGCTGAAGCCGCTAGTAGAAAGCCTGCTGCAGAACGAAATGACCAAAAAGCCATAGTCATTTCGTTGTCGCTTACCGCATCCAGTGGCGAATGCAATTGCAGGCACCACCTCGCCCGGTAAACAACCATCCTTGCGCCGGCGCCTTGATGTGCCCCGGAGTACAACAGTAAGGTTCAAATTGAAACTTGTGTACCAGCGACTGCGGCGAGGCGGATTGAGACCATGGCGCTGTCGAGGATTACGACGCAGCGATTCTCGGCGGCCAGAGTTCTCGCACGGGCATGAGGCTTGCCCACCACGGGACCGCAGCTAGTGGGCCAGCAGAAAATCAGTCCGATATCGCCGCCGAGTCAGCAGCAGGTTATAGCCGTCGCCGCGATGCAGCCCCGACAGGATTCGCCGTTTTACCCGGCCCAAATTCAAGACGCGTTCATAAAATCTGAGGAGAAAGCCATGTCCGTAGAAGAGTGCGTTGAAGAAATCGTACGAGAGCCGTTGGATGAACGGGCAGAAGAAAATCCGGTGATCGGGGTGTGGAAGCTTGTTTCCTCGGAGGCCACGGTGATGCACGACGGAAAGACCGAGGTCTATAACACAAAAAATCCCAAGGGCTACCTAATCCTGACTCCGTGGCAGCGCATGATGACCATCAGTATTGGCGGCCATGGCGACCGCAAAAAAGTTCCCACCAGCGACGCCGATCTTTCCGAACTCTGGAAATCAATGCTGGCTTATACCGGAAAATTTCGCGTCGAAGGGGAGTATCTGATCACCAATGTGGACGTCGCCTGGTACGAGCTGTGGACCGGCACCGAACAGCGACGGAAATTTCAACTCGACGGCGACAGGCTCACGGTCGTGACCAAGCCGCAGCCGATCGGCGGCACCGGCGCTCGCGCGAAAGCCTTGGTTTCATGCAAGGTTGTCTGGGAAAGAGAAGAATAAAGTCTCGCCATAATCTGTGAGTCGCCCTGCCGGGCCGCGAAAGACATCTTCGCCAAAGTGGTCCGGCAAGAGTTCGCGGCAAATTCCCTTCAGCGTTTTTGCCTCCCCCACTTCCAGCCGGTGCGAATTCCTCCAATTGACGCCCTCCGCGCGCTCCCCGTATATTGATTGTTTAGCTTCCGCGTAAATTTCGAGTCCATAGGACGCCATGCCCCGGGAAATTCCCAAGGCTTACGAACCGCAGGAGATCGAGGAGCGCTGGGCCAAGGTCTGGTTCGACGAGAAGATTTTCCGCGCGGAAAACACCGGCGACGGCCAGGCGTTTTCGATCGCGCTTCCGCCGCCCAATGTCACCGGGTCGATTCACGTTGGCCATCTCCTGGAACACACGCAGATCGACATGCTGGTCCGCTGGCACCGCATGAAGGGCAATCACACGCTTTGGCTGCCGGGCATGGACCACGCCGGCATCGGTACGCAGTACGTCGTCGAGCGCGAGCTGGCCAAGCAGAATATGCGCCGCCAGGATTTAGGCCGCGAGGAGTTCGAGCGGCGCGTGTGGAAATGGAAAGCGGAAAGCGGCGGGGCAATCAAAGGGCAGATGGTTCGCCTCGGCGCCTCCTGTGATTGGACGCGCGAGCATTTCACGCTCGAGCCCAAGCTCTATCGCTCCGTTCTGGAAGCCTTCTTGCGCCTCTATCGCGAAGGCCTGATCTATCGCGGTCCGTACATGGTCAACTGGTGCACGCGCTGCCAGACGGCGATCAGCGATCTCGAGGTGGTTCACGTCGAGCGGCCGGGTAAGCTTTGGCATCTCCGTTATCCGATCACTGGCTCGAACGAATTTCTCGTTGTCGCCACCACCCGTCCCGAAACGATGCTCGGCGATACGGCCGTTGCCGTTCATCCGGACGACGAGCGTTACCAGCGCCTCATCGGGAAGGCGGTCATGCTGCCGCTGATGAACCGGGAAATTCCAGTCATCGCGGATTCGTACGTCGATCGCGAATTCGGCACCGGCGTTGTGAAGATCACTCCCGCGCACGATCCGAACGATTTCCAGGTCGGCAAGCGTCACAGCCTCCCTGAAATCGACGTCATGACCGGCGACGGCCGCATGAGCGCCGCGGCCGGAAAATATCAAGGGCTTGACCGCTTCGAGGCCCGCAAGCGCGTCGTCAGCGATCTCGAAGCGCTCGGCCTGGTCGATCGCATAGAGGACATCACGCACTCGGTCGGCGTCTGCGACCGCTGCAAGTCCGAGGCCGAGCCGCGCATCTCCATTCAGTGGTTCATGAAAATGAAGTCGCTCGCGGACGCCGCTACGCAGGCCGTCCTCGAGGGACTGATTGAGGTCGTGCCGGAAAATCAGCGGACGATTCTCTTGCAATGGTACGCGAACATTCGCGATTGGTGCATTTCCCGCCAGCTCTGGTGGGGCCATCGCATTCCCATCTGGCATTGCAACGCGTGCGCGGAAATGGTTCCGGCGCTCGATTCCAGCGTCGAAGTCGTCGAGGGCCACGCGCGTGCGGCGGGCGTTCCCACCGAGTGCCCAAAATGCGGTGGCTCGAAGCTCACCCAGGATCCGGACGTGCTGGATACGTGGTTCAGTTCGTCGCTCTGGCCGTTTTCCACGCTCGGTTGGCCGGACGATACCGCCGATCTGCGCACGTTCTACCCCACGAGCTTGCTCGTCAGCGGCTACGACATTCTGTTTCTGTGGGATTCGCGCATGATCATGATGGGGCTGCATCTGACCGGCGGCTCGGAGCCGAAGAACAGAATTCCATTCCGCCGCCTCTACCTCCACTCACTGGTTCGCACCGCCGAAGGCGCCAAGATGTCCAAAACCAAGGGCACCGGTATCGACCCGCTGCAAATGACGCAGCAATACGGCACGGACGCACTTCGCTACATGCTTGCCAGCATGGCTGCACCCGGCACAGACATCATCCTTAGCGAAGACCGCATCCTCGGCGCGCGCGCCTTCGCCAATAAAATTTGGAATGCCGCGCGCTTTCTTTTCGTGAACCTAGAGAAAGTCGAGTCCTCGGGACTAGCGAACGATCCCGCAGCGGGTCCACCTGCAGGTGGCAAGCCCTTCTCGATCGATGAGCTAGCCGCTCCGGACATTCGCGCCAAGGCGCCATATCCAGTTCCGGGAGAAGGCGCTCTGGCGCACCGCTGGATTTTCTCGCGGCTTGCGGCTGTGAGTGAACAGGTCGGCGCCGCGCTCGATGGCTTTCGCTTTCATGAAGCATGCCAGGCGATCTACCAATTCTTCTGGGGCGATTTCTGCGACTGGTATATCGAGTGGGTGAAGCCGCAATTGACGTCGCCCGATCGCGCGCTGGCCATCGCTGCTTGGCGCAATATTTTCGCCGCATTGGATGCGGCGCTGCGCCTGATTCATCCAGTGATGCCGTTTCTCACGGAGGAGCTCTGGCACCGGCTCCCGCAGCCCGAAGGCGTGCATTCCATCGCTCTGGACAAATTCCCCGAGCCGCGCGCGAACTGGACGAATGCCGCGGCGGATGATGAAATGGCTATCCTGCAGGAGATCGTGATCGCGGCGCGCAATATTCGCGCCGAACTGAAGCTCGATCCTAAGCGGAAGGTGGCCGCCGATTTCTTCGTCACTGGCCCGATGCGCCGCATTCTCGTCCAGGAAAATATGGACGCGATTTTGCGGCTCGCGTCGCTTTCAGAGCTGCGCATCATGCGCGGCCATATCGATTCCGAAGGAGGAGCTGTTCGCTCCACAGCGGCTTTCGATCTGCGCATCGCTTATGGCGACGCCATCGATAAGCAAGCCGAAACCGCGCGCCTGCAAAAGGAAATCGACCGCTTGGTGAAGGATACCGAGTCAAAGCAAAAGCGCCTCGCCGATGAAAATTTCACCAGCAAAGCGCCGGAAAAAGTGGTCGACGCCCTGCGCGCCACGTCGGAGGAGCGTCAGCTGGAACTTAGAAAGCTTCGCGAGCGCCTGCGCCAGATAGAGCAAAGCTAAAAGCCGGCCGGATTCCGTCTGCGCGCAGGCAATTGCGCTCGATATCTTGCGACTAGCCGAGCGCCGTCGTACACTTCGTCGCAGGAGGGGAACTGATTATGAAGGGCAGCCAGAAGGTTATCGACGCTTTGAACGATGCGCTGCACGAAGAACTCACGGCGATCAATCAATATTTCCTGCATGCCGAGATGTGCGAGAACTGGCACTACCATCGTCTGGGCGACCTGATCAAAAAGCAGTCGATTGGCGAGATGAAACATGCCGAAGAGATCATTGAAAGAATTCTGTTTCTGGACGGAACTCCGAATCTGACCAAACACATCGACCTAACGGTCGGCAAGAATGTGAAGGAGCAGGTTGAAAGCGATCTAAACCTGGAAGTGAATGCCGTCGCTATGTACAACGGGTACGTTGAATTAGCGCGCACAGAGAAGGACAACGCCTCGCGCGAGCTATTCGAGCGGCTGCTCAAGGACGAAGAGGAGCACGTCGATTGGCTGGAAGCGCAAGTTCACCAGATGAACGAGCTCGGCTACGAGCGCTACCTGAGCCAGCAGATCGAAGAAGGAGACGACGAGTAGCGAGCTTCTTCTACCCGCGGTACGTACCCGACCTCAGTGGCTAACGCGCGGCTTTTCGGAACACGACACAATAAATGTCGTGGTAAGCGTCGCGAGCGGGCCAGTTGTTATCGACACGCTCCACTCTGAATCCAGAGGCCGTCATTTCGCGGATCAGGATTAGTTGCGGGACTCCATGTCCGATGCGGTTCTTCGGCACGCCTGGGGGAATCGAAGTACCCTTCCGAGGGTTCTCGTCGATCACCGCTAGTTGTCCTCCAGCTTTAAGCGAGCGGAATAAACCCGCGTCGATTACCTTTGGCTCAGTCAGGTGGTGATACACGAGCCGCATGAAGATCGAGTCGCAGCAGTGGCGCGGAAGGTTCGTGTCGGACACGGAGGCTTTCACGACGATGATGTTTGGTCACTTCGCCGCTAATTCGCTGAGGCGGGCGAGCTTTTTCGGATCGAGCTCCGTGCTATAGACTTTTCCGTTTGATCCGACCCGCTCGGCGGCAAGTACGGTCAACTGCCCATTGCCCGCGCCGATTTCCGCGACAGTGCTGCCGGAACGCCATTTTAACAAGCTTGCCAGGCGGTCAGCTTCCCGTTGGTATGTATCCTGCGCCCGCGATAGCGGTGCAGCGATTGCCAGTAGCGCCAGCGCGATGAGTAAACGCCGTAACGATCTGTTATGCATTTGGTTGGAATGCTAGCCTCTCGGGCGGTCATACTCAAGGCGAGCAAATTGACAGTTGCGTAGTGCTCCGCTATTCTGGATCATCTGAATAACGGAAAATTGAGGAGATCGAATGCCACAGGGCACGCCGGTAAAGCATCGAAAGAAGTCGAAGTCGGTATTGAAGAACATCCGCCAGACGGAACGCCGCACCGCGATGAATCGCATGAATCGCACTCGGGTGCGCACCGCTATTCGCCAGATGCGTGCCGCGTTGGCTGGCGGAGACGCCGCGGCTGCAACAAAGTTGGTGCCAGCCACATTTTCTGCGATCGACAAGGCCATCCAGAAAGGAACGTTGCACGGCAACACAGCGAAGCGGTACAAGTCGCGCCTTTCGCTTGCGTTGAACGCTTTAGCCGCTAAGAAGTAGCCTTCGCCGCTGGTCGAGAGATGTTGCAGGGAAACGCCCCGAGGATCCGGGGCGTTTTTTTTGCGTCCCGGCCAGCCGCTCAGCCCATGGCGCGCATAGGCCCGTCATGGCGCACGCTGCCGCCAACGGTTTCGTCCATCGTATGGAGTGGGGCAGCGCAGCACCCATAGTTATTTGCTTCACCGGAAGCATGGCAGCAGCACTTTTCGCTGCGCTCGCTCTGGGACGGGCGCTAGGAGCCTCGTAGCGGGGTTGTCCTCTGCTCGCTACGGACTTGGGCTGTTGCCGGGAATTTGCCGCTCTAACCCGGTTGTGAAGCTTCACAAGGCCATTCCACGCGGCGGCCCAGCCTCGAATTGTTTGCTCAGGTGGGGAAGAAGGCGGGAAAATGGCGATTTGCTGGGCCGGGGTTCCGCGTTTATGGCTTCCTGTAAGCGATTTTCAGCGCGTGCCAGATGCCGCTGCGGCGGCAGGTGACGTAAGCCGCGCGACCAGAAATTCCATGGTGGCGCGCGGGTCCGGATTCCTCGATTTAAATTCGCTATCGGCCTCCGCTAGTGCCGCCAGTCCCGAGAGTAATTCCGCTTTCGATACCCGGTGTGCTTGGCGGACCGCCATTTCCGCCGAATCGGGACGCATGCCCAACTGCCGTGCGGCTTGAAAACCGACGGTATGCGCGGGCAATTCCCGCGCCTCGATTAGCTTGCGATATGTCCAGGCGAGCGCCCCCACGATTCCCGCAGGCTCTTCGCCTTCACGGAGCAAATTGCCCAGGAAAGCGAGCGCGCCCGTGCGGTTGCGGTTGACCAGCATATCCGCCAACTGCCACACGGTATTTCGTCTCGCCGCCATCACAAGAGCTTCCACATCCGTCACAGTAATCGCGGCGCGGCCCTCTGGCGCTCGTACGTAGACGGAAAGTTTTTCGATCTCAATGTGCATCCGCGCCGGCTCGCCATTTAGGATGTCGGCCAGCAGCGCGGCGGCGTCGCGATCGATTTCCGTACCCAGGTCGCTGGCCATTTGCGCGGCCAGCGCTGCTGCGGATTCTTCTCCAATCGACAATTCCACGATCAGCGTTTTGTCGCTGAGCAGTTTGAAAAATTTCTGCCGTCGATCCAGTGCATCCGCTTCGATCACCAGGAGCGAAAAGGGCGCGGGCGAGGCAAAGTAGCCTGCGAGTGCCTTTAAGATTTCATCGCGCGATTCTTCGCCGAGCCGCTCCACTGACTCGGCCCCATCGACGAGAATCACCTGTTGCTCGGCAAGCATCGGCATGGTGGCTGCGCGCCCTACGATCTCGTCCCAACCGGCATCTCGCGCCGAAATCCTTGTGACCGCCCAATCGCGAGCCCCTTCCGGAACGCTAGCTTCGATGATTTTGTTCCGGCACAGCTCGCGCAGATAACTGTCGCTGCCAAGCAGCACGATGGCAGTCGGCGGTTTGCCCGCGCGCAGCGACTGGATGAGTTTCTCGATCGAAGTTGCCGCCATCAGAAGCCCTCCAGAACATTGGCCACTAAGTTGGAAGCGAAATCGCGCGCCATGCGTTCGAGCGCGGGGTCCTCTTGCTGGAAAAATGTGCTTACACTCGAAGGGATCTGATATTCGCTGCGAAAAACCATGTCCTTGTTCTCGTAAATCGGTTTTTCAGCGTTTGCGCCGACGAGCGTAACCCTGGCGTGGACGGTTACAAGCGTGGTGGTCACCTGGCCAGTGTTGGCGTCGAAGAGCACCGGTGAAGTATCGATCGAAAGAATCTCGCCGTGTAACACGGCGTCCGCGGAGCTCGGATCGGGCACGATATGGTATTTCGTGCGAGTGATCAACTCGCGTATCACGGCTTGGGTAAAGCGCTGCTCGATACGGTATTGCACCGTATCATTTTTAAACGTTGGCACGGCGATGCTCGTCCACGCAGCCGGCAGATTGGAACTGCGCCCGGCAACGTGATACCCACAACCGGAGATTGCCAGACACGTAAGCACGATCGCGCAGCCCAAAGCGCCTAGCGGCCGGTAGCGCATTGTCGCGCAGTCGTGGTGTTGAGGCGTTTCCGTCCTACTGCGGCGTGGCAATCAATTCCTCCGCAATACGCGCAGCATTCGTGGCCGCCAATCGCAAATGATCCGCGACGCCCCAGATCCACACGCCGCCCGGAATATTCGGATCCGTGGACACCCTTCCAAAATGAATCTCGCTTTCGCCTGCGACGCTGACGTTGTCAGGCGACGGGCCATCTTCGGCCGCGACCTTCGCGCCAAGACTTGCGAATGATGCCGCGATCGCATCTGATGAGATCTTCGCGGCATCCGCGCCGAGATCCGCGTATGCGGCAAAAGCATACCCGTAAAATACCGGCGCTTGCAGTAATTGAATTGCGGGGACGGGAACACGTCCGGCGAGATATGATGTGACATCGCGCGCAATCGCGGCCCGAACGTCCGACATGGCTGGTTTGCTGGCTCGGCCATACTGCGCCAGCAAATTAAATGCAACTTGCGCATCGAAAACCGGGCGCCCGATTTCCTGAAACGCGAGAAGACTGGTCGTCTGGCTCTCCAGCTCTTCTATCCCCGCCTGATCGCGTTCGGACACCGGAGGAAATAAAAGCGTGATAATCCGCTGCGGCTGGAACTTCGCCAATCCTGCGGCCAGGGTACAAGCGATGATCGCCGGCGCGGATGGCGAAGTGACCGCAATTTTCCGCTCCGATGCCGTGCTCGACGAATGAGGCAGTTGGGAATTGAGCGAAGGAATCGAGGCATACATCGGAGATACCGATGTGCATCCGGTGAGGTCGATAACGGTGGCGCCAGCGCTCTGCGCCGCTCGCCAATTCTGTTCGGTGTCCGCAGCGCTGCCTGCGAAGAACGAGAAAGACACACCCTCGAAACTGCCTTCCTCTATCGAGCGGATGAACGTCGGCTCGCCGCCCGCTTCCGTGAGCGTTCCAGCCACTACGCTCGCATCCAGCAGCACGATATCAGCCGCAGGGAAGTGGCGATCGTCCAAAACCTGCTTCAGCTCTTTACCCAGCAGCGAAGATGCTCCGACGATGGCTACGCGATAGGTGTTCGCGGACTTCAAAGCCATATTTCACCAATTTTACGCGTGGCGGGAAGCCGTGCGATGTCGTACGACGCGAACGAGTTGCAACACCAGCCCGTGAAGCATGTAGGCGCCCGCAATCGCCAGAAGGGTAGGCCGCGAGAAAAACCAGACCGCTCCGAACAGCATGGCGATAGCGACCACGGAAAGCGAGGGCCAGCGTTTCGTCCATTGAATGTCTTTGAAACTGTAGTAACGGAGCGTGCTGGACATCAAAATCCCGAGCACTACTACAAGCACCAGCCACAACACCGAAATACTCGGGTTCTCAATCGGATTCCTTACGAAGTGCACCACTGCCGCGATCATGCCGGCTGCTGCGGGCGTGGGCATGCCCGCGAAGAAGCGGCTGCTGCCTTGCGCCATACCCTGAATGTTGAACCTCGCCAGTCGCCAGGCGCAGCAGCACAGAAAGAAGAATCCGATCAGCCATCCAAGTTGAATCAGGTAACCCGCTCCGGCTACACCAGGCACGTTGGCGGCGATGCGCACGCCCCAAGAATACGCGAGAAGGGCGGGAGCTATGCCAAAACTGATCACGTCAGCCAGCGAGTCAAATTGCTTGCCGAACTCGCTGTTGGTGCCCATCGCCCGGGCCACGCGTCCGTCCAAAGAATCAAAGATGATGGCGAGACCGATGGCGCGCGCGGCGTTGTCCAGATCGGTGACCTGCCCGCTAAGCGTCGCAAGAATGGCGTAATAGCCGCACAAAAGGTTCGCGACGGTTAGTACGCTGGGAAGCACGTACACGCCGCGCCGCAGTCGGTGATTTCGAAACGGCTTCCGCGGTTCTTCGTCGCGTCCGATCGGGTCTATAAGGTCAAAGTCCATTTTGCTAGAACGCTCTCGCCGCCTTTTACCATCTGTCCGCGGGTGACGGTTATCAGCGCTTCCATCGGCAGCCAGATATCCACGCGTGAGCCGAACCTTATCATCCCCACGCGCTCGCCAAGGGCGACTTTGCTGCCCTCTTGCTTCCAGAATAACACGCGACGTGCGATCGCTCCGGCAATTTGTTTGAAGACCACACGCCCGTGTGCTGTATCCATATAGATCACGTTCTGCTCGTTCAGCTGCGATGCTTTCGAGCGGAACGCACCCAGAAACTTTCCCGGCCGGTAATCCACACGCGTGATGCTACCCGCCACAGGCGCCCGCTGCACGTGCACGTCCCACACTGCCAGAAAGATGCTCACGCGGTGGCCCATTCGCGACTCAAGGGGCTCGTCCACGATTTCCACCACATGGCCGTCCGCCGGCGACACAATCAAGGATGGATCGGAGGGAATCGGCCTTTCAGGATCGCGGAAGAAATAAAAAACGAAGAGCCCCAGCAAGAAGAAAACCAGTCCCGGCCAGAACCAGGGCCGCCATTTCCAGGCCACGAGCCAGCAGCCGATAGCGATCACCAGCAGTGGGATCGCAAACCGATACGCGTCTTTTACCATGCAGAGGACGAAAAGCTTCCTTGTGGTGATGAACTGCGAAGAGCTCCCCGGCTGCGGGCGCGAATCACGCCGAGCTTTTACTCCGCAACGGGGTAAAAATATCTACCGCGTACACCCCGATCGTATGACAGAACGAGTGAAACCGGCCGCCTACCGACTCGCCATTTGCCGATAACGAGCCACGATCGACTCCATCTGATCCTTCAGCCGAAGCTTCAGTTTCTTAAGCGTCGCTTCGCGCAGCAAATCCTCAGAGTTCACGTAAGCCGACGTCATAAGTTGTTCGAGCTGAGATTCGCAATGGGAGTGCTCTTCGGCAAGACGGCGAAACTCTAAATCAGTTGCAAACAGGGACTGCCGGATATCTTCCGCGATCGGCATTGGTTCCCTCCTGGTTGCAGTGCTCACATGCTTGTAACAATTATCACAATCGGCCCGCCGAGCCAATAGGTTCAATTGCGGAGATTCAAATTTCCGTGCTGAAAATTAAAGCGAGTTCAGCAACTCGTTGGAGAGCAGCCGCGCCTTCTGCGCCAAGTTTTGCGCGCGGTCCCAGTCGCCGCCCTTGCTGGCGTCCCGTGACTGCGATACAAAACTGCGAATCTTGTCCGCCAAGTCTTGCTGCGCCGCGCTCAGGCGCTTCCCGTTTGTCTGCTGCAAGTTGCGCTCCGCTGCCGTGATATCGTCCGCAGTCTTCCGCGCGTAGAGCGATTGATCGGTTGGTGAAATCTGTGGCGATATTTGTGGGGCAGCATGCGCAGCTGGTTGCTGGCCCGATTCCGCGGGGTGCTCTTCCTGCTTCCGTCGCGGCGCGGGAGGATTTGTGGGTGCAATCACCACCGGCGCGGGTGGGGTAGACGCGGATGGAATCGCGGGAGGCGCAGCCTCCGCCTCCGCTGGCGGCGTCGCATCCGTGTCCGGGGCGATGGTCATCGGCCGGTCTGTTTCTTGCGATGGCGCAATGGGGGTAGTCGTCACAGGAACGGCTGCACGTACACGCTCGTGCGCGCATCCCGCCGCGCCCAAAGAAAGGGCGCACGCAAGGAGGATCAGCGGCATCCGAATGCCAGAATCTCGGCTGGGCATTTATCGCTTTTCCGCGGCAAAGGGCTGGCTGAAATCCCGGATCGCCTCCACCGGCGCTTCGGCTACGCGCGCCAGCGGCAGCAAAATCCGAAACGTCGTGCCGCGCCCCAACTCCGACTCAAATTCTATCTGTCCGTTATGCAGTTGCACAAATCGGAACGTATTCGCTAATCCGATGCCGGTCCCACCCGGCCTGGTTGTGAAGAACAGCTGGAAAATTTTCTTCTGGTCTTCGGGCGAAATCCCCCGGCCAGTATCTGCCACTTCGATTACTGCATACTCTCCCGCGCGGCGTAGCCCCACGGTAATCTGTCCGCCGGGATTGGTGAAAAGGCACGCGTTCAAAACCAAGTTGGAAACCGCCTGATGCATCAACTGGCGGTCCACCATCGCCGCCGGAAATTCTCCTGGAAGTTCGGCGCGCAGCGTCAGCCCGCCCTTTGCAATTGACGGCCTCGCCGCATCCAGCACCTCGTCCAACAGCACGCGCAGATCGGTTTCTTCCAAGTTCAGTTCTACCGGGCGCGTGAAATTCAAGAAGGTCTTAACCGCGCGGTCTAACCGGTCGATCTCGCTATCCAACATTTTTACCGCCTGCTGCGGTTCGGGATCGATTGGCATATTCGCTTTCAGCACTTCCAGCCAAAGCCGCATTGAGTTCAGCGGATTCTTCACTTCGTGCGCCACTCCCGCCGTCACCCGCCCGAGCGCCGCCAAGCGTTCAGAAACCTGTAGCTGGTTGCCGATCCGCTCGAGCGATTCCACGTCTCGAAGCGTTACCAGTGTCCCCATGCGTGTGCCGCGCTCACGAATTACCTGCACGCCCACACCCACTCGCTGCGGCCCGTTCATTCCATCGATGGTCACTTCCTTCGCTTCCGAATGCCCAATCTGGTCTCCGTCAAAGCTCAGCGCCGCGCGCAGCGGATGTCCCTGCGGGAAAATTTCCGAGGCCAGTAATCCGCGTAGCTCATCCGGCCTTCCGCCGACGAATTTCTCGACCGCCGGGCTAACCAGCACGGCGCGTCCCTCGGCGTTAAACAACAGCAGGCCGTCTTCCAGCCCGGTCATCACTTGATCGAGATTCTCGCGCAGTGTGCTGAAGATCTCGCGCACGTCGCGCAGTTGCTTGCCGATTCCCAAAATCTTTGTGCTCACGGCGCCCAGTTCGTCGCCCCGCGCCACCACCGGTTCGGCATCGAAATGCCCCGCCGAGATGCGGTCCAATTGCGCCGAAATCCGGCTTACCGGAGCCAATATAATGCTGCCGGCCACGAACGCAAGCAGCGTGGAGCACAGCACGAACGCTAGTGCCACGTACCCCGCCGATATCAGCTCCGGCGAAATCTGCGCTCGAATCAGAGCCGAAGAAAGCGCTACCCGGATCGTGCCGAACGGAGCCGGACCTAGCTGAAACGGCAGCGTGTATTCGTAGTTTTGCGGCGCCCCAAACAGTTCGCGAAGCTGCTCGGTCAGCCCCGCATGCACCAGCGCGCTCAGAGGCAGCCGCATGGCGATTTTTTTGTCCCGGTCCGAAGCGTCGCTCGATACCAACACGATGCCGTTTAGGTCGCTGATGCTGATGCCGTAGATCGTCGGCGAGATTCCCACGTCGGATTCGATCAACGAATTTAGTGTGGTGCTGTCGTCAAATGCTTCCCGCACGTAAGCGCGCACATCCGCCGGCGCCGGAGAAGCCGGTGCTTCGCCGCGCTCAGCCGCTTGCTTCACCGCCTCGGTGCACGCCTCCAGAACCTGCTGTGCCACGAAATTGGCGTTATCGTTGGATTGGCGCAGCGTCTGCCGCAAGAGCCGAGCCAAGTAGAGGCCGGATACCAGAGCGACCACCGCGAGGACCAGCAGCGAGGTAGCTAGAGTGAATTTAGTCTTCAGGCTGAGACGCATTTTTCCGCCCCGCCTCGTATTCCTTCAGCTTGTTGTGCAGCGTCTTCAAGCTGATTCCCAGCAGTTCCGCGGCGCGCGTTTTATTTTGATTCGTTCCCGAAAGCGTCTGGAAGATCAGCTCCCGTTCAACTTCGCCCACGGTTGTCCCAATTGGAAACCGCAGGCCGTTCAGTCCAGACGTCGCCACCGCCGGAGCGTGCCCGAAATCCGAGGGCAGATGTTGCCGCCCGATCGTTCCCCGGTCAGACGCGATTGCCGCGCGCTCCAGCACGTTGCGCAGTTCCCGCACATTTCCGGGCCACGGATAAGACCGGAAAAGATCCATCACGTCCGATCCCACGCTGGTCACCCGCTTTCCGTGCTTTTCCGAAATTTCCCCCAGGAGATATTCGATCAGCAGCGGCAGATCTTCTTTGTGCTCTCGCAATGGCGGCAAGTGAATGTGAAAGACGTTCAGCCGAAAATAAAGATCCTGTCGCAGATGGCCATCGGCCACCGCCTTCTCTGGATTCTTGTTCGTCGCCGCCAACACTCGCACGTCCACCGGCGTTTCTACCTTGCTTCCCAGCCGACGCACTTTGTTGTCTTCCAGCACGCGGAGCAGTTTCGCCTGCGTCTGCGGCGGCATTTCGCCGATTTCGTCCAGCATCAGCGTTCCGCCGTGTGCCAGCTCGAAACACCCGATTCGACGCTCTGCTGCTCCGGTGAAGGCGCCTCTTTCGTGACCAAAAATCTCGCTTTCCATCAGCGATTCCGGGATTGCCGAGCAGTTAATCGCCACAAATGGATGCGACACTCGCGGCGACAGCATGTGGATCGACCGCGCGACCATTTCCTTTCCCGATCCGGTTTCGCCGGTAATCAGCACGGAAGCCGTCGACGGCGCCGCGATTTCTACCTGCCGCATTATGTCCTGCATCCCCGGCGACGTGCCCACCAACCGGCCCAGTTTGCCCGCTTCCCGCAGATTGCGCGTCAGCGCCGCCACCGTTTGCTGGTCGCGCACGCGTCCGAACGCCCGGTCCAGAATGGCCCTCAATACCGGTGGCTTCAGTGGCTTTTCGATATACCAATACGCTCCCGCCTCGATCGCTTGCACAACGCGTTCATCGCTTCCGCGTCCCGTGATGATGATCACCGGGATCCGCTGAAGCTCCTCGCCCAAATGTCGCAGAAGGTCCAGGCCGTTCATTCCGGGAAGCTCCACGTCCGCGAGAATCACATTGGGAGCAAATTCCGGAAACCGCGCCAGCGCGTCCTCACCGCTACCCACACCTAGAATCTCGTATCCCCATTTGTGCAGTAGGGCTTCGTATCCCTTGCGCGCGTTTTCCTCGTCCTCAACGATGAGGATGCGTTGCAGGTTTTGGCTGTCGTTGGGCATCTAGAATTTGAATCTACCAGCACTCCAGCCGAAATCCAAGCTGTGCTCCTTCGTCGACGCTTCGCCTCTGGTGATTCCGCGGTTCGGGCCCCGTGCTTGTACGTGCCGCCGAGCGGTCCGATTAGAGCCCAGAATGGTCTGTTTCATCGATTCGGGATTTCTACGTTTCCCATAGCGGCATCTTTATAGAAACTCACCGCTTAACTGCTTACGTACTTTCACCATCTTGTTGTCCGTTCCATTTCGGTCCAAAGTGCCTACGCTGATCCACATCACCCGGACCTAAACCATTTGAAGTCAGTAACCCCTTAGCGCTCAAGTGGCGCGTCCGGTGCATTCGCAATTGGGAAAACGGGACCTGGAAAGGGGAATCTCATGGCTGCCAGTGGAACCGAGGCCGCGCTTACTGATCATCATCCTGCTCCCGCGACGATCCTCATCGTCGACGACGAAGACACCACCCGGAATCTCTGCCGCGACGTGGTTGCCGACGCAGGTCTGCGCACCCGCACCGCCTCGACCACCGATCAGGCGCTCGAAATCCTCAATCAATATCCCATCGACATCGTGATTACCGACCTGCGCGTTCCGCAAATCGGCGGACTCGAACTGCTGAAGCGTGTGCGCGAGTCCTACGCGCAGACGGCGGTTATCGTCCTCACCCAGTACGGCACCATCGAGAGCGCTGTCGAAGCCACCCGCATGGGTGCGGCAGATTACGTAACCAAGCCTTTTCACGTTCCTGAACTCCGCAGCAAGATCGACCGCGTCGTCCGTTCGCTCGAAATCGACCAGGAAAATCGTGTTCTGCGCGAACAACTGCGCACGCGTCCCGGCTTTGGCGGCCTGCTCGGCGTTTCTCCCAAAATGCAGCGCGTCTACCGTCTGATTGAAAAGGTCAGCCTACATAACTATCCCGTCCTGATTCTGGGCGAAAGCGGTACCGGCAAGGAGTTGGTGGCCCGCTCCATCCACTTTTCGGGCCCTCGCCAAAACAGGCCCTTCGTTCCCGTCGATTGCTCCGCGCTCGTTCCCACATTGATTGAATCGGAGCTTTTTGGCTATGTGAAAGGCGCCTTCACCGGAGCGATGCACGCTAAAACCGGCCTGATGGAAGCAGCTGGAAACGGTACGTTATTTCTCGATGAAATTGGCGATATGCCCATCGACTTGCAGGCGAAACTTCTCCGCGCCTTGCAGGAGCGCGAAATCAAGCCCGTGGGTTCTACCGAGCGGATAACGATCTCCACCCGCGTGATCGCGGCCACCAATCGCGAACTCGAAGCTGCCGTCCGTCAGGGACAATTCCGCCAGGATCTTTTCTTCCGCCTCAATGTAGTGCAGATCAAACTCCCGCCACTGCGCGAGAGAAAAAGCGACATCCCCCTCCTAGTGAATTCCTTCCTCGAAAAATTCAGTGAGCCGAATGGACGCGTGCGCACCGTTTCCGGGGACGCCATGGCTCGGATGATCGCCTACGACTGGCCGGGCAACGTTCGCGAACTCGAAAATGCTATCGAGCGGGCCGTGGCGCTGGGCTCCGGACCGATCCTGCATGTCGGCGACTTACCCTCCAATCTGCATTACGGGTCTCACGATCGTTTGCCCCAGTCTGACGAAGTTCTGCCACTCGAAGAACTCGAACGCCGCGCAATAATGCGCGCCTTGAGCGAGGCTTCTGGTGACAAGCTCGCCGCCGCGCGATTGCTCGGCATCGGCAAGACCACCCTTTATCGCAAGCTCAAGCAATACGACGCCGCAGCCCGTTTGCAAACGAATTAGCCTCCATTTCTGCCTCGGAACTAGAAGTTCGTGTCGCTGCATGTGGGCGCGAACTGGGCCGAGGGTGTCCCACGCTTGAAAAAAAATGAAGATACGAGGAAGGAAGGACAATTCGGTTCACTCGGAAGGGCCTTAGCGTGTAAAAGGATGCTCATCCGAGAGGTCAAAAGGGAAATACCGGCGAAGCTACCCAACAACCGATGCAAAACTGTTGCACCTTGTGTGCCGGGCGAGCAGAGAGGATACGTACTTGCACGCGTCAAAAGGAAGGGAATTCATGACGGTTCTTCGAATGTGCCGCGCATTCTCAATGTGTATCGGCGCGCTCGCCTTCGCTGTGATGGCGATGGGAGCAGCTCTGCCGGCAAGTGCGGCACCAGCTCCGCCGAAATGCGCCGCACTGGCGACAAACCCCGCGAATGGGATCATTGGCAACTCAGCGATTAAGTCCGCCACGAGCGCGGTGATCCCCGCGTCCGGAAAGAATGTCTCGTATTGCCAGGTCCATCTGCTTTACGGCACGAATCCCAACCAGAACATCAACATCGTCGTGGGTTTGCCGCTCAGCAGCGCGGACGGTGGTTCCGGCGGCGTCCAGGGAGCCTGGAACGGCAGGACGCAAGGATTAGGCGGTGGCGGCTGCTCGGGCAATCTGAGGGTAACTCCGGCGGTGGATGCAGGTTACGTCGGTTCCGGCAACGATCTCGGCCATCGCGGCGGAGACTGTACGCCGGGCGTCAATTCTGACGGCACTTACAATATGCAATTTATCGAGGATTTCATCCGCAACGGCATCGAGCAGCAAGTCTTGTGGTCAAAGCGTATCGCACAGGTGTATTACGGCACCCGCCCGGAATTCAACTATTGGAACGGGTGCTCGACCGGGGGACGGCAAGGCTATGAATTGGCGCAAGAGTTGCCGAACGAGCTTGACGGTATCCTCGCCGATGCGCCGGCAATGTACTGGACCAGGTTTCAGACGGCGCAAATGTGGGGTCAGATCGTCATGAAGGACTTGACCGGTGGCCCGATCTCGAAAGCGAAGCTCGCCCAAACTACCGCCTCCGCCGTGGCGGCCTGCGACGCCGCGGACGGTGTCGTTGACGGCATCATCGATGATCCTCGTACGTGCCATTTCAACGCCAAGGCGAATATCTGCGGTGCGTCCGGTGCACCGGCAACCAATTGTCTAACCGCATCGGAGGCGAAGGCCATCGACCAGATCTGGGACGGTCCACGAAATTCGAAAGGGGAAAAGATTTGGTTCGGGCTGGACCCCGGCACGGACCTCACCGGTCCTTTCCCCGGCTTCGGCCTCGACGGCTCAGTTCCATTCAGTCTGGGAGTAATCCAATTCCAATGGGATGAGCACAATCGGAACTTCAACTGGAAGACGGTTTCGGAAGCGGACTATGCGCAAGTCGCACAGGACGGCTCACGCAACATCGCGGACGCGACCGACACTTTCGCACCACTCGATGGGTTCAAGGCGCACGGCGGCAAAATGATCACCTGGATGGGCGGCAATGATCACCTGATCTTTCCCCGGGGAGTGATGAACTATTATCGGCAGATGGCGGCGCGTTATAGCCCTAACGGCAGGCCGGACTTCACCAATCTCCAGACCTTCTATCGTCTGTTCCGTGCCCCCGGCGTCGCCCATTGCGGTGGCGGGACCGGGCCGGTGCCGGTCGATGCCTTCGGCGCTCTAGTAAAATGGGTGGAACATGGAAAAGCTCCGGACATGCTGCTCGCATCGGGCGGCTCCGCGGCGCCTCCCTCCGGCCGGACGCGTCCCCTGTGTCCGTATCCCCAAACAGCGATCTACAAAGGAACCGGCAACATCAACGATGCCGCCAACTTCACTTGCGGCGGAAATCTTGAAACTGCTGCCACCGTATGCGCCGACGTACTTGTGAAGTACAAGCACGAGGAGAATGGCAAGCTCGATTTTCGAGGCACTGGCGTCAGCGCCGCAATGTGTCGGCGCGTTGAACGTGATAGCGCGGCTCGCAAATGAAACTTTGACAAGGATTGGGTCTCCTCCGAGCACGTCGTCAAGGCTTATAGCCAAATGCCGACTGTTTTGGAGATCTTGTGTGATTTTCGGTTTCACAATGGAGATGCGATCTCCCATGCGCGTCCCACACAGTTTGGCGCCAGGAGAAAAACCGGGGAGCCATTGCTGATCTAGGAGCCACATTCTCGCGAGATCAATGTTCTTACGCCGTATTTCTGCCGGTTTCACCGCGCTAATTTCGAACGCCGATGCACCCAAGTGCGTTTCCTAGACCCGGAACTGACGCCTTGCGGGCGTATCGAAGTGGGAAGCCAAACTGGTATGGACCGACCGCCAATTTTCTTAACGTGCTGATACCGCACCACTTGAAGGTAAAGCACGGCTTGGCTAACTGTATGCAAGTAGTTTTGCGTGCTAGAGACGCGCAAGTTCGCGAAACAGATTCGGCCTGTAAGAATCCTCCGCTCCTGCTTCGAATACGCCGTGACGATCGGCTTGGCAGTGGCTTCCGGCTACTGGATCGTCTACGGGCGGTGGTAGATGAGGGCCAATACAGTCGCCAAAGATGCCGTGCACGAGCTTCTCGCCTCCCCACCTCATGACCCGGACAGCGCTCTCCGCAATCCTTCCGCTCGTCCGCAGTCTCGTCCCCTGCACGATGTTGTTCAGACGGATAATGAGGCATTCAACGCGGTCTTTGATTCCAGCGCTGAAGCGCTAGTCGTGATCGACTCCGCCGGCTTGATCCAACGAGCGAATTCGCGTGCACGAGAGCTGCTTCGCGTGCGCGATCCTGGGAATCGCGGGCATCAATTTTCCGGCTTCTTTCCGTCCGATCGCGCCGGCCAAATTTCTGAACTTTGGACTCGGAGGGCCACGCCGTTGCCGCGCAGTATCGATGCCACGCTTGAAAGCGGCCTCTCCATGCGGGTCACGCTCCGCTCGGTCCTCCCCGGGTTGCAGCACTTATTACTTTGCCTCGAGGAAGGATCGGTCGTGCAGCGCGCGGAGCTTCGCTGGCGCCAGGTCGAATCGGAGCTCCGCGGCATTCTCGAATCGGTGCAAGCGGCCATCGTGCTCTATGGCTCCGCGGGGCAGATTCGTTTCGCCAATGCCCGGTTTGCCGAGCTGTTTGGACTCGATCTGCGCCAGCTGCGAAAAATTCAAACCTGTGAAGAACTTGTCAATCTAGTTGGTCCCCGTTTTCGCAACCCGCAGGCTTTCGCGGCGCCGGGCCAGTCCTTTGCTCAGGGCGGCGGAGAACCCGGTCACGATGAGCTCGAAATCACTCGGCCGGCCCGCCGCGTTATCGAGCGTTTTTTCCGGCCGGTGCTCGATCTCGAAGGTCGCGCCATTGGCTGGCTCGAGCATTACTCCGACGTGACCGGCGAGCGCCAAATCCAATCCAAAATGCTGCAGACGGAAAAAATGGCGGCGCTGGGGCAACTCGTCTCCGGCATCGCGCACGAATTGAACAATCCTCTCACGGCCATCATGGGCTACGCCCAGCTCCTGCTCGGTAAGGGGCTGATGCCTGCACAGCTCTCGGAAGCCGAAAAGGTCTACCAGGAAGCTGAGCGGGCCCGCCGCATCGTGAAAAACCTTTTGTACTTTGCGCGCGAGACCCGGCCCGAGCGCACTCGCATCGACCTGAACGAAATTATCGAACGGACGCTGGCGCTGCGCAGCTATGAATTGCGCGTAGAAGATATCGCTGTCGAGTGCGACCTTGCGCCGCGGATACCCTCCACCATCGCCGATCCGTACCAGCTGCAGCAGGTGATACTAAACTTGCTTGTCAACGCGGAACAGGCGCTGCTCGAATCGCGCGGGCGCGGGCACGTTTGGATTCGTACGCGTCACGTGATCGAAGGCATCGGAGCCGCGGTGCGCGACCATATTTTGCTCGAGGTTGCCGACGATGGGCCGGGCATCGCGCCCGAAATTGCCTCGCGCATCTTCGATCCGTTTTTCACCAGCAAACCCACAGGCGTGGGGACGGGTCTAGGCCTTTCGATCGTTTACGGCATCGTGCACCAACACGGAGGCGAAGTCGCTTTTGAAAATCGGGCCGGCTCCGGCGCGCGCTTCGTGGTGGATTTGCCGGTGATCGAGGCCCCCGAGAAATCTCTGGCGGATGATTTGCCACTTACGGACCAGCTCTACAAGGCCGCGCCCACAGCCCGTATTCTCGCCATTGAAGATGAGCCTACAGTCGCACAGCTGATCGTGGACGTGCTTCGCGACGAAGGCCACCAAGTGGAAGCGGTACTCGATGGCCAAGAAGGATTGCGCCGGCTTTCGCGCAATCGCTACGACCTGGTGGTGTGCGATTTGCGTATGCCGCACTTTGATGGCCAGGCGGTCTATCAGTCACTGCGGCGCTCCGGCAGTCCCCTCTTGAATCGCATTCTGTTCGTTACCGGAGACGTCCTTGCTGCGCAAACGCGCGACTTTCTCGAACCCAACCATCTGCCCTATTTGGCGAAACCATTTCTGGTGGAAGAGCTGAAGCTTGCGGTCAATCGTCTGCTCGACCCTGAGCGCCAGCATGAGATGAATGCCGGCTCGGTGGCTGCAATCGGTGAAAACGGTTCCGAACCTGAGCGGGCAGCACCACGCAGCACTGAAAGGATCACGCGCCGATGAAGTCCGCGGCTGAACCAGCAATAATTCCCGAACGCGGCGCCCTGCTTGGTGTCGCGGACGCGTCGCTGGCGGAGCGCCTCGCGCGCTCGATTCCTCCGATTGGAGAACCATTCGAGGCGGCAATTGCTTCGAGCTTGCTGCACGCGCGGCTGCTCGCGTCGCGCAACCAGCCCGAGGCGATTCTGATCGACGACTATCTGGTGGCAGGCCATCCGCTGCCGGATGCACTGCGGCCGTTCATCGCGATTGCGCCGGTGATTTTGGTCGCCGCTCCGGAGCGGCAGGCCGAAGCCGCGCGGCTGGTCGCCGATGGAGATCTAGAATTCGTCGCGCGGATCGGCGATTTCGTGCCCCTAGCGGCCAGCCTGCTGGCGCGACGAATGCGCTGGGCGCGTATGTCCGAGTCGATGCTCGGGCCGCCGTGGGCGGCGGTGAATGGCGACCTCGGCGCGATCTTCCGCCACGAGATCAACAATCCGCTCACTGGAATCCTGGGCAACGCCGAACTCGTTCTCGGCCACGGCGAACGGCTCGCGTCGATCGATGTGCAACGCCTGCGAACGGTGGTCGACTTGGCGGTGCGGCTGCGCGAAACGATACGCCGGCTGAGCAATGCCTGGGAACGGCGACCCAGTTCGCTCACGCCGGCGTAAAAGCTCCAATCAAATTATTTACGCTTCAAAGCAGCAATTCGAATAACACGCTGCGCTGAAGCAATTATTGTCTACGGCAACGCAAATGTATAAATCGCGTTGTGGCCGCGAATTAGATTCACGCCCGATTGGAACGACAGTACGCCCTCGGCGAGATTGTCGCCGGTGATGATCGCCACGTACTGCTTTCCGTTAACCGCGTAAGTGATGGTGCTTACCGAAATCGGCCCACCAACGATCGACTGCCAAAGTTGCTTGCCGGTAGCCGCATCGTAGGCGCTAAAGCGGCGGTTGATATCGCCGTGGAAAATCAGCCCACCCGCCGTGGCCAGCAGGCCGCCGGTACCGGGAGACATCCCGGTAGCGAAGCGCATCATTTTCCCGGTGGAGAGGTTCACCTTGGCAATGCCTGCTATCGAATCAGCCGGATGGCCTTGGCGCAGCACGCCGTGGCGAATGCCGCTGCTGTTGTTGGCGGTCATATCCAGGCAGTTATCGACGTAGCCGGTGTACAGCGAATTTGTGACCGGATCGTAAGCGGTGGGCCAGTAGCTGCGGCCGTTCCAATAGCAGACCACGTGATGATCGCCAGGATGCTTCATCACCACGTTCCAATCGATCTCCGTCTTACCGGTTACTGGGTCGATATTGGAAATGGCCAGATTGGGAGCGTCGTAGGGAATTGGCTCGGCCCACAGGAATTTGCCGTTGCTGCGATCGATCACGAACATAATGCCGCTCTCGCCGACGATGGCAGCTACATCGTGCGTGGAGCCCATCGGGACTGTAGTGTTGTACCACTTCACCGCCTTGGGATCGGGGTCGTACTTCGTGGTGACTAGCGTGCGTTCGTGGGTATGGTCGGTGTCCCAATCGTCCGCAGGCAGATACTGGTAATACCAATGCAGTTTCCCGGTATGCGGGTCGAGGGCCAGCGTGCAGTTGCTATAGAGATCAGCCGGAGCGATACGTCCAGTGCCGTCCGGATTGCCATTGTGTCGCGCGAGTCGCTCGTAGGGCGCTGGATTGGCGGTGCCCCAGTAGAGAACGTCGCGAACCGGATCGAACGTGCCGGGCAGTCCCCAGGTGGAAATTGTGTCGTTGGTGGTATCCGCGCCGTGCCAGGAATCGTATCCGGGATCGCCGGGCGCCGGAACGTTATAGAAGCGCCAAACTTCCTTGCCGGTTTCGGCGTTATCCGCTTCGATGAAGCAGCTCACGCGGCCCTTGCCGCACGTGCCGCCGGAAATCACGTTGCCGTCCACCACAATGGCGCCGGAAGTATTCTGCGTATCGGTCTTGTACGTTTCCCACTTCACTTTGCCGGTGGCGGCATCGAGGGCCACCACGTAGCCATCGGGCGCGGTGAAGTAGACCATGTCTTTATAGATGGCGAGGGCCTTGGTGCGCTCCACGGAGCCGAGCTGGCGCTCTTTGTAGTGGCGCACGTATTCCCAGATGATGTTCCCGTTGACGGCGTTGATGGCCATCACGTCGGCGCCCGGAACGATGGTGTACATCACTCCGTTGTGGACGATTGGAATGGTCTCGGTGGTGCCTTGCGGCAGGCCCAGCGCCCAAGCCATGCGCAGATTTTTAACGTTCTTTTTGTTGATCTGCTTGAGAGGGCTGTAGCGCCATGCGTCGTAGGTGCGGCTGTACATCAGCCAATCGTCCGGGCTGGGATGCAGCAGCATGTCGTTCGTGACCGGCTGATAGTTCTCCACAGTCCCGTGCGGCGGTTCGGGCATCCGGAACATCGGAGGAGGACGCCGCGGCGGAGCTTTCTGTTGCGTCGCGCCTCCTTGCGCTCGCGAAAGCGGCGCGACCGCGCCGGCGAGAAACAGCGCGACTGCCCAACACACAATCTTTTTCATGCGTATCCCCCCAACAGAATTTCTAAGATGACGCTCCGAGCCAATCCAACGCGAATGAGCACGCAGAAGACGGCGCCAGAAATCCGGCCCCGAGGGTACTGTGACGCGCGGGCATGCGATTGCGTTTCGCGAGTCGCGGCTGCCCACCCCAGCGTATGAAACGGCGGCCGGGACCCCGGACTGAACCAATGACGGCGTGGTTATATCCCAAGCATTATGGGGATGCAAGCAGGGATGCGGCAGCGAGGAAAATGAGGGCGCCGGGGCAGGCACGGGGAGGGCAATTAGAGCATGTTTTCGGAGCGAATTGGCGGCGGAAAAGCGCAAATTCGCATGCACCGGGACGTTCCGCCCTTGCATGAATCCGATTGTTTGCTTTCTATGACTTACGTGCGTCGAAGGCCGATTGACTGTTCCGCCCTTTGATACGTGATTTGCACTGAATCGCGGCTCACCGAGCGGGGCGCGTAGAAGGACCATCAGTCGCCCACCACAGCGTGCGAAAGCTGCCGACAACGCAGATCCTTGCCTTCCGCGAAAGGCGTTGTTTTCTGCACCGAATTGTTCGTTTCCTCGCAGCATGACAGATCGACCATAGCAAATCTGGGAATGAGCGCTACTGGCCGGAAGTACAGTTTAAGTACAGGTTTCTACGACCTGTCCTTTTGCGCGTAAGTGCATCTCCGAGTTTTGACTGCCTCTAGATAGCTTCCAGAGCGGCCGCAAGCGAGGGACAAGCATCGGCCGACGGAACGGTGCGGGATGCACGCGAGGGAAATTCGTCGTACGTTTTGCCGTCGAGCTTTCTGCCAGCGAGCGCCTTGCGAATGCCACCCCACTGTTTGAAGAAAAACGGAACACGCGCGCTGCGGCATTGGTCACGGATAGAGATGACCCATTCTTTTTTCATGGGCCTCGCGCCGGGGCCGCTTTCTCCGCCGACGATGACCCAGTGAATTCCCGCGAGATCGATCCCTCCGAGGTCTTCGAGTAGCGGCTCGACGGAGAGAAACCGCACGGGAGCGTTTGCCTTTCGGAGCTCGTCTATTCGCGGGAGTCCATACTTGCAATTTTCGACGCTTACTCCCCACCAGATGTGCGGTTGGTCGGAAGCGAAGGACAGGGTTGAGTTCAAGAGCTTGCGCAGGCGCGCGGCACGCTTGGTCAGAACTTGATAGGTATGCCATCTGGCCTTGAGCATGACTTTGGCAACTTCAACTATGTATTCGTCAGAGACGGCGTCATGGAAAAGATCGCTCATGGAATTCACGAAAATCATTTTCGGACTGCGCCAGCGCAGAGGTTCACCCAGTTTCTCTCTTACCGTACGCAGATCGAACCCCTGCTCGTACGGATGCCCTTTGACGCCGCGGAAGCGCTCGGCGAATGTCTCTGCGTAGCAGTGTCTGCAGCCAGGACTGATTTTCGTGCAGCCTCGGACTGGGTTCCACGTCGCGTCCGTCCACTCGATGTGGGACTGAAGGCTCATCAGTCGCGTCTCCTTGGAAACGACACTATAACTTGATCGGCGAAGGTTCCTTTTCGTCTGCTTTCGGCGGATGGGATAGCTTCGATATTCGCAGTCGATTCGAGATTCGTGAGAGCTCGCTTGTAGTTTGCCTTCACATACGGTTTGCCGACGTTGTGTCGCATGTAGATTTCTCCCATCGAGAGCGTTTCTCCAGCGAAATCGTCCAACAGCATTTCTTCGAGGTCGTCGAGTGGCCTTGAGAGTTGGAAAAGCAGAGGGAAGTTTTTCGATGCCGCCGAATACGCGAACGAGCCGACCCCTTGATTTTGTTCGGAGCTCTCGCGGACCATGATTTCCTTCATGATCTCGTATCCCTTAGGGTGTTTGGTCACAAAAATCAGGTGATGCGTCGTTCTCGTACCCTGTTCGCTCTTAAAGCAGAAGGGCAGCACGTAATTGGCACCAGTTTCTTGAAGAGCTTTTGACAACTCCTCTATAATTAGAGCCTCACGTTCTTCTGGGTTGAGTCTAGTCAATTGTCGTCGGATACGCTCAGCTCGCTCTTCGCCAAAGAGCATGTTCATGTGCTCGCGGACTGCGGGGTTGGTAAGTCCGGGATTGACCCGGTTGTAGTTGAAGAAGAATATGCAATCACAACCCCAGTTTTTCAGCACCGACCGAATTAGGTCCAGCGAGAGTCCTTTGTAGCCCCACGGGTCCACAAACAACAGAGTCGGGACAAGCTTCGTTTGCTCGAATAGCTTTACAATCTCGGCCCCCACTTCCTCGCTTTGTATTTGGGGCGCGTACCTCAGCCGTTCCACGCCAGGGACGGTGCCGAAAACCTGCCGTAGGGACTTCGCGTTCGCCGGATTCTTATCGTTGAAAACCGTTACCAGCATTTGGAGCATGGCTGGGTCGGAGACTGCCTTTTCAAGTACCATCACGGGAGTCGATGTGGTTCCGTTCCGGTATCTACCTGGGCCTGCAAACAGATCGATATAGGCAATACGATCGCCATGATTTCTGACGCTCGAGATCATGATCTTCGCCCAGGCGCCGAAATATTTGTAAACGATTCTAGCTTTTACTTTTGATTGCTCGCTTGGTTCCTCGAAAAAGTCTTCGTCGGCCACGATAGTCTTTGCCTTGCTCCTTGTATCTTCGCCTGTTATTCGCCCACAGTCAAGACGGGAAGAGAGGTATCTAGGCAGTAATAAGCTAGACATCGAATTTTGTCAGGACCATTACTTGGGCTTCCGATCAGACATCGTGGCGTCCAAGCCAATCCTGGGAGGCGAACGGGCGCAGGGGCATAGATCATGCTGTGCTTAAGGAAGCGAGTCCGTTCGCGGCATGTCATCCGTGTGGTCGCTTCACCCATCTCGGGGTTCCGGCATTTCTGTCAGATCGAAGGCAACGCCAGCTTTCGCGGCGCTGCCTGCCGCGTGATGACGGCCGGCAAAGGCTCAATCGATCTTCTTCATGGCGTCAATCTATGGATCAGAAAGAATTCGATTCATTTGAAGCGCCCTTTATCTTGATCCCTGCGGTCCGTGAACGCCGTGATCATCATGGTCGTAAGGACCCTTCCCATAATGCTCGGGGTGGCCATTTCCGTAATGGATGACGTGCACGAATGTGCCGGTGTCGTAGGTTGCCGAACTCCATGGCGCTTGCAAAACAAAATCGGCGAAGCCGTGGCAGCTTGAAAAGTTAACGGTGAAAGGCGCGCTGGCGGTGCTGCTAGTTGCAATGTCACCGAGCACGACCGGGTAATTGCCGGGTGATGTCACGACTGGCGTGCAGCGCGGACCAGCGATTTGACGCAGAGTAAATCCGCTGATCTGCGTGGCGTAGGCCGGGCCCACGTCGCCATTGGTTGCGGTGATGGTGAACACGCGCGAGTCCTTTGGCGCTTCCGCGCTGGAAACGGAGAACGACATCCCGTAACCAGGCAAATGAGTGGGATCGACAATTCCCCAATATGCGGGCTTGGCCTGCAATCCCATGTCGAAGGGCAGTGGATAATCGGTGCGAACGATTGGGAAGCTATCGAGCCAAGTGTCGTCGTCCGCGAATCCCCAGAATGTGACGGCGGTGATTTTGCCGGATAACCTTCGCAGAGCGTCGAAATCTTTCTTGTACAGCCAGCCCTGTTCCGCCAAGACCGAAGGCGGGATGTTGGGCCCATAGTTGGACGTGTCGTCGCCGGCGTTGTAGACGCTAACATCCATCTCAGTGATTTGCTGGTCGAGGTGCGGGAAAAGTCTGGCTATGGTTTCGATGGAATGGACCATTGCTTGGGTAGTGGGGTAATTGATGTCGTCGTGAGTCTCATGGCCGATGCCGTCAAGTGGAATGCCGCGGTCGCGGAGATCCTGAATCACGCGCACAAGGCACGCCAGGCGGCTTGGATCGGAGGTGCTGTATTCGTTGATGAAGAGCTTGGTGCCGGGCGGGGCATACTCTCTGGCGGCCTCGAGCGCGACATCGATATAGCTCTTGCCGAGGACTTGGTAGAACGGACCATGATCGAGACAGTCCGGCTGGGAGGGATCGAGCGGTTCGTTGATCACGTCCCAGGCGTACACTTTCGTGCCGAAGTGTTGGACTTCGCTCTGGATGTGCTCTTGGATGTTGGCGGTCACGACGGCCTGATTGGCGGCTGAATCGGTGCCGTCTCCAAAGGCGTACGAAGGAGTTTGCGCGCCGGTGGCCCAGACAAGATTCTGCCCGCGCACGAGCATGCCGTGGCACACGGCGAGCCCCACTTCACTATCGGCGTTGCCAAAGGTGTAATTTCCCTCGGTGCTCTCGACCGAACTCCACTTCATGTCATTTTCCGAGGTGATGCTATTGAAGTGCATGGTCAGCAACTGGGCATGCGGGCCGGAGAGATCGGACAAATCTACGGCGGCGCCGACCGGGAAGTAGGGAGTGAGGGTCTGGTAAATCGAGGGAATATCCGTCTGAATGGTCGGCGGCGCAACGTAGGTGAGTTGGAAGTCGTCGATGTAGAACGATACGAGATCGTTGCCCGACGATGGAACGGTCTGCAGATACAGATAGGCCGTACCCGGATCGTAGCTATTCGCCATGTTGTAGCCCATGACGCTGATCTGGTGCCAGTTGCCATCGGCCGGTACGGTGACGCCGGGATATCCGGTCACGCTGGGATAACTGGTATTGCCATCGAGCGTGGTCTGGAGGCTCATATTGATGATGTGACTTGAGCCGTCGGTGGGCTGCAACATCACCCACACGCTGATGTTGTATTCGGAGCCAGGGTACATTTTATTGCTGACGTTGATTTGCGGCCCATCGTAATTGGCGGTTCGCCCGGTGGTGAGCAGGCTGTGGGTGCCGCTGTGCGCCGCCGCAGTCGAGTTGGCGACGGTGGAACTGCCGGAACGCGAACTCCAGCCGTCCACGCCGCCATCTTCGAAAGTTGACGTAATGCCCGTGTTGTCCTGCTGGCTGGGGCTAAGGGGCGCAGGAGAGAGCTCGCTGATGACGACGTCGCCAATGTAAAAGGAATCCGTTGCGCTGCTAGATTGGATATACAGAGTTAAATTTGAAGGAGGTCCGGGGAGATTGCTGAAGCTGAAAGTACCCTGCACCTTCGTCCAAGTGGCGCTGGACAGAGCCGCCGAAGTCGCTAAATTGCTGTAATTGCCCGAGGAGGCGCAATCGGTCGTCTTGGTCGAGAGGGTCACGGTCGGGCCGCTACTATCGGGAGTGGCGAGCAAAACGTAAGCAGAGACTTGGTAGGTAGCGCCCGCAACCACGCCGTTCACGTCCAGCAGATTGAGGCTCGGCCCCATGTAACCGGCCGTGCGGTTCGCGACGAGGAGGCTGTTCGAGTCGCCGTTGGGATCGGTGATTGGAGGCGCAGCGTTGGTCAAGGTGGCAGAGCCGAAAGGCGCCCAGCCGTCCAGTCCGCCATCCTGGAAGGTATATGTAGCAACGGGCGTTCCTCCGGGAGGTGGCGCCGTTTCGGTGATCACGACATCGTCCAAATAGAAAGACTGCGCTGTAGTGGCTCCGACGAGCTGCGCGTAGAGGACCAGTCCTGTTTCCGTTGTGGTAGCGGTATAGGTTCCGCCGATCTGCACCCACTGGAAAGGCGACACAGGCACCTCATAAGAACCAACCGTGTCGTAACACGTTCCTCCGGAGCAACTGGGATCGCTGCGCTTGATGGTGAAGTTTGCGTTGGTAGCGCTTTCGGAGTTGGTGAGCATGAGATAGCCGGTGATGGTGTATTTCGCACCGGCCAAAAGGACGCCATTCAGCGAAATGGAGGGTCCGCCCGCGCCGCTGGAATTCGTTGTGGTGAGCAGGCTATAGGAACCAGCATATGCTGCGGCGTTTGTGGCGACGGGAGTGCTGGCGCCGTTAAACGAAGTCCAGCCATCGGCCGTTCCGTCCTCGAAGTTGTACGTGGCGACCGTTTGCGCGCTCAAGCTGGCGGCGCAGAGCAGAGCTAGGGCAGCAATCGCGTACGACATAAGAGCGATTCGATTCCGGAAGAAGCCTTGCGCGCGGTTTTCGGCCGAAGGAAACATGGTGAGCTCTCCTTTACCTTAAAACGACATTCGTTGCAGCTCCGTGTACGTTAACGACAACGGTTCTAGTCAATGCGATATGAGCCGGAACACCTTTACCCGGAATTTTCGATTTGGGACCCCCGATTGGGGCACGATATATCTCTTCTGCTTTACTGGCAACAAATTTGCGCTGGCGCAAGCCCTTCGGCGAGATCGCCGGGTTTCGACGGTACTCTTCCGTCGTTCGACGAACCCGAACCGTGGCCGTGCAACCAATTTTCCCCGTGGACGTTAACGGCGGCCCATGGAGCGCCGGACTCTACGAGGAACCGGATCTTGTCAACCCAACGGAGACGATTAGGGTTGACTGGACGCTCGATACCGGTCGGGCGACCTGCGCCGATGACACCGGTCGGTGGTGGGTTATTTCTCGGTGGTGGTCGGGGAGCAGAAGCGGTCGAAGGCGCCGACAAGGTCTTGAGCAATGGCGCGAGGGTCGCGGCCTTCAATGTCCGAACGCTCGAGCATGAACACAAGTTTGCCTTCACGCATGAGGGCGATCGAAGGAGAGGACGGGGCATAACCTGTGAAGTAGGTTCGAGCGCGGGCGGTAGCGTCCGCATCTTGTCCGGCGAAGACGGTGGTAAGGAGTTCGGGACGCGCGCTGCGCGACAGAGCCGCGGCGACCGCAGGGCGAGCGCGGCCAGCGGCGCACCCGCAGACGGAATTGACAACCACCAGCACCGTCCGCTTCTCTTGCTTCAGAGTCGCGTCGACTTCTTCTGGCGTGCGCATTTCGCTGAAGCCGATGCGCGTGAGTTCCTCTCGCATGGGGAGAATCAATTCTTCGGGGAACATGTACCGCTCCTTTGCCGAATGCTCATCAAGGCTTTCGATTCGCATCGCTCCGTGCAACCTGGGCACCCTCAAAGCACCAGTGTAACACTTGCTGATGCCCGTGTGCCGATTTCGAGAATTCGGCGCGAGAATCGCGCATCACAACCTAAAAGAAAGCAGAACAGGGCAATGAGCTGGCGAGACGCCGGCGCTACGAACACCCGGCCGCTCGCTTCACTACATCACGGCCCGCGCGGCTAATCGGAGCCGGCGGAGCGGCGCGCGGCCATGCCTTGAGCAAGCATGGACAAGATCCAGCCCCATCCGTCTTTGTGCTGGCGTCCCAACTCGTCGTCGGGCACGCCGGAGTGGCGGATGGTGAATTCGGTGTCGTCGCCGCGCGGCTCCAGAGTGATGCTGACCACGGATTCGGCCCCTCTGGTACCTTCCGACATCCAGGTGTGCTCGATGTGGTAGGGGCGCTCGATTTTCACGAAGCGGCCGTAATGCGGATGGGTTTTGCCCTCGTGGTTCACCAGCGAATAAAAGAGTCCGTCGACAACCGGATTGAAAATTAGGCGCGCTGCGCCGAACCACGGGCCGCCAGGGCTTTTGGGATCCATCCAGATATCGAAAACCTTTTCGGCTGGCGCGGGAATGGTGCGGGAAACGGTGACCTCGGTGAGATTCATCGTGGCGTCTCCTTTTGATTCGTGAAAAAAGTTTCCAGGCGATCGAGGCGATCATTCCAGAAACGCTGATACTTCAAGACCCAGTGCGCTACGTCGCGCAGCGGTTTGGGAGAGAGCTGGAGAGTATTGTCGCGGCCGCGGCGCGTGCGGCGGACCAGGCGCGCGCGTTCGAGTACGCGCACGTGTTTGCAAAAGCCGGTGAGCGACATAGAGAACGGCTCGGCGATATCGGAGATGCGCGCAGGGCCGCGGGCCAGGCGTTCGAGGATGGCGCGGCGCGTGGGATCGGAAATGGCGGCGAGCGCGCGGTCGATACTGTGTTGGCGAAGCTGAACCATGCGGTTAAGTTAAGGCGAGGCGCGGAGATTGTCAACCGAATAGTTCAGTATGTGAGGCCGGTAAAGGCGGAAAGAAAATCCGCACCCTTCGCGAAGAGCGCGAAGAATGCGGCACCCGGGAAACCAATGCCAGACCCTGCGCTACGGAACGGAGATTACGATTTTGCCGCGGGTGTGGTGGGCGGCGACGAGTTCCTGGGCGGCGGCGGCTTCCTTGAGCGGAAAGGCTTTTTCGACCACCGGCTTCACTTTGCCGGAATCGACGAGGCCCGCGATTTCGTGGAGCTCGTTGACATTAGGCTGGACGAAGACGTGCGCGGCGCGGACTCCGTGGGCGGCGGCTTTTTCCTGATTGGGCGGCTGAAGGATAGAGACGTAGATGCCGCCTTTCTTGATCACTTGCCAGGAGCGATCCTGCGTTTCGCCGGTGATGGTGTCGAGGACGACATCGACATCGTGGACCACGTCTTCGAATTTGGTGGTGTTGTAGTCGATCACTTCGTCGGCGCCGAGCGAGCGCAGAAATTCATGATTGCGCGTCGAGGCGGTGGCGATCACGCGCGCACCTTTCACGTGGGCGAACTGCACGGCGAAATGGCCGACCCCACCCGCAGCGCCGTGGATGAGGACGGTTTGGCCGGCGGAAAGATGGCCGGCGTCGAAGAGCGCCTGCCAGGCGGTGAGCCCGGTGAGAGGAATCGCGGCGGCTTGCGTGTGGTCGATGGATTTGGGCTTGAGGGCGACTTCGGATTCGCGCACGGCGACGTATTCGGCGTAGGCGCCGTCACGGCCAAGATCGGGGCGGCCGTAAACTTCGTCGCCTGGCTTGAGGCGAGTGGCACCGGGGCTGACGGAGTCGACGACGCCGGAAACGTCCCAGCCGGGGATGAAAGGCATTTTGTATTTCATGCGCTCCTTGAAATGGCCCTGGCGAATGGCAATGTCGACGGGATTCACGCTGGTGGCGTGGACGCGGATGACAACGTCGCCGGCAGCGGGCGTGGGGAGTGGTGCGTCTTCGTGTTTGAGAACCTCGGGCCCGCCGTATTCATGGATGCGGATGGCCTTCATCGTGGACATGAGATGCTCCTTGAGGTTAGTTCCAACGTGAAAACGATCAGATGCAAGTGTACGTGAATCGACGCAGAGATTCCCGACCAAGAAATCCGCAACCTTCGCTCACTTCGCGAAGGACGCGCACTTGGGGAGGCGAATGCACGAGCAGTGGGAGCGCAGGTTTCAGCGCGCTGACGTCGCCACGGAAGCGCGCGCGGACGGTGAACGTTTTGCGCCGGAGAGCGCGTCGAGGCTCCACGGGCCTGCGCCGAATTGGGTGATTAGAAGCGCGGCACCGAGCATGGAGGTATTCCTGAGAAAATTTTGCAACTGCGCCGCATGCATGGCCGGGTCGGTGACGGCCCAGAAATTGTGCATCACTGGCGTGACCGGGACGAGGAACAGCACGATGAGCCAGCCGCCGAGCTTCGCCTTGTAGCCGAAAAGAATCGAGAGTCCTCCCAAAAGAATCAGCACGCCTGCGAGCGGAACCAGAACTTTCGATTCGGGCACGTGAGCCGCCGTCGCGTAAGCCAAATCCCGGCCATTGAATTGATCGATGCAGAAGTAAAGGAAGACCAACGAAAACAAAATGCGTCCCAGAAGAATGACGGGTCCCGAGAGCTTGCCATTTGACGTGCTGCTCATTGAATCCTCCTGCGCCGCCGATTTACTGCGGGCGAATGCCCCAGCTCATACTTGTGGGCGCAGTGGTATCATCGAGCCGTGTGACGCGTCAAGCGTGACGCTGGCGCGCGAATTTTCATCACGGAGTTGGCAGCGGCAGGCGCAACCCGCTCGGATGCTTGGAATCAGCAATTGCAAACTGGGGGCGCGATTTAGCCTGCGCAATGCACTCCTAAGTTCCCCATCGAAGGAAGGAAGATGAGATGAACTACCGCTCATTAGGGCGCACCGGACTCATGGTCTCGGAATTGTGTTTTGGCGCAATGACGTTTGGGGGCAAGGGAATGTTCGCTGCGGTGGGAAAACTCACGCAGAGCGAGGCCGACAAGTTGGTGGCCAAGGCGCTCGATGCCGGCGTGAATTTTTTTGATACCGCGGACGTCTATTCCGAAGGCGACTCCGAAAAATATTTGGGCAAGGCGCTGGGCGCGCGGCGGAAGGACATTGTGCTGGCAACAAAAGTACGCGGGCGCGTGGGCCCAGGACCGAATGAAGTGGGACTTTCGCGCAAACATATCGTGGAAGCCATCGACGCGAGCCTGGCGCGGCTCGGAACGGACTACGTGGATCTCTATCAGATTCACGGAATCGATCCGGCCGTGCCTATCGACGAAACGTTGCGTGCGCTCGATTTGGTGACGCGCGCAGGTAAAGTGCGTTACATAGGCTGCTCGAATCTAGCGGCTTGGCAAATCATGAAAGCCCTTGGAGTTTCCGAACGCCAAGGTTGGGTGCGCTTCGAATCGCTGCAGGCGTATTACTCCATCGCCGGACGCGACCTGGAGCGCGACGTGGTCCCCATGCTTGGCGACCAAAACATGGGGCTGATGGTTTGGAGTCCGCTGGCTGGCGGATTCCTGACTGACAAGTTCGCCTCTGGAACGGGGCCAGAGGACGCGCGTCGCGCGAAATTCGATTTTCCCCCGGTGGATAAGGAACGCGCACTGAAATGCATAGCGGTGATGATGCAAATCGGCGATGGACATGGCGCGTCGGTAGCGCGCGTGGCGCTGGCATGGCTGCTGCACCAAAAGGCGGTGACCAGCGTGATCGTCGGCGCGAAAACGGAGCAGCAGCTCGACGATAATCTGAAGTCAGTCGATCTGAAACTCTCAGCCGAAGAGCTGAAACGGCTCGACGAAGTGAGCGCGCTGCCGCCGGAATATCCTGGCTGGATGCTGCAACGATTTAGCAGCGACCGGCGATAACGACCGCTTACGAAGCTAATGCCATCGCAACCAGCCGCCTTTCGAGGGCGGCGACTGCCATCCAAGTAATTCATTGAATAGCCAAGGCCCGGCGTGCTAACTTCCCGGCCCGGGACAGGAGAATGCTGTGCGCTGGGGCTCTGCATGCCGCCGTTGGATCGCGGGATGGGACCGGCGGCAATCCCGTTCGCCGGAAGCAGAACCAGCAAGCGTCCACCCTACGTGCAAAACGAGCGCGTCGGGGGCCCCGGATGCGACGGGAGGGCACTATCATGTTTGAATCACCGCAGCAGCAGGTACCGGACAACAAGGCCGGAATTTGGATTGGTGTGGCGATCGTGGCGGTTGTCGCGATCGCTCTTTTTGTTTATGTGAGCCGAAAACCGAACCGCAATGCGCTGGGTGGAGCTGTGTCGACCGCGTCGATGGGCATGGCAGCCGCGGGGGCGTCTGCGCCAGGCGCTGATCCGGCCAAGGATTTGCGATTCGTTGACGTCAAGATGGCCAAGGATTACACGGGCACCACGGCGCAATGGTTGGTGGACATGAGGAATGACTCACCGACGTACACGTACAGCAATATCGGATACGAGACGACGTACATTGATGCGAATAACAACGTGCTGCTAGTGAACCATGGCAAAATGAATTTGACGCTCGGTCCAGGCGAAGATCAGAGCACTCAGATTCGCGATGCGCTCTATCCGGACGGTACGGCGACCTACAGGATCAGAGTGACCGGAGCGAGTTCTTCGCGGTAGGTTGAGTTTCATCGCAGCGGACCGGCTGCTACTAGTTTGTGGCTGACGCAGACGTGTCAGGCTTGAGAACCAGCACCACGAGCCGTCCATCCGAGTGAAAGCTGCCGCCGGTTGCGGTTTTCGCCTCTGTGAGCGGATTTTTAGGAGTCACGTGGTCGCGGGCGATCACCAAACCCGTAGCGGAAAGCGTATCGTTGACATACTCGCGCTCGCCGTCGATGGCCGGATCGATTTTGTGCGTCAGGCCATTGTTGCGCTGGTCGCGTTCGAAGCCGATATCGTGGGTGGCGGCCACGCACCAAAGCGGGCGGCCGTCCACTTCATAGGGCGATTTCCAGACGCGTAGGTGATTTCGCGACATCACCACTTTCACCGGCTCGGCGTGCGCGAAACCGTAATCCTGTGGCCGCCCGAAGAGATACAGCGTGCTCATCGGCATGGTCAGGTAGTCCTTTTTCTCCAGCGAATTCATCAGGCCAGTTAACACGGTGCTCTGCACCGAGCTGTCGACATGCACCCAACCGGCGGTGGTGAACGCCTGCACGAGTTCGTCCTGCGTGCCGACGATCAGCACGTTCACCATGTCGCCGGGATTGCCCTGCGGATCGGACACCCGATGCGGGATTTCTTCAAGCAGGTCCGCGTTGAATCCGGCGATCGGCGCGTCAGCGGGACCGCCTGCGAGAGCTGCGGAAGCGCCGCTGAGGCCAGCGTCGAGCACTTCGATGGTGACGTGAAAGCTTCCTTGCGCGGTAGATGCGTTGTGGCTGCTCTGATTGATGCCCAGATACAAACGGCCTGCGACGGGCGCCTGATAGTGCTTGTCTGCGCCGAGCAGAAACGGCTGCGCAGCATCGCTTGAGCCGAGGCGTCCGATCAACGCGCCGTGACCTGCATCGGAAACTGCGTATTGATGGATCACGTCCGCCCAGCCGCGCGTGAGGCCGTCCGGGCCGAATGTGTGCGCCTTCGATTTTGTGGAAGGCCCGGCGGGATAAGTGATCGAGCCCGTCGCTTTAATGTGGAGCTTTTCTCCGGCGCGAAGATCGAAGGCCGTATCGACCCATTGCTTCGTGCCTGCTATATCGAATTCGTAGGACTTGCCGGTTGTCGCAGAGGTCGACGTCGCCGAAGGTTGCCCGGTGGACGACGATGTAGCTTCCGGTGCCGCTGCCAAAGACGCGGGCTCGGTTGTCGAGGGCGCTTTCGCGGAGGCATGCGCCTGGGCCAGCGAGCCTGGGACGCACCAGATCGCAGCGCAGAGAGCCAACATCAAGAGCGGAGATTTGCGAGACTGAAATCCGAGAAGCTTCATCGCGCCACGGCTGAAGCTGAAATGATAATCGCCGTGCGGCGCGGAAGCAACTGGGCGAACGGACGACGCGGGCTCCGGAGCGCCCCGCGATATGCGCGGCTCGTGATTGGTAGTAGAATCGCGGCCATTCGGGGGTTCAAGCACAGGGCATGTTGGTCTCAATCGAGGGTCCTGGAGGTCGCGCGGATGGAAATCCTCTGGCCAGCGCTGGGCATAATTTTAATTGTGGCGTTCGTGTTTTTCGTGCTGGCCCAGCATTGGCGCCAACTGTTGCGACAGCAAGCGCGCGCCATCCGGCAGCTTTCCCAGCGCGTTCAAAATCTCGAGGAGATGGCCGATCCGGAGCTGCGCCGCCGGCTGGGCGATGCCGCGCCGGCGCCGCTCGAACAGGTATTCACCTTTTCGCTGCGGCTGGGCGAGAGATTTTGGAACCAGGCCGTGCGCGCCTCGGAAGACGACCGCAAGTACATTCACGACTACGGAACGTTTCTTGCGTCAGTGAAGTTGGAGCGCTGGCGTAGTCATACGGTCGTGACCGTCTCTGAAGTTGTTCCAGCGCAAAAATCTGCGGGCTTGCAGACGCGTACGCTCGACTACTATCCGAATGCAGCAGATTGCAACGACGCGCTGATGCTTTGGGAACTGGCACTGGCGCGTCCCGCGGCTGCCGGACTTCGGTCGCCGTCGCTGGAGCTACTGCTGCGTGGCGACGCGCTGGAGCTGCGCGTGCCGCAAATTTCGGTTGCGGCGGAAACGAACGGCAACGGCCACTCCAGTTCGCCGAACCCCAGCCAAACGGCCGTGCTGCTCGAGGTGCCGCTCGATCCGGCGCAGCTTGATGAATATCGTAGAAACGATTCCGAGCCAGCCAGCGAGGAAGATCGAGGAGAAAACGAGCGCGTCAACGGAGCCCCGAACGCACAGCCGCTGAATGGCACGAGTTTTTGGCATGCCTTTTATTCCGGTTCCGATGAATCTCTCGGCATCGAATGGGAACTCCGCCTGCGGGACCTGAGCAAAAAAGTGGAATGGGAGCGCTGGCACATCTGGGAATCCGGCTCGATTCCGGTAACCAATCGCTGACACTCGATTCCTATAATTTCAACGGGCGCGCGGCCGGACCGGCAGGCCCGCCCACGCGTTTAACAAGCCCAGCATCTCGCGCGTGACGGAAAGCGCGTCGTGGGTATCGCGCCACCAATGGTCCGCGTCGAATGGATCTTCGTACGCCGCACGCACGATGAGGTGCAGGTTTCGCGGCGCCAGTTTGCGCCATAGCACGCGCACGCGGCGTGTGTGCGGCGGCGAGGTGACGATAATCGCGGTGGTCATGCCGTCGCGCCGCATCTCAGGCGCGATTTCGCCGATTTCCTGCTCTGTGTCGACGATCGTGCCTGCCAAAACGCTAATGTCAGCCGCCGGTACTCCTTCGTGAATCAGCACCTCGCGGTTGTAGTCGTCTTCGCCCGCGTAGTTGATGCCCATGGCGGCAAGTTGCCGCGCGGGACTTATGGGATGCGTGAGCCATACTTCGTGCGCGTAGCCCAGGTGGAAAATCCGAGCAGCTTCTTCGGCGCGCTCGGGCATCGCGCCGCTGAGCACCACGATCACGTCGGCAGGACGCAGCGCATTTTCGCGTATCAACCAGCGCCCGGCTCCGCGAAAAGCAAAAATCGAAAAGACGACGAGTGCGAGGATCACCACGAGAGCCACGGTGCGGAAGATATTCCGGCGGCCCATACTGCCTTTACACGCGCGGAACGGCGGACGAGCGCCCGAGCGTCCGATTGCTCATCAGCAGACCGCGCAGTCCAAGCAGCGCCAGGCGCGGCTGCCGAAGGCACACGCGCCAGAGCAGCTTCCACGCTTCGTCGCGGGAATAATCGGCCAGTGATTGCTTGGTGCCGTCGTTCAGTAAATCGACCAGGCGGCTGTAGTCCGCTTGCTCGAAGCGGTGTAGCGAGCGCCGCAGCAGCAGGTGCAAATCGAGCTCGCGCCGCAGCGTTTGCAGTTCGGTGCTTTTCCCGCCGCCAAGGATGGCCTGAGCCACGCCGAGTGCGCCTCGAAAACCGGTGACCGTGCCACCAACGGTGGAGACTTTTACCTGCGCGGCAGCGTCTCCGACCAGATACACCGAGCCGTGGCCGAGCTCGCGGCGAACGGGAATCCAGCTGTTATAAACCGGGATGCGTGCGCCCTGAAAAGCGATCGGCTCGAATCCGCGTTTCTCCATAAACTGCTCCAGGCGGCGGCGGGTCTCCGGACCCGTTTCGCCGATCACGCCGAGCGCGCCGCGTTCGCGCGATTCGGGAATAAGCCAATAAAAGTACGGCGTGTCCTGCGGAATGAACCAAACGCGCACGGTATCGGGCGACATGTCTTTCGGCAGCGGGACGATGGCCTGCATCAGCGGCGCGGTTTCCAGTGGCGCCCAGCCGGCCGCGCGCGCCACACGGCTGGTTGCTCCGTCGCCGCCAATTACGGTCCCCGCGCGAACTTCTTCGCGTCCGCCATCCGCGCTGCGTTCGACTTCGACGACGAGGCCGCGGCCGTTGGCATGCAGCGCCTGGAAGCGGCGGCCCAGTTCGATCTTTGCGCCGGCTTTCTGCGCCGCTTGGGCCAGAATTTGGATCAGGGTGCGGCGCTCGACGATCAGATCGGGATGCTTCAGCGAAACGGTGGCGCTGCGGCCATCGGTGAAAAGCTCGAAGCGGCGAATCTCGTTCACCACGCTGCGCTCCGCCGCGGCGCCTAGGATGTCGCGCAGACGGTGTGTGACGATCAGCGTCCTTGCGGCAGGCTCGAGAGTTTCCAGGCTTTCGAGCAAGCGGACGGCGATGCCGCCCCGGGCCAATAAGCCTGCGGTGTATAAGCCGGCAGCCGAGCCGCCGACAATCGCAATTTCGCCGAGATTCTTGAGAGGGACGGAAAGGGGCACGCCCGTCTGGTCGCGTTGCTGGTGCGCCATCGTGATAGAAATCTAGCCCTTCAGCGTAAATTTGTTCCGCCGGAAACTACACCTGCGCGGTGTGTGTCGAAAATACTTTGAATCAGGAACCCTGCCGGACTTGCGCCTCCGTGCCGAACTCGGAGACTGACCCCCATGCGACGGTATCCAGCCGCACCCCTATCGTGAAGCTCAGTATAGCGTAAGGGAACGTTCGCGCCAACGCCGTGGACGGATAGAAGACTGGAGCGCGTGTTGGAAGAGTCCGTCACGTCGTATGGTCCTGACGGTCCGCTGCTTTAGACTCAGATATCTCGACCGCGACTGGATGGGGGCGGCGAAGACGGCGTTGGCCGCGGCGCCGCATCCTCAATTTCTACTTTTTCTTATCCATCGTGGAGCTACTTCACGTTGACGGTTCGCTGCCCTTCGTACTGCTGAATGTGGTAGTAACCCTCCCAGTCGCTCCAATCGATTGGCGGAGGAATGGGTGCGTCGGGATTCTTAAGATAGTTAGCGAAATCCTGGACAATCTGGCGAGTGCGATCGACACCGACGAGCCATTCCCCGTGGTACCAGTTCTTCCACTTCCCGTACTCAGCTTTGGACTCGGATTCCTTAATGGCGTGAATGTCTTCGAGAGCCTGATCGGCCTTGGCAACGGCAGCGGCGTGGTCGCCATTATGCAGAGCGACGACAGCCTGTGAGAGTGCGAGGAGCATGCGATTGCTGTCGCGATTGATGGCGATCATGGTCAGGACGCCGGCTTGATAGAAGTTTTTGCGATCGGGCGCCACGAGCGGTTCTGCGGCCAGGGCCTGCTTCCAGACTGCGTCCCAGCGCGGCTCGGCTTCGCCGCAGTTCTTGATTTCATGCTCGGCCTGCGCGACCGCTTTGCTGGGGTCGAAGGGAATCGGGCCGACGCGGGGCTTGGTCCAGATTGGCGCCTGGCCGGGGAGGTGATACGTGGGATATTGAACCATGATGCTGCGAAGCATATCCCGGGCCACGCTGTGATAGTAGTCATCGCCGTAAGGGCGCAGCGGAGTGCCGGCGAGGTCTGCCGGGGCGTTAAAGTAGGCCTTGTATACAGCGGCAATCCGCGAAGCCGCTTTGGCGCCGAACTCCTCGGTGGACCAGTCGTTGTAAAACTGATTGCTGGAGCCGATGGAAACGCCCTGCCAGCCGAAGTCGAGAGCCGCGCTGGCGCCCATGGTGACCGGGCGGATGTCACTCGTATTAACGAGCAGGTAGGACGTCGCACCGGCCTTCTGAAAGCGGCCGAGTGAGGAAAAGAGACGGCTGACCGGGGTGAGTTCGGAGAGTTGATTGGCCATGCCGTTGTACATGGCCACATGGATATACGCGCCCTGGCGGGGTCCGGCCTGACCGTCATCGCGTATGTATCCATAGCCTGTGTCGGCCCAGACAGTAATGACATCAGGTGGAATCTTTAGGTCTCCCTGCCGCATAAGCTTGTTGCCCTCCATCCATAAGTCCGTGATGAAGACGGCATCGGGGTACTTGGCGCGGACGATTTTGATCTGGTCGGCAATCGCTTTGCTGATGAGCCGGCCCTGAGCCTTCTCGTTGCCGCGCACTGATGGGTCCAGCGCCGCATACGGTTGGTCGGAGAGCCCACGCAAGCCAATCTCCCAGAGGATCTTTTGATTTTTCGGGTAGGCGGCGACGGCATTCTTCCAGGCATTCTCTATGTACTGTGGATCGGAGGTGAAGTTATACGGGATGTTGGCGGGCCAGCGGGAGACGTTGACGCCGAGAGGTTCGGCGTGGTGCTGATTGAGGAACAGGCCACGCTCGGCGACGATGCGGTCCTGCGGATCGTCCGGGAATGGCCACGTCCCCGCAACAATCATGTTGCCCTTCAGGCGCAAAATGGTCTCGCAGATTTTGTTCCAGGCGGCGAGCGAGATGCCGATGTGATTCTGGGGTTTGCCAGGAGCCCAGCCCGTGAGCAGATCCTCATCGTTGATGAAAAAGCCGCGGTACCGAAAGACAGGCGCCGGATACCTTTTGTCGAGCGAGGCCGGCAATGCAATCGAGTTGCGGCGAGCTGGCTCGTGGTCCGTCCAGTAATACATGGGGTCAACGCCGAGGTATCGTTGCGAAAACTGATAAATCGCATAGATGGTTCCGAGCATATCGGAACCTGCAAGCCTTATAACGCGGGTTGTATGACCGCTGTCCCAAATTGCCGAACCCGCGGTAATGGAGAAGGCTTCGGCCGCGGATGAGTGATCGGCAGGCGCTCCTGTTGCTTCGTCACCCACCACGATCGTGACTGGACCGGCCTCCTGCTGGCTAGAGACAACCTTCGGCTCCGTGCCGAAGACCTTGCGCATATCAGAAGCCAGATCCTTAGCGGCCAGATCGACTGGACCAGGCTGTTGCGGGCTCACCAGTATGGTGACGCTACCGTTAAGCAAAATGGCGGGTTTGGTGGGGCGTTGCGCGCGCGCCGTTGCTGCAGTGAGACAGAGCAGTGCGCTTGCGATGGCTGCGACGCCGCAGCGCCTGATAGCTTCTCGCGCAATCCAAAGAGTTTTCATCGTGAGTCACCCTACGGTTGAGGCCTGAATGCTCGCGTTCAATTTGCCGCAGCCATAATAACCCTCCGGCGCGCTCCTTCAGGCTTGTCACGAACTAAAAGTAGATTTACGGATTGCATACTTCGAGGCTGGACCGATCATTGTTGGCGCCGCCGCATTTATGTTTTGGACGATGCGCCGAATTGACGCGACGCCAGCCGATGGTATTAAATGTAGGCGCTGTTTTCCTCCGGGAGGAAGCAGGCAGGAGGGTGAACATGTCTAAGTTCGTCATAGCGCCTCACATGCGTCTTCACGAATGGGTTGCTGAAGAGAAGGGCTACTTCGCTGCCGAAGGGCTGGACTACGAATTTCACGAGGCATTGTCCTCTGCCCAGGCGAAGGATCACAATTTGGGCGACAAAGTCGGCGCGTATCAGACGTTTGAAAAGGGCCGCGGCTCGGATATCGGCTGCGCTTGCCATTGGACAGTGAATGTCTCCGCTTCGGCCGGACATGGCAAGTTGTACGCGGACGCATATTCCGTTTCGCCTGCGGGAATCTTCGTGCCGCCCGACTCGGAAATTCGCAGCCCGGAGCAGCTCGCGGGCGTGCCGATTTCCGTCGGGTATCAGTCTGGGAGCCACTACTCGGCGATTCAGGCGCTCGAGCAGTACATGAAGCGCGACCAGATCAAGCTTTCGTTCGCCGACGGCATGCTTTTCAGTCGTATGGAGTTGCTGATCGATCGCAAAGTGCCGGCCGCCTCTCTCTTCAGCGGGCCTTATTATTTTGCGGAGCAGCTTGGATTCCGAAAAATTATCGACACGACTTTCATGATGGCCACGTTGATCCAGCGCGAACCGGATATGGAAGATGTGAAGAAATATTTCCGCGCGTTGCGCAACGCGCAGCGGGATATAGATCTGCGCCCCGATCTTTACACGCATTACTACAAGAAGGAATTTCCATTGCGCTTCGACGGCGTGATGGACACGCGACGGTGGGGGCCGGGCGAGCGTATCGTCTTTGAGCCGTACACCAGGGAAGTTTTTGAGCAGTCATTTGAATGGATCGCTGAACATGGCATCTTCCCGGAAGGCACGATGGGCTCGGGGAAGTACGACGAGTCGTGCGTTTCTTTGGCTTCGAAATAATCACCCGCTGAATCCGCTCCAAACCGTGGTTCAAATGTAAGGCGCCAGCCCAGCGCATATCCGCGCGACCGCCTACAATCGCGTTATGCTAGATTTAGTGGCCAATGCCCACCAAACCTGAAATAGAACGCGAACAATTAGACGCGGATGTGCTGATCGTCGGCGCGGGGCCGGCGGGTCTCGCTTGCGCGCTGCACCTCGCGAATTTGATCGAGCAGCACACGCAGGCGAAGAAAGTTCCCGCGCTCTCGACGGAAAATATTTACGTGCTGGAAAAAGCGCGCGAAATTGGGGCGCATCAGCTATCCGGCGCGATCATGGATCCGTGCGCGCTCCGCGAACTGGTGCCCGACTTCGAGAAATCAGCGCCGCTCGATACGCCGGTCACAGGAGACGCCGCGTATTATTTCACCGAGAAAAAATCCTACAAACTGCCCATTACGCCACCGCCTTTGCGGAATCATGGTAACAGCGTCATTTCGCTGAGCAAGCTGGTGAAATGGCTTGGCGGGCTGGTGGAGCAGAAGGGAATCAACGTCTTTACGCAGTTTGCCGGGCAGGAATTGCTGTTCGATAAGAACGGCATCGCGGGAGTGCTGACCGGCGACAAAGGCGTCGACAAGAATGGCCAGCCCAAATCAAATTTCACGCTGGGATACGAACTGCGCGCGAAAGTGACCGTGCTGGCCGAAGGGCCGCGCGGCTCGCTAACGAAACAACTGGTCGAACGGCTGAAACTCGGCGGCTTGAATCCTCAGGTTTACGGTCTTGGCATCAAGGAGCTATGGGACGTGCAGCCGGGCCGCATTGACACCGGCTACGTGGCGCACACCCTCGGCTGGCCGTTTACGTCAGATCTGTATGGCGGCGGCTGGATTTACGGCATGCGCGACAATCGCGTGTCGCTGGGATTGGTTGTGGCGCTCGAATATCGCGATTCGCTTTTTGATCCGCACGAAGCATTTCAGAAATTCAAGACGCATCCGTTCGTGAGGCGCATTCTCGAAGGCGGCAAGCTGGTACGCTACGGCGCGAAGACCGTGCCGTACGGTGGCTGGTATTCCATGCCGCGCAACTTTGTGGACGGCGGATTGATCGTCGGCGATTCGGCGAGCTTCCTGAATTCGCAGCGACTGAAAGGAATTCACACCGCGATCAAGAGCGGCATGCTGGCGGCGGAGACGATTTACGAGGCGCTATGCGCCGGAGACACGTCCGCGGCGAAGCTCTCGGCGTACACCGAGAAAATCGAGCAGAGCTGGCTGAAAAAAGAATTGTGGACGGTGCGCAACTTTCACCAGGGTTTCCACGGCGGATTGTGGAAGGGGCTGATGCACGCGGGATTTCAGTTTTTCACCGGCGGACGCGGATTGATCGACCCGATGCTCAGCAAGCCAGGATACAAGGAATACGATGTGCTGCACCGCGACCGCACGCTCGTCGATCAATCAACGCGATTCAAAGGCGACGGCAAGCTGACGTTCGATCGGCTCACGGACGTCTATCATTCCGGGACGCGCCACGAGGAAGATCAGCCGTGCCATCTCGTGGTGCTCGATACGAACATTTGCTCGGATCGCTGCGTGCGTGAATACGGCAATCCTTGCCAGTATTTTTGTCCAGCGGCCGTGTACGAAATGGTGATGGAGCAAGGAGCGCCGAAACTCAAAATCAACGCGGCGAATTGCGTTCACTGCAAAACGTGCGACATCGCCGATCCCTACCAGATCATCAATTGGGTGCCGCCCGAAGGCGGCGGCGGGCCCAACTATGAAGGAATGTAACGATCCGGCCCGCGGTGAACATTCTCAAGGACGCGCAGCGGAATCTCTGGTTTACTTAGGATTGCTTTCAGTCCCGGCGTGCGCATGACTTTCGCACGAGACTACTCGGCGGGGTTGGCCGCTTCCACTTTTCCAAAAAATAGCCCCTTGAGTACGCCCCAAAACCCCCGCTTCTTTTTCGGCGGACGCGCGTAATGACTATCTGATGGCGATGTACTCGGAGCAGCCGGCGTCTCGCCCAGCGCGTGGCGCATGGCTTCCGCAAACTGCGGTGCGTCCACGCGGCCATCGAATTCCCAATCGGGAGATTCGCGCACTTCGCTGACAAGCAGCATCATTTCCGGCTCAGCATCGCTCGGAGGCTGCGGCGCATTGGCCATGAACGAGAGAGCGGGAGTCACATCTCCGTGCAGCGCGCCGCCGATTTCGGGCGCTTCTCCCGCGGGTTCCGTGCCCGACTGTGCGAGAGGATGTTCGTCCTCCGGGTGCACGGGAATGACGAACACCGCGCCGGGTTGCACCGCTTGAATCGCGGGTGAGTCCGAGCGCGCTTCGGCGGCGCGGACGTTTGCGGGAGGCACTTCGGGCGCATCTTCCGGCTGAGGAGGCTCGGCGCGCGCGAATTCTGGAATCGTCGCCGGGGCGGGCGGCGCCGGGTGTTCCGCCATCGGCGTACATCCGCAGCTTCCAGCCTTTCCTGCGATGGGCACGAGCGTGCCGCCATCCAGGAAAAACTCACCCGCTTGCGGAACGATCAGCCTTTCGCCCGTGAACTGATGCTCGAGTTGGATCGCGCCGCTGGTCGCCAGCACGCAGAGCGAATCATTCACGTCGAGCCCGATGGTCACGTCGCGCGATCCGCCGTTGATGTCGATGGGTGTAGCGATGATCGTGGGCGAGAAGATTTTCAGCGAAATACTCGCGGGAAGTTGAACGTGCAAGCGCCCGAAATTCAGCGCCAGGGTAATATCGTTTCCAGACGTGAGCATGGTGAATTTCGCCGGGCCGCAGATGTCTAGCTCGCCGCCTTTTAGCAGCGAGAGGCGAGCTTTTCCCGAATGCACTGTGACGACGCTACCGTTGGAAACGTAAATACTGGCTGGTGTGTCTCGGGTCGCCACAGCGGCCGGCATTCCGCTGTCGACGGTGACGTCCGCGCCTTCGATGCGTCCGATCGGCTGGGTGGGCGAATTTTGCGCTAGCGCCGCCGAAGCGAAGCCGGCAAGCAACGTTATGGCCATCGAACCGGCGCGCAGAAAGCGCACCACGGAGGTTGCGGAAAAGCGCCCGCATTTGATATGAAAAGGACGTTGCATCCAGACAGCTATACTATACCGCAGTGAATACCAGCTCGAAATTCGGCTCTCCGTGCGAAACCAACAACGCAACCGGCGCGCAGAAGACTTCTGCCTCCGGCGTGGCCATGCCCCAAATGTCGCGTTGGCGCCAGATGCAAGTTCCGATCGTGGCATGGGCCGTGTACTGGTTTTTGCGCGCGATTGGGCCGACCCTCCGGGTGGAGTTCATCGGTGTTCACAACGCCGCGCAGTTTCGTGACAAGGGTGAGCCGGCCATCGGCGCGTTTTGGCATCGCTGCATTTTTCCGGCGGTGTGGATTTGGCGGCATCGCGGCATTGTGGTGCTGAACACGGTGAATTTCGACGGCCAATGGACGCGCCGCGTGATCGAGAAGTTGGGCTTCGGTACCGCGCAGGGAAGCTCGACGCGCGGCGCAATCGAGGGGCTATCCGCGATGGCGAGGAATCTTGAGGAAGGACGCCACGTGGCGCTTACCATCGACGGGCCGCGCGGTCCGCGCTACGTGGCCAAGCCGGGCGCCGTGATTCTGGCGCGGCGTACCGGACGGCATATCTCCGTCTTCCATATCAGCGTGAAATGGGGCCATACCTTCAAAAAGTCTTGGGATTCGTTCCGCCTGCCGTATCCTTTTACTCGTGTAGTGATGTTCGTAGCGCCGCCGATTCGTGTGGCCGCCGACGCGAATAGCGAAACGGTGAAGGCCGCGCAGATCGAAGTGCAAGCCGCGCTCGATCGCGTGCGCGATGTGGCCGAATCGTGGTTTAAATTGGAGGAATCGCAGCGAGATGCCATTCGCGACCAGTGGCGCGAACGCGGTACGGCAGATTCTGCCTTAGCGACCGCGTCCGCGAGCCGCTCCGAACAAAAAAAGATCTCTCGCGCTGATTGAACTGCGACGCAACCCGGAAATACCTGAGTCGAGTCGCGATGTCATTCCGGACCAAGTCGCGCCAGTGGTTGGCGCGGATTAGGGCGAGAGAACTGCTTTCAGTTTTATTAGGCGGACACTCACTGCTCACCGAGCTTCACGCGAACGTCCATTTTTTTTCCGTTCCGCAAGATGGTGAGCGTCACCACATCGCCGGGCTGCGCGCGATTCAGCAACAGCGTCAAATCGCTCTGATCGGTTACTGGCTTACCGTTGATGCCCACAAGAATATCGCCGCCAATGCTCAATTGCTGTAACCCGGCCAGCACCACGCGGTTGCCTCCCCGGATGCCAGCCTTTGCCGCCGGGCCGCCGGGCGTAACGCTCTCAATCATGATGCCCTGATCGACGCCCAGATTCAGCGCCTGCGCCAATCCCGGCCAGATTGCGCGGCCGGATGCGCCCAGCGACGCGTGCACCACGCGCCCGTTGGTAATCAATTCCTGGGCCACGCGCTTCGCGGTGTTGATTGGGATGGCGAATCCAATTCCAGCCGTGGTTCCGCTCGGCGAGAAAATTGCACTGTTGATGCCGATCACTTGCCCGTGCGTATTCAGCAGGGGCCCGCCGGAATTGCCGCGATTGATGGCTGCATCGGTCTGAATTGCCTCATCGATGAAGGTGTTTTCGTCGGTTTGCACGGTGCGGCCCAGCGAACTGATCACGCCGGTGGTCAGCGTGCTTTGAAAACCAAACGGATTGCCGATCGCTAGTACGCGCTCGCCTACCAGCAAATGGCTTGAATCGCCCAGCGGCAGCGCCGTCAGTTTCCGCCCTCGTGCGCTGATCTGAATCAATGCGATGTCGTTGCGCTTGTCTGCCCCAATAAACTTGGCGATATAGCGCGATTGATCTCCTAGCGTCACCTGAATCGTCTGCGCGCCGGCAACAACGTGGTAATTCGTCAGAATGTGCCCTTCCGTGTCGATCAAGAATCCCGAACCGGCGCCCTCCACCGGCACGGGGTTCAAAATGAAGTCGTACTGCACCATGCGCGTAACAATATTCGCCACTGCCGGCGACGATTGCCTGTAAATCCGTACATTTTCCGCTTCGATGGGATCGAGCCCCTTCAGCGTCGCAACCACCGCGGAAACCGGTGCGGCTGGCGGCGGAGGAGAAAGCGCGCCCACGGACGGCGGCGTGTGCTGCCCATATCGCGAGCCGATCCAGTACGCGGCAAGCCCGATGATCAGCCCGATCGCCAGCAACCGGATCGCACGCGCGTGGCTCCCTCCAAATGCCATATCTCGCTAACCTCGCTTTAGTTTTGCGATTATTTGATCGATCTGCCGCTCAGTTTCTTCAATCGAACCCGAGCAATCGATTACTTCATCGGCCAGCTTGCGCTTTTCATCGATGGGCATTTGCGCGGCGATGCGCGCACGAGCGTCCGCTTCAGCCATGCCGCGTTCGCGCAAGCGCGCCAGTTGCTGCTCCGGCCTGCACCAGCAGACCACAATTCGATCTAGAGCTCCGCGCCCGCCTGATTCCAATATCAGCGCTGCATCCTCGAACGCAAACTCCGGCCCGCCTGGACCATCGAGCGCGACGAACCAATTGGCGACCACATCTCGGATGCGCGGATGCAGGATTTGGTTTAGCTTGACGCGCTGCTGCGAGTCGGAAAAGACAATCGCTGCGAGCTTCCGCCGGTCCACTGCGCCGTTGGGTGCCAGGATTTTCTCGCCGAAGTGCGCGACGACTTCTTTATACGCGTCCTGGCCCTGTTCCAGAAGCTCGCGGGCCAGCGCATCGGCATCTAGCACGGGATATTCGCGGTCGCGCAGCATGCCCGCCACCGTGGACTTTCCGGAAGCAATTCCGCCGGTGAGACCGATTCGCAGCATCACCCGCGCGCGGGAGCCGCTGCCGGTGCGCGCGAGCCTCGGCGCATGCGGGCGGCCTTCACCGTGTTGCTCATCAGCATGGCGATCGTCAGCGGTCCCACTCCGCCGGGTACCGGCGTGTAAGCGCCAGCCACTTCCACCACTTCGGGATGCACGTCGCCGGCAAGCACCGAACCTTTCTTGCGGAACGACTCCAGCTTCTCCGGGAATTTCGCGAAGATGCGCTCGGCTTCTTTCGCATCGCGGATCACGATTTGGCCCACATCGATCACCGTGGCGCCCGGCCGCACGAAATCCGGCGTCACCATCGCGGCTTTGCCGATGGCCGCCACGATAATATCCGCGCGATGCGCGATGCCCGGCAGGTCCTTGCTCTTCGAGTGGCAGATCGTCACCGTGGCATTCGCGTGCAGCAGCAGCAGCGCTTGCGGCTTGCCCACGATGTCGCTGCGTCCGATCACCACCGCGTTTGCGCCTTCCATCGGAATATTGCTGCGCCGCAGAATTTCCATCACGCCCGCGGGCGTGCAGGCCACCAGAGCCGGCCGATTCGCCACCAGGTTACCGACGTTCACAGGATGAAATCCATCCACGTCTTTCGACGGGATCACCGCGTCCAGAATTTTCTTTGAATCGATCTGCTTCGGCAGCGGCATTTGCACCAGAATGCCGTCCACGTCGTCGCGATTGTTCAGGTCGTTGACGATCTTGAGCAGCTCTTCCGTGGTGGTCGAGGCGGGCGGCGTCATGTGAAAACTCGCCAGCCCCAGCTTTTCGCACGCCGCGATTTTGCTGTTCACGTATAGCTTGGACGCCGGATCGTCGCCCACGCGCACCGCGGCCAGTCCCGGACGAATTCCTGCCGACGCAAGTGACGCGATTTCGCCTGCCAGCTCGGCATAAATTTGATCTCGAATGGCGTTTCCGTTCAAAATTCGAGCGCTCAAGTCACAACTCCTTGGAATAATTGGTATTGGTCGTAAGCCGACGATCATATCACTTTTATGGCGCCGTCCCGCGGAGCACAAACGCCGGCCCATGCAAATTCTCGAGGTAAGAGAAGTGCCGCCAAATGCATCGTCCCCAGCTAACTCCCGGCTCGAATTCAGTGTGCACGTGGGGAAAGAAGGCGATGGGCGCGCGACAAATTTGGAGCGGCGTTCGCTCGGCCGGCGTGAGTAACTACTTCGGTAAAGCCTTCGTGGTGATGACGCCGTTTTTTCGCTCGTAGAAGTAGGGTTTTAGGTCCGTCTTCAACACGCACTTATTGGACTTACCGGTGCCCATTCGGCTGACCAGCATTTCCAGCTGGCGATCTTTTTTCTTCCAACGAGCGCTGTATACTTCTTCACCGTGATTCACCATGAAGAGTTCACTGCAGTCAGACTGGTAATCAAAGCCCTGCCGTTGAGGTGCGACAATGTCAGCCCTTCCCCACATTCGTCTGCCCCAAGAGCCCCGGGTCACGCTCCTCTGCAAAATGCGGACCCTCAATGGGTATGCTGGGTTTTGAACTTGCGTTGGGCCGCCGATGGAAGCCTGGGCAAAAGCGAGCAGGAGAGAAAGGACGATCAACATTTGTACTCCTCTTGCGATGGCGGATAGCTAACGTATTAAACGCAGCATACGGTAGCAATTAGGATTCTTGTCGTCAAGGTGGTCCCTGACGGTTCGTCGCGGCTGGCACTGGATGCTCGATAACCATCTTGCCCGGCAGACCAACTGATGCTTGAATTGCCGGGTTCGCCTGCTAATCAGGCCTTAAGATTCATTGGTTTTCGGAGCCGTTGGTCCTAAACTGCCTTACGGCGTTCGAGAATCGAAAACGCGAGGAGAATCTGAGACATGGCCGGAACATACAAAATCACCGAACTGGTGGGAACATCTCCCGTGAGCTTTGCCGAAGCGGCGAAGGCCGCTGTCGCGGAAGCCGCGAAGACAATTCGCCACATGGAGTGGTTTCAGATCGCGGAAGAGAGCGGCAGGATCAAAGACGGCAAAGTCGAGGAATTCCAAGTCCGGCTGAAAATCGGGTTCAAGATCGAGCGGTAAATAGCTGCTCTAGCGGCTTTTCTTGCGCAGCAAGCTAGAAGGTAGCTCGTCGCGGGCTTTTCTCGGGCAGGGCTTCTCAAGACGCTAGAATGCAAATGAAATCTAGCAAGATGGGCTAGACTGTTCCTGCGGCTCGCGCCTTGCGCAGACTCTCTTTGTCTTGACCAGTGAGCTTCCACGTGTGATGGACGTCACCGTCAAGATGCATGACTTCGATTTCGTCGCCCTTATTCAGCGCCAACCAGAGCTCGTTTTCGCTGAGTAACGGTTTCGCTTCCACTGTCTTTTGGCATTTGTCGCAGACCGCTTGTATAGGTTTCATATACGTAACCGTACGCTCGCCGCTCAAGCAACGCAAGCGAAACCTACCCTGCGCTCACTCTCCACGAGCCAAATTAGTCTTCTTTGGTGGATTCGACCGGTCAAACAGCGAATGAATGGAATCCTATCGGGCGAGTTGAAGGCGCGCGGGCGGATGAACGATCCGCCCCTGCGTCCATATTTCACGCTCACGATAATCTAAAACTGACTGCCAAGCGTCTGCGCGAAATTCCAGACATCCATCACGCCCAGTCCAGCGGCAGGGTTGTACCCGTTGCTTCCGTGGTAAAACCAGTTGTCGCCGTCTGAGATCGCGTTCAGCGGCGCTTGCCGGCCGCCGTAGGCTCCACCGGTGGGCGCCAGACGGTAGAGTGTATCGTTCAGCAGCCCGAGCCGGTCCCCGCCTGAATATTGGCCTAGGAGGGCCGAGACGCCGTTCAATTGCGGCGCGACAAAGCTCGTACCGCCCCAACCCGGCTGTTCGCCAAAATCTCCGGATGGTTCCGAAGTGTAGTAAACGATATATCCGGTATCCGGGTCGGCGTTGAAGGAAATGTCCGGAACGTTGCGGCCCGGGAAAAAGGGCGGCAGTGGGTAGAACAGTCCGATGCCAACTTGTTCGTAAGACGTCCCGGCTTGGAAAACTTGGTGCGGCTGGCTGAGCTGAGTGCCGGGGGCGAAGAACTGGTACAGGGGCTTCGTAAAGAAAACGCTCACGCCTCCGCCGCCTCCACCGGGAAAGATTCCGCAGGCGATGGGAGTGGGAGCACCCAGAGCAGTGCACAATCCCTCGAGGTAGTCCCACCCCCATACTCTCTGGTGCGGAATGTTGATGGTGTAGATCTGGGTGCATGTCGCATTCAGGCAATACTGCTGGATGCCGGGCAAAGTCGTGCCACCCGCCGCAGTGATTGCCGTGTCGCTCGCGGGATAATCCACGCTGAGCGTCAGGCTGCAGCTTGTTGGATCGCTGGACGAGTACGGGCCGAGGCAACCAAGGTCATTATTCGCGTCGTAGGCTCCGCCGTCCCCTGCCGCCGCGAAAACCGCTTGTCCCTGGATCGCGGCGCGAATGAGGAGTTCGTGAACAGCTTGTGTCGCTCCAACGGTCCGCCCGGTAATTGGATCGGTCACTGGCGAGTTCTCGAGGTTGTCAAACCACTCCCACGAACCCCAGCTGATCGAGAGGGACTGCGCTCGGTTGTCATTGGTAGCCGCGGCAAAGAGGTCGACGAAGCCCTGATTGGTATTGGGCGCCTGGTAGACGATGATATTTGTTCCAGGAGCGATTCCCCCGGACTGCTCGACATCGATAGTGGTCTCGAGCGAGCCGGAATCGTCGCTCGGTGCGCCAGGACCGCCGTCGACGTTGACCACTTGCAGGCGCTTCGGATTAACCGAAAGCCCAAGCGCACTCCAGTAGGAAAAGGCATCGCTTGGCGTAAAGCTCGCCAGCGTCATGATGCCAATCGTGCGCCCCTTCCCCGATACGCCGCGCTTGTAGAGAGGCTGCACGTCGTAGAGATTGGCAAAATCGGTTACCGTCAAATATTCAAATGGATTGCCCGTCGTCGTCGGCTTGATCGATCGCTGCTTGGCCAGCGTTTGAGGAGCGGTCTGATAGAGCGGGCGGAAACTCGGGCGACTGTCGAGTCCAACTACGCCCGCGACCGATGCCGAAACTTCGGCGGGAGTCGAGGCCCGACCGAGAGGAGCGTAATACTTATAGCTCGCGACCTTCCCGTGCGCCGGCACTTCATAGCTATGCAATCTTACTGAGAAAGCGCGCTCAATATCGGCCGGCAGGCCGGTCACTTTCAGGGTCGTCGCGCTGGTCTGCTCGACTGACAGGCCGTATTTCGCTAGGCTCGCAATGACTTTCGCTACGTCGGCGTCCGAGGGCGCAAAGCGCGCGACGAACTGGTTTGCGGTCAGGAACTGATGAAACTCTGGATTTCCCGGCGTATTGAGCGCCGTTAGCAGATTCTCTGCGTCGTTCACGTCGCGCAACTGCAGCGCTATAGTGACCGACATCGGTGTTGTGCCCGGCTGCGCGCTGAGCTCACCGAGATCGACTGCCGCAGGTGTTGCCGCGGTCGGATAGGGCATTCCAACATGAGCCGGAGTCTGGGCCATGGCGCTTGGAAGTATTCCTAGCGCCAACAACAAAATCAGAATTGTACATTTTGAGGTTGTCACGGGACCTTCTCCTTACCGCTGATTTGCGCGGCTCTCAAACTTTCGAGACGTCGGGTGAACAACCGCTACAGGGACTGAGGACACTCGGTCCACGGTCGCGTGAAACTTCTTTAGCCCCCGCGTAGAAAGGAGCCAGGCCGGCGCATCCTACCATATCAATGCATTTCATCAGAGCGAATGCTAAAAGGCCTCAGGCGAGTGCCCGGAGCAATTGTGACTGATGGGCCAGCCGGGCAATTCCACCTGACCCCGCTTGGTCTGAGCAATTCCTAGTAGTCCTAGCCGATTACATGCTTACCCCCACAGTTGTCTCGCCGCGCCCGAAGCTGATAGGCTCCGCGCACGTGTAGGCGCGATCTCCAGCGCCGGGAGCGAATCGATGAGAAAAATCAAGAAATTTGAACCGCTTTCAGTGATGCGGATTGCAGCGATTGGGTACGGCGCCCTGGGCCTAGTAGAAGGCGCGTTTATCAGCATCATATTTACGATGATGCCGATGGCGGCGTCGGCGAATCAAAACATGCCGCGGGGGCTCTCGATCCTATTTGGCGGGCTGGCCTTCGTGATTTTTCCCGCGTTGTTTGCTGTGATCGGCTCCATTTCCGGCGGATTGGGCGCGGTGATCTATAATGTTTCGGCGCATTATGTGGGCGGCATCGCTGTTGAGGTAGAGTAGTAGAGCGAGCGCATCAAGGACACGCATGGCAATTTTCGGCGAAACTACGGAACGCAAGCGGAGCGAGCGGGAAATGCGCGAAACCGGCCGCTTGCCTCCCGGCCAATCGCTGACGCTGAAATGGCCGGTGCTGCACGAAGGCAGCGTACCGTCGTTCGATCCGAAAACATGGGATTTTCGCATAAGCGGTTTGGTTGAAACGCCGCTGCGGCTTACCTGGGACGAATTCACGCGCCTGCCCATGAAAGAAGTCACCGCGGACATGCACTGCGTCACGCGCTGGAGCCGCTTCGATGTGCGTTGGGCAGGCGTTTCGTTCAGTGAGGTGGCGAAACTCGCAGCGCCAAAGCCTGAAGCAAAGTACGTGATGGTGCAGGCCGAGCAAGGTTACACGTCCAACGTGCCGCTCGCCGACCTGATGCGCCCAACCACTCTTCTCGCCCTGAAACACAATGGCGAGCCACTGCCGCCCGATCATGGTTACCCGTTGCGCCTTGTAGTGCCGCATCTGTACGCATGGAAAAGCGTCAAATGGGTTCGCGGCCTCGATTTCTTGGCTCAAGACGCTCCGGGTTTTTGGGAAGAGAACGGGTATCACATGTACGGCGACCCATTTCGCGAGCAACGCTTCAGCGGTTAGCATTCAACGATCGAGCTTCCGGTCGAAGGCGATTCGCGATCAACTTTCCTCAACTCTGGCCGATTGCGCTTGCGGTCCGCCGCTTAGCCTCGCGTTGGTAGCGCAGTGGTGCCGACGCGCTAATCTCGTGCAGCGCCTTGCAGATTTTTGGACATGAGGATGCTGTGGCAGGTGGCGTCTGCCTTCAGCGGCCTGGAGGGGTGGAAATCCTCGGTGCCAATTTCGGCGTAACCCAAGCGGTGATAGAAGGGCAACAGCTCCGGCCGCAAACTTAGCACGGTAATGTCCATTGCCTTGCATCCGCGGTCGCGGCAATAGTCTTCCGCCGCGCGAACCATCCGTGCACCGGTTCCTTTTCCTTGGTACAGCGGATCGACCGCGAGCATGCCAAAGTATCCGCGTGCGCCGCGCGTCTCCACGTATACGCACGCGACGAGTTGCTCGTCGCGCCCGGCACAAACCAGAAACGTGCCTTGCGGAATCATCTCCGCCACGCGCTGAGCGTCCGTGCGCATGCCTTCGAGGAACGTCTCGATCGCGAACGCCGCGTTGGTCACCGCCGCGATCGACGCTGCGTCTGCCTCGCTCGCGACGCGCACCCGCGAGCCTGCGTCTGAAAAATTGGAGGGTTTTTCCTGTGCGCACATTCCGGAGTGGACGGCTATACGTGCCGCCTTTAGCTGCGCAAAATTGTGCAGATACCCGGCCGCCGACCTACGGGCGTTATTGCCGTATATCGACACGCGAAACGTGCCGGTGACGACGCAGAACGACCGCGTAAGCGGCGGCGTTTACGAGCGTCGCGGGTATCCTAAAAGATAGTCAGAGTGATGCGCAATCCGGGATGAACGGGATCGTACATGTAATATCCGCCGTCCACGTACACCACGTAAACCGGATCGCTGTAAGCCCAAGCCGGCGGCCACGGATCGACGAACCTGAACGAGTACCCACCATATCGGAACATATGGTGCTGGTAATCGTTTCGGCTAACGTGAAACCGGTGCTGGCTGCCGAAACTGGACCTGTAATGTGCATCGGAAATGCGGCCGTGCGCGCGCGGAGTTGGCCGGGCGTTCGCGTGTTGTGGGTGACTCATCGGACGTTGCTGCGGACGGGCAGCGCGTTCCGTACGGTTCGTCGTGCGTTGCTGGGGTCGCGCGGCCTGTCGCGCATGGTTCGACGTGTTCTGTTGCGGATGAGCGGCGTGCTGCGTATGGCTCGGAGCTGTCTTGCCGTGCTCCTGCGCCGGCTTTGCGGCCTTGTGCTCGGGTTTGCTTTCTTGGTGATTGGTTTCCGGGTGATCGCCCTGCTGATGATTGTCTTGCCGTGCGTTAACGGATGCAGTGGTTCCTAGGAGCAAAAGCAACGCGGCTGCGGAGATCGCGATCTTCATGAGTATCACCTCGAGTTTCCAGGTTGCACAGGTTGTCTATGGCCGACGACCTCAGTCATCTAAACTGTAGCGTTTTTACCAGCGTCCGCACAATGAATTTAATTTCAGACCAACGCAAGGCGACCGTCGCGACGCAACATGCTAGTGAATTCCATAAACAAGCACGCGGAAAGTGCCGGGAACCATGCGAAAGGGCCGGGTGTGCGGCGGCGGGTTCTGAATGCGCTGGATGTCCGCGGTCACCAGGTAAATGTCGTGCGTCTTCGGATCAAAGGCCATGGTGCGCGCGCCGATTTCCGTCTTGACGTCTTCGACCACGTGAAATTTGATGGGCGAATCCTCATGCACCACGGTCAGCGACGGCGTGAAGCCGTTCGACGCGAATGCATAATCCGTGCCGGGATCGAAGCGCGTGGCATCCACGCCCACGCCGATCGGCTCAGTGGCCAGCACTTTGCCGTTATCCGCGTCCATGATTACCATCTTCTGGTTGCGGCAGCCGGAAAAAAGAACGTGGTGTTTTGCGTCGATCGCGAGGCCGCTGGGGTGCTCGCCGGGGACGAGCGGCCAGCGGTGGGTGATCTTCATCGTGTGCGAGTTAATTTCAATGATTTCGCTGGTAGATTCGATGTTGGCGTAGACGTGGCCGCGTCCATCGGCCACGGGAAATTCAGGCTGGCCGCCAAGCTCGATATGGCCGACCACTTTTCCGGTTTTCGCGTCGATCACCGTGGAGGTCTGTGAGTCGCCGTTCATGGTGAAGACGCGCTTCGAGGCCGGATCGTACACGTCGCCGTCCGCGTCTTTATCCGCAGGAGCACTGCCGATTACCTTGAGCGTTTTTAGATTGAAGATCCACACTTTGGCAGCGCCGCCGTCGGTGACGAAGCCCCGATTGAATTGCGGCGCCAGCACCACTCCGTGAATGGCGTCCATGCCGCCCATGGTGGCCACGATGTTTCCGGTGTCCACGTTCAGCACTTGCACCTCATTTCCGTGAGTGATGAAAAGCCGGTGCGTGGACGGCTGAAATTTCAGATAGTCCCAGAAAGTGTCGCCGGGAACGGGAATGGTCTTCAGCAAATGGTAGCCCGATGCGCCGGCATCGGCGCGAGCGGCTCTGGCCGAGGACTTAGCCGCCACTACCACGGCGGACAGGAAGAAAAACCCGATCAGAAACGTTATGAATGCAAATCTCGAAAAGTGGACGCGACTCATGCAGCTCCTCCTCAGAGGCGAGATTTTGCCATCCACGCTTAGCAGCTTACATGAACAGGCAACATCTCGCTGCGGTTTCCGCGTTGTACACGGCCACTGCCCAGTCTCGGGTAGACGTGGGCCGAGTGAATGTTTTCAACGAGTTGCGTCGGTTTCTACTCGATTGGCAGTCTCGGGTAGAACAGGCGCCCGAGAGATATCAATCATGCTTGGAAGCGCAGGTGAATCGAGCGAGATGGCGAGCGGGCGATGGCCGCCCGCAGCGGCTTCACGGCGGACGCCGCCGGACGAGACGATGACGTGCGCGGGCGGCTCGACCCACTGGCCTTGGTCATTGATGCGGGCGAAGTGGTGGATGGCGCGGACGATGGAGTCGGCGGTGGGTGTGACGTGGTCCACGCATTCAATGAAGCGACCGAGTGCGAAGCGCAGTCTGCCGTTGCGCCGAGCGTAGAGCCCAACGGCGCGGACGTGACGATAGAGCGCGGCACGGCTGAGATTGTAGTCGCGGACTATATCGTCCGGCGCGCGCCATTCTATGAAATCGGCTTCGATTTCCTCGCGATCGCGATGCGTGCAGATTTTGCAGTGGCGTTCGTGATGCGAGCGGTCGAGCGAAGCCTCGGAAGGATTGGCTTTGGTTCGACCCCGCTGACCGCGAGATTGAGGCGTTTTGCGGGCCTTGGGTTTCGAGTGCGCTGACTTTTCGGCGAGCTGGGCGCGTACGCTAGGCCGCGTGGCGGCGAGCGCCTCTATTTCGCCCATAAAGGCAGGTCTCGGCTGACCTAGAAGTTCCCTGGGGTCGTTGATATTGGCAAGAAATTCGGCGGAGCGACGAATAACATCGGCAACGCTCGGCTCGGCCGCCACGGCGGCCACGGTCGGTGGGTCCGCTGTGACCGCTTGGGGTTGGATCACGGGCGAGGGCGACGGGGTTCGGAGCCGCGAAGAAATGGAAATCCTGGAACTGGCGGCGCTGTGGGCGCTGCGGATGGCGTCTGATCATGTTTGATCTCCGTTGGTTTGGGATGAGAAAGTTGGAGGAAGGTTCGGGCAGGATGCGACGGGGGTGATGCGGTCGCTCGCTTATGGTTTCCTCGGCTGGTCTACGTGCTCAATCTCCTTCCCGAGCCGAGAGGCTATCTCGGCTTGTTAGTGTGGGAGCACGGGTTATCCTAAAAGTCAATAACAATGTGAGACGCTACTGTTTCCCGGTTCGGGAAATTTCCGTTTTGGGACTAGCTCTGCCCAGCCGTAGGCTTCGCCGCGTTACAAATCAATGCCGCAGCTGCCGCTCATCGAAGGCTCAGCGGCAAATCAGAGACGCCAATCAGGAGATTGGTGCTCCTGGGAAACAGAGTCGCTGGCAGAGGTCGTACGAATGGGACGCTTGCAAAGCGTAACTTGCAGAAAAATCAAACCGGAAAAACGAAAGAAAAAGCGGGTTCCAGATTTCTTAGGCCAGTTTTAGGCCACGCCATCAGCGGCCCTCAGGCGTGACTTTCGAGGGAGAGTATGAGCTCCGGGCGCAGTTTGCCCCGCACGGTGCCCTATGTCGCTCACGCCCTACGTCTTAGACGTCTCAGCGGGCCGTCCGCTTACAGGATGCTGAGGACCGCAGCGATTGCCCCTAAGACTGCGGCTGCGGCGCTCCAAATCGCCGCATTCTTGTTGAGGCGAGACGCCTCAGCGAAAGCAGCGCGGATGTTGTCGGTATTCACCTGTGTTTCCAGAATGTGCAGAGCTGGGCTGTCGTCGATTGAAACGTCTGTGGGTTCGACGTCCTCTGGCGGCACTTGGCTTGAGAGATACCAATACCTGGCGGCCACGAGCGCGCAAATAGCTGTTGAAGAGGAGACCAGAATAAATGCAAGACGCGGCACGGTCATAGTTGTGGATTATCCTGCGTTTTACGTAGTTTGCGCCGAAAATTCGGCACCGTAAGAGCGGGTTTATCGGGGGCTTCGGAGGACCTCGGCGGATCGCTTCAAAATCACGGCGCAGAGACCGGTAGAAGCGCGACGAGCGGGACGCTGCAAAAATCCGCACCCTTCGCGAGATGCGCGAAGAGTGCGGCACCCGGAAGTGCAAGAGCAAAAACGCCGGCGAGACGCCGGCGCTACGAAGGCTCGTGCTCGTAGGTGGGCGTCGCGCGTATCTGGTAGAGCACGTGGCGGCGGAGCGGATGGCCCTCGGCAATTCGCGGATGGTCGAAATCGAGGGCGGGGATGTGCGTCATGCCGATTTTTTCCATCACGCGGCGCGAACGGACATTCCCGGGAACCGTTATCGCCACGATTTCTTTTAGCAGCAACGTGTCGAACGCGTAGCGCGCCACCGCATGTGCGCCTTCGGTTGCGAGTCCCTTGCCCCAATGCGCGCGAGCCAGGCGCCAGCCGATTTCGACCGCCGGCTGGGCAATACCTGGAATGGCGAAGTCCATCGGATCGAGGCCGATGAAACCGATGAATTCGCCGGTGGCGGTTATTTCTGCCGCGAACATTGTGAAACCGTGTAGCGCATATTTGACCTGGGCGCGCCTCGCGCTGGCATCGCTTTGCTCTCGTGTGAGCAGCCCAGGGAAGAATTCGCGGACTGCGGGATCGGCGTTCATCTGCGCGAACGGCGCGAGGTCCTCGTCCTTCCAGGGACGCAGAATTAACCGTTCGGTGGCGATCATCGGCGCATTCGTACCGTCTTTGTCAGTGTGCCACGGCTTCCGCATTGTACATGCGCGCGCATAACGTTCGAGGAGGGCGGCCCGTCGCCGCGGATGAAGTCAAAATCCGCCGTTTGCGAAGAACGCAAAGAGTACGGCACCCGGACAGGCAAAATAAAGACGCCGGCGAGACGCCGGCGCTACCAAAACCAACACCGTTCGGCCGCGCGATAAGACGCGAGGGATGGCTTCATACGTCAATTATTGGGGGGCCGACGGGCATCTTCTTTTTCCATTTGCGATAGACGTTGGCAACGGCAAGAGTCCAGAAGGGAACGAAATCGACGCCCGGCAAGAGTTCGGCGAAAAATGAAGGGATAAATTCCCATTGCCAGCCAAGCAGGTAAACCAAAACGAGACCGACGACGAGATCGAGTACGTCATCGGCGGGCGACAAAGCGCCTTCTGAAAATAACGGAAACACCAGCACTTGAAGCGCGTCCGCCGCGACGGCTAGAACCAGTGCCACCCGGAAACGAGAGCGGGTAGCCAGCGAGAGTGGAACGATCGCCATTCGCAGCGTCCTCCTCTCTATTGTGCCTCTAAAATCCGATTGGCGGTTGGCCCAACACGGAGAAACAGACAGCGCCGCGAATGGCACGCGAGCACCCGGCGAAAGAAGATGCGGCGCTTAAGGCCGCGGCTCTACGTTCAATTCTTGGGCGGCGACTCGCGGGCGGTACGACGCGCACATTTTCCGCCTTAGCGGATTCGGACGAGGAAAATCCGCACCCTTTGCGAAAATCGCAAAGAGTGCGGCACCCGGACAGGCAACTACAAGCGCCGCGCTGAAGGCCGCGGCGGGTGAGTGCGATGTGGACCCGCTTGCATTCTTGGTGCAGAATCACGGCCGCTCGGGGGAAGCGGTTCAAACCGTCCAGCGGACGGCAGCGTAAAGGAGATGCGTGTGATGAAAAAAATCGTGGCGGGCGTGACTGTGGTTTTGTTTTTGGCGTTGCTTGGCTACAGCGCGATGGCGCGTGCGGGCGCGGCGAACAGCGGCACGCAAGCGCGTCCCGAAGATCGCGCGCAGATCGAGAAGCTGATGTGGAACTACGTCCGAGCTCTGGACACATTTAACGCGGATGCGTACGCCGCGACGTACACGCCGGACGGCCAATTCGGCACTGGCAAGAGCGCCGTGAAGGGGCGCACCGCGCTTAAGAAAATGATCAGCGATCTGAAAAAGAGGGGCGATGAAGCCGCAGCGAAGGGACAAACGCGTCAGCCGATGTACCACATGCTGATGAATGGGTACGTTTTGTTTCCTGATGCGGATCACGCGCACATGGAGGCGTACTGGCAGACGGTGTTCGGGCAAGTGGGGAAGAATGTGCCGGTTCGCGTGGCGGATGCGGGAAGGGAAGTAGACGAGCTGGTGCGCGTGAACGGGCGGTGGCTGATTAAGCTTCGCGACGTGACGCCGAAGGACGATGGGAAGTGAAAAGTGACTTGCCGGTCGCAACCGCACGAACTACTCCGTTTGCAGAGGCTCGAAGCGGGGGTTCTCAACAGCCAGGATGGCCCACGCTTCTTTTGCGGAGCGCACCACATGGATGTCCGGGCGGATGTCCTGGCCCTCAAGTTCGAACATGCGCATCATGCCAAAAGTGTCGGGAGAAGGCGCGATGACGACGCGGCGGAGATCCGGGTCACGCAACACCGGCGCGACTCTCGACAATTCGCGGATGGTTTGGGTCGAGACGTCAAACGAGGTTACGTTCGACAGGTCGATGACGCCGGCAGCCGGGTGAACGCGCACGGCGAGCGAGGCTCCGATGCGAAAGAATTCCTTCAGCTCATCGCCAGCGACGGCCCCGGTGAGAAGACAACGCAGAATTCCGTTTGACAGATCGAAATCGAAGCTGTAGGGCATGGGCATCCCGGGGGGAACCTAGGGGCGTATTCTCTCACCAACGGACGCGGATGGAAAGTGTCTGCCGGACACGAGGGTGAGCGGCGCTGCGCGGTGGCTGATCAAGCTGCGGGATGTGACGCCAAAGGATAGTGACTAGTGATAAGTGGCTAGTGGCTAGAAACGTCGACGGGGAGATCGGCGGGCTTAGGAACTGCAAAGCCAGGAACGGCAAAAGCTAAAGAGCCGATTGGAAGCCAGCGCTGCGAAAACCCGCACCCTTCGCGGAAGCCGCGAAGAATGCGGCATGCGGAAAGGTGAGCGCCCCGGAACTTTCGCCCCGGGGCGCCAGGTTTTCTAGCCACTCGCCACCAATCGCTAGCCACTGACACTCAGTAGATGTCGTACTGCTCCCAGTGCAGCGCGGCGTCGGCCTGGATGATGGCGCTCTTCTTCGTTGAGCCTTCGAGCTCTTCGATCAGCGAGGATTCGCGGGTCTTGAGCGCTTTGGCGATTTCCGGATGGACGCGCAGGGTGATGCTGCCGGAATCGATATCCGGGGCCATCTTGCGGGCTTCCGTCTGAATCTCGTAGCAGAGCGTGGGAATCGATTTCACCATGCCGGAGCCGGTGCAGTAGGGGCAGGGCTGGCAGAGGGTGCGTTCGAGCGCCTGCTTGGTGCGCTTGCGGGTGATGGCGATCAGGCCAAATTCGTTGAAGCGCAGCATTTTGGAAGGCGCGCGATCGCTGCGGAGGGCATCTTCGAGCGCGGCCATCACTTTCTCACGGTTGCGGCGGTCCTCCATGTCGATGAAGTCGATCACGATGATGCCGCCCAGGTCGCGCAGACGCATCTGGCGGACGATTTCCTTGGCCGCTTCGAGGTTGGTGCGAACGATGGTGTCTTCGAGGCGATTGGAGCCTTTGCCGACGAACTTGCCGGTGTTGACGTCGATGGCGACGAGAGCTTCGGTGTGGTTGATGACGATGTAACCGCCGGATTTCAGCCACACTTTCGGCCGCAGGCCCTTTTCGATTTCCTGCTGGATGCCAAACTCCTCGAAAATGGGCGCCTCTTTGGTGTAGAGCTTCACGCGGTTCGCGAGGCTGGATTGGAAGCGGCTGATGAACTCGGTGACCTTGGTGTAGGCCTCCTCGTTATCGACCCAGATGGCGGAGTAGTCGGAATTCATGTGGTCGCGGAGAATGCGTTCGACCAAGTTCAGGTCGCGGTGCAGCATTGAAGGTGCTTTGCGCTGCTCGGAGCGCGATTTGATCTCCGACCAGGTGTGGGTGAGGAATTCGACGTCGGCGCGGACTTCCTCCGGCGCGGCAGCGGCTGCGGCGGTGCGCACGATGAATCCCCCGGGAGCGGTGCCCTTGGCTTCGTTGACCAGATGGCGCAGGCGCGAACGCTCCTCGGCGGAAGCGATCTTGCGCGAGACGCCGCTGTGGTCGAGGGTAGGCATGTAGACGAGATAGCGTCCGGGAAGAGCGACGTGGCTGGTGATGCGAGCGCCCTTCTTGCCCAGCGGCTCCTTGGCGATCTGCACGATGATTTCCTGGCCCTGCTTCAGCAGGTCGGCAATCAACTGCGGACGGCGGTTCTGCGGGCGATGATGGCCGCCATGGCCACCGCGGCCGTGTTGCGGGCGGCGTCCACGATCGCGGTCGCGACCGCCGCGACGCGCGGGATGCTGCATGCGGGCGCGAAAGTCGTCACGAACGCGAGCGGTGAACGGCTGGCGCTCAGGTTCTGGCTGCGAGGGTTCTTCGCCGATATGTTCGGACGAACCTTCGGCGGCAATTTGCTCGATTTCCGGCGAGGGATCGTGTTCGCTTTCGGCTTGCCCTTCCGCGGTTTCCTCCGCCCCTGCTTCAGAAGCGTCATCGGCCGAGTCGGCATCGTCAAGTTCGAAACCGTTTTCTTCGCTCGTTTCTTCACTCGCGGCCAGATGTTCCTCGTGCTCCTCGCGAGCATCTGTTTCGTCGTGAGCTTCATCTTCGTGGGCTTCGCCTGGGGCGGTGTTGTCATCACGCTGCTGTTGGCGCTCGGCTTCGGCGTTTTGCGCTTCGGCGACGTGTTCGGCGATGACGGCGGCTTCGTCGTCGGTCAGTTCCGCGGCGGCATGCTCTCCGCGCGCGGCGCGATGCGAATCGTCATGAAGCACTTCGTCATGATGCGCATCGTGCTCTTCCGCGCCGGCTTGATACTGCTCAGGCTCGCGGTGGCTTTCCGCACCGGCTTGCTCCGCAGGAGGCGCGGTGGATTCGACGTGCTCCTTGGATGAAGGCGCCGATTGCTGCGCCGGAGACTCATTGCGCCACTTGGACAAGCTTTCGCCTGGGAGCGGCTCGAGTCCAGCGGAACTTGTCGGCAGCTCAGAACGTTCAGTGCGGTCATAGCGTTCGTGCCGCTCGGGGCGGTCATGACGATCATGGCGCCCATAGCGCCCTTGACGTTCGTGGCGCTCGGGACGAGCAGGAGGCTCGTGCCGCTCGGCGCGCTCGTAGGAGCCAAAGCGAAGTTCCGGACGGGATTCGGGAGCGGCGGATTCTTCGCGCACGGCTTCCTTGGGCTCTACAGACTCAGTAGCAGCCGCGGATTCGGGAACCGCAGGCACTTCGGCCGGAGGAACGTTCGGAGCGATCTCCTCGGTGGGCGCGTTGGCGGAAACGGCGCCCGGGACTTTGTACCTGGCGAGCGATTCCCCGGGCAGTAGGACTGGGACGTAGGGCTCAGCGGGACCGGACTCTTCGGCGTGATCTTGATGGCGCGGGGACGCATATTTCGAAGGCGGCAATTCGCGGCCGTAGCGGCGATCGCCGCCAGGCTTACCGCCGCGGCGACCGAAACGGCCTCCGCGCCCACGGCCACCAAAGTCGCGCCCACCGCCGCGGTTGCGGCCACCGAAGCCTCCGCGATCCTGATTGCCAAAGTCCTGGCGCGGCGGTGCCGTCTGCGAGGGAGGCGCGGCCCAGGTGTTACCGGGCTGCGGACCTTCGCTATGTTCATCGGCGCGTTCATTGGCATGGGAATTTTCCGTCGCAGCACCGGCGTGCGCGCCAGCTGGGTCGGATGAGGCAGCTTCCACATCAGGCGGCTCGACGGCGGCTGTAGCGCCGCCGTTAGCTGGAAACAGCTGCCCGCCCTGTTCCTGCATTTTCAGGGTTTTGTCTTCGACGGTGGCGACGATCGGCTCGAATTCTTCGACGCCTTCGAGAAAATCGGTGACGTACAGGAAGGCGTCGCTATCGAGCCCGATATCCACGAAGGCCGACTGCATGCCTGGCAGCACGCGTGTGACGCGGCCTTTGTAGATGCTACCGACTAAAGCAAATTCTTTTTCGCGTTCGACGTAATACTCACACAGCTGTCCTTCTTCCAAGATGGCGACCCGAGTCTCGTGCGGGTTCGCCGAAATAACCATTTCCTTCGGCATAAGAACTCCCCAAGGAGCAGCGGATTGCGGCGTCACAAATGGGCGCAGTGGGCGCCCGACGGACGTAACGAGAGGCGCCAATAAGCGCCTGCCTCGAGCCGCTCAGGAAAGACCCCTCAAAATTCGCTTTCCTCATCCGGTGCATCCTCATTCAAATCTGAAAAACTAGCAATCTGAAAAATAAGAAATTCGAAACTCAATCCCGGCCGGCATTCCACCGGCGCGAATACAGCGCGCAGCACGAATAGCGCTTCGCCTAATTGACAAAACGCCGCATGCGAACGTTCATCACCAACCCTAAAGCGAGAAATACGAAGGCTGTGGAAGATCCGCCATAACTAATCAGCGGCAACGGAATGCCGGTGACCGGCATATATCCGATGACCATCGAAGTGTTCACCAAAACCTGAAACCCGAGGATGGCCGTCACGCCCATAATAATATACATGCCGGCGCGATCCTTGGCTTTCTGCGCGTTGTCCACAAGCCTTAAGATCAGGCCCAGGTACAATAGCAGAACTACGCAAACTCCGATGAAACCTTGCTCTTCCGACAGCGCGGCCAGAATGAAATCCGAATACCGCACGGGCACAAAACCCAACTGATTTTGGCTGCCCTTGCCGAATCCTTTGCCCCAGAAGCCTCCGGAGCCGACCGCAATTTCCGACTGCAGAATCTGATAGCCGGCACCCCTCGGATTATCCTCGGGATGGAGGAACGTCTGGATGCGCTGCTGCTGGTACGGCTTCAGGTGATTGCGCATGTTCCAGGCGATCGGAACCAGCAACGCAATCATGACTACACCGACCGCCAGATGCTTCCACTGAACTCCGACCAGAAAAATGCCGATCAGGGCGACGGGAACCAGCACCATCGCGGTTCCGAGATCTGGCTGCTTCAAAATCAAGCCTACCGGAATCAGCGTTAAAACGCCAACCTTCGCTAAATCGGCCAACGTCAGACGATCGGTGCGAACGTCGGTGAAAAACCGCGCCAGCACAATGATTATAATCAACTTCATGATCTCTGACACTTGTAAATTAACTAAGCCGCCAAGGGAGATCCAGCGTTTGGCTCCTAATCGCGAATAGCCGAGGACGAGGACAACCAGCAGGCTGGCGATTCCGACGCCGTAAAGGGCAGGCGCCTGGTCCATCAGGGTGTGATAGTCGATCATGGAAATCAGACACATGCCCACGAAGCCGATGCCGATCCACATGAGTTGCTTCCACTGCATCCCAGCGAGGGAGCTGGCATGCGTGCAAGAGTAGATCTCGAGTACGCCGACGACGCTGATGACGCCGACGATGGCTAGAAGGATCCAATCGAAGTCCTGGAGCCGCGCACGGTCTTTCACTGATGCGCTCCCACGGCGTCTTCCCCATCGCGCGAAGCCGGTGCGCCAGGGATCCTGGTTGCGGCGACCAGCGAACGCGAGGCGCCGGATTTCGATGCGCTTTCAGGCGTGTTGGTGGGCGGCTGGAATTGGCCATTTTTCTCATCGTAATAGGCCTTCACGACGTCGCGGACGATCGGAGCAACGTTGCTGCCCCAGATACCCTTCTGAACGAGCGCGGCTACGACGATCTCCGGATTCTCGCGCGGCGCGTAACCGACGAACCAGCCGTTTTCCTTCAGATGGATTCCCAAACGATGCTGCAACTCGTAGCTCTCGGTCTGGGCTGTGCCCGTCTTGCCGCAGAACTCGATGTTCTTCAGCTTGACCGATTCGTACGTAGTGCCGTCAGGCTCGTTCACAACGCCGTACATGCCCGAGGTGACCTGATCAACGGTGTTCTGGGAAAGCGGGAAGCGCGTGATTTTCACGTTGGAGTCGTCCTTAAGCAGGTGCGGCTGGACGAGATTCCCTCCGCTGGCGACGGCGGCGACCATGCGCGCGAGCTGGATGGGCGTGGCCATCACGGCGCCCTGGCCGATGGAGACGGAAATGGTGGAGCCGGGATACCATTTGTGATGATAGACGCGCTCGACCCATGCCTCCGACGGAATCAGGCCGGGCTCTTCGCCGGGCAAATCGATTCCCGTTAGATGGCCGAGGCCGAGAGCGTTGGCGTAGTAGCTGATGCGGTCGATTCCCAGCAGTTTTCCGACATTGTAAAAATACACGTCACACGAGGCGACGATGGCCTTGTGAAGATCAACCTCGCCGTGGGCGTGATCGCAATGAAAAACGCGGCCATAAAAGGTGGCATAGCCGGGGCAATACACAGTGTAGGTGGGGGGAATCGCTTTTGATTCCAGCATGGCGGTGGCCATCACGATCTTGAAAACCGAGCCGGGAGCGAGTTGCGCCTGAATGGCGCGATTCAGCAGCGGCGTTTCCGGGTTGGTGTTTAGTTGTCTCCATTCTTGCGGAGGGATGCGAACGGCGAAGTCGTTGGGATTAAAGGTGGGGCGGCTGACCATCGCCAAAACGGCGCCGGTGCGGGCGTCCATGGCGACTACGGCGCCTTCCTTGCCCTCCATGTCGTGCTCGGCGACAGATTGCAGATCGTAATCAATCGTTAGTTGAATGGGCTTGCCAGGAATGGCCTCGACGTTGTCGAGGGTGCGCATTACTTTGCCAACGCTATTGACCACCACGCGACGCATTCCGTCCGTGCCTTCGAGCTGATCGTTGTATTCCTTTTCCAAGCCGGCTTTTCCGACGATATCGCCGGGGCGGTAACGGCCGTCGCTGCGGTCCAACTCTTGCGCGGATACTTCGCCAACGTAGCCGATGGCACTGGCGAGCATCTTTCCGTATGGATAGCGGCGGCGTTGAACCATCATCAGATCGAGAATCGGGATATCGACACGATGCGATTCGACGAAGGCCAGGTCGGCCTGGCTGGCCTCGGGCTTGATAATTATGGGCATGAAGCGCGGCTCGGTTCTAGCGGCGTCAATCTCGCCCTGCATATCTTCCTTGCTGATCCCGAGTCCGGATTCAACCTCCGGCAGATATTTCTGAATTAATTTCGGATTGTCGCGGATCAGGAGGATGCTGAAGGATGGATAGCTATCGACGAGCACGCGGCCTTCGCGATCGAGCATGGCACCGCGCGGAGCAATGATGGGAATGGAGCGAATACCGTTCTTTTGCGCCAGATCGGCGTAGTGATCGGACTGGATGACTTGCAGCTTCCAGAAGCCGACCAGGAGAAGGATGATGAAGGCAACCGACAGATACGAAAACAGCGTCAGGCGACCCTGGGGGATCCTTTGGTCGTTAACATTCCACGATGACAACGAAGCTCCTCTACCACCCCAGCGCGCCCTTAACTGAAGCGCAGGACAAGGGCAAATTGCGCGCCGGGCAGGGCCCGAACTCGGAAAGCCGAGGCCGGGCTGCTGCGTCTGAATCCACAGCCAGACTGCAAATCTACTGCTCGAGAACTATTTATAGCTCGAAATTGCTACGCTACCACTCGCAGAGAGCAGCTCGCAAGCGGCGAATGCCCATTCGGTCAACGTTTTGCTCGATCGGCACGAGAGGAGAGTTTTTCGAGGTCGAGAAGTATGCTTCATCGGGGCGCCGCGTCTGGGAGTAAAGCTTCTTGACTTTGCCCCGAGCGGGGGCTAAAAGTTCGCGAAGAAGAATACGCCATCCCCCCGAAGAGCCGCGTACCGCGGCAGAAAATTAAATCCGCCTGTAAATTGGAGGACCAGATGAAAGGATTCAAGCAATTCCTGTTGAGAGGGAACGTAGTGGATATGGCCGTTGGTATCGTGATCGGCGCCGCGTTTGGAACGGTGGTTAGCGGTTTCGTGAAGGATTTGCTGACTCCCCTTATCGCAGCCATCGTGAAGCGGCCAGATTTTTCGGCGTTCACGGTCACGCTCAACGGCAGCAAGTTTCTTTACGGAGAGTTCGTCAACGATCTGGTTTCGTTCGTGATTATCGCGGCGGCCGTTTATTTCTTCGTCGTGCTGCCAATGAACACACTGGTCGCGAGAATGAGGAAGGCACCCCCAGCGGACCCCACCACGAAGAAGTGCCCGGAGTGCAGGAGCGAGATCCCGATCGACGCGAGGAAATGCGCGCACTGCACGTCCGTGCTGGAGGGGGCGCACGCCTAGCGGCCGAAGCAAATCATACGACACGCAATCTTTCGGCGTAGCTACGACTGGCGGCGAAGGCGGTCGAGAAGCGAGAAGAGGACGACGGCGATGGCGGCGCTGACTAGAGACACGATCAGCAGGTGAACGGTGAAAAAGGGAGTGGGGCGGTTGAGCAGCACGCGTTCGGTGGCGGCGAACACCAGCTGATGTACGTGGTACAGCACGAAGACGAGAGCAAAGCGGCTGACGGGATGTTCGGTATCGATGCGCGCTCCGACCGATGAAGCCACGTAGCCGACAATGGTTTTGGCGATTCCGTAAAGGCCGATGGGATTATCGTGGCTCAGTGCGTCTTGGGCGATGCCGATGGCGGCTCCGAGCAACATTCCGGAGACTGGATTGCGGCGGCTGACGCCGAAGTAAATGGTGACCAGCAGAGGCAGGTCGGCGAACTCCGACCAACGGCCATATCGATGAAGAAAGGCCTGAATCACGATTGCCAGCACGGCAATTACGGTGACAGCGCCTGCGTAATATTTATGGACTTCGATATTCGATTCAGACTGAATGCCGGAATTGTAGGCGTAGGACATCTCAGGGACGCTTTCCCGAGGGCGATGCGGGCTTGTTCTCAGCCGCGGCAGCTTGCGCGGAAGGCGGTGCGGCAGGCGGCACGACTTTCGTTTCCGTCGTTGGAATGGCCGGCTCGGCGGGCAATCCAACGACAACCTGGCCCGACGGGTCGTGAGCGTTAGGGTTTAACTCCTTTTCGGAAAGAAGAACGAGGACATCTTCGAGGCGATCAAGGTGCGCGGCGGTCTGCACCTGAATGGTTTGGAACGGATTTCCGGGTTTGGAACTGACGACGGTGCCGATCAGAAGACCCTTTGGGAAAATGCGATCTTCGCCAGATGTGAGGATCACTTCGCCCGGACGGACCTTTTCATCGTTCACGACGTAAGCCATCGCGGGATTAGGATCGGCGGTGCCTTTAATGATGCCTTGTGTGCGCGTATCGGCAAACAGCGCGCCGACACCGCTATCGCGGTCGTTAATCAGCAGGACTTGCGCAGCGCCGGGAGATACCTCGACGATTTTTCCCACAATGCCATTGGGAGTGATCACGGCCTGATTGCGGCGAATGCCGTCGCGCTCGCCGCGATTTATGAACAGAGTGTGGGAAGAAGGATCGGCGCTGCCGCCGATCACCTGGGCGGCTAGCATGGGCACGTCGCGATGAGCGTCGCGAAAGTCCAGGAGCGCGCTGAGGCGCTGCTCTTCGGAAGCGTGGCTCTCAAGCTCCTGATTGCGAAGCTCCAATCGGCCGACTTCCTGATGCAAGCGCTGATTTTCGAGATAGGTGTGATGCAGCGCGATGTACCCGTCCCAAATGCCACCGATTCCCGAAAACGTGCGGCTGGCTCCCTTTTCCCCCGGAGTGATGATTTCGGTGGCCCAATAACGGATCAAGCGAATGTTGTTGTTGCGCTTGATTTGAAATGCCAGCAAGAGGACCTGGGCGATCAGAGCGGCGGCCAGGAGCGCCAGCGGGCGATGGCGGGTAAGGATTTCAGGCATGTTGTTCGCCAGCTGCGAAGATGGCGCCAGTCGATTGAAAACTTGAGAGGCCGGCGCGGAGCAATCGCTTCGTCCAAAATTGGAAATGCGGTTTCAACGGCATAGCCATACTGCGAACCCAGATGTAATCACTCGATATCGATCTGTCGAATCAATCTACTAAATCAATCGATGGAAACCAGGCGCAGCAGGCGAAAGTCGCTGAGCATCTTGCCGGTGCCTAGCACCACGGACGCAAGCGGGTCGTCTGCAATGGAGACTGGGAGACCGGTTTCCTCCCGGATCCGCTTGTCGAGATTCTTGATGAGCGCGCCGCCGCCGGTGAGCACGATGCCCCGGTCACTAATATCGGCGGAGAGTTCCGGCGGCGTGCGTTCCAAGGCAACGCGAATGGCGTTGACGATGGTGGAGATATTTTCGGAAAGCGCCTCGCGAATTTCGCTGTCGTCGATGGTGACGGTGCGCGGAACGCCCTCGATTAAGTTGCGGCCTTTCACTTCCAGCGTGAGCGGCTTTTCCAAGGGATAGGCGGAGCCGATTTCCATTTTGATCTGTTCGGCGGTGCGTTCACCGACGAGGAGGTTGTATTTGCGCTTGAGGTAGTGCATGACGGATTCGTCCATTTCGTTGCCGGCCACGCGGACGGAGCGCGAATAGACGATTCCGCTCATCGAAATGACAGCGATGTCCGTGGTGCCGCCGCCGATATCCACCACCATGTTTCCGGAGGGCTCTTCGATGGGAAGGCCGGCTCCAATGGCCGCAGCCATGGCTTGCTCAACCAAGTAGACTTCGCTGGCGCGCGCGCGGTAGGCGGAATCCTGCACGGCGCGTTTTTCCACCGGCGTGATTTCGCTGGGCACGCCAATCACGATGCGCGGATGAACGAGAACGCGGCGATTGTGGGCCTTCTGGATGAAGTAGGTGAGCATTTTCTCGGTGACTTTGAAGTCCGCGATCACACCGTCCTTCATCGGTTTGATGGCCACCACGTTGCCGGGTGTGCGGCCGAGCATCTCCTTGGCCTCGCGGCCGACGGCCACCACTTCACCATTATTTTTATTGATGGCGACAATGGACGGCTCGTTGACGACGATGCCTTTGGTCTTAGCAAATACCAGCGTGTTTGCGGTCCCCAAATCGATCGCCAGGTCGGACGAGAACAGACTAAATACCGACCGCATGTTATAGCCGTTCTTATTCACTTAGTGCTTCCCCCTCAGAGCCCGCGAGGCGCCGCCGGGACGACGCGCATGCATCTGGAATTGTGCAGACTTACGGAATTACGACATCGACGCGCTTAATGTTCGTCCCGCCCCGCCGGTTTTGTCCGGTAATCACGATCGTATGGCTGCCGCGCGTCATCGGTTGGGTAAAAAAACGGAAACGACCATCGGATTGTATGTCAGCCACCTGCTCGCCGTTAATAATCAGCGCCGCGCCGGGTTCGGTATGGCCGGTCACTTCGACCACGTTGCCCTCCAGTTCAGGAGGATCGACATCAAGGAGCATCTGCTGTTCCTTGCCTTGCACCGCGAGAATAAATTTGTAGGAATCGCTCGGGTCGCTGACGTTGCCCTTGTCGTCGATAGCGCGCACGCGCCAGAAATAACTGCCAGGCTCAAGGCTGCCGGCGTCCGCGTAGGTTTGATCGGTTTTTTGATCGACTAGCACGTGATTGAACATGTTGGTGGTGCCCACCTGGAACTCATACATTTTCGCGGTCGGCGAAGGCTTCCACTCGAAATGCACGGAGGCGTGCTTGAGATCGGCAACGATGATGGGCTGCAAATCAAGGGGTTGGACGAGTTCGGGCGGCGCCAGCACTTGCGTGGTTACGACGTCGCCGCCCTTGACAGGGAAGGTGGCGCGCTCGTACTGCCCGATATCGACGTGCTGATCGCCGCGATTGAGAACAGCGCTACCGGAATCGATGGTGATCTGCTGCTCATTGTTTTTGGGATCGCTGACCACCGCCGCACGGCTATTGGCATTGACGGATGCCACGGCATTCTCAAAGGAAACTTGCGCTTTAGATCCGGCCACGGGCCAACTGCCGGTCAAGAGGTCGACTTGACCGGAAGTGATATGCACGCCCACTTGGGTGGCGCTGTTTGGGTTGACGATGTTTTCCTCGACGGTGACGAGCGTATCGGCTTTCACGGTGTAGGTGGTGCCATCGGCGAAGACGATGCGGGCCACGCCTTCGGGGCCAGTCTGGATCAGATCGCCTTTATCGAGAGTCACTTGATAATCGGCGGTGACCCATTGAACGGAATTGGCTTTTTTAACCTGCACCTTGCCATCGAGGTTCACGAAGCGCGCTTGTTTCCCCATGGGCTGATTGGCAATGTCTGTGGGGGCTGGGGAAACGGCGCTGTTGATGGCCTGCATGACTTTTGAGGAGACTTCGGGGAAGACCAAATACGCCAGCGAAAGAACGATCGCGGTGATCACGATGACGTACAGCACCACGGTGCGATACTTCACCGTGTGCCAGTACACTTCCACACGCGAGACGTTCGGCCGGTCGGCCGCGCTGAGTTTTGGGTTTGTCATTTGCGTTTCGCGCCGAAAACTCAATCTAGCATAGGGGTATAGGCCTTTCAACACGACGGAGACGCAGTTGCGAATCCGCTAACACCTTTCTCGAACGAAAATCCGGCCTTGTTTGGATGAGGTTCTGGGGTTTGCATGCGGCGATAGCGTGTGGTGCGCAAAGATTCGCGCGGAGCAATCAAGTCCATCCATTTTGGAAGTTGACCAAGATGTGCGATTTAGCGAGACTAGTAAGTTCAACGGTTTCAATTCGTCCCGCCGCTGCCCGCCGCATCCTTTTGCGCGGCCCGCGAGAGCGGGAAGAAAATTCTGGACACGGGGAAGATCGAAATGAGCGAAGAGATCGGCGAGCTTTTGCCGCCGGAGCGACTGATGCTGACGCCGGGGCCATCATGCGTGGACCCGCGCGTATACAGGGCCATGGCGGCGCCGATTGTGGGGCACATGGATCCGTGGTTTACGTCGATGATGGACGACGTGCAGGTGCTGCTGCGCGGCGTGTTTCAGACGCGCAACCATTTAACGTTTCCGATATCGGCTTCTGGATCGGGCGGCATCGAAGCGGCCGTGGCCAACGTGCTGGAATCGGGCGATGAATGCATCGTATGCGTGAACGGAGCGTTTTCCGAGCGCATGGCGGTGATCGCCGAGCGGATTCCCGCTAAAGTGATCCGCGTGGAAGCGCCGTACGGGCGCACCGTGGACCCGCAAGACGTGATTCGGGCAGGCAAGGGCAAGAAAATCAAGTTTGTGGGCTTAACGCATGGCGAGACGTCGTCCGGAATCATTCAGCGCCTGGAAGATTACCGAAAAGCTGCGGATGAATTGGGCGCGCTTTTGATTGTTGATACGGTGGCGACGCTGGCGGGCGTCCCGCTGGATGTGGATAACCAACATATCGATATTTGCTTCAGCGGGGCACAAAAGGCGATTAGCGCCCCGCCGGGAATGGCGCCGATCACCGTGAACGAGCGCGTGGAAAAATACATGGAGACGCGCAAGGAGCCGGTGCGCAGCTGGTATTTCGATTTGCATCCGGCGATGACGTATTGGGGCAAAGAGCGGCTGTACCATCACACGCCGCCGATTTCCCTGATTTACGGAATGCGCGAAGCGTTGCGGTTGGTGCTAGAAGAGGGTCTCGAAGCGCGCTGGGAACGACATGCGCAGTGCCAGCAGGCGCTGGTGGCGGGGCTTGAAGCGATGGGACTGGAGATTTTCGTCAAGAATCCAGCGGATCGGCTGATTACCGTGACGGCGGTCAACATTCCCAACGGGATCGCGGATAAGAATGTGCGCAAACAGTTGCTGGACGAGTTCAATATCGAGATTGCCGGCGGGCTAGGACCATTGGCGGGGAAGATTTGGCGCATCGGTCTTATGGGCTATTCGTGCCAGAAGTGGAACGTGATGCGCTTTCTTGCGTCGCTGGAAAAGACGCTGCTCGATCAGGGCACGCGCGTTCCCGCCGGAGCCGGCGTGGGCGCTGCGATTCAGTCGCTTCGGGAAACGATGCAGCCAGCGACGGCGGGCGCGCGGAAGTAGCAGAGATCGAAAGCGGACGAAATTACCCGCGAATGGGAGGCTCCGTGGCCAAGGCGTTTGATTACCCCACGATTCCGAATGCTGGAGCGATGAGCGAATTCGTCGGCGCATTCGACATTCCGTCGAAGGTCACGGATTTCGTGTATCACTGCCGGTTCTCGCACTGCTGGAATGCAATCGCGACTCGCCACAGCGACACGATGGACTGCAAGTTCTTTGTGGATGGTAAGGGCGTAATTCTCGGGCTCGCGCATCCGGGGTTCGTTGCGTTTCGTGACAAGACGGGACGAAATCTGGCGGACCGCGAGGCGAGTTACATCGCTGCGGAGTATCTTCGCGAGCGGCTAGAGCAAGAAGACGAGCACTCGCTCTATGATGTTTCCGCGAAGGATGTGCTGCGTATCATCGAGCGGTTGGGGATTCACTAACCGTAAATTATTATTCCCACTCAGATTCTCAAAGCAACTGTCTTCGTTTACATCGTGGATCGCGCGGGATCGCGCCTAGCGCCATCACTCAACTGTGATCGATTACTCGCCGAGAATCTTCACCGCGACTCGCCTGGGGCGGACGCCGCTCAGCTCTAGGAAGAAGATGGCTTCGCCTGCGCCGATCTCAAGGCGGCCTTCGGAGAATGGAACCGTAACCTGTTGGCCGAGCAGCATGGCTTGAAAGCGAGCGAATGATTTTGATTCGGTGCTGTCGATTCCGCTAGCTCGCTCAGAGCCGATCTGTTGAAGGTGCCGGACCAGGTCTTGTAAAACTTCGGCATCATCCTGCATGAGGACGACTGCGCAGTCGGAGTCCGGCGAAGAAATCACGCACACGCCATTGTGGAAGCCGCACTTTTCAATCGCCGCTTTCACGCGCGAGTGGATGTTGAGCGCTTCGCGCTGTTTCGACGCTTGCAGCGGAAATGATTCGCCGTAGATCTTCATGGGTTTTTCGGATGCAAGACCAGCCGCCTACGCGGCGCGGCCCTTTTTGGCCACTTCCAGCACCTTGGCGATGATTTCGCCGATGCGCACCGGGCGGTAAAACACGGCTGCTGCGGGAGGCAGCGGCACCGTTTCGACTCGCGAGGCGATCAGAACGGCCGGCACGCGGGCTATCAAGTTGAAAATTCGCGGGTCGTCCGCCAGGCCGGCGCAAGCCTCCACAACGATTGCGGCCGGAAGCTGTCCGGTGGCGATAATCCGTCTCACTTCATCGGGCGATTCGATTCCCATCGCATGAATGCCGATTTCCAAGAGTTCCGCGCGGACGGAGGTGCGAAGAGCCCAATCGCGGGCGATTACGAGTACGACTGGCATCCTGGTGGGGAAGTATAGCATCCACGCGACAGGCGGCCGGAAGGTGGAGGCCCGACGGAAACCGATCGGTTGATTCGGGAAGCAAGGCCGGGAGTGGTCTGATACAATTTTCTGATAGCTGTATTTTCGAGAGGCAGACTGCGTCCGGGCTCGCAGCCGATCATGGAGCATAGCAAGATCATCAGAAACATATTGCTGGGCGTGGCCGCGCTCGTCGCTGCGATCATCGTTGCGGCGGTGATTTTAGGCGGACGGGGACCGTTGGTTCCCGTGGTGAAAGTGACGCGACAGAACTTAAGTGCGAGCATTACCAGCAACGGCAAAGTGGAACCGATCTCGCCCGTGGTTGCGCGAGCCGGTTTTCCGACGTTTGTGGAGAAGGTGCCGGCAAAAGAAGGTCAGTCGGTACACCGCGGCGAGTTGATTTTGACTCTGGAAGCTTCCGACATGCGCGCGCAACTGGAACAGGCGCGATCGAATCTGCTGACGGCTCAAACGGATTTGCAGAACGCGAAAGGGGGCGGCCCGCCGGAGCAGGTGGCACAACTGAAAGCGGATCTGCAGTCGGCGCGGATGCAGGTGAAGAACCTGCGGAATTCGGTGAAGCAACTGAAGGACTTGGTGGCCAGTCATGCGGCCACGCAGCAGGAACTGGTCCAGACAGAGGAGAATCTGACGAAGGTACAAGGAACCTTGCAGACTCTGGAAGCCAAACAAACGGATTTGAAGCAGCGTGAGTCGCAGTCCGTGGAAGGCGCGCAATTTCGCGTGAGCCAGGCGCAGAACCTGGTGCAAGCGCTTGAGGTGAAAGTAGCGTCGGCGACGGTGATATCGCCCATCGACGGCACGCTTTACTCGCTGCCGGTAAAGCTGGGAGATTTCGTGCAGACAGGACAAGTGCTGGCGGAAATTGCTGATCTAAGAAGGGTGCGCGTGCGCGCGTTCGTGGACGAACCGGATTTGGGGTCGCTGGCAATCGGGCAAGACGTCGAGGTCACTTGGGACGGGAAACCGGGCAAAGTGTGGACGGGCAAGACGGAGCAACTGCCGGAGCAGGTGGTAGCACGAGGGATGCGCAGCGTGGGCGACGTGCTGTGTTCGATCGACAACAGCGATCAGGACCTTCTGCCGAACACCAATGTAGACGTGCAAATATTGGTTCATGCACAGCGGGACGCCCTGGCCGTCCCGCGCGCGGCGGTGAACGAGCAGGGAAATCAGCACTACGTGTTTCTGGTGCAGGGCGACCGAGTCGAGCGGCGGAACATCACAGTGGGTATCGCCAGCACGTCGATGTATCAAGTCTTTTCCGGTCTGTCGGTGGGCGACGTGGTAGCTGAACCGGTGGAGCAAACGCTCCGCGACGGCACGAAAATTCGACCCTTGGAGGCGCAGTGAAATTGAAGTTAAGCGGAGGCGCGCGATGGTTAATGATAGTGGCGCTGGGAATCCTGTGCGTTGCGCCACCGTCGGTGGCGCGCCGGCGGGCGGCCAACGGAAACGCTGTGGATGTCTCAGGACTCGTCAATGCGGCGCGGCAACAGTTCGATCAGGGTCAATACGGCCAGGCGATGACCACGCTGCAATCGGCGCAATCCGAGGACCCCACCAGCGCTGATACGTATTTTTGGATGGGGCGGGCGTTTTTCGAGATTCACGATTACACCAACGCCATCGCGCAGTTTGAAAAAGCGATCGGCCTGAATGAGAACGTTTCGACCTACCACCAATGGCTTGGCCGGGCGTACGGGAGCAAGGCGGGCAAGGAAAATAGCTTTTTCGTCGCGCGGAACGCGAAGGGGCAGTTCGAAACGGCGGTGAAACTCGATCCATCAAACGTGGCCGCCCGACGCGACTTGGCGGATTACTGCATGCAGGCTCCGTGGATCGTCGGTGGAAGCAAAGACGAAGCGCTGGCGCAAGCGAACGCCATTGCGGATATCGATCCCGTGCAAGGACACTTGGTGCTTGCGGAGTACGACGTAACCGTTCTAAAGAACCGGGCGAAGGCAGAAGTCGAATATCGCGCAGTGCTAGCGGAAAAACCGAACGGCGTAGAACCGTATTTGGAAGCGGCCGCTTTCTTTGGGCGGCAGAACGAATTGCCGGAGATGAAATCCGCGATCGACGCGGTCGCCCAACTGCATCCAAACGATCCGCGAGTGACCTTCTACGGCGGCATTTTCAGCGTGCTTTCCAACGACAGCCTGGACAGCGCCGAGGAAGAGTTGAAATCGTATCTCGCGAGCACGCCGGAACGCAGCGATTGGCCCTCGCACTCGTCGGCGCGAGACTGGCTCGGAAGGCTTTACGAACAGCAAGGAAAATCAGTGCAGGCGGCCGAGCAGTACCGCGCCGCGTTGCAACTTGACCCGCAAAACCAAGACGCGCGCGGACGCTTGCAAGGGCTCGAAAAAACGGTGCGTTAACAAAGCCCAAGCGGATTGCAGGCCGGGTCCTCCGGCTCGACTACTCGCATGAAACACGTTCAAAATTCAGCTGAGTTCTGGGGTGAGACTTGGGGCCTTACGGTTCAGGCGCTGCGCGTGCATAAGGTGCGCGCCGCGCTGGCGATGCTCGGAGTGGTGATCGGCAGCAGTTGCATCGTGCTAGTGGTCACGGTCGCGCTGAGCGGGCGGAAATACGTGCTTCAACAGATCGAGGGAATCGGGGCAAACCTGGTGTACGCGTATGCGGTGGCGCCGAACGGTCCTCAGTCCTTGCCGCGCGGAGACCTGATCACTCCAGGAGATTTGAAGGCGATTCGGGAAGGAATCCCGAACGAACTGGTGAACGCCGCCGGCGCGAATGCCGTTCCGATGACCGTGTCAGCGAACAGCCAGCAGCGCGCGGCGAATTTGGTGGGAGTCACGCGAGGATTTCGGCAGATTCGGCACCTGCAAATATTGGCAGGCAGTTACTTTGTCGAGGACGACTTCACGTCCACGAACAAAATTTGCCTGCTGACGAAACCGCTGGCGGCGCGGTTGTTTCCGCATCAGAATCCGATCGGGCAGCCAGTGCGCGTGGGCGAAATCGATTTGACGGTGATCGGCGTATTTCAGGAGCGCGAGGCCACGCTGGGCGCTTCGGAAATCGTTCCAGAATCGGTTCTTGTGCCGTTTTCTTTACTGCGCTACTACACTGGCACAGACTACTACCAAAACCTTTACGTGCAGGCGAGCGGGGCCGATGCGGTGCCTCAGGTGACCGAGGAGGTCCGTTCCATACTGCAAATGCGCCACCGTGTGGGGGCTTTATACTCGGTACAAAATTTGATCGGAGTGCTGCAGACGGCGCGAGATATTGCGCGGGCGCTGACGTGGGTTTTGGTGGCCATTGCGCTGATCGCGTTAACCATCAGCGGCATCGGGATCATGAACATCATGCTGGTGACGGTGACTGAGCGCACTCGGGAGATCGGAATTCTGAAGGCCATCGGTGCCACGCGCGAAGCCATTTTGTACCAGTTCCTGCTAGAAGCATTCACGATCAGCGGAGTTGGGGCACTCGGAGGAATTGCGATCGCTGTTTCGATCCGGGCGTTAGTGAACTTCTTGATAAGCGTGTTTCCGGATATCGGAAACATCACGCTGCCGATTTCATGGGTATCGGTGGTACTGGCCTTCGTAGTATCCTGTGCCACGGGCCTGATTTTCGGCTACCTGCCAGCGAACCGCGCGGCGAGGTTGCAGCCGATTGAGTCACTCCGGCATGAATAAAACCGCTAACCGCGGAAACCAAATACGACGGTACGTTGCAGCCCTGGTGGTTTTTTTAGTTCTGGTCTGGGTGGCGCCTGCGATGGCCCAGAATGCCGGACAAAATACCGCGCAAAAACCGGGTGCACTGACGCTGCAAGAAGCCATTCGCCTAGCGATACAGAATAGTCCCGACATGAGGCTCGCCCTCGCGCAGTATGACGTGGCGCTGGGGCAGGCCCGCGTGGACGGGGCGTCGTTCCGTCCGAACGTTTATACCGGGACGGGACTGGCGTACACCCACGGATTTCCTTCGCTACCCGGTGGACAGGCACCGTCCGTATTCGAGCTGGACTATCAGCAGACCATTTTCGATCCACTGCTTCGCGGGCAACAGCACGCCGCGGAGGACCGCGCCAAGAATCAAAAGATAGAAATGGATCGCATGCACGACGACATCGTCGTCCGAACAGCGACCGCGTATCTGAATCTGGCGGACGTACAGCATTCGCTGCAGCTGATGCAAACTGAAAAAAGCAGCTCCCAGACGATTTTGCAAATCGTCCAAGAGCGCGAAGGCGCGAATCTGGCGCTTCCCATCGATGTGACCGGGGCGCAGCTAACGCTTGCGCGGATCAACGAGAACACCGTAAAGTTGCAGGATCAGGAGCAGGCGCTCGAACAGCAGCTCCGCCAGCTTACTGGAATTCCTGAAAACCAGGAGATTCACGCGAGTGCGGAGGTGCCGGCGTTTGCGGCCGGCGCGAACGGACCGAGCGAAAGTGCGGAGGAAACGTCAGTAGCGCCCCCCGGCCTTGAATCCGAAGGTAATCTAATCGATTTAGCAACGCAGAATGACCGAAGCGTGAAAGAAGCTGAAAACGAGCGCGAGGCGCGCGAGCAGGAGCTGCATGGAGTGCGCTGGAGCTATTTTCCAACGATTGCGATCGTCGGCCAATATAGCGTGCTGAGCCAGTTCAACAACTACGACGAATTCTACAAGAAGTTTGAACGCAACAACGTCAATATCGGCGTGCAAGTGACGGTCCCGCTATTTGCGGCGAAGACCTCTGCGAACGTTGCGCTGGCAAAGAGTCAATTAAAAGAGGCCGAACTCGACCTTGGACAGCGGCAGCGGCAGTTAAGCCGGAAAATCCAACAGAAGATGAGCAACGTACGTGAGCTCGACGCCGGCCGGGAAGTGGCTCGCCTGGAGCTGCAGTTGGCGCAGCAAAGCCTTCAGCTGGAGCAAGATAAGTTCAATAACGGGCGCGCCACACTGCAGGAAATCGAGCAGGCGCGGTTGGACGAAAGCGAGAAATGGGTGGCATTCCTAGATGCCGATTTCGCGCGCGAGCAGGCGCAGATTGTACTTCTGGAAGCTACCGGGCAACTGGCAAAGGTTTTTCAATAAGAAGCATCTAAAAAGCCTCTATCCGGCAGGCCAGGGAACTGAAGTAAAATGAGATTTGGAAAAGCGTTAGCCGAAATCCTGAGGGGGGTACATGCCGTCTGTTATGAAAACGCTCTTTCTGAACCCGCCGAGCTTCGACAAGTTCGACGGTGGCGCGGGTTCCCGCTGGCCTGCTACGCGAGAGATTGAATCGTATTGGTACCCGGTGTGGCTCTCCTATCCCGCCGGAATGCTGCCTGGCAGCCGCCTGTTGGACGCTCCGCCCCGCCACATGTCCAAGGCCGAAGTAATCCAGATCGCAAAAGAATACGAATATTTAGTGTTGTTCACTTCCACGGTGGGGTTCTATAGCGACCTGAAGATTGTCCGCTCCATTAAGGAACTCAATCCGGACATCAAGGTGGGATTTGTTGGGCCGCAGGTGCAGATCAAACCCGCGGAAAGTCTGATGGCCAGCTCGGACATTGATTTTGTAGTGCGCGGCGAATTCGACCACGCGGTGGTGGAATACGCGCAGGGCATGCCGCTTTCGCAAATTCAGAACGTGAGCTACGTGCAGGACGGCAAAGTGGTACACAACCCTTCGCGCCCGCAATTACAAACGGCAGACCTGGATGCGCTGCCGTTCGCTACAGAAGTATACGAGCACAATCTGCGGGTCGAGGATTACAACGTCCCATTTTTGTTGCACCCGTTTGTGTCGTTCTACACGACTCGCGGTTGCCCGGCGCTGTGCACGTTCTGTTTGTGGCCGCAGACGCTTTCGGGACATTCGTGGCGCACGCGATCGGTGGAGAACGTAGCGCGTGAATTCCGCCAGGCCCACAAGATGTTCCCGCAAGCCAAGGAATTTTTCTTCGACGACGATACGTTCAATATTCGCAAGGATCGTGTGCTGGCTCTTTGCAAGGAATTTGAGCCCGTGGGATTTCAGTGGTCGTGCACCTCGCGCGTGCACGGCGATTACGAAACGCTTTCGGCCATGGCCGATGCGGGTTGCCGACTGCTGATCGTGGGATTCGAGTCGGGCGACGCTCAAATCCTGAAGAACATCAAGAAAGGCCAGACGCTCGAAATGGGCCGGAACTTCGTGAAGAATTGCAAGAAGGTCGGCATTCACGTGCACGGCGATTTCATCATTGGACTGCCGGGCGAAACCGCGGAGACCATCGAGAAGACCATCAGCTTCGCCAAGGAACTCGACTGCGAGACGATTCAAGTTTCGCTGGCGCACGCGTATCCGGGAACCGAACTGTACGATCGCGGTATGCGAGAAGGATTCCTGGCCGGCGAAGCAATCACGGACGCGGGCGGCCACCAATTGCCGCACCTGGAATATCCGGGCCTTTCGAAGGAATACATGGTCGAGGCCGTGAACCGCTTTTACGACAGCTATTATTTCCGGCCGAAAGTGGCCTGGAGGATTGTTCGCGAGGCGCTTTGGGACAGCCATGAACGAAAGCGGCTCTATCACGAAGCGGTGGATTTCCTGAAGCTGCGTGCGGACCGCAAGAGAGTGGCTCGCAAAACTGGAGTGGACAAGAATGCCCTGGTTGCCGTGCCGGCTCTGAATGCGAGAACCGAAGTGAGCGGATCGCAAGAGGCATGAGTTTTGGCCGGGACCTGCGGTTCAAAACGTACGTCCTGATTTGCGCCATGATGGTATTTGGCCCTCTCGGAGACGTTTTGCTCGGGAAGGCCATGAAAACAATTCCACCGATGAGTGGTTGGAAGCCGGCAGGCGTGCTGCGATTTTTTGTTCGCGCATTCACTTCACCGACGGCTTGGCTGGGCATCGGTTCTCTCACGCTGTTCTTCGTGTCCTATCTTCTCGTGCTTTCGTGGGCCGATTACAGCTACGTGCAGCCCGCGTCCGCCCTGTCGTATGGGCTGGTGGCCCTGCTGGCAGTCATCGCGCTGAACGAAAAAATTACGCCGACGCGCTGGGGCGGAGTTTTGTTGATATGCCTCGGCGTTTTTGCGGTGGGCCAGACGGTGCCTCGCACCACCGATCCGCGTTAATACCAAGTTTGATTTGCATCCGAGGAGAAACCTTGTCCGAGCAGCCTGCGAATGCACCGAAGCAGCCCCTTACGAGGCCCGGGCTGAAATTGAAAACCTATACGTTGATTCTTTTGATGGTGTTGCTGAATCCCATCAGCAATATCCTGCTGAAAAAAGGAATGGATAGGGTGGGACCGATGACTAGCTGGGCGCCGTCGCGAGTGGCGTTTTTCTTCGTGCGTGCTTTCTCGACCGCGAGCATTTGGCTGGCTGTTGCCTGTTTACTTGGTTTTTTCGTGTCATATCTTTTGGTACTGACCTGGGCAGACTATACTTTCGTGCAGCCGTCCGCGGCGCTATCGAACGGGTTGACCGCTGTGCTGGCCGTTTTGATTTTGCACGAATTTATCAGTCCCATTCGCTGGCTGGGCATTGCATGTATTTGCGGCGGGGTGTTCGTGGTGGGACGAACGCATCCGCAAACGGGGATGCAACTTTGATCGTAACAGGAGTCATTTTTTACCTTTTCATTCTGCTCTCTGGGACGGGCGGCGAAATGTGTGTTTCGCGCGCGATGAAGACGATTGGCGAAGTGACCGATTTTCGGCCGCACTCGATCGCTCGAGTGATCGGCCGCGCCATGAAGGTGCCATGGATGTGGATTGGCGTCGCGCTGATGGCGCTTGGGTTCTTTTCGCTCATGGGTTTGCTTTCGATCGCCAACGTGAGCTTCGTGTATCCGGCGTCGGCGCTCAGTTATGTGGTGGGCGCGCTGGGCGGGAAGTTTTTCCTCGGCGAACGGGTGACCAAACAGCGTTGGGCGGGCGTGCTGCTCGTCACGCTTGGTGTTCTGCTGGTCGTAGTCGGCAGAGGGTGACGCGTTGACAATCGGGACGGGTATTCGCGACGCGCTGTTGGTGCTGGCGCTCGCGCCGTTCATTTACTACCTGCTGGCGATTTTCGCGGGCCTCCGATTTTTCCACGCCGCACGAAGCGAACCTGAAAAACACGGCGATTTCGTCCCGCCTATCAGCATCCTAAAACCGATCCGCGGACTCGACCGCGACACCTACGAAAATTACGCCAGCTTCTGCCTTCAGGATTATCCGCAATTCGAAATACTTTTCGCGGTATCGGATTCGAGCGACCCGGCGATTCCGGAAATTGAGCGGATCGTGCGCGACTTTCCTTCGCGGCCTATCCGGCTGCTGATCGGCTCCGAGCCGATTGGCGTAAGCGACAAAGTGAACAAGCTTTGCCGCATGGCTCGCGAAGCACGCCATGAAATTCTTTTGGTCAGCGATAGCGACGTGCGCGTGGAACCGGGTTTTCTGCGAGCGGTCGCGGCGCCCTTTCGCGATGCGAGCGTTGGCGGCGTGACCTGCCTTTACCGCGGGCTGGCTGGCATTTCGGTGCCGGCGATTCTGGAGGCGTTGGGCAATACCGCGGACTTCGCGCCGGGTGTGCTGGTCGCGCGCCTGTTCGGCGGGTTGGATTTCATGCTCGGCGCCGTGATGGCCACTACCAAGACTCAGCTTGCTGCCATGGGCGGATTCGAATCGGTGGCCGACTACTTCTGTGACGACTACGAACTCGGGAATCGCATCGCCGCCAGGGGACGCCGCGTGGTCCTCAGCGAGTTTCCGGTTTCGATTGTCTATCCGCGCGAAGATTTGGGCGCAGCCTTTCGGCACCAGCTTCGCTGGAATTTGAGCATCCGCTATTCACGTCCGTGGGGACATTTTGGGTTGCTTTTTTCGCAGGGGCTGCCATGGGCCATTCTCGGAGCGGTGCTGGCGCCATCGGCGCCGACCGCCGGCGGGTATCTGGCGGCGTACCTAGTTTTGCGTTGTGCGCTGGCTTTTGTGGTAGGAGCGCGAGGCATGCAGGACGAAACAGTTCGCTCCTATTGGCGCCTTCTTCCATTGCGCGATCTGTTTGCCTTTGCAGTTTGGATCGCGAGCTTTTTTCCACAGCGCATCCGCTGGCGCGATAGCGAATTTTACGTGCGCGAAAAGCGGCTGGTCCCTGCAAAACCGCATTCTTAGCCTGAATCGGATCTCAATCGCCCCGACGATTTACCGGCCGCTTGCGGTCTCCAGTTCAACTTCAGCTTGCAGGTTTTCGCGATCGCGCGAGATGGTAGCCACCGCCAGCCGCCGTCCGTTGAGGAGGAAGCTGACCGCCGCGTCACGCGCGTCGAGCGAGCCGTCAATTCGAATGGAATCCCATCGTTCGGCGTGACCGACGTACCGGATGGTCAGGTCGTAATGCTGGCTCCAGAAAAAGGGCACGGCCTCGAAGCGTTCTCGCGCGCCCAACATATTTCTTGCCGCCGTCTGACCGTGCCGCTCGGCAACTACCCAGTGTTCGACGCGAATCTTTTCTCCCGTATGCGGGTCGGGCCAGCGAGCCACATCACCCGCCGCGTAAACGCCCTTCGCACTCGTTTCAAGGAATTCGTTGACTGCGATCCCTCGATCCACGGCGAGCCCCGAGCGTTCCGCAATCGCAATGGATGGCCGGACGCCCGCGCCGATCACGACGAGATCCGCATCGAGCACGCCGCCACCACTCAGCTTTACGGTTTTGCCCGCGATTGAGCTTGCGGTTTCGCCAAGATGAAAAACCACTCCATGCTCCTCGTGGATTGCCTGCACGAGTCGCCCTATTTCAACACCCATGACGCGCTCGAGCGGACGCTGCTCGGGCGCGACCACGTCGACGGCAACACCGCGCGAGCGGAGCGACGCCGCGACTTCGAGTCCGATAAAGCTTGCTCCAACTACGACCGCGCGTTTCGCGGATTGCGCTCGCTCTACAATGGCGCGGCTGTCAGCGAAAGAGCGAAGATAGAATACGTGCGCCTGGGCTTCCGGAATCGGCAACCGGACTGGCTCAGCGCCGGTGGCGATCAGCAGGGCACCGAATGCAATGCGAGAACCATCCTCCAGTAGGACGGTTTGCGCTGCGGCATCGATCGATTTTGCGCGCGAGCCGAGAGCGAGTTCCACGCGGCGTTCGGCAAAGAGTTCCGGAGGCCACAGCGGAATCCATTCTTCTTGTGCCTGGCCCGCCAGGTAGTCCTTGGAAAGGTTTGGGCGATCGACGGGCGGATCGGAATCGGCGCTGACGATTGTGATCGGTCCTTGATAGGAGTCGCGCCTCAACATGTCGGCTGCGGCCAAGCCAGCGGCCCCGCCGCCGATTATGACTACCGACGACGGATGAGATGCCGGCTGGCGCCTACCGGCGGGCGTTTGCGGCTGCACTTTCTCGCGAACGAACACTGCGTCGCCGCGGCGCTCGACGCGCCAGCAAGCAATTGGATTGAGCGCGGGTGCGCGCAATGCCTCGCCGCTTTCCAAATCGAAACACGCGTGATGGAGTGGGCACCGAATCGTGGAGCCGACGACGAGCCCGTCGCCCAAGGGACCGCCGTAATGGGTGCAGTGGGCATCCACGGCGAAGAATTGGTCGCCGCTGCGCACCAAAACAACCTCATTTTCGCCTACTCGGCCAGCCAGCATGCTGCCGTCCGCGAGTGAGCTGGATGGAACTCCCGCCGTGAGATCAATGCTCATATACACTCCCTTCCGTCGCGATTTCGTTGAGACTCGTTTTCCAGCCGGAATTTGAGCCACTCAGATAAAAGTTCGCGACGTTTTAATCTACACTGTCGACATCCTCTTGCTTGCCACGACCCGGTCCGTGCGGAAAGGAAATCGTGCGCATCCTAACGATTCGCGTTTCAAAAGCATCCCCTAAATTATACCGTTTCCGAAGTTCGGAAGAACTGGAGAGCGCACATGAGCGATCGATTTGCGGGCCAAGTGATTCTGGTGGCCGGAGGTACGGGCGGGCTGGGAAGCGCCGTAAGCACTGAATTCCTTGGGGAAGGAGCGAGCGTAGCTGTTACGTACAAGCATGAGCCTGAATTCAAAACGTTGCACGTCGAAGCTGGGGCGAATGCATCGAGGCTTGAGGGCCACGCGGTAGATGTAACGGACGATAACGCGGTAGGTCAGCTGGTGACTGAAATCGTTGCGAAGCACGGACGGCTGGATGCCGTGGTCAATTGCGTCGGCGGTTACGCGGCGGGTTCGAAGCTGTGGGAAATGACGCGGGACGTGATGGATCGGATGATGTCGCTCAATTTGCTGGCGGGCTACCTGCTCATGAAGGCCGTGGTTCCGGCGATGCTCAAGCAGCCGCGCGGCGCGATTGTGAATGTGGCTGCGAAAGCGGCGATCGACCATGCCGGATCGGCGGCGGCCTATGCGGCCTCGAAATCGGGCGCGGTGGCGATGATTGATTCGCTTGCGGCCGATCTAAAGGGCACGAACATCCGGGCGAACTCGATCCTCCCGAGCATCATCGATACGGAAGCTAACCGCCGGGCCATGCCCAAAGCCGATTTCTCAAAATGGCCGAAACCGCGAGAGATCGCTCGCGTAATACTTTTTTTGTGCAGCGAAGACGCGAACGTAATTCACGGCGCGTCGATTCCAGTCTAGCAGCGGAGAAGTGCGGAACCGGCGCGCCTCTTCGACTTCCGAGAACGCACGCTTGTCTTCCGAGCGGAGACGCGCGGCCATGGCAAACTCGGGAATCAAAAAGGCGGGACGCAAGCGGCCTTGGTGGCTTTAACGGCGTCTGATAAACGTGTTACTTTTCAGCTCGGCGACGGCCTGGCGCAATTGATCCTGCGTGTTCATTACGATCGGCCCATACCACGCCACCGGCTCCTCGATCGGCTTGCCCGACACCAGTAAGAAGCGAATACCCGCTTCGCCGGCCTGCACGCTGATCTCGTCACCGCGATCGAACAGCACCAGCGAATGATCCTTCGCGTCGTACACCGGCGGAGCGTTAGGATCGACAACTTTGTCGGTCAAGACCGCGCGAGGATCGGAGGCGTCGCGGAACGTGCCTGAGCCCGCAAATACGTAGGCGAAGGCAGTGCGAGTAGTCTCGATCTTCAAGATCTTGCGCTTGCCGGCGGGAACGAAAACATCGAGATAGCTCGGCTCGGCCGCCACTCCTTCGACTGGCCCCTTCTTTCCCCAGAACTCGCCGCAGATCACGCGCACCTGCGTGCCATCGTCATCTGCAACCTCCGGAATTGCCGTCGATGGAATGTCCTGATAGCGCGGATCGGTCATTTTGAGCGACGACGGCAGATTGGCCCACAGTTGGAAGCCATGCATGCGGCCGTTTGAGTCGCCCTTGGGCATCTCTTGATGGAGAATGCCGCTGCCCGCGGTCATCCACTGCACGTCACCAGCCGTCATTTTTCCTTTGTTTCCCAAGCTGTCGCCGTGCTCGACGGACCCGGCCAGCACATACGTAATCGTTTCGATTCCGCGATGTGGATGCCACGGGAACCCGGCCAGATAATCGGCTGGATTTTCGTTGCGGAAATCATCGAGCAGCAGAAACGGATCGAAATCGTTGGTTTGCCCGAACCCGAAGGCGCGCTGAAGCTTCACTCCCGCGCCTTCGATCGTGGGTTTCGGCTCAATAATCTTTCTTACTGGACGGAGCGACATAGCGTTCTCCCTCTGCCCTGCTAATTTGGATGGATACCCTGTTAGATGACGGAAGCCGAAAAGAGATTCTCCTTATGCCGATATGCCGAAGCGAGAGGAAGGCCGGTTGTGGGCGAGCGGCGTGGGGCAAGAGATGGCTGCCGGGCTAGGAATCGAACCTAGAGCCTACTCGTTCAGAGCGAGCCGTGGTCAAAATCCAAATGGCCCGTTTGGTGTCGCTTACGAACTCGAAAACGCCCTTTAATCCGCGCAATGATACCTGGAGGCGTAGATTTTGCGCTGCAGTGGCGACACAGACTGAATGGATTCATGCCTGTGGCCTAGCATTGCCGCTGCGATCGCAGCGGCTCTGGTAGCTTTAGTTCTTACGGTGCGAAGAAAATAGCGGCGCACAGCGAGTGGATACAATAACATTCCGCAGGTCGGGCATTCCCGACCCCCATTTCACTGCTCTCCGGCAACCTTGCGCAGGTCCGCCAATTTAGCGACCGCCCTTTTAAGTTGTTCCGAAGCGGCGATATCTCCGTCCCGCGCGTTCCTCTTGATTTCTGCGATTTGAGCCGCGAGTGCAAAGAGCGATTCGTCTAGGTCTGCCGCTGGAGTTCGTCCGCCCACGATAGTTCCCCAAACTGCCGAAAACTGCGAAGGCTTCGACTGAAGTTGTGGCTTCGTCTCAGGTTTTACAGTCACGATACCCATGAACACCTCCATGCCGTCGAGCACGAACAGAGAAAGTATCCCACAATGGAACCGACCTTCGGGAATGTTGCGGCGAGAACGTGCTGAGAAAGCTAATCCCCATCACACACACCAATCATCGCGCGACACATGGCGGTGCTTCCATTCGGCCCGAGCTTCATCCAACCGAATCGAGAACGCACATACGGTCGGCTCGCCGCCTGAACCACAGGTCGGCGGGTAAACCAGTCCGTGCATCTGTTTGCCAAGTGCCATCAACTCTTCGTCCGACATCCCGCCAGGCCGCCTCTTAGTGTGTCGATCTCGAGAGTCGATTTGAATTCGATGCTGCTAAATGCGCTCACGGCCTTTGCTTTTGGCAGCGGCTTTGTTGTGGCGAGCGTTACCGAATGCCACAAGACTCTCAAGAATGCTTCGCGATGTTGAGTTCCCGCCTTGGCACCAGCGGTTGATACCTATGAGACCTAAAAATCTAAAGAGAGGAGGGTTGCTGGTGCAGCTTAACTCTCAATCGTTGTGCGGATTAGATTGGCTGCCGGGCTAGGAATCGAACCTAGAGTCTTCTGGTTCAGAGCCAGACGTGTTGCCAATTACACCACCCGGCAGCAGCCCAAAGATTTTATCAGACTTGCGCCGCAGCGGGGAATACGCGGGTGCGACCCGCGTTCTATGGTCACCCAAACGCAGAGATTCCCGTGATGTGCTCGCCGATGATCAGCCGTTGAATATCGTGCGTGCCCTCGTAGGTGTACACGGATTCGAGATTGTTCATGTGGCGCATCACGCCGTAATCGTCAACGATCCCGTTGGCGCCCAGCAACTCGCGCGCGCGCCGCGCCACTTCGATGGCCATCCACACGTTGTTCATTTTCAGCATGGAAACCTGCACCGGCTGCGCGCGGTTCTGGTCTTTCAGCCGGCCCACTTGCAGCGCCAGCACCTGCGCTTTGGAGATTTCGGTGATCATCCACGCGAGCTTATCCTGCACCAACTGATGCGACGCGATCGGCTTGTTGGCGAATTGCTTGCGGGTTTTCGTGTATTGCAGGGCGGTTTCGTAGCAGGCCATGGCCGCGCCGACGCCGCCCCAGCCGATGCCGTATCGCGCCTGGGTCAAGCACGAAAGCGGGCCGCGCAACCCGTCAATCCCCGGCAACACGCTTTCCACCGGAATCTCACAGTCGTTGAACGAAAGTCCCGAAGTGACCGATGCGCGCATCGAAAGTTTCCCGTGGACATCGCGCGTGGTGAATCCTTTCGTACCTTTCTCGACCAAAAATCCGCGCACGCGTTCGTCTTCGCATTTGGCCCACGCGACGGCCACATTGGCGATTGACCCGCTGGTGATCCACATTTTTTCGCCGTTGAGTACGTATCGGTCGCCGCGTTTCACTGCACGCGTCAGCATACCGCCGGGATTCGATCCGAATTGCGGCTCAGTGAGCCCGAAGCAGCCGATGGCTTTCCCGCTTTGCAGCAGCGGAAGCCATTTATCTTTTTGCGCATCCGATCCGTAGGAGTAGATCGGAAACATCACCAGGGCGCTTTGCACTGAAGCGAAGCTGCGCAATCCCGAATCGCCGCGCTCCAGCTCCTGCATTACCAAGCCATACGCCACGTTGGACATTCCCGCGCAGCCGTATCCTTTCAGGCTGGCACCGAAAAATCCCAACTCGCCGAGCTGCGGCACCAACTCCATCGGGAAAGTGGCTTCCTCGTAGTGCTTGTTGATGACCGGCAACACGCGCTCGTCCACGAACTGCCGCGCCGTGCGCCGCGCCATGAGCTCTTCGTCGCTGAACGAGGAATCCAGATCGAGAAAATCCACGCCCGGGAATGCCGCCATCAGGCTCCTCCTTGCGTCTGAAACTGCCGCTCGCGGTTGCTTTTCATAATGTGTGCAGGTAGGCCATCAAATCTGAAAGCTGCTGATCCGTCAGCGAGCCGCCTTGCGCCGGCATCATCCCGCGCCCGCCGAGAATGGTTTGTTCCACAAATCTGTCGTTGGCCGGCAACCCGCTGGGAAGATATTTCTTACGAAACAGACCCTTCAGCCCAGGGCCCTTAGAGCCGGACGAAGAATACGCATAGTGGCATGCCGCGCAATAGTTGTTAAATACCGCGCGTCCCGCCGATTGCCGCGCGTTCAGCCTCAGTTGCGCATCGGTCTCCTTGGAGAGATCTTTACCGCCGTGGCGGGCGAACAGCGTGATCGCCATTGCAACGAGCACCAGGAAAGTAAGCCATTTGAGCGTTCGGGCGTATGTGGGAGCCCACGATTTTGCGCCGTGAGGGGATTCTGGCATTCGCCGCTGATCCATCATTCCGCTGTCTTTTCCATATGCCGATCTTAATTCGCGTACCGCGCGCTGGCCATCGATCGTTTCCAAAGTCGCGCCGAGGCGATCGCGGCGCCCTCCGTCAGCGAGCGCAGCTTCTTGTACGTCATTTCGGGCTCCAGCTTGCCCATTCCCGCGAATGTACCGAAGCCGCAGTCTGTGCCGGCGATCACCCGCTCGCGGCCCACGATGTCCGCGTACTGCGCGATCCGTTGGGCGAGGAGCTCTGGGTGCTCCACAGTCGCGCTGCAGGGCTCGATCAAGCCGGGCACCAGAATCTTGTCCTCGGGAATGTGCGCGTCGCGCCAGACTGTCCATTCATGCTGATGGCGCGGATTGGCCGCTTCAAACAAAATCGCGCGCGGCTTGGCCCGCAGCACGATGGAGATGATTTTCTCGAGCGGAATATCTTGATCGTGCGGCCCTTCGTAATTTCCCCAGCAGACGTGCATGCGCACCGAGTCGGCGGGAATCAATGCCAGCGCGTCGTTCAGCGCGTCTACGTGCAGCTCCGCGCGCTTCAGAAATTCCGTTTCGCCCAAATCCTGAAAGCCGGTGTGCCGCGCCATGGCTAGGTCGGGGCAATCCACCTGCAAAATAAATCCAGCCGCAGCGATCGCTTCGTACTCTTCCTTCATTGCCCTTGCCACGGCCTCCACGTACGCTCGATGCGACGGGTAAAATTGATTGGGCTGAAACGCCGTCACCAATCCGGGCGAAGCGGCGTTCATAAATGCTTCCGTCACGCGCGTCTTCCCGATCGCCTCGCGCAAATTGGCCAGATCTTTTCGCAGTTGCTGGCGGCTTTGCACCTCCACGGGCCCCACGCAGCAAGGCCGGCGAAACGTCTGCTTTCCCGCTACGCGCCCGATGCGCTCGCGGAAACCCGCATACGGCGCCAGGTCGAGCGCCGGCTTTCGCGCCTGGTCTCCGCCGAATCCCGAGAGCCGCTCGTGAATGTACGTGGCGTAGCTCACTTTGCTGGCTTCGCCGTCGCTCACCACGTCGACGCCGATGGCTGCCTGACGCGCCACGTTGTCAGCCACCGCCTCGCGCACCACGCGGTCGAATTCCGCCGCGTCAAAACCCTCGCCATGATCTTTGCACAGCAGCAGATCCGACAGTTCCGCCGAACGCGGCAAGCTGCCAACGTGAGTGGTAAGGATGCGATCTATGCTGAGCCTCATAGTAATTTCGCGAACATCGTGGACAATGAGGCTAGCACATTGCTTCGGCGAAATTAACTAGGCGAAGGCCGCGTCTAGTACACTGGTCGAAAGGCGCGCCTATAGAAACACAGCGCATTCCGTGGCGAATAGCGCGCCGGACCTGGGAAATGACATGACGCTTCTGAGCACTGTCGGAACGGTCGCGGCGATCTGCACCACCGGCGCGTTCGTCCCGCAGATCATCAAAATCCGCAAGCAGGGCGGCGAGGATTTGTCTTACGCGATGCTGGCTGTCTATTTTGCGGGCGTGGCGCTATGGCTCGTTTACGGCCTGATGATTCACGCCGCCGCCGTGATTTGGGCCAACGCGAGCAGCCTGCTGCTCGTCGCCATCGCCATCTTTCTGAAGGCCAGACACGCGAGCCGCAAGCGAGCGAAAGTTCGCAATGCCGCTTCCACGCACGAAGGCGCAGAATCGGAGATCGCTGCCGATTGAAGGCGAATTTGCCTGTGGGGTAAATCGTGAGATCGAGTTGGAGGGATACTGACCCGACATCAAGATTGCTGAACGCAGCCGACGCTTTCCCGGCCGAAGAAGTCGCGTTAACGAGGGCACAACTTGAGGCAAACTGCGTTCTATTTGGAGTACGAGCCGTTCCGTCCGAGTGTCGTTTGAAGCGTATCGTCCAGCGGCCGGAGCAGCCGCCCGGTCGCCCGGGTGTCGCGAACGCAGCTTACCTTTCGCAAATTCCCTGGTCAGAGGCAAATCCTTTCAGCGTTCGAATCGAAGTCGAGGGACCAGGACGGCGCCTTCGAATTAAAGAATTTCTTTACGATTGGGCGCCTCCGGCTGCATCTATTGCTCCCCTAGCTGGACGAGACGTAAGGCCGTATCGCTGCGGCGATTGCGTGTGCTGGATTGGAACGGATTACAAAGGACACGTCGGTGCCTGTATTCAGAAGAAACGCACCCAGATAGAAATCTCCGTAGAAATGGGTTCGTTCAGCGATTCTGAGATCGCGGCTCTATTCGACGGATTAGAACCGGTGGATGAAAGAATTGCCGTCGAGATCGGTAAAACTCCCTTTCACCATCTGAGCTATTGGTTTCGATACAGAATGAAATCGACGAAAGTGCCACACGGACTTTGGAAATACCGCGCCGCTCATTCGTATGAGGAGGCGAGAAGCGGCGGTGTCGAAGAATTGGCCGAGGTAGCCCGGTTACCAGCGAAGTTACCGAAAGGCGACGCGTACACTTTTGATTCCGCGGCCTGGAGTATCGTCGGCCGGGCCCGCGCTTCGCATCTGGAATATATCCTTCGGTCGAGGGGAAACTACAGCGATCATCTCTGGTTTCTAGTCACGGCTAAAGACTCCGACTTCGCATTGCCGATCAGACCTGAGCCCGAGGAGTATCCGGCGGAATATAGAGAATGCATCCGGATGGGACGGCGCGAAGTCAGATGCGCAGCTGTGAATTGGAAATATGGTGCGTGGGAAGCCATGTGGACAGAAGATGACGCCTCGATAGCAGTGTGGGCGTCGAGTTCGCTCGACTTGGACTACGATAAATTTAAGGCTCTGATCGATTCGTTAGGTTAAGAAGAATCTGACGATTTATATGTGCTCAGATCGAGCACGCTGATGGGACTTCACCACATTTGGGCTGTTCGATAGCACCCGAAAGCCCTCCAGTTAGCACGAGCGAGAACGCTCGTCCACGTTTTAGTCATGATCCTCACACCGGCGCCTCTACACATCGCCGCCCACACGACGACCACGCTACTTCGGTGCGTCGACTACCAAAACGCGCCGCGAGGATGCCGCTGAGTACATCTCTTCCACGAGTGCTTCCCGGCGATCGAGAATGATCTTCTGATTCAGCGAACCCTTATCGGTAATCTCACCGGCGTCCATCGAAGGTGGTTCGTCCATCAACATGGCGCGGACGACGCGATTGGAATTCCCGGTCGCCTGCTTCGCAAACGATTCGAGCAATTCTGAAATTGTTTGCGTGACTGCTGGATGCCGAAAGACTTCGGCGCGCGATGCGGAGGCAAGCAAATCTGGAGCGAGCGCGCGGCACGCTTCAAGATTTGGGAATATTAGAATGCCGAGGTCGGGCCGGTCTGGACCGGCGATGGCCACGTCGTTCACATACGGCGCAAACCAGGTGAGAATACGGGCGCGCAGGGGGCCGATGTTGACGAACGTTGCCGACGAAAGTTTGAAATCCTCGGCCAGGCGGCCGTCGAAGAACAGCCCCTGATTGATGTCCTCGGGATCGACGAAACGAGCGGCATCGCCGAAGCGGTAGTAACCCTCCTCATCAAACGTGCGGGCGGTGAGTTCCGGATCTTTCCAGTAGCCCGGCGTAACATTCGGTCCCTTCACGCGCACTTCGAGCTTCGTGCCCACGGGCGCGAGCTTCGTCTCCACTCCGGGCATGGGAATGCCGATGGTGCCCGCGTGCTCGGTGTCCCACGTGCATTGCAGCGCCATCGGCGAAGTTTCCGTTGCTCCCAGGCCCGTCGCGATCAGCACCCTTTCGCCGCGCGTTTCCAGCATCATCGTGCGGTACGCGTCCCACAGCGCCTGCGAAAGCCCTGCGCCCGCGTAGAACATGAACTTGAGCCGGCTGAAAAAATTCTCGCGCAGTTGCGCGTCGCGCCGGAAATGGACGAGCAGCTCTTCGTACCCGCGCGGCATGTTGAAATATAAGGTCGGCGCGATTTCGCGCAGGTTCTCCACCGTAGCCGCGATTCCGGAAGCGGTGGGCCGTCCATCGTCGATATAAAGCGTGCCGCCATTGTAAAGAGGCAGCCCGGTATTGTGATTTCCTCCGGCGGTGTGGTTCCACGGCATCCAATCCAAAAGCACGGGCGGCTCGTCTTCCAGAAAACGAAAGCCTTGCAGGATCATTTGCTGATTGCTGCAGATCATGCGGTGCGTGTTGATCACCGCCTTGGGCAGGCCGGTCGAACCCGAGGAAAAAAGAAATTTGGCGATGTCGTCCGGCTGGATCGTCGCGTGCGCCGCGTCCACTGCCGCTGTTGCTCTCGTCGCCGCAAGTTCGTCGAACGAAATCGCGCGGCGGTCGTTGAGCGCACCTTCGGCGAAAACAACCTCTATCTCGCGATCGAGCACCGCGTCCAGCCCGCGCCGGTATCGCTCGCCATCGGCCACAAAGATCAGCCCCGGCTCGAGCGTCTTCATCACATGCCGCAGCTTGGCGAAATCCGTCGAGATCAGCGAATAGGGAGGCGCAATAGACGCCGTTGGCACGCCCACGTGCTGCCCTGCGAACATCAGCAGCAGATGCTCCAGATCGTTTTCCGAAAGGATGGCCACTGGATGATGAGCGGAAAGTCCGCGATCAAGCAGCGCCTGCCCCAGACTGCGCACCTTGCGCAGCGCGTCGCCGTAAGTCAAATAGCGCCAGCGTCCATCAGGCCCGCGCTTGGCCGCCAGCGCCCGCTCCGGCGTCGCCGCCGCCCAATGCACAAGTCGCTCCGTCAGCACGCGCGGATATTTTTCCAGCGGCTCATCGGGACGAATCAGATACGCGCCGTCGGCGCGCCGCTCCATCGTCGCGCCCGACGTCCGCAGACGCACGGGCCGCACCGGACTCTTATCGCTCAGATGGCTGGAAGCGCGTTGTGTGCTCATGAATCGCTTTGGCAAAACCGGCCCGGCGGCATGCCTGTGCCGCTGCTTCAAAGAATGAAGTAGCTTACGAGGATTTTTCGCCGCTGCCAAGCAGCACTGCGGCATAAAGCCGGAATACCGAACTGCCGCCTTGGTGCGACGTGCTGCCCAGGTTAGGCACGAAAAGCATCAGCGGCGTGCGGTCGTCGCGCGGCACCAGCAACACCACCCAACCCTCCACCGAATCGCCGCTGCGAAGTGTCGCGTCGACTCCTGGCTTCGGCTGCGCCGCCAACTTCGGCGCGGGATAAACGCTTCCGCCCGGCGAAATCGACGAGAACTGCGAAGTGTCGAGCGTGTACTCGTCATGCGCCGGCGTAACACGCGCGGAAAAGTCGAATCGAACCCGCGCCGCCACGAACTCAAAACCAGTTTTCGCGGATGGATTCGAAGCGCTTGCAGCCTTTACCAACGCTTCTGCCGGTGCGCCGCGCAGCACTTTCACCACGGTGATCTTTGCTTCGTACAGCGCATCGCCAGTTTCGTACTGTTCGCCGAACTCAATAATCGTGGAAAGCGGTTTGCCAAGGGGCTGGGCGCGCGCCGCTAAATTCGAATCGGCGGCACGCGCAGGAAGCAGTGTGACAATGAACATCGCAGCGAGAATCAGCGAAATAAACGCAACTCCATGCCGCAAATGAAAAGCCGCGCGGCTCACGTCCATTTATCGATCGAAACGCTCGATCGGTAGCTCATATTCGCGACCATGTGATATGGATTGGTCTCGCCGCCCACCACTACGATATTTACATCGCTCGGCTTGCGGAAAATGGGAATCCGCGCATCGTCTGGAAGATTGGCGGCGCCGGGTGCGTTCGTAAAACGCAGCCCGAATAGCGTAGTCTTCGCGTCCTTTACGCTGATGGTCGCATTCTTCCACACCCAGTCAAGCAGCGGTTCTTTAGTTTTGTAACCCAACTCGACCAATCCCTGCGCCACCAGCGGATCGCACACCACCAGTCCGCCGAAAAGCGGTGCGCAGGTCCCGAAATTAAACGCAAACGCTTCCTGATAATGCGGCACCGGCTTGATGCCCAGCCCCGGACCGTTCTGCCCTTGCCGGATGTCCATGCCGAAGAAGACGCTGACCACGTTCTCGTCCGCCTTGAAACCCTTCTGCACGTGGAACGGCTCCCACGGGCTGTCCTTTTCGTTTTCCGGAATGATCAGGTTGTTGTAGTTGCAAGTATTTCCAAACGTGCCCATGTACGTCTGCCCAGGCTGCCCGCAACTTCCACAATTTTTCGAGAGCAGCGTCCAAGCGCGCCCGATGGTCGCGTTCGGCTGCGCGAATGGCCCCATCGCACCGATGCCGTAGTTCATGTTGAGCTTGTCGCGGATCGGCCCATTGATAATCGCAGCGGTCGCGAACGAATTGGTCGAGCTAGAAAGCGACGGCAACTCGCTCGCGGCAATCGCCAGCACGATCGGGAAATAGCTTGGATCGCATCCAGCCATCACGGCGTTCACTGCCACGTTCCCGACCGTGTACGACCATTCCGGATACGAGCCTTTCGCCGGGCACATTTTGCCGATTTGTTCGTCAGAAGAGTGGCTCGTGCCTTTCAGCATCGCGTCCACTTTTTCTCGCGTGGGAAGAATAATCGGCATGAAGTCCGTCATGCCGTTGTTCATGTAATAGTTCTGCAGGTTATCTTGCGTGTCGGAGAAAACTTCCGGGCCCACGAGCGGCGTAACCGTGCCGGATTTCTCTTCGTCGGGCGAAAGCGGCTTGGTCAGCGCGCTAATGATTTCCGGCATCAGCGGCTTATGCGTCACCGGATCGTCGCCTTCGAGATAGGCGTACATCTGCGCGTCCGATTTTCCCCATACCGGATGTGGAGTGAAGCAGATGCGCTCGTGCGGCATGCCGCGCTGCGCCGCGTTGCTATAGGCGAGATCTTTGAACGCGATCGTGACGATCGGCGCCGTGGGAATGCCCATCTTTTCGAGTGTTATGCAGTGACCGACGGTCGCTGGGGTGCACGTGCTTCAATGGCCGATGGCCATAATCACCGCGTTGCCCTTAGCCTTGATCTCCGCCCAAAGCTTCGGATCGTCATCCGGCAGCGCGCCAGCTTTCAGCCGGTAAACCGTCTTCACGTCCGGCTTGTTCTTCTGAAACCAGATGGCAATCTGATTTAGAAAATGATCGGCGCCGGGAAAGCCGTCGGAAACCAGATAGATGGTTTTGCCGTCGAGCGTCGAAAGGCGCGGCGCCATGGGAATCAGTGTGATCGGCGGAGGCGTTCCTTTGGGATTCAGCGCCTCAATTTTGTCGCCCGACGATGCGGTCGAACCAGCTTTGCGGGTCGCTGCATCGAGCTTCGATCCGGCCAACAGCGCGGGCGAAGCTCCCAAAAGTGTCAGCAGTTTGCGTCGATTCATGTTTCGCCTCCACCCAAGGCTTTTACAGCCATGAAAACTCCGGTCGCGATATTGCAAGTCCTCACGTCGCGCATGTTACGCCGGGAATATTCGCGTATGCAAGGGAACTCAATAGGTAAGTATGAGCGGCGAAAGCAAGATAAAGCGCACATTCTCGATGGTCGAATGTTGCGAAGTTAGCGTGTGGTTAAAGCGCGGGATGATGGTCAGTGACCACCATCCCGCCGAGGTTTTTTTATGCCCACTTATCGATGGACACGCTCGCGCGATAGCTCATGTTGGCTATCTGGTGATAGGGGTTGGTTTCGCCTCCAGCGACGACGAAGTTAAACGCGTCCGGCCGCTGCCACTTGGGCACGACCGAATCGTCGGTGAGACCTGCGGCAGCCGGACCCCTTGGTGGGAAGCTGAACAGGCACGACTTCATTTGTCCCACGGTCGCAGTCGCGTTCTTCTGAAGCCAAGCGGCCAAGTCTTCCTTCTTCTTGAAGCCAAGTTCGACCAAGCCGTTGGCGACCAGGGGATCGGCCACGATCAGAGCACCGAAAATCGTGGCGAACGGAACACAGTTGCAGACCATTGCTTCCTGAAAATGAGGAACCGGTTTCATGCCGAGTCCCCATCCGCCCTGCGCCTGCTGGATTCCAAATCCGAAGAACAAGCTGATGACGTTTTCTTCTTTTTTGAAACCCTTCTGCACGTGCAGAGGTTCCCACGGGCTGGCTTCTTCATTTTCGGGAATAATCAGGTTGCTGTAGTTGATCACGTTGCCTTGCGAGCCTTCGTACGTCTGGCCCGGAAGGCCGCCGTTGCAAAGGTTCTTCGAGAACATCCCCCACGCACGGCCGATCATCGCGTTGGGCTGCGAGAACGGACCCATGGTGCCGATGCCGAAGTTCATGTTGAGTTTGTTGCGGATCGGCCCGTTGATCACCGCCGCGTAGACCAGCGAGTTCGTGGAGCTGAACAGCGCCGACTGGCCGCTGGCGGCGAGAGCCAAAATCGCCGGGAAATAATCCGGCGTGGCTCCGGCCATCACGGCGTTGACCGCTACTTGATGCACGTTGAACGACCACGGCGGGAACGCGCCGCGCGCGGGAGTCAGATCGCCGACGTGCTCGTCGGGCGCATGACTCGTGCCCTTCAGCATGGCGGCGACTTTTTCTTCCGTCGGGATGACAATCGGCATGAAGTCGGTCATCCCGTTGTCCATATAATATTTCTGCAGGTTGTCCGCGGTGTCCACGAACGTTGGCGGACCGATCGAAGGCGTGACCGAGCCGGTCTTTGTTTCGCCGGCGGTCAACGGCTTAGTGAGCGCGCTGATTACTTCCGGCATCAGCGGCTTGTGCGTGACCGGATCGTCTCCTTCGAGGTAGGCGTACATTTGCTCGGGTGTCTTGCCCCACACCGGATGCGGTGTGTAACAGATGCGCAAATCGGGCACGCCGCGGCTCGCGGCGTTGCTCTCCGCCAGGTCATGAAACGCTATTGTGACCATGGGCGCTGTCGGGATTCCCATCTTTTCGTATTCTATGCAGTGACCGACGGTCGCTGGGGTGCACGTGCTTCAATGTCCGATGGCCATGATCACGGCATTGCCGTTGGCCTTCACCTCCGCATTGAGCTTGGGATCATCCGCAGCAAACCCGCCTGCCTTCAGCCGGTAGATGGTCTTCACGCTGGGCATATTCTTCGCGAACCAGATCTTGATCTCGTTCAAGAATGTATCCGCGCCGGGGAAGCCATCGGAAATCAGATATACGGTTTTGCCGTCGAGCGTTTTGAGGCGCGGCGCCATGGGGATCAATTGGATGGCGGGCGGTGTGCCTCGCGGGTTCAGGCCGGTGAGTTTGTCGCCGATCGCACCCGAATGTCTGGCGTGCGAGTGCATGGATTTTTTCTGCGCCGCGTCCAACTTCGAACCGGCCAGAAGGGCTGGAGCCGCCCCCAGCAGGGATAACATGCTGCGCCTTCTCATGATGGCTCTCCTTTACTTGATGCAACTGCGATCAATGAACTCGTTCGCCAGCTGGATTCGCCGCGCGCAATGCCTTGCGTCCAACCGATGCGGATGTTAGTCATGGCCTCGTGCATTGTCAACAAAATGCAAGCTGTTAAGCTCTGAGTGCGGGGAAAATCTAAGCGGGTGCCAGAGACGAGGAAGATCCGTCTCGCATTTCAATCCGGCATCAGCAGAACACCGATAATCTAGACCAGTCGGATTCTCGTCCGGCCGATCGGAAATCCACCCCCGCGAGTGCAGCGCGAAGTCCGTAAATCCGGCAACACGGAACCGCCGGTGCGGACCTCTTGCTACACAGCCGTAGACGCGCGCCCCTGAAAAATCGTTACATAATTTTTTCCGAGGGACGGTAACATAGGAACGAAGGATGGGCCGCTACCAACCACACAAGCACGAACTGGACGCGCGGGCCGCAACGCTATCGCGCTGACTTACGTCCGAAGTGCCAGGGGAGATTATGCAATCTGAACCGATCACCGATGTGGCGCACCTGGGCCACGTGGAAATTCTTACGCCGAAACTCGACGAGAGCGTCCGGTTTTTCGTCGACCTGATGGGCATGACGGAATCGGGCCGCCAAGGCGACTCCGTTTATCTGCGCTGCTACGATGATTACGAGCGTCACTCGCTGAAGCTCACCGCTTCCCAATTGCCAGGTTTGGGCCACGTCGCTTACCGCACGCGTAGCCCGCAGGCCCTTGATCGCCGCATCGCCGCTCTGAAGGGCTCAGGTTTGGAGGTTGGCTGGAACGATGGCGATCTCGGGCACGGTCCCGCCTACGTCTGCAAAGATCCTGACGGCCACAAGATCGAGCTGTATTACGAAACGCAGTGGTACGAAGCGCCTCCCGAGCAGCGCCCCGCGCTCAAGAACCAAGCGGCCAAATTTCCCGGCCGCGGCGCGAACCTCCGCCGACTGGATCACTGGAACGCGCTGGCCGTGGACATCAAAGCCAACCGCGAATTTTACGAAAACTATCTCGGTTTTCGCCTTACCGAACAGATCGTGCTCAACGACGGAACAGAAGCCGCCATGTGGATGACCTGCACAAACAAAAGCTACGATCTGGCCTATTCGCGAGACGATACGAAAAGCCGCGGCCGCCTGCACCACGTCACCTTTGCCGCCAACAGCCGCGAGGAAGTGCTGCTGGCCGCCGATATCGCGCTCGAAAATGGTATCTACATCGAAACCGGCCCGCACAAGCACGCCATTCAGCAGACGTTTTTCCTGTACTTGTATGAGCCGGGCGGCAATCGCGTGGAAATTGCCAATGCCGTTGCGCGCTTGATTCTGGCGCCGGATTGGAAGCCGATTCGCTGGTCCGAAGCCGAGCGCAAGAAAGGCCAGGCGTGGGGACTCAAAACCATCGAGTCGTTCCACACCTACGGCACGCCTCCGGTGGAAGTAGTCAGCAAGGAATAAGCCGTCCATTTGCGGGACGATCGGTACAATTTCGATCATCCACTCATTTTGAATTTCAGGCTGGAGGAGCTTTCATGAGCAAGCCCGTCGTGGTTCGACAGATCGAGCAGCCGCCGCAAGACGCCGTCGACGCCCTTGAAAAGTACGGCGTCTCCACGGTTCACGAAGCACAGGGGCGCATTGGCTTGCTGGCATCCTACATGCGCCCGATCTATCCCGGCGCCTCAATTGCCGGAGCGGCCGTCACCGTCTCGCTTCCTCCCGGAGACAATCTGATGATTCACGTCGCCGTGGAAGTCTGCAAGCCGGGGAATATCCTGGTCGTCGCGCCCACCTCACCTTGCACCGACGGATATTTCGGCGAGCTTCTTGCCACCTCGCTTCGCGCGCATGGCGTGAAGGGGCTAATCATCGAGGCTGGCGTTCGTGACGTTCGCCCGCTTACCGAAATGAAATTTCCCGTTTGGAGCCGCGCCATTCATTCGCAAGGCACTGTAAAGGCCACACTCGGTTCCGTGAACGTTCCGGTCGTTTGCGCCGGAGCACAGATCGATCCTGGAGACGTGATCGTTGCTGATGACGACGGCGTGGTGATAGTGCGGCGCTCGGCTATACACGAGGTCGCGTCGGCATCTGAGCAGCGCGTCGCCAAGGAAGACAAAACCCGCGAGCGCTTGGCCAAAGGCGAACTCGGCCTCGATATCTACGGCCTGCGCGAAAAAGTAAAGCAGCTCGGCCTCGAATATCGCTAACAGCGATTGTGCCGATTTGCCATACGCGTAAACTTTGTCTCGACGCGGTAAGGAGAACAATATGGCTAGCAGAACCGCCGTTGAGCTTAGCGAAACCGAGCGGCGCAATATCGAGCACGCGTGCACCGCTTTGTCGGTCGACTACTGCGAGTTCGTCGACGCCAAGGAATACGACCGTCTGCGGGACGTCTTCGCGGCAGATGCGCTCTTCGTTTCGCCGGCCGCGTCAGATAATGTGCTTCGCGGCGCGGACGCAATCGTCGCCTACCTCTCGGCGATTCCTCGCGCGCTCGCCACCCAGCATCTCGCCTCCAACATTCGCATTCACGTGGAATCTTCGGACGCCGCTGCCGGATCATGCCGCCTCGTCGTCCATATGGCCGACGCGAACGAGCCGGAAACTCCGGAGGGCAGAAAATTGGCAGCGAAACAGCTCATCGGTATTTATCGCGATCGCTACGTACGCACTCCGGCGGGCTGGCGCATCACAGAGCGCCGCGGCCAAACTTTGTTTCATACCTAGTTGAAGGGCGTAGTCGAACGGCAGGTCCTCCATGGCTACAAAATCATTTCTCAAAATTGGCATCATCGGATTCGGCGAAGTGGGCGGCATTTTTGGCCGCGATCTCGCCGCGCGAGGTATCGAGGTCGCTACTTACGACATTCTTTTTGACCAGCCAGCCTCTCGTGAAGCGCTACTCGCGAAAGCGAGGGATTGCGGCGTAAGTGCCTGCGAAAGCGTCGGCGATTGCGTCCGAGATCGCGAGCTGACGTTCTCCGCGGTCACCGCATCATCGGCCGCTAAAGTCGCCGAAGAAGTCGCGCCGATGCTAGTCGCCGGCCAGATCTACCTCGATATCAATTCTGTCTCGCCGGAAACCAAATCGCGCATGGCGGGATATTTCGATCGCAGCCACGGCCATTTCGTCGAGGCTGCGGTAATGGCCGCTGTTTCGCCGCAGCGCCTGAAAGTGCCGATGCTTCTCGGCGGCCGCTATGCCGCTGATTTCGCGCCGAAGCTTGCGGCCATCGGTATGAACGGCAAAGCCGTCAGCGAACAGGTAGGTGTCGCATCCGCCGTGAAGATGTGCCGCAGCGTGATTATCAAAGGACTCGAAGCTCTGGTGGTTGAGAGCATGTTCGCGGCGCGCCGCTACGGAGCGGAAGACGCGGTTCTTGCCTCGCTTGCCGCCACGTACCCCGATATGGGTTGGCAGAAGGACTTGCCGGACTACCTGATCAGCCGCGTCGCCGAGCACGGACGACGCCGCGCCGCCGAAATGCGCGAAGCTGCGCAGGCCGTTACCGATGTGGGAATCGAGCCGCACATGGCCCGTGCCACGGCCGCCCGTCAGGATTGGCTGGCGGACGAAATCTTGGCGCGGCGCCTAACGCGCTCCTCAGGCGAAAAATTCTCCTGGCGCGCTCTCGCCGACGCAATCTCCGAAGCGGCCAAATCCAGGGATCCTCACTGAACGTCACCCGCTGCGCTCGCTCGGCCGCTAAAACGGCCAGAAACGTTTGCGCCAGCTGCCGGCCGCCGCGCTGCCACCCGCATTCGAATCCTCTTCGTCAATTTCCGGCACGGTGGGCAGCGGCCGCCCCTCGAATGCTGCCAGCGGATTTTCCAGCAGCAGCGCTCGCGCCCTTTCCTCGCCGTGCGCTTTTGCGATCATTTCGTAAGTTTCCTTCAAGCGCAGCGGCCTTGACGTGGTGTTATGCGCGTCGCTGGCTACGAAATGCACCGCGCCCGCCGCCAGCCATTCTTCGGCGCGCTCCTGCGCGCCCTGCCCCCATTTCCCATGGAGTGATTGCGCCGTGATCTGGGCGTAGCAGCCCTGTCGCAGCCATTGGAACAGCCGTTCCGGTTGCGCGCGGATCAGCGGATTGCGTTCCGGATGCGTGATGATCGGATGCAGCCCCGCCAGTTGCAACTGATGCAGCGCCTGGTCCATCGATGGCGGAATCGAGTAATCGGCAAACTCGACCAGCAAATAATCTTTCTGATTGATGGTGAAGCGCGTCCGGTTCTTCTGCGTTTCCTGCAAATTTTCGAAGCTCATGTGAAAATCGCATCCCGTTGCAAACACGAGCCGCCCCTCGAAGCGCGCTTGCAGTTCGTCGCGGCGCTGTTGGATCGCCTCGGGAAGGAACGGAAAGCTGCTGTTCGCGTGCGGTGTCCCCACGATGTGGGTCACGCCATCCTCGATGGCCATTTCCGCCATGGCACACGCCATCTCGAAGGATTCAGCGCCGTCGTCGAATCCCGGGAGGATGTGGCAATGAATGTCTACCATCGAGCGAGGAGCATAGCGCACGGCGCAAAGCAGCACAATGGAACCAGCGCGCGCCGGTCGGCGCTCGCCTAGCGCAAAAACAAGCTATACGTCAGCGTCAACAGCACAATCGCCGTAAAAATGCTGTACTTCCAATTCCTTAGCGCGGCAATGAAATACACCATCGACGCCAGCACGCGGATGTACGGCGTCAGCATCAGCATCGCGATTCCCAAGCTCAGTAGCAGCCGCGGACGCAGCGCACCCCGCGCCGCCAGCTTTACCTCTTCCAGCACCAGCTGAAACAAATTCAATCCCGTAATTTTGTAATCGAACGAGAGCGAGCCGGTGTTGAGCGATCGCCAAATCAGCGCCGCCGATACTAAAACCAAGCTGATCAACACGCCGATCAGCAGGATGTATCCGACGACTGCGTCCATGTCGAATTCCCGTTTCGTCTCGCCGAGTGAGCTGGCGGTCGCGCCCGCCTGCTTCCCCGCGCCGGTTTTCGGATCTTCCATCACAATCCGCCTCGCACACCGTGTACGATCATTTCCGCCGCCAGGATCAGCAGGATGAACAGAAAGAACCGTCGCACCGCCTGATTGGTCATGCGCACCAGTAGCCGCGTTCCCAAAAACGCGCCCACCGCAATTCCCAAGATTACCGGCGCCGCGAGTCCCGGATCGATCAGCCCCGCCACCAGATACACGCTTGCGCCCGCCAGCGCCGTCACTCCGATAATCATGTTGCTCGTGGTGGTCGAAACTTTTGGCGGCAGGCCCATCACCAGATCGTGAATCAGCACCTTCACTGCTCCCGCGCCGATGCCCAGCAGCCCCGCGATGATTCCCGCCAAGTACATCAGCGGCGCTCCGAAGTACGCCCGCCGCGCCTTGTAATGAATCGTCTCGCCGATCGCCTGGTCCGGATAGCTGCCTTCCATTTCGAGCCAGCGGGTGAAACGGTCCTGCGGGCCGTTGTTCGCTAGCTTGTGGCTGCCAAAGAGCAGCGCCAGCCAGGAAGCCAGCAGCACCAGCCCGAAAATGATGTACAGCGGCTTCGGAGACATCGCCAGCGTGATCCGCGCACCCGTCAACGCGCCCACGATCGTGAACATTTCCAAAAACATGCCCACTTTTAAGTTGGTGATGTGGTCCCGAATGTACGCGGAAGCCGATCCGCTCGACGTGGCGATCACCGAAAGAATGCTGATGGCGATAGCGTGTTTAATGTCGACGCCTAGCAGTGTAAGCACCGGAATGATCACCACTCCGCCGCCCATGCCGGCCATTGCGCCCACAAATCCCGCCACTATCGAAATGGGGAACAACAGTTCAAACGAAACGGAAGCCATTGGCCGCTACAGTGTCGCCGATTTAGCGCGCGCCCACAATGCGCTGCTACGCACTTTATTGCTTTTGCCACATCGTTTTTACCCGCCTGTAACATGCGCCCGTCGATGGACGGCGGCGCGAATCATTTGGGTCCGTATTCGGATTTATACCAGTCCCAGGTGCGCCGCAAGCCCTCCTCGAATAAAACGGCCGGCTGGTAGCCGAGAACTTTCCGCGCCAGCGAAATATCGGCTTGCGAGTGAAGGATGTCTCCGGTGCGGGGCGGTTCGTATTTCGCGCAGATTGTGTTGCCGGTGATCTTTTGCAGCAGCTTGACCACTTCGTTCAGCGTGACCCGTGCGCCGGTGCCCCCGTTGAACACTTTGCCTGAGGCTTCGGGCGCTTCGCAGGCCCGCAGCGTTTCATCGACCACGTTATCGACGTAGGTGAAATCGCGGGACTGCTCGCCATTACCGAATATCACCGGCGGCTCATTTTGGATAACGGCGTACATGAATCGCGAAAGCACGCCGGAATACTGCGACGTTGGCTCTTGCCGTGGGCCGAAGACGTTGAAGTAGCGCACGGATGCGTTTTCAAGACCGTAGACGCGCCCGAAAACCTGCGCGTACAGTTCGCCAACGTACTTGGTGACACCGTATGGTGAAATCGGCTCGGAAGGCATCGTCTCCGTCTTTGGAAGCGTCGCGGATTCCCCATAGGCGGAAGAGGACGCGGCGTACACGAAGCGACGCACTTTGGCGTCGCGCGCGGCGACGAGCACGTTGAGCGTGCCGTCGATATTCACGCGGTTGGTTTCGATGGGATCGGCGACGGATTTGGGAACGGAGGCGCGTGCCGCGAGATGGATCACGTAATCGGCGCCCTTGCACGCCGACTGCACGGTGGCCAAGTCGATGATCGTGCCGATGCGCAGATCGATTTTGCCGCGGATGCTATCGAGATTGGACTCCTGCCCGGTGGAAAGATCGTCGAGCACCACCACGCTGTGTCCCCGCCGCGCGAGTTCATCCACGAGATTGGAGCCAATGAATCCGGCACCGCCAGTTACTAGATAGCGCATTCGATAATTCCTCCGGATATAAACGAGAAACGATAACGGATGGCCGCTGATTGCGCAACGGAATTGGATGCAGGTGATTCGCGCCTCACGTACTGAAGGCTGTGTCGTATCACCGCGTCTTTCAGGTACGCTAGCCAGTTCGAGGCGAGGAACGATTCGACGGTGCCGTCGTGGATGCGTTCGGGGCGCCTGTATCACGGCAACAGCGGGGAAGGGCAATGGCAGCAAAGTGCGAAGCGAAGAAAAACTGGCGCGTAAATTGGGCGTAGTGGCGTGCGGGGCAGTGCTCGCTGTTAGCGGCGCAATGGCGGCAATGGCGCGCGGCGCGACTCAGCAACAGCCGGTGCCATTCCGCGTGGGTGAGGTTTTGAATTACCGCGTGGAGTGGTCGGCGTTTTCGAATGCTGCGTCCGTGGCTCTTTCGATTCCCGAGCGCCGCAACCTCTACGGGTGGGAAGCCTGGCATTTCCGTGCCGCGATCCACACACTCGGGTCGGTGCGCTCGCTTTTCGAAGTTGACGATCAATTCGATTCGTACTCGGACGCGGCAACCCTGGAGACTCGGCAATTCGAAGAGCATCTGAGCGAGTTAGGGCGGAAAGAGGATGACGTGCTGCACTTCGCGGCAACTGGCGAGGAATCGAGGGGACCGGGCCCAACTGTAGTCGTGCTACCAGGAACGCGCGATCCGCTGGACGTACTCTACGATCTGCGGGCCATCGATTGGGACCACACCCCGGAATTCCGCGCGCCCGTTTACGACGGAAAAAATATGTACGAAATGAGCGCGCGGCGGGAGGACGCCAACGAGCCGGTGACCGTGGCCGCGGGACAATTCTCCACGTCGCGAATTTCGATCCAACTTTACCAATACCGGCGGCTAGTATCCGGATTGCATTTCGAAATCTGGCTGGCAAACGATGCCGCGCGTACGCCGGTGGTGATGCGCGCTGATTTGCCCTTTGGAACTATTCGCGTGGAACTGATTTCCGCGAAAAACTGATATGGAAGGTGTCGAGCGGCCGGCGGCTAGTTTTCCGGAACGACCCAATCGTCAGGCGGAAAGTCGATTTGCCAAAATCTCGGCGTTGGCTTGACGAATTCGATGCCCATCTGAATCTTTCCGGAAGCGGCGTTGCCTAGATAGACGATGCGGCAATCGCTCGATTGTTCCGTGGCTTCGTTGGACACGGTGATTTGCTGCCCGGCGATCACGGCCGCCGCCAGAGAAATCAGCGCTCCGTGAGCGTTGACCACCAGCGTGCGTGCGTCCTCGTCGAAGGCCTTGGACTTGCGGTCCTTGCCGCTGACGTGTATGGGAACGCTGAGCAGCACGCGCATGCTGCGGCGCCTCCCAGTGTCGAGGGCCAAGACCTGCTTTTCCTGCGGCGCGGCTGTGTCGCTTGGCATAATGGCCAACGATAGTGCCGCGGTACGGGTGCCGCAATAGGACTAAGGTTCTAAGGGCGTGCATCTTTGAAACGCAGCCAATCCCCGAAGGCGAAGAAACGGCGAATAGTTGGGCCCTTTCGGCATGGGCAAACAGTCCCGCGCCCTCAAAAATAGGGCATTCGCAACTCACCAGATGTAGATAAGTGCATGGCATCATGCCACCAGGGGGAGCGCCTAGAAGCCACCAAGCCCGGACCGCCTCCCGTTGGCCGCGGCTGCAATCGCACCACAACATTTAGATTGACAATGTGTGAACAGCACTCTATCTTGTGCTTCGTTTGCTGGTTACGTTCCCAAGGGAACGTTAAAGGGAATCCGGTGTGAATCCGGAACTGCCCCGCAGCGGTAAGCAGGAACGAACACCCTGCATCACTGGTTTTCTCAAGAACCGGGAAGATGGGTTAGTAGAAAGGCCGATAAGTTCTTGATCGGCCAAGCCTGCGAGTCCGAAGACCTGCCAGCAGCCACGCCAGACCCGGCGTGAAAATCATGCGAGCCTCCGAGGGGAGGTTGGCGATGAACTGGCGTTCCTCGGGATTTCTCCATTTCATCTCCTTTCCTCGTGTTTGGCGGAAAAGGTATACATGGCAACTCCCGCTCGTATTCGCACTGTCGACCCCGCAGGTTCCTTTCTTGTCCCCTTCGGCGGTTCGCAAATGCAGGTTCGCAAGCGCAATGGATCGCTCGAATCCGCCGACGTAAATAAGATCGTACGTGCGGTGCAGCGGTGCTGCACTGGGTTGCGATCCGTCGACCCGATCCGTATTGCCAGTAAAACAATCGGTGGTCTTTACAATGGGGCAACAACCAAAGAACTCGACTTGCTGTCAATTCATACGGCGGCTTCGCTCATCGCGGAGGAGCCGGAATATTCCAAGCTCGCCGCCCGCCAGCTTGATGGATTCATAGCCAAGGAAGTTGCCAATCAGGACATTCATTCTTTTTCGCAGTCGGTCGCGGCGGGGAAACAGCACGGCCTGGTCTCGAAAGACTTGGCCGCGTTCGTTACGGCGAACGCGCGCAAGCTCAACGATTCGGTTGACGAGGGCCGGTCGGAGCTATTCGAATATTTCGGTCTGCGCACCGTTTACGACCGGTACCTGCTGCGCAATCCGGAAACGCGCGAAGCCATAGAAACGCCACAACAATTTTTTCTTCGCGTGGCGTGCGGTTTGTCTCGCACCGTGCAGGAGGCGGTCGAGTTCTATCGCGTCATCTCCGCGCACGACTACATGCCCAGCTCGCCGACGTTGTTCAATTCCGGTACGCGGCACGCCCAGATGTCCTCCTGTTATCTACTGGATTCGCCCGCTGACAATCTGGAAGCGATTTACGAGAAATATAAAGACGTAGCTCTACTTTCAAAATTCGCGGGCGGCATTGGGCTGGCATATCATCGCGTGCGCTCGCGCGGATCATTGATCCGCGCCACGAACGGCCACAGCAAAGGCATCGTACCGTGGCTGAAGACCCTCGATTCTTCCGTTGCCGCTGTGAATCAGGGCGGCAAGCGCAAGGGCGCGTGCTGCGTCTATCTCGAGTCCTGGCACGCCGATGTGGAAGAGTTTCTGGAGCTGCGCGAAAACACGGGAGACAATGCGCAACGTACCTACAACCTGAACCTCGCGAACTGGATCCCGGACCTATTCATGAAGCGCGTTGAAGCGGACGACTTGTGGTCGTTGTTCGATCCTAAAATCGTGCCGCATTTCTCGGACCTGGTCGGCGAAGCATTCGAAACCGCATATATTAAGGCGGAACAGGAACGCTTATTCACAAGGCAGGTCAAGGCCCGCGAACTCTACGGGCGGATGATGAAGGTGCTCGCAGAAACTGGAAATGGGTGGATGACTTTCAAAGATGCCTGCAACCTGAAATCGAATCAGACCGCACTGCCGGCGAATGTCATACATCTCTCGAACCTCTGCACGGAAATAACGGAGGTTAGCTCGCGGCAAGAGACCGCTGTGTGCAATCTCGGGTCGATCAATCTGGCTAAGCACGTAGCTGATGGCCGGTTTGATTTTGAAAAACTGGCGAGAACCGTTCGAACGGCGGTGAAGTTTCTCGACCGAGTTATCGACATCAACTTCTATCCGATCGCTCCGGCGGCCGATTCGAATCGCAAGTGGCGGCCGGTCGGCCTGGGCGTAATGGGATTACAGGACGTATTTTTCGCTTTGCGACTTCCCTTTGACGATTCCGAAGCACGACTGCTTTCGAAACGAATTCAAGAAGACATCTACTTTCACGCTCTGGACACCTCGTGCGCTCTTGCTGAGGAGTATGGACCGCATCCCGCCTTCGCGGAAACACGCGCCGCGGAAGGGATGCTGCAAATGGACCTCTGGGGTACCAAGCCGGAAGACCCGACGCGTTGGGAAGGGCTGCGGACCCGGATTTGCGCCTCTGGTTTGCGCAACTCCCAGCTCGTCGCTATCGCTCCCACCGCGACGATTGCGTCTATCGTAGGCGCGTTCGAGTGCATCGAGCCGCAAGTCTCGAATCTCTTCAAAAGAGAAACACTCTCCGGTGATTTTCTTCAAATCAATCGCCATTTGGTGCTCGAACTGAAAAAACTGGGCCTCTGGAACGAAGACATGCGTAACCGCTTGAAGATGTCGGATGGTTCGGTCCAGGGTATTCGCGAAATTCCTGAAGAGATTCGGGCCATTTATCGCACTGTGTGGGAAATTCCCATGCGCGCATTGATCGATATGGCCGCGGACCGCGGCTCTTTCATTGACCAGAGCCAGTCGCTGAATCTGTTCGTACAAAGTCCCAACATCGGAAAACTTTCCTCCATGTACATGTACGCCTGGAAGAAAGGTCTCAAGACGACGTACTACCTGCGTTCGCGTCCCGCCACCGAAATTTCGAAGACGACCGTGCCCGTGTCTGCCGCGCAATCAGTCTCTTGCTCTCTGGAAAATCCAGCGTCCTGCGACGCGTGCCAATAGACACAAAGGTTCGAATCCATTGGATATAAAGGAGCTACAGATGATTCTCGATCCTGGATTTGATTTGACTCTCAGGCCCATGAAATATCCGGTCTTCTACGAACAGTACAAAGCGGCGATCAAAAATACATGGACTGTCGAGGAAGTGGATTTTTCCACCGACCTGGCCGATTTGCACGAACGGATGACCCTCGCCGAGCAGCACCTGATCAACCGCCTGGTGGCTTTCTTCGCCACTGGCGATTCGATCGTGGGAAACAATCTGGTCCTCAACCTTTACAAGCACATTAATTCGCCGGAAGCGCGGATGTATCTTTCCCGCCAGCTTTTTGAAGAGGCTCAGCACGTGGAGTTTTATCTCACCCTCCTAGACTCCTACATCGCGGACCCGGAAGAACGGAAGAAGGCTTTCGACGCAGTGGAAAATATCGCGTCGATCCGAAAAAAAGCGGAATTCTGCTTTCGCTGGATCGATTCGATCAACAGGCTCACGGAGATTCGCACCGCCGAAGACCGCCGAAACTTTCTACTCAATCTCATCTGCTTTGCCTGCTGTATTGAAGGTCTTTTCTTCTTCGCGGCGTTTGCCTACGTCTACTTCCTCCGCTCGCGGGGTTTGTTGCACGGACTCGCCACCGGCACGAACTGGGTCTTTCGCGATGAGAGCGCCCACATCGAGTTTGCTCTCGAAGTGATTCGCACCGTGCGGCGGCAGGAACCGGATTTGTTCGGCAAGGATTTGGAGCGCCGCGTTACCGACATGCTCAAGGATGCCGTGGAATGCGAGATGGCGTTCGCGGACGATGTGCTGAGTCTCGGTGTGAGCGGGCTCTCTCCTGCCGATATGCGGGAGTACCTGCAATATGTTGCGGACCGCCGCCTGGAGGCACTCGGCGTCGCGCCAATATTCCATTCCAAGAATCCATTTGGATTCATGGAACTTCAGGATGTCCAGGAGCTCACGAATTTCTTCGAGCGGCGCGTCTCTGCCTATCAAGTGGCGGTCAAAGGTGAAGTGGCATTCCATGACGACTTTTAGTAATGCCGGGCCGCAAGAGCCATGCTGCCCAAAGTCTGTTTGAATGGGTCGGCCTAGGCGCGGGGAAGGCCGTCCGCGTCCCTTTGCTCGACGAGGGACCAAGGCGCGGCGTCCGCGAACTCTGGCTCGGAAACTCGGCGAGTCCTGATTTTTCTGCTTGATTTTAGGTCAAACACATGCTACCGTGAGACGTTTTTTGTGGTCCGTGCGAAGCCGCGGAGCGCAGGCCGCGCGTGGGAAACACCCATCAGCGGCACGCACGGCCCGTGTGCCTCCGGGCCGGGAAAGGACTATATGGACGCGGCGGCTCGTTCAACCACAATCTGGGGCCGAAATCGCGGCTGTCAGATCGACACACCCTGTCGTTCTAAATGCCCCGCAACTTGCAGAAAACAAACGGCCGGCGCTTCTTCAGATCGACACAATTCTGCACCATCGTCAACGCACCCTTATTTCGGCACTATTTTCAGTCGCGAAAGCGATGCCCAAGCGCGCAAGCCGCCATCTGCGATTCACGAATCTCCGCGGGTCCAGACGGGCTCATTGACACTCCGATTGCGGGCGAATAGCATTGGCCTCAGAACGCAGCTTCGGTCGGAAACGGGTGGACGCAACGAGGGCGGAAGCGGCGAGGGAGGTCGGCATGTCCAGCGTATATCTTGAAGAACTTTCCGCGGTGGGCGCGGTTCGCTTTCCCGATATTCCTCTGTATCAAGGCTTCGGCGCGCCGCTGCGCCTGGAATCAGACCTCCGCGATTGCGAAGTCACCTACGGCGAAGTGCCCAAGGATTTGAATGGCACGCTCTACCGCTGCGGCCCTGACCGCCAGTATCCGCCGCTGATCGGCGACGACATCTTTATCGACGGCGAAGGCATGGTCAACATGTTCCGCTTCGAAAATGGCCACGTCGATTACAAAAATCGCTACGTCCGCACCGCGCGATTCAAACTGCAGGCCCAGCATCGTCGCGGACTTTTCGGCCGCTACCGCAATCGCTACACGCACGATCCGCTTGTTGGCGACTGCAATCCCGGCACAGCTAATACCAACGTGGTGTGGCACGCGGGCAAACTGCTCGCGCTGAAAGAAGACGATCTGCCGTACGAGCTCGATCCGGATACGCTTGAAACGCGCGGCCGCATGAACTATGGCGGCGGCATCAAGTCCGTTTGGCTTTCTGCCCATCCGCATCTCGATCAGGTGACCAACGAACTGCTCACCTTCGCGTATCAAGCCAAGGGCGACGGCACTACGGACGTTGTCTACTACGTGATCGGGCCGGATGGAAAAGTGAAGCACGAGGTGTGGTTCAACGCGCCGTGGCCTGGCATGGTCCACGATTTCGCCATTTCCAACGATCACGTGATTTTCCCGTTTTTCCCACTGCTAACGGATGTGGACAAGCTGAGGAAAGGCGGGCCGTTCTATACGTGGCATCGCGACAAGGAAACGGTCGTCGCAGTGGTCCCGCGCTACGGCTCCGCCGATCAGATTCGCTGGTTCCGAGGCCAAACGAGCTTTGCAGGGCACATGATGAGCGGCTCGACGGAAGGCTCGAAGGTCAGCTTGGACGTTTGCCTGTCGCGCGGAAACTCCTTCGCGTTTTTCCCGAATCATGATGGAACTCAGACTGATATGTCTCAGGGCGCGCCGCACTTGACGCGACTGACGTTCGATCTCTCCGCCAAGACGGAAGAATACAAGACCTCGCAGCTGCAGGACGTCCTCTGCGAAATGCCGCGCACGGACGATCGCTACCAGGGCGCCGGCAAATATCGTCACGGCTACGTGATCTGCCGCGATCCCAGCAGCACCATGGCGGGAGGCAGCGGCCTCGGCGCTGTCGGTCACTTCGATCTGAAGACCGGTAACGCGCACATTTGGAATCCGGGGCCGGATTCCGGCGTGCAGGAGCCATGCTTTGCGCCGCGCCGTCCGGATTCGCCGGATGGGGATGGCTACTTGCTCGTCCTGGTGAATCGCGCGGCCGAGAACCGCAGCGATCTGGCAATCCTCGACGCGCAGAACATTCAGGCCGGACCTGTTGCCATTGTGAAGCTGCCCGTGCGCGTCCGTATGACGTTTCACGGCATGTGGGTGCCCCAGGAAGCGCTCGAAAACAAGCGCTTCAACGCTGTGCGCCGCAATTAAATTTGAGCGCGTCCTGGGCCCTTGTGAAGCTTCACGCGGCCATTCCACGAGGCGCCCTAAACCGCTTTTGCCGGCTCGGTTGCAAATTTCCGGCCGCCCGTGCTAAAGCGATAGAGGGAGAAGCGCAGTATGGCCGACGTGGTGGCCCTGGTGGACGATTTGTTTTTCCAGTCCAGGCTGCTGGAAACTGCCAAGCAGGTGGGCGTGGATTTACGCGCGTGCTCCACGGCTGACGCGTTCGCCATTGAAATTTCCAGCCACGCGCCGCGGCTGATCGTGGTTGATTTGAACGCGCAAGGCGATCCGCTCGATGCGCTGCGACGCGTGCAGTCGAGCGGCTGCGGGATTCCGCTGATCGCATATCTCTCGCATGTGCAAACTGAACTGGCCGAAAGCGCGCGGGCCGCAGGGTGCCGCGATGTGATGCCGCGTTCCAAATTCACCCGCGACTTGGCAACGATTCTTTCGCGCGCGAAATCCGAATAAACATGAAACTTCCGGGAATGGTCTGCGCGATTGCAGTAGCGGCGCTGCTTCTGCCGCTTGACGGCGCGGCTGCGTTTGCTCAGGAAGCTCAGCCAGCCGCGCCCAGTGCAGCGCTGGTGGACGCGCTTTCGGCTGCCTGCCGCGGCGACGCCACGGAATTCGCGAAGGACCTGACCGTGGAAAGTTCCTCCGCGTTCCTGGCGCTTCCGGCCAGTGAACGCACCGCGTTCTTGAACCGCTTTTCGCTCGGCGACGGGCCCGGGCACCCGCTGCTTTCCACCAGCGACGCGAATCAGCCCGTCGTGCGCTGCACCACTCCAGGCGGCACGGCGGAATTTCGATTCAGCGCGGCCCGTACGCACGAGAACCTTTCTTTCATTCCGGTGACCGTCGTGGACGGGCAGAACACGACCTTCGGTATGGTGCGCGAAAATGGCGGCTGGCGCCTGCTGTCGCTGGGGCTCGTGCTCCTCGATATTCCGCAGCTTTCAAAACAATGGGCCGAAGACGCGCTGGCCGAAAGCGAAACTTCCGCCATCGCGAACCTGCACACCCTCGCCGAGGCTGTGGAAAATTATCGCAGCGCGTTCGGCAAGCTGCCAGAATCGCTCGCGCAGCTCGGCCCCGCTCCCGCCAATCAAATTTCGCCGGATCAGGCCTCACTCATCGACCAGCAGCTTGCCTCCGGAAGCGAACAAGGATACGAATTCCGTTATCGAGTGGTCGCCGCGGAGCAGGGAAGCAGTGCCACGGCGTTCGAAATTTCGGCAGTGCCCCAAGAATACGGCAAGACCGGCCTGCGTTCATTTTTGCTTGATGCAGACGGGAAAATTCACGCGGCAGACCGGCACGGAGAGCAAGCCACGCAGGAAGATCCCGTCGTACCGGCGTCTTCGTAACGCATCACGCAGGACAATTCCATCGCTGACGGAAATTCGTGAAATTGAGAGAAGGGCGCCGAAAGCAGCTTCGCGCGGCAAACGGCGGGACTAATTTCCGTTGCTTCTAGCGAGTACTTCGTCGGGCGACGTGACCAGGCGCGCATGCGAGGGAAGGTAGCGCGCCAGGAAGTCCGAGCGACTGGCCCACAAATCAACGCGCCGCAGGACACGCCTTCTGTGCTTTCGCGTTTTACGGCGATGAAAAGCCCAGAGTAGCGCACGGACCAAATACTCCTCAAAAAAATCGTGCAGCTTGTCGAAGAATCCGACAGGCGGACGGACGACCCAAAATCCATATCGTTGCAGCAGCGCGGCAAATTCGTTCTTACCGCCGCGCATGGGAAGCACGGCATTACCGTGAATGAAGCGAGCCTCTTTCGCCTCGGGCGCAATGGCCACGTACTTCGCGAGATGCTCGAAGGAATGCTCGACGAGCGATGGGAGCAATTTCGCGCGCGCCAGAGCGGGCTGGTCGGCGACGAGCCGAGCAACATGCTCGTTCCACCAATGGATCTCGACCATTTCATCGCCCGGATAGATGATGTTTCCATCCGGCAAAGCGACTTTTTTTCTGGCCGCCATTATTGCGACGCGCAGCAGGCAATCATCAGCCGTGCAAAACTCATAGATATGCTGCCACTTCCGCAATACGCGATCGAGGCGGAAGATGGCGTCTTGGAGAAGGCCAGGAGAATAGCCGGTGTCGGGGCATACCGGACACTCGGACTTCGGAAGGGTTGCTTCTGGAGACAGCGCCAGCCAATGGAGTCGCGATGATACAGGCATAAAGTCGCGTCTCAATCGAAGTAAAATTAATGCCGGAAACTCCGGGAACTGCGAAGCGGAATTGCAAATTATCCGCGTGTCACCCGGAAATTCGACGGTAAACCACGGTGTGCACGGATGTCAACTGCGCACGTATGAAATATTTGCGACAGTCTGATATTGGCATGCCGCACGAGCGTGAAATGGGTTCACATGCGGCGCGGAGATGGGTATGATCTTTGCGCAGCGCTCCTACCAGCCCGGCAGCGCCAAACGGGCCTTCCGCATCTAAGATCGCGGGTGTTCCTGTATTTCCGTCAGTCGGCTGTAACTCTATTTGGCTGCATTTTGGAAGAGGGGGAGTGTTATGAGGTGTGGCAGTACTGTTTGGGCGGCTCTGCGTCGCACGATTGTTGGTGCGTTTACGCTGACTGCCTTGTTGCTGGCAGGGTCGTCGTCCGCAACAGCCGACACAGCGGCCTTCGACCTGATTGGTCCTCGCATCGAGGTGCGGGTAACGCGCGCGGGAGTGACGCTACCGATTTCTGAAGTATCGAACTTACAACCGGGCGACCGCATATGGATGCAGACCGATCTCCCCGAAGACGAATCGGTGCGTTACCTTCTGATCGTCGGGTTTCTACAGGGCCCCACAAATCCGCCACCTGAGAAATGGTTTACGCAGGCGGAGACCTGGGACAAACATTTCCGTCAGGAAGGAATCGTGGTCACCGTGCCTCGCGGTGCGCAGCAGGCGCTCGCCTTGCTGGCTCCCGAAACGGGCGGTGGACTTTCGGCAGTGCGATCGGCGGTGCGCAGCAAGCCGGGCGTATTCGTGCGAGCTGCGCGCGACCTGGATCGCGTGAGCCTGGAACGGCTGCGGCTGGACGCGTACTTGAATACAGTGAAGACCACCTCGCAGTCCGACCCGCAGGAGCTGAAGCAGCGCTCGGCTCTATCGGCGCGCACGCTGAGTATTAAGCTCGATCAAGATTGTTTCAAGCAGCCGGCTGACCAGCAGGAATCCTGCCTGGTGCAGGGCAACGATCAGCTTCTGCTCCAGGACAGCGGCAGCCAGTCCATGGTGGCTTCGCTTACATCCGGCCCGTCAGCAGATTTAATCGGCGCGGTAAGTTCGACTCCGCTCGCGCGCAGTGGATACTACAGTCCATACATCGGCTCGGTTGTGGACCTAGTGCGCATCATGGGCACGCTGCGCTCGCCGAATTACGAATACATCCCGGCGCTTTCTATTCCGAATAACGAGCTGGTCAGCACGCGTCTTAACGCTCCTCCTTCGTTTCACAATCCGAAGTCGGTGCTTGTGATCGGACTTCCGCCGGTGGACGCGGCTCATCCTCCAGAAATTCACGCGCTCGATGCAAGCCAGATCTTTTGCTTGAACAAGGGCTCCTTGGTGCTTCCGGTGGCCGGGGCGCCGGCCGTGTTCGCGACGAAGCAGGGCCACGATTTTTTCCTTCACGTCAAGGACAAGACGGGGAAGGACGTAAATCTTCCGGCGACGCCGGATGCGGAGCGCGGCGGTTTCGTGGTTGATACCAGCTCACTGAAGCCGGGCGAAATGAGCGGCTCGCTGGATGGCACGTTGGAAGGCTCGTGGGGATTCCAGAAGTTCAGCGGTCCTACATTTCATTTCCGGAGCGCGCAAACGACGAAATGGGCTGTGCCCGCAGCGGAAAAGGCCGCGTTGGTTGCGGGCCAAGACGGTGCGCTGGATTTGCATTCGAGTGCAGCTGTTTGCGTGGCCCACGTGGAGATGCAGTACGCATCGAGCAAGCCGGTGAAAATCGGTTGGAAGCTCGGCAAAGCCGACGAACTGAAGATGGTTTTGCCGTTGAAAGGCGAAACTCCGGGAGCTTTCAAGGTGTTGGTGGCGCAGTACGGGCTGGCGATTCCGGACGAGATTGACCTGCACGCTTACGCAGATGAGGCCAAGCTGGAGCGATTTGGAATTCACGCCGGAGACTCGCGAGGCGTGTTGGTCGGGGCGAGGTTGGACGAAGTGGCGAGCCTGGAACTCGGCGCAGTCGAGTTCGCGCCGGCGAAGTCAGCGGAGACAAACGGTAATGGCGGACTGGTGCTTGCCGCACAGAAAAAAGAGGCCGCGGCAGCGTTCCAGCCGGGTGCAAAACTGACGGCGCATGTGACGCTGAAGGATGGGCGAGTACTCGATCTTGCGACGATGATCGAGGCGCCACGGCCGAAGGTTTCGTTGATTAGCGTAAGTGTGGAGAGCGGCACTGTGGGATCGTTCATGCATTTGGGCGATTCGCAGGAGTTGCCGCAGGATGGGAGCGTGGTTTTCGCGCTGAAGTCGGTTGTGCCAGCGGAGTTTCCGCGCACGGAAAAAATCGAAGTGGCTACGGGCGACGATTCTTCGGACGTGCTGCTGAGCGTGGACCGCGGAGATCTGATTTTGCAGGATTCGCAGAGCCTGCTGGCGACGCTCTACCCGCTGAAGGCGTTTGGCCCGTCGGCATTTGGACCGCTGCGGTTCCGGCCGGTGGATCACGATGGAAGCAAGGGCGATTGGCAGTCGCTGGCGACGCTGGTGCGCATACCGATGCTCAAAGAGGTCCACTGCCCTGCCTTAGCGAAAGATTCCTGCACACTGACCGGCGACAATTTGTATTTGGTCGCGTCGATCTCATCCGATCCTTCATTTGCCCATGCGGTGTCCGTTCCGTTCGGATACGCAGGGCCAAATCTGACGGTTCCACGCCCGGACGGCACGCTGCTGTACATCAAGCTGCGCGACGATCCTGGGACGGTGGACACCGTGGCTCTGCCGGTGCTGCCGGAGGCGCCGTAGGCGACCCTCCGAACCAAACGCGGCTTGCATTTCCGGCGGTGCGATCTAACATTGTGGGAGTGGGCAGTTTACGCATATTCGTTTTCCCCGCGTGCGAGGAATTGGCTTCTGGCGAGAAGTCTGTTTCGAGTAGAATCTCAGGTAAGCAACTGAAAACAAGCAATGAGTGATTTTCTTGCGCGGTGCTCCGCCGGAACGCGGGAGGTGCGATTTTTGCACTGCCGGAGGACTGCGCCGACCGAAAGGATGTTTCGATGAAGTTTTGCGCCTTAGCGCTGTTGGTGGCGATGGCGGTTCTGCCGTGTGCCGCGCAGCTCTCCGATGTTCAGAAGCCAAATGAGCAAACCTACAACGACCAGGGCACGAAGGCGCCGCCGCCGTTCGTGGCGTCAGCCGAGCAGGTGATGCAGGAACTTTCCACCGGACAATTCGACAAGGTGGAGGCGCAGTACGACGCAAAGATGACCGCCGCCAACGCACCTGGAAAGCTCTCCGAAGCGTGGGGCAGCATTCTGAAAATGGAGGGTTCGTACCAGTCGATCGTCGGCGTGCGCGCAGGCACGGCACAGAATTTCAACGTGGTGATTTTCGTCTGCAAATTCGAGAACGCGATGGAAGACGCGGAGATCATATTCAACCCGGAAGGGAAGATCGCCCAGATTGAGTTCGCCCGGCATCGCGAGCCGACGCCGCCGTGGAAGGCGCCGTCGTACGCGCAGCCCAGTTCTTTCACGGAGCAGCCTTTGAATCTGGTGAACGGGGCGTTCGAGCTGCCGGGAACGCTGACGATACCGAACGGCGCCGGGCCGTTTCCCGCAGCGGTGCTGGTGCAAGATTCGGGTCCGCATGACCAGGACGAAACCATCGGACCAAACAAGCCGCTAAAGGATCTCGCATGGGGATTGGCCAGCCATGGGATCGCTGTTTATCGATACACGAAGCGCACGGCGAAGTACGGTGCGAAGAGCAACGCCGATCCGGCGGATCTCACCGTGGGTGACGAAGTAATCAGCGACGCTCGAGCTGCTGTAGCGCTATTGGGGAGGCAGCCGAAAGTAGATTCGAGTCGCGTGTACCTGCTTGGGTTCGGACTCGGTGGATATTTGGCGCCCCGAATTGCGTCCGGCGACACGCAGATTGCCGGTATTGTCGCCATGGCAGCCAATACGAGACCGTTGGAAAAGGACTTGCTGTCCGCCGTGCAATACATCGCAAAGGAAGATGCGGCTCAGACGCAGGCCGCGGCAACGGACAAGCCATCGCTCGCTGCTAAGCCCGGCGCCGCAGCGCCAGCACCGCCCGCGCAACCGAGCGCGGCTGACGAGCAAGTGGTGGCGAGAGTTGAAGACTCCGAGAAGCAGATAGAAAGCCCGGCGCTGAAGCCCGGAGACAACGTTGTCGTTCTGGGCGGCACGATGCCGGCCGCTTATTGGCTGGATCTGCGCGACTACAATCCCGTGCAGGCGGCGGAGAAATTGAGGATTCCGATCTTGATCCTTCAGGGCGGGCGCGATTTTCAGGTGACGCCGGAAGGAGATTTCAGCGCATGGCAGTCCGCATTTGCGCACCGCAGAAACGTGACCCTAAAGCTTTACCCCGACTTAAATCATCTTTTTATCTTTGGCACCGGGCCTTCGCTTCCGGGGGAATACACGAAGCCGGGGCACGTGGATGAACAGGTGATCACAGACGTTGCCGCTTGGATTTCGGCGGGCGGCAAACCATCGGCGCTTGGAGCAGCAGCGAATTAATGGACAAAACTCCGGCGCGATGTTGGTTTGACACTCCGCGACCCGGCTGTTAATTTCCAGGTTCGAACTCGTGACATTTCCCCAATTTAGGCACCGTACAATTTCGTGGATGGTATCGCTCGCGGTCGCTACAGCGATTGCCGGCGGTTGCGCGGTGAGTCGGAAGACGGTGGTCAAACCGACCGGCCCTCCAGTGGCGTTGCAGACCGCGACGAAGCCGCAGTTGATCGATTCGTACGATCATCAGGCGGAATCCGTGACGTCGTTGAATGCGGCCGTGACCATGGTGCTCACCGCAGGATCGGCATACTCCGGAGTGATCGAGCAATATCACGAAGTGAGCGGATTCCTCCTGGCACAGAAGCCCGCGGACGTCCGAGTGATCGGGCAAGTTCCCGTGGTCGGGACCGATATCTTCGACATGGTGAGCAACGGAGACACGTTTCAGATATTCATCCCGTCCAAAAACAAGTTCATCGTGGGGCCGGCGCAATTGGAGCGGCCTTCGTCTAAGCCAATCGAGAATCTGCGGCCTCAGCATCTGACCGGCGCGCTTTTCTGGAATGAAATACCGCCCGATGATCCGGTGCTCTTTGAGCAGAGTACGCAGGGTTCCGCGGCGTATTACGTCCTGACGGTGATTCACCAGGTAGGCCCGGCCGCGGCTACGCAAGCGGAAGCCAATTGGGAAATCGCGCGCAAGATATGGTTCGATCGAGCGAATCTGAATGTGACGCGCATCCAGACGTACGATGCGGGAGGGCAATTGGCTTCGGACGTCGGATACTCCGGCTGGGGTAATTTCGATGCGGAACGGTATCCGCGACAGATCTCAGTGAATCGGCCGGCGAGCGATTATAAACTAGAGATTCATATCGTGCGACTCACGCTCAACGAAGCGATCGCCCCGGACCGATTTGTGCTGAAGCAGCCATCGGGTACGGAATTGGTGCGGGTCGGCGAGCCGGAGTCGCACGCACGTGTGAGCACCGGACCACCCGAGGAGACGACGAAGTGATCGGGCACATGATCTGGCGCAATTCGCTGCACCGCCCGGTGCGTACCGCGATCACGGTGATCGCAGTGGCCGTGGAAGTGACTCTGGTGATCATCGTCGTCGGATTGACCAGCGGGCTGCTGCACGATTACGCGAAGCGCACCGAGGGGATTGGCGCAGACATCATGGTGCAGCCGCCGTCGGCCTCAATTTTTATGGCTTTTAGCGGCGCGCCGATGCCGATAGCCATCGACGACAAGCTGCGCGATCTGAACTACGTGCAAGCAGTGGCGCCGGTTCTGATTCAGTTCAACTCGGTGAACGGGCTAGACCTGGTGTACGGGATCGAGCCGAACACCTTCCGGCAGGTTTCCGGAGGGTTCGTTTATTACGAGGGCCACGGACTGACGGAGCCAAACGACATTCTGGTTGACGACGTTTATGCCCGGGCCAAACACGTGGAAGTTGGGCAGACGCTGCATTTGCTCGGACACGATTTTCACGTCTCCGGGATCATCGAGCACGGAAAGGGCGCGCGGCTGTTTGTGCTGATGTCCACGCTTCAAGAAATGTCCGGAGCGACCGGCAAGGCATCCATATTTTTCGTGAAATGTGACCGCGCCGACCATATTCCAGCGGTGATGAACGAAATCGGCGAGCTGCTGCCGCGTTATGAGATTCGATCGATTAAGGATTACATGTCGCTGATGACATCGACGAATATGCCGGGATTGGGTGCCTTCATCGACGTGATGATCGGCATCGCCGTGTGCATAGGGTTTCTGGTGATTTTTCTTTCGATGTACACCACCATCATCGAGCGCACGCGCGAAATCGGAGTACTGAAATCGCTGGGAGCGTCGAAGGCCTATATTATCCAGATTTTTTTGAGTGAGACGGCGCTGTTGTGTTTTGGCGGGGCGTTAGCTGGCGTGGGGTTGAGCTATCTGATGCGCCTGATCTTTCTGCGAATCTATCCGTCGCTGACCATCCTGATTACGTTCCGCTGGATATTGATCGCTGCGGCGATTGCGTTGCTGGGGGGATTGCTGGGAGCTTCGTATCCAGCGTGGCTGGCGAGCCGGCGCGATCCGGTGGAAGCTTTAGCGTACGAGTAACGCGCTGAAATTCACGGCGACCGACCGCCCGAGCCGCGTCTGCAACTTTTTTTTGCTAAGACTCTTCTGGAAACTGGCTGGCTGGTGCGACGCTAGGCAGCCGGAACAAACGCGGATACAATCATGGCATCCCTCAAAACGCGATTGCTGCGCGGGAGTAGTTTGTGGAGCCGATACTCAAGACGGAGAACCTCTGGAAGGTGTATCGCACGGGGAGACTGGACGTCCCCGCGCTGCGCGGCGTCAGCGTGGAAATCATGCCTGCCGAATTCGTTTCCATCATGGGTCCGTCGGGCTGCGGAAAATCCACGCTGCTGCACGTGATCGGGGGGCTGGCGCGCGCCACCAGCGGGCGTGTACTGCTCGATGGCAACGACTTGAGCGAAATGAGCGATGCGGCGCGGACGCAGTTGCGTCGGCATAAAGTCGGTTTCGTTTTCCAAAAATTTAATCTGTTGCCAACGCTGGATACCTATCACAACATCGCTCTGGCGCAACATCTGCACGCCAACGGTTTCGATCCGCATCGCTTTGACGTAGTGGTGAAACTGCTGGGCCTGAAGGAACGCCTGAAGCATAAGCCTTCGGAACTTTCCGGTGGAGAGCAGCAGCGAGTGGCGCTGGCGAGGGCAATCGTCAGCGAGCCGAAGATTGTGCTCGCCGATGAACCGACCGGAAACCTGGACACTCGAAATTCCGAAGCCGTGCTGGGATTGCTGCGGCATCTGAACAAAGAGCTCGGGCAGACGATCGTGATGATCACGCACAATCCGGACGCGGCTACCTACGGCAATCGAGTATTGCACATGCGGGATGGCGCCGTGGTCAATGGAGCGGGACACTGAGATGCGCGCATTTTGGCGAGCGGTCGGCCGAGTTTTCTTTTGGTCGTACGAGCGCATGACGTGGCAGTACGATGTGATGGTGGCGCTGATCTTGGTGTTCGTGCTGCTCACTCCGCGGCACTGGTTTCACGATCGGCCGCGGCCTGTCCCCAGAGTGCAAATGGTTTCGCAAGACGCAAGCAGCCGGACGACGACGTACCGGCTCGACGCCACGACTCTTGCGCCGGACCGGCACGCGGCGAATGTGACGCCGGAAATCCAGCGACGCGCGCACGATGTGTTGAGCAATTCGGTGAGCGAGTTGAAGGGTAGCGCGTTTCAGGTGGTGCGCGTGGACCCGAAACTCGCGAGCAACGGAGTGGTGGCATATTACGATGTGACCGTGCAGCGCTAGATTCGCCGACATCGCCGCCGGAAGCTTTAACGGACCGGGTGAAAAGATGGCTACCACTCAAATTACGCCGCCGATTCGCGAACGAATGGACGCGGCCATCCGCGATTTGCAGGCGCTGCTCGATCGCCGCGCCACCACGGCGGAAATTGTTCGCGAGCATCACAGCCACGGCGAGTCGTATCACGCAGCCGCGACCCCGGATGTGGTCTGCTTCCCGCATTCGACGGAAGAAGTCAGCGAAATCCTGAAGATCAGCGCGCGCCATCAGGTGCCGGTGATTCCTTTCGGTGCGGGCACGTCGATGGAAGGGCAGATCAACGCGATTCACGGAGGCATCACCATTGATATGCGCGAGATGAACAAGGTTCTGCGCATCAGCCCGGAAGATCTGCAGGCCACGGTGCAGGCTGGAGTGCCGCGCAAGGAGTTGCAGAGGGCGCTGGCGAACACCGGCTTTACGTTTTTTATCGATCCTGGCGCGGATGCCACGATCGGCGGGATGGCGTCCACGCGGGCTTCGGGCACCACGGCGGTGCGGTACGGCACGATGCGCGAAAACGTGATGGCGCTGACGGTCGTGCTTGCCGACGGGCGCGTGATCCACACCGGATCGCGCGCGCGAAAATCCGCCGCGGGATACGACTTGACGCACCTGTTTGTTGGAGCGGAAGGAACGCTTGGCGTAATCACGGAGGTTACGCTGCGGCTGCATCCTCTGCCGGAAGCGGTTGCGGCGGCATGCGCGACGTTTCCCACTATTCGCGACGCGGTGGAAACCGCCATCAACACGATTCAGCTTGGGGTCAACGTGGCGCGCATCGAGCTGATGGACGAGGGACAGATTGACGCATGCAACCGCTTCTCGAAGACGAATTACCCGGTGGCGCCCATTGTGTTCTTTGAATTTCACGGCGATAGCGTTCGCGGCGTGAACGAGCAGGCGGAAACGGTGAAGAAGTTAGCGGAAGATCACGGCGCGACCGGTTTCCAATGGTTCACTTCGCCTGAAGAGCGCGAGACGCTGTGGAAAATGCGGCACGAAGCCTATTTCGCCACGTTGGCGATTCGCCCGGGCGGGAAAATGTTTACCACGGACATCTGCGTGCCGATTTCGCGGCTGGCGGACTGCATCGTGGAATCGAAGAAGGATGTGATCGATGCGCCATTTCCCGCGACGGTAGTCGGGCACGTTGGCGACGGTAACTTCCACATGGCGTTCATTCTCGATCCGAAAGTTCCTGCCGAGCACACTGAAGCTCTGCGCCTGGAGGAAAAAATCATTCGCCGCGCGATCGAAATGGGCGGCACCTGCACGGGCGAGCATGGCATCGGCTTCGGCCGCAAAAAGTATCTGCCAGCTGAACATGGCGCGGCGCTGGATGCGATGCGCGCCATCAAGCAGTCTCTCGACCCTGACAATCGCATGAACCCCGGCAAAATGGTCGAACCTCAGGCACTTGCCGACTCGAATTCGATTTGAGGGATTTGTAGCTGCGAAAGGGAAGGGAACTACGTGGCTCGCTTAGCAGCCGATGGTCCGCCAACTTGCGGGCACGTCAACGTACGAACGATTTAATTCCGCGACGGATTCGCATCCCAAGAGTTTCAGCACACGTTCCAGATCGGCGCGCAAAATTTGTAGCGCGCGCGTGACTCCGGCCTCGCCGGCGGCGCCAAGCCCGTAGGCATATGCGCGACCGATCAGCACCGCGCGAGCGCCAAGGCAAATCGCTTTGGCGATGTCGCTGCCTCGCCGCACTCCGCCATCCATCAGCACTTCGGCGCGGCCGCCAACCGCTTCCACTATTTCTGGAAGGGCGCGCAGAGACGCGGCCACACAATCGAGTTGCCGGCCGCCATGATTTGACACCACCACACCCGCTGCGCCTTCATCAATCGATCGTCGCGCGTCGTCTCCGGTGAGCACGCCTTTCACGACGATCGGGCCCTTCCAAGCTTCGTGCAACCAGCGCAGATCGGCCCAGGTGACAACCGAGCGGCCGAGCGCTGCCTGTGTTTCGGCCAGCGGCATGGGACCCTTTCCTGGCACAATCACATTCGGTAGCTTCAACATGCCTCCGTCCGTCAAAAACCGCAGCAACCATCCGGGTTTCCACAATAGTTGTGGTGAATGTCGTATTTTTGATAACAGATCGCCGCCGATGAGAGCGCCGGCGCTGTTGCGCGCGTCGCGCTCGCGCATGCCGAATGTGCCAGTGTCGATGGTGATCGCGAGCACGGTGAATCCGGCGCGCTGCGCGCGTTCCAGAGTCGCTTCGGCCACTTCGCGGCCACCGACGAGGTACAGCTGATACCATTTCTGGCCGGCCGTCGCTTGCGCCACGTCTTCGAGCGGCGACCCCGAGATCGTAGTGAGCACGTATCCAACGCCGGCTTTTCCAGCTGCCCGCGCGGCAACAACTTCTCCGCGAGGGCACAGCATGCGCGTAAAGCCGACGGGCGCGAGCAGCAGCGGCATCGATAGCTCGCCGCCAAGCACCGAAGTGCGCGTATTACAGCGGTCGATAAACAGCGCATTGCGAGGACGAAAGGTGACTTCTTCGAAGGCGCGCAGGTTTTCGCGCAGAGTCACTTCGCCATCGGCGCCTCCGTCTACATATTCAAAGACGGCGCGCGGCAACCTGCGTTGCGCCGCACGGCGCAGATCGGCAACGTTCACCACGCGCGGCGATACTACTCGGCGCTCCGCACGCGTCATTGATAAACGGCCTGGAGTCGCATTCCAGAGAAAGCTGCCATTTCTGAAATTGGCAAGGAAACCCCTTTCGCGCGCTCATTCTACCCGGTATTCTCACTGTTTTGTTGCCGGTTGCCTTGCAATGCAACGCGAGTGGTGGCTTTTGAAAGCGGTTGGAGCGCCAACTGGCATGGGCCAATGATTCCCAGGAGATGCACGATGAAAGTTGGAGATGCGATCGCGGAAATTCTGAAACGCGAAGGCGTAGAGATTATTTTCGGTTATCCGGTGAATCATCTGCTCGAATCGGCCGCAGCCGCCGGGATTCGGCCGATCATCGTACGCCAGGAACGCGTGGGCTTGCACATGGCGGACGCGCTCTCGCGCTTGACGAGCGGCCGCAAACTCGGTGTGTTCGCGATGCAGCATGGTCCCGGGGCGGAAAATTCGTTCGGGGGAGTGGCGCAAGCCTACAGCGAATCCGTGCCGATTTTGGTGCTGCCAATGGGTTACACGCGCCGCATGGCACAGATCGATCCGAATTTTAATTCCGTGTCGAGCATGCGCACTGTAACGAAATCGGCGGAGGCGATCTGGTCGGCTGCCGAGATACCGAATATCTTTCGTCGCGCTTTTTCGCGGCTGCGCAATGGACGCGGTGGTCCAGCGCTGATCGAAATGCCGATGGATATTTTCACGGAAGAATTCCCCGGGGAGTTCGTCTACGAGCCGGTGGTTTCCGCCCGCTACGCCCCTGATCCGGCGGACGTTCGGAGGGCGGCAGCGGCTCTGGTGGAAGCAAAGAATCCGGTGATTTATGCAGGACAAGGCGTTCATTGGGCGCGCGCGTGGGACGCGCTGAAAAAACTCGCGGAAATGCTTGGCGCGCCGGTGGCTACCAGCTTGGAAGGCAAGAGCGCATTTCCTGAAAATCATCCGCTGGCGCTGGGCGCTGGCGGTAATTCGTTTCCGGCGACCGTTCCGTACTTTCTGCAGCAAGCTGACTGGATTTTCGGCGTCGGTTGCAGCTTCACGCAAAGCACGTTCGCCGTGGCCATGCCCGCGGGAAAGCAATTCATTCACGCGACGCTCGATCCCAATCACATCAATAAAGACGTGCGCGCGGATATCGCGCTGATCGGCGATGCGCAACTTCTGCTGGAGGCGTTGTGTGACGAAGTGGCAAAGCTCCTCCGTTCGCCACGGCCGCAGCCGTGGCCGGTGGCGGCGAAAATCGCGAGCGTGCGCGAGAAGTGGCTCGCCGAATGGGCTCCTCGCGCCAATTCTGACGAAGCGCCCTTTTCGCCATATCGCGTGCTGCGCGATTTGCAGCGGACGGTAGACGTGGCCAACACGATCATTACGCACGACGCGGGCAGCCCTCGCGATCAACTTGCGCCGTTCTGGGTATCCACCGAACCGCTCACATATATCGGATGGGGAAAAACAACGCAGCTCGGTTATGGTCTCGGCTTGGCGATGGGCGCGAAGCTGGCTTGTCCCGATAAGCTTTGCATCAACGTGTGGGGCGACGCGGCGATTGGCTTCACCGGCATGGATTTTGAGACGGCCGTGCGCGAGCGAATTCCGATTCTGTCGATCCTGCTCAACAATTTCAGTATGGCGATGGAGATTCCGATCATGCCGATCTCGACGGAAAAATATCGCTCGACGGATATTTCCGGGGATTATGCGGCGATGGCGCGCGCGTTCGGCGGATACGGCGAGCGCGTGACTTCGACTGCGGAAATCGTGCCGGCGATTCGGCGCGGCATCGAGCAGACGCGCAAGGGCGTCACAGCGCTCCTCGAATTCATCACGCGCAAAGAGATCGCGCTCTCGCGCCAATATCACTCGCCGAGTTAGCCGCGAATCGTACCCGACGACTAATGTCCGGACGGCTGGCCCTGCGGTTCCGAAGCGGGGGCAGGCACCACTACGATTTCGCCATATTCCCAAGGATATTCTTTGCAGTGGTAAACGTACGTCCCGGGCTTATCGAAAACGTGCATACCGATATCGAGCGGATGCAGCGTGGTTGTGGACCACGAGCCGTCAGCGGCGACAATCGTGTGATCGAGCACGCCATTGTTTCTCCACATGACGCGAGTGCCGACGGTCACGCGCGCGCGGTAAGGATCGAACTCGTATTCATCCTCGATAACGTGCTGACCTGAGAGACCCATGTCTCGTACCGCCGAGGCGGTCAGGATCGTGTCAGTGTTGGTCACCGTACCCGAGAAATCCCCTTGTGTGGGAGTTGGCAGGGCGGGCTTCTGCGGGAGCGTGCCGCCAAGCGTGAAGCCCCAAACCGTGCCGCCCACGATACTGACGATGGTTTCTTTGCCGTTGTTTTCAAAGGCGATGGGGGGACCTCCTACCGGAGATCCGGTCTGAAATTGCCAGAGGAGATCGCCCGTCTTGGCGTCGTAAGCTTGCAAGTTGCCGTCGCTGGACGACTGGAAGACGAGTCCGCCAGCGGTGGCGAGGGCTCCGCTCGGCTTACTGTCGGGATACTTCTTTACCCAGGCGAGTCTATCGGTCTGGCTGTCGATCGCGGCCAGCACGCCGTAGCCCAGCTTATTAAGACCCGGCACGTGACTGCTGAAACCCAGGCTGAAGAAGTCCGGATCTTTTGTGCGTCGGAACCACTGGAGCCCGGCATTTCCCGTGGCGTAGAAATAATGCGTCTGCGGGTCGTAGGCCATCGGCGTGGAGCGCATGCCATAAACCGGGACCAGCAGGCCGGGCCTGTTGATGTCCGCGGGAGTGAAAAAGCAGCCGAGCTGAAAGCCCTTGGGCAGCGGCTGAGTTTTCCAGTAGCCGCAGTCGGGCAGGACGGGCTCCGCTCCGACAGGATACGGCTGCGTTTTAGCTGTCTTTTGAGAGGGGTCCTGCGGAACGGGCCGCTCCTCGATGCGTTCGAGCGGCTTGCCGGTGGTGCGGTCGAAGGTGAACAGGTAGCCATCGGTGCGCATGGCCGCCACGGCTTTCACCGTCTGGCCGTTTACGTTGGCGTCGAAGAGAACCGGGGCTTCGGCGATGTCCGCTTCCCAGATGTCGTGATGCACGACCTGGTAATACCAACGCAACTTGCCGGTTTTGTTGTCGAGCGCGACCATGCAGTCCGTGTACAAGTTATTGCCGGGGCGGTATTCTCCGCCGTATTGCGGGACGGCGTTTCCGGTGGCGTAAAAATCGAGGCCGAGATTGGGATCGTAGACTCCATCGAGCCAGACGGCGCCCCCGCCGTGCAGCCATGCATCATTGTTTTTCGGCCACGTGTTGGAGCCTGGCTGGCCAGGCGACGGCACAACGTAAAAGCGCCAGGCTTCCTTTCCGGTTTTGGCATCGAAGGCGACGATCTGGCCACGATAGCCATAGTCCGCATTCGTTCCAATCGAGACGATGCCGTCGGCGAAGAGAGGCGCGCCCGAAGCGCCCCCAGTCGGCTCGCCTGATTTGGGCGCGAGAGGAACTTGCCAAGCGAGATCGCCAGTTTTTTCATTGAGGGCAATCAGGCTGGTTTTGCCCGGATTCCAGATGCCGACGAAAACGAGGCCGTCGCCGACCGCAACTCCTCCATGCCCAGTAGGGCCATCGGCCTTGTAGCGCCAGGCGATCTTGCCGGAGCTGAAATCGACGGCGTAGACATAGGGCGGCGCGGTGATGAACATCAGGCCGTCCGCGACGACGGGAGTGGCGCGAACGGAAGGCATCGGTTCGATCCCGGGCGTTGCCCAAGCGGCACCGAGTTTGGTGACGTTCTGGGAATTGATTTGCGAGAGCGGGGAATAGCGCTGGTTGTCGTGGCCATTGACCGTGGACCATTGGGCGCGCCCGATTTGGGCAGCGAACGCGATGCAAGCGGCTATCACAACCGCAGCGGCAAAAATGCGGCTTACAAACCGCTTCGATGGAATTTCACGCATGGTTAGCACTTCCTCTCGATCCATGATCGCTGTCCCGAAACCCCGAGCGATGGATCGCCGCACTTGTATACTTGCATTGTTCTATTGTTGTCAAGACAGCGTTGTCCGATGCCGGCCGCGAGGCAAGAGATCACTTGGTTCGCGATTAGAAAATCGTATGTGATAGAAATTTCAGTCCCTTGCGTCATGTTCTACTCGACACCGGTTCGCGATTAACTTTCGCTTCGGCTTCGCCTGCCGACGGGCAAGAATCAAAACGCTGCTGGGCCGAAGACCCCACCGCTACGTTTAAATCTTCCGAGTCTTCGGAACGAGGAGCGACCCGCTTCGATGAGTGATGGATGACGCGCTTGGGCGGTTCGACCCATCCGCCTTGGTCGTTGACGTGAGCGAAGGCGACGACGGCGCGAATGACAGAGTCAGCTGTGACCGGGACGACCGCGGCTTGCTCAATGAGCGGCGAGAGCGCGAGCTTGATGGTTGTGGCGCGCTGGGCGAAAAGGCCGGTGGCGCGGGCATGGCGATAGATGGAGGAGTGGTGAGCGATTCCGTATTCCCTGGCGATGCTTTCGGCGCTGCGCCAGTGGAGGAATTCGCGCTCGATTTCGTCGCGCTCGGCGTGACGGCAGACGGAGCATTTGCGGTCGTGCCGGAACGCCGAGGGAGGCACGCCACGGCTGGGGCGAGCGCGCTTCTTGGGCGGCGGCGGTTCGTCCGAGGAGTCACCGTCTTTTTCGTACAACCACTTCACGGCCCTATCGAGGGCCCGTGTGTCTGACATAATCCCCTCCCACACAAGCGCAGAAAAACTCCAGCTATAGCATTTCACGAAAGGCGCTTAATTTCGAAATAGTTTAGATCTGCGCGGGAAACGAAGCAGCGTCCCGGAGGGCGGCTACGCACGGCAACGCGCAAGCATGCGCGCGTCGTACGGCGGAGCCGGGCAGTAGCACGGGAAGCGCGTGGCTTTACGCACTATCTCACCGGACGGCAGGAGAAGGTCCACGCCGAACGTGGCCGCAAGCTGGAGGCGGTGGGGCAACGGCTGCAGAGCCGTCGCCAGGAGGACGCGTGAGAGACCAAGAAATCCAGCGGCTGCGATGTCTCAGATAACCGGCGACGCGGGTAACTTCCAGATTGGCTACAATCCAGTAGTCGACGAATTCAGTAGACTATTCCGCGTTTATTGTTGCTAAACGGCGTTAGACTTTGCCAATCAGTTTCATAGAGGGCACAGCTGTGTCCCAGATAGAATCTACGAAGATGCGATCTAAGGAGATCTCCCGCAAGATGGCTGCCGTCTCTAATCTCGAGGCATGTTGGCAGGACGCCCGATATGCAGCGCGAATGCTGTGGAAGAATCCTGGCTTTACCGCCGTCGCCATCCTCACCCTTGCTCTCGGTATCGGCGCCAATACCGCGATTTTCAGCGTCGTCGATGCGGTGCTTTTGCGATCACTTCCGTATCCTCATCCCAACCAGCTCGTCCTGATGTTTGAAGTCCCGCTGCAACAGCCCGACGCTCTGTCCAGTATTTCCTACAGGGACTTCACCGAGTACCGCGAACACAACCATGTCTTTACTGGGATCGCAGGAAATTCATTTCATGATCTCACGTTGACCGGGGTAGGCGAGCCATCCATTGTGAATACTGCGGCGGTGACCCCGGAGATATTTCCTCTGCTCGGTACGGAGCCTCTGGCCGGCCGCACTTTACTGCCGCGTGATGACCAGCAAGGCGCCGCGCGGGTCGCTATTTTGAGCGAGAATCTCTGGCGCTCCCGCTTCGGCTCCAATCCGGCGATTATTGGCCAGTCCATCATCTTGGATATGCGCTCGTTCACCGTTGTAGGAATCCTGCCAGCAAGCTTTCGCTACCCCGACGGCTCTCCCCGTCAGGACGTTTGGATTCCTGTCAGGCAGGACCCGCTGTTCGGGCCCCTGATGTCGAAGGCCGGCGTGCCTCTGTTGGGCGGAATCGGCCGGCTTAAACCGGGCGTTTCCCTGGCGCAAGCTCAGGCCGAGATGAACACCCTGAGCGCGCGTCTCGCCAAGGAGTTTCCCGCGCAAGATTCAGGACTGGGGATTCGTATCGAGCCCTACCAGCAATTTGTGGTCGGCGACGTGAAGTCCACGCTGCTTCTTTTGCTGGGCGCCGTTGGCTTAGTCCTGTTGATCGCATGTGCCAATATTGCGAACCTGCTTTTGTCGCGGGCCACTTATCGCGGCAGAGAAATCGCCATGCGCATCGCCCTTGGCGCCGGGCGCTCCCGCATTGTCCGGCAATTGCTCACCGAGAGCGCCCTGCTGGGATTGCTCGGCGCGTTGGCCGGCGTACTCCTTGCGATTTGGGGTGTGTGGAGTTTTCGGCCTTTCTTGCCATCCGACGTGACCAGGCTCAATCCAGTCCATATCGGAGGCGCGGTGCTCTTATTCGCGCTGTTGGTGTCGTTTGCCGCCGCGCTGGCCTTCGGAGTGGGGCCCGCGTTTCTCGCAACCTCATCCAACTTACAGACGAACATCAAAGATGGCGGCGGGCGTACTGGCCGGCGTGCGGGCCGACACCTACAGAGTTTCTTTGCGGTCGCGGAAATCGCCATGGCGACGGTGCTGCTCGTGACCGGCGGGCTGCTCATCCGCAGCCTTGCCCTGCTCACCTCGGTCAACCCGGGCTTCGATCCGAAGAACGTCATGGAAGCCGAGGTTTCGCTTCCCCAATTTCAGTATTCGAAGCCACAGCAATGGACCGCCTTCTCCAACGAATTGCTCGCGCGCCTCCACGCGCAGCCCGGTTTGCAGGATTCTGCTCTGGGGGCTCCGCTGCCGATGGACCGCCAAGGCGAAGCCACCTTCGCGTTCAGCATTGTAGGAAATCCTCCGCTCCCTCCCAGCAAATCCGTCGCCGCCGACTACGCCACAGTCAGTCCCGATTATTTTCGCGTGATGCAAGTGCCCCTTCTCAGCGGCCGTTTTTTCTCCGAACGCGACTCGCCCTCCAATCCGAGCGTAGCCATCATTAGCGAAACGCTGGCGCGGCGTTACTTCCCGAAACAGGACCCGCTCGGAAGGCAAATGAGATTCGGATTTCCGCCAAACAGCAATGTGTCGCGCGAGATCGTTGGCGTCGTTGGTGACGTGCGGGATGCGGCGCTTAGCCAAAAGCCCGGCCCGATGATGTATGTGCCCTTTGCGCAGGCGCCTCTTTGGGGTGGCGAAGTCGTTGTAAGAAGTTCCTTGAGCGCATCGAGCGTGGCCGCCGGCATTCGCCAGGCGGTTCGCTCCATTGACAAGGACCTGCCCGTGACGGATATCGAATCTTTCCCCGACCTACTCGGCGAATCGATTTCACAAGAGCGCTTTCGTACTCTGCTGCTTGGTTCGTTCGGCGCGATTGCGCTGGTCCTCGCGGCCGTCGGAATTTTCGGCGTGATTTCCTATTCGACATCGCAACGCACCCACGAAATCGGTGTCCGCATGGCGCTCGGCGCCCAGCGGCGCGACGTTTTGCGCCTCATTCTGGGGCAGGGGGCCAGGCTTGCCCTGTTTGGGTTGGGGCTCGGTGTCGTCGCCGCCTTTCTGCTCACGCGCTTGATGGACACTCTGCTTTATGGAGTTTCGGCCACGGACCCGCTGACCTTTGGCGCTGTGGCCATTGTTCTGCTCGGCGCGGCGATGATCGCCTGTTACATCCCCGCTCGCCGCGCCATGCGCGTTGATCCGATGGTCGCCCTGCGCCATGAGTAGTTCGGCATTACGGTTCGTCCCGCATTTCTCGCGGCTAATAGCACCTAGCGCCCGAGACTAAGCCAGATAGCAAACGCGCGACCGACAAAGCCAGACTCTCGTTTAGCGGCGGCGGGCGGGGAGCTTTTGCTTCGGGGCCTCGCGCTGGAAGATTTCTTCGGCGTGGGCGGCGAGGAGATCAAGAGCGCGTTCGACGCCGGCTCTTTGCTAGCCTTCGGTGGGCGACAAGAGCTACTTTCTGCAGGAACGCCTCGCCTTTCTTGGTCAAGGAAAGCGACGAGGCACGGCTATCGGCGGGATGCACGCTTCTTGGGCGGCGGCGGTTCGCCCGAAGAGTCGCCGTCTTTTTCGTACAACCACTTCACGGCCCTGCCCAGGGCCCGTGTGTCTGACATAATCCCCTCCCACACAAGCGCAGAAAAACTCCAGCTATAGCATTTCACGAAAGGCGCTCAATTTCGAAATAGTTTAGATCTGCGCGGGAAACGAAGCAGCGTCCCGGAGGGCGGCTACGCAGGGCGAAACGCGATCATGCGCGCGTTGAACGGCACAGCTGGCAGTAGCACGGGAAGCGCGTGGCTTTACGCACTGTCTCGCGGGACGGCTGGAGGAGACCCACGCCGAACGCGGCCGCAAGCTGGAAACGGGGAGGCCACAACGGCAGAGTCGAAGCGAGGAGGCTACGTGAGAGACAAGGAATTCGAGCCGCCGCAATGTCCGATAGCTAGTGAAGTGGATAACTTCCGGATTGCCGACGGTACGGGAGTTGATGGCGACAAGCGCCTTTACGAGGACTAATAAAGGAACGATCACGGGACACGTTCGAGGGCGGGTGGATGCCAGCTCCCGTTGAGGATGGCCGGCTTGGGCCAATACAAGCGAAATGTTAGATTGAAGGCTCCGTCGCCGGTGGGTAACCAGTTCGATTGGCGATCCCGCCCCGGGTCTTGGCCCTGGACGTAGAGATCGAGCGAGCCATCCGGGCTGAACTTCAATTGGTCTCTATCTCCTATTGCATATCTGTTGATACGATTGGCGATGAAATAGCCGTCCTTGTCGTACGCGGTGACGGACCAGAACGCGAGCACTGGCGGAAGGCCCGACGCATCGAAGTGCATGCGGTAATGCGTCGAACCGCTCAGCGGCTGTCCGGTAGCATCTGCTGAGCTGCTGACGTACACAGCATCTTCCGCAGGGTTTGCGCCCACGGCAATACGGGCCGTCACAGCCCGTGCCATATAGTTCGTGCCGTAACGCCCGATCGTTCCCTGAAACGAAGTCCAACCTGGTTTGAACGACCCTGCGGAGCCGACAAATTTCTCAATGCGCGCCACGGCGGCATACACGCCCTTATTCAACGCGGCAAGTTGCTCGGGAGTGAGCCGGGATGCGTCGAAGTTCTGTCCGGGAACGAGACCGATGAGAGCAAGGTCGTGAACCATAGGGGCGTCGGCGGCGTGGGGCGGATTGGCCCTCATCTGTTCAGGGAAGGCTGCGAAGAACGCCGTCGGCTCCATAGCCTTGATGCGGTCAGGCGGAGGAACCCCTGCCGCAGCTCGTGAAGGAGGGATGTTTTCTCCGGACATCTGCGGAGTACCCGGAAATGCGCCCAACGGCATCAGGAGCATGCCGTGCTGAAACGCATGGACGTTGTCGTAGTCGCTCGCTCCGTTGGTCTGCGTTCGGCCCAATAGCCAGACCTGATTTGTCGGCGCATCCAGGCGTATTACGTGTTCTGGGAGATGCCCGCTCCAGCCCGGTCCAATGATCGCGAACCACGCTTCTCCGGTTCCGGTCGTCCGCTTTCCAGGGTTGGCGAAGGTCTCCGTCCACGCATCCATGAATTGAAGCAGATAAAAGCGCCCGCCCGAGTCGGGGACATGCAACAGCATCGGTTCTTTCGATACGTCGATCCAGGCATTCGTGTAAAGCGTGTCGGCATTTGGCCGGACGATCATGCGAAAGCTCGCATCGGGGAATGCAGCAACGTGAATCAGCCGATT
>JBAWEZ010000013.1:0-2716 GCA_049591475.1 Candidatus Acidiferrales bacterium
CTTCACGTTGGCAGGCTTCAGGTCGCGATGGACGATGCCGCGCTCGTGCGCGTATTCCAGCGCCTCGCAGATTTGCTTGGCAATCCGCAGCGCTTCATAAACCGGGATTACTCTCCCCGTTTCGGCCTGTGTAGCGCCGGGCTTTCGCGCTGATTGCGTCCCAGTGGCACTTGGACCGGGAAGCCCGGCAGGTGTGGGGCTGGTTCCCGCCGCGGAGCCGCTGATCCTCTCTGCGAGCGTGGGTCCTTCGACTAGCTCCATGACCAGCGCGTGAGTGGCGCCGGAATCCTCGAAGCCGTAGATCGCAGCGATGTTGGGATGATTGAGCGAAGCGAGTAGCTTGGCTTCGCGCTGGAAGCGCGCCATGCGCTCGGCGTCGCGCGCGAAGGCCTCGGGCAATACTTTCAGCGCCACGTCGCGCCCAAGCTTCGCATCCCGCGCGCGATACACCTCGCCCATCCCGCCCGCGCCAATCGCCGCAAGAATCTCGTAGCTGCCGAGTTTTGTCCCTTTGGCTATCGTCATTTCTTCAGCAACGCGGGCCAGTTTGTTACCAGCGTCCAGGCAGGCGGACCCTTTTGCTCGCCATTGGTGACCACCGCAAACTTCACGTTTGTTCCATCGCCGGTGACGTCGTAGCTCCAGCCTGGCGAATGCATCATGTTGGTCGGAAACAGCGACTCCACCTTCTGGACCGCGAACGTGCCACCCTGCTCGGAAATTTCAGCGGCCATTAGGTGGTTGTCCGGCGAAACATAAAACAACTCCTTGCCATCGCGGCTCCAACGCGGCATCGCGCCTCCATTTGTGGAGACTTGCCATTTGCCTTCGCCCCGCGGAAATGGCACGGCGTACACCGCATTCTGTCCAGATTCGTTCGAGCCATAAGCCAACCATTTGCCGTCCGGAGATACGCTTATCAACGGGGAGGACAAGGACACGTCTTGCAAAACGGGGAACGGCTTACGATCTCCAAATAAAGGCAGCGCCCAGATTCCGAGGTGGCGACTCGAGGCATTTCCTCGCTCAAGAACGAGATAGCGGCCGTCGGGAGTCCAGCTAGCAAATTCGACCGTCTGTTCCAAGGCCTTATCGGAGAATAACAGGGTAGTGCTCCCGCTGCCGTCGGCGGGCTTTTCAAACTGCCCTCCTCCACCCTCGCGGTTGGACAAGAACGAGATCATTTTTCCGTCTGGCGACCACTGGGGCATCACGTGAAAAGCGCTCGAAAAAGTCAGGGGCCGCGTCACCGCGTCCCGGAGATCGAATACCCAAATGGCACCCGTCGGACTTTCCGCATCGCCGATGCTGGCGGCCAACTTGCTTCCGTCCGGGGAAATGCTCGGCGTATCGTAGTAACCGTAGTAACCCGCGGGGTTCGTTTCCCCAACCTGCTTGCCATTGCGGTCGAACCACAGAAGAGAGTCCGGTTTGTAGACTCCTGCGCCGTAAATCAAATCCCCATCTCCGGAAGCGGTGAACGGCCCGTGAAAGAAAAAGACGGGGGAGGGCAGTTTCGACACCAAGGGGGCTGGGTTCCCGCTGACGCGTAGCGAAGCCGGATCGAACTGCGCCGCCATCAGCGTGCTTTGCCGCATGAAGAGCAAATGGTTTGGGCGAACGTACAGCGCGTCCGAGTAATTCGGCAGCACCAGCCTTACCTGCCCGCCATCCAGCGAGCCGGCATACACACCTTGGTTCGCCGGAACAGCGGACCACACGAAGAAGAGGAAGTGCTTGCCGTCAGGCAAAAATTGTGGATATCGCTCCGAGTATGCCTTTATCGACGCAGGCAGATTCGCAATCGGTTGAGCCGCTCCGCCCGCCGCGGGAATGCGGGCCAGTACACCGCCAGCGTCCGGAGCGAACACGATGGTGCCGTCAGGCGCCCACGACCCACCTTCGCCGGATTCAGCATCCGCGAGTGAAACAATAGCGCCATCCGAGAGATCGATTCGATTCAGTTTTCCGTTGGCGAAGAATCCAATGGACCGGCCATCCGGCGACCAAAAAGGGAGACCGGCTCCGTCCGTCCCTGCGATAGGCTGCGCCGTGGCCGAATCGAGAGCTCTCAACCATAACTGCTGGCGGCCATCCGCTCCGGCGGCGGTGAAGACCATCTGTCGCCCGTCAGGTGATAGCACCGGCGGCATAAATCCAAAAGTGGTGTTCGCCGGAGGCTCGATTTGCGACATGGTTGTCGGTTCCGGCGAGGATTGATGCCCCAGATGTGCCACGGTCAAAACAATCGCGGCGCTTAGGAGCGCGGCCGCTGCGATCACCCAGGGCATAGCACGCCGCCAGAAAGGCGCGGAAATTGTCGCGGCAGCTACGGTGGGAGACGAAGGCTCCGGCGCGCCGGAGAGAACCTCGTCGAGCGAGATGCGGGCATCGCCAATCGCTTGTAATCGTTGCTTGGGATCTTTCTGCAGACAACGCTGCAACAGAACTCGAACGCGTGTCGGTGTCGCTGCCGGAAGCTGCGACCAATCCGGGTCTTTCATAATTACCGCCGCCAGCGTGTCCGTCACCGTCTCGCCGGTGAATGCCATTTTCCCGGTGAGCATCTCGTACAGCACGCACCCAAAGGCCCAAATATCCGCGCGACGATCCACCGGCTTTGCCTTCGCCTGCTCCGGCGACATGTACGCGGCAGTCCCGAGCAGAACTCCCTGCATGGTGGCCATGTGCGTCAGCGTCGGCGAATTGGCCATGT
>JBAWEZ010000014.1:0-1591 GCA_049591475.1 Candidatus Acidiferrales bacterium
CTTAATTTCAATGCGGCGTCGCGATATGCCCCCGCATAGGCTCAAGCCTTCCCAGAAGAAAACGGCTAATAGAATCTATTCATACGCTCGAAGACCTAGATGTAAGAAGCGAAAGCATGGGTGGGGGTTTTCGAGTAGAATAAGAAAAGGCCGAGCGGATCAATCTTGACGAAATCGTTTCAGTTCTGCCTTGGCGCCAAGGTTATGCAGCTTCTGGGCCATTTCAGGCCACGCGGACCTTACCGAGACGGGTCGTCACTGGGTTCTAACTGTAGGGATGCCTAGGCACATCGTATTCCCCCCGATCATTGAGATAGTAATCCAGAAACACAGGAGGGAGCAGACAAAGATCAACGGGACGACGGGGTTCAAGCTGCTGAATGATTTGCCAGGGCGAAAGGCCCTGTTTATGGGAATTAGGCCGGGCCAAGTTGAAGTAGTGCTGATAGAGCGTCGCCTTAGCCAGGAACTCGGAGCGCGAAGCAAACGTTTCCAGGTCATAGAACTCATCTTCGATGAGGCGGTGAACGGTTTCGACGTCGCTCGGGTAGGTGGGAGCGGCGGGAGGGATGCGCGGATGCTGGCTGTCACCGAGGGCGGCGGGGAAGCCGGAGCGGGAGCCATCTTTCTGAAGCTGGCCGATGAACTCGCCGCCGTTATCGGTTTGCCAGGCGAGGTGACGGAGTTCAACGCCGCAACGGGCCAAGTGAGCCTGAATGCGGGCGGCGAAGCAGGCGCTGGCGGAAGCGGAGCGGCGGGCGGCGAAGGCGAGGAACGGCAGGCCGCGGCGCACTTCGCGGGCGGTGTATTGAACGGCGGGCCGATCGTCGGCCTGGGCCTGAGGCCCGTAGGGGGGGAGATCGTCAAGGTCCTTGGTATCGGCCGAGATTTGCTGAAAGAGCCGCCAAGTGGCTTTGACGGCGGCTAGATCCTGCTTGCGCGGATACTTCTTGCGGCGGCGGGGGACGAGGCCGTGCGCGTGCCAGATGCGTTCCAGGGCGCCGTGGCTCAAGGGGAGATCGAATTCGTGAATGAGGCGGCGGGAGCCGAAGGTGGGCAGTTGGCGGCGGAGTTCAACGACCCGCTCTTCAACCTCGGCGGGGGTCTGATGGAGTTGATGGTGCGGAGCGCGAGAATGCTCCTGCAAGCCTTTTAAGCCTTGGGTTCGATAACGTCGCAGCCATTTGCGCACGGTGGGGATGGTGGTGGAGAAAGCGCGGGCGGTGGCCTTCACGCCGTGCTGACGGGCATGAGTGGCCAGGCGGAGCCGGTAATCGAAAGCGTTGGGCATGTGGCGAATCACATCGAAGTAAGGGACCGGAGCGCTCATAGCCCGGTCATTTTACAATTCAAAACTGGCGCGGCTGCCTTGGTCCCCCCCCACCAAGGCAGCCATCTCTCTTCTCCTCCGAGAACTAAGGCACTTCAACCCCACAGGGGGGATACGATGTGAGTAGGCAGTACCAACTTACGACTTCGAAGGACTTCCAGGCGAAAATCGTTCATAATCAGTATTAGCAGTTTATGAAAAACGTTCCGGCCCTGTCATCCTCAGCGGAGCGAAGAATCTGCTTTTGCTATTTTGAAGGAC
>JBAWEZ010000015.1:0-38201 GCA_049591475.1 Candidatus Acidiferrales bacterium
GCGCTCGTGCGCGTATTCGAGCGCGTCGGCAATCTGCCGCGCGATGCGCAGCGCTTCATCAATCGGAATCGGCGCTGACGCGATGCGATCCGCAAGCGTTGGCCCTTCGACCAGCTCCATCACAAGCGCATGAGTGAGACCGGAATCCTCGAAGCCGTAGATTGCAGCGATGTTGGGATGATTAAGCGAAGCGAGCAGCTTGGCTTCGCGCTGGAAGCGCGCCATGCGCTCGGCGTCTCGCGCGAACGCCTCGGGCAACACTTTCAGCGCCACGTTGCGCCCAAGCTTCGCATCCCGCGCGCGATACACCTCACCCATCCCGCCCGCGCCAATCGCCGCAAGAATTTCGTAAGATCCTATGCGAGTGCCTGAAGTAAGCGCCATTTAGGGCTTGGATTATAGCCCCTGCGTAAATTTGCAGATCGCAATAGTTTGGCGCATCGCCTGCCGTGCAAACTCCAATTGACGAGGCACTCGCCTTATGCCAGTGTAGTAATTGACGTTTGCTGTGGTCGGCTCGTGGGAAGCGGGCAGAGAGGGGAAGGGACAGTGATGAGTAAGGCGGCACACGGCCTGGCGAGCTTTGGCACGCCGGGCGCTGGTTTACTCAGTGCCTTCGCAGGCGCGGGTACGGATGATTGTCCCCACGTTTCCCTGCGTCTCTGCTTCGTCGTCTCCGGCGCTACCGGTAGCCTCCTGGCGAACAGAAGTCGAAAGTTAATAGCGAAACTGTTTCGAGTAGAACGCGACTCAAGTACCCCCAATTCAGGTACATACAAAGTCCTAATCGCGAACCCGATGAGGGTTCGCGTCCTGAGCGAGCGTCGCTACCGAAGGCCCCGTCTCCAGCGCAGCTGCGGAGCCAGCGCATGATGCAGGATTGGGCCAATTCTGCCCTCGAAACCGCCAAGCGCCGTGGCGCCAAATATGCCGACGCGCGTGTGATGGACATTCGCAGCCGCGAAATCTCTACTAAAAATGGCGAAGTCGGCACGCTTGCCGAATCCGAATCGCTGGGCATAGGCATTCGCGTGATCGCCGACGGCGCGTGGGGTTTTTCTTCCACCGATCGCCTTACGCGAGAGGGAATTGACGCCTGCGCCGCCGAAGCCGTGGCCATCGCCAAAGCTTCGGCCCTAGCGAAGCGCAAAAATGTTTCGCTCGCTCCGGAAAAAGCCTACGTCGACACCTGGCAGAATCCGTTTTTGAAAGATCCCTTTCGCGTTCCCGTCGAGGCTCAGATCGACCTGCTTCTTGCCGCGGACAAAGAAATGCGTCGCGTGAAGGGCATCACCCTCGCCGAAGGGTCGATGTCGTTCCGCCGTATTGAACAGCTTTTCGTCTCCAGCATCGGTTCTTCAATTCATCAGATCAAAATGCAGTCCGGCGCCGGGATCGTCGCCACTAGCTTTGCTGGCAGCGAAATTCAAAAGCGTTCGTATCCGAATAGCTTTGGCGGCCAGCACATGCTGCAAGGCTACGAGCTGGTCGAATCGCTCGATTTGGTTGGTAATGCACAGCGCATCGCCGAAGAATGCGTCGCGCTGCATTCCGCCGCGCAATGTCCCGAGGGGCGCAAGACGATCATCCTCGGCAGTTCGCAGCTCGGCCTGCAAATTCACGAATCCATCGGCCATCCCATCGAACTCGACCGTGTCCTCGGCATGGAAGCAAATTTCGCGGGCATGAGCTTCCTCACCACCGAAAAACTGCGTCACCTGAAATACGGTTCGGATATCGTCAACGTGGTCGCCGACGCGCGTCTCGCTCATGGACCCGGCCTCGGCACCTTCGCCTACGACGACGAAGGCGTTCCCGCGCAATGTACCCCGATCATCACCAATGGTCTTTTCACTGGCTACCTCACCAGTCGCGAAACTGCTTCGGCCATCGGCGAAAAGCGCTCCGGCGGCACGGTGCGTTGCGAAAGCTGGAATCGCCTGCCCATGATTCGCATGACCAACATCAGCATCAATCCCGGCACTTGGCAATATGACGATCTGATCGCCGATACAGACGACGCCATTCTGATGGAAACCAATCGCTCCTGGTCCATCGACGACAAGCGTTACCATTTTCAGTTTTCCACCGAAATCGGCTGGGAAATCAAAGGCGGCAAAAAAGGCCGCATGATCAAGAATCCTAGCTACAGTGGTATCACCACCGAATTTTGGAATAGCTGCGACGCGATCTGCTCGCGTGACTACTGGACTCTGTGGGGCACGCCCAATTGCGGCAAGGGACAACCGCAGCAAACCATGGGGACCGGCCACGGTGCCGCGCCCGCGCGCTTTCGCGATGTCCGCGTCGGAGTCGCCTTCTCCAAATGACAATGTCACGTCGAATCTCGACTCGGCAGCCGCGAGGGCGGCGGCCTCTTGTAGCACCGGCATCTTGCCGGCGGTTGTCGCTTCACTCGCAGCGCGCTTGTGGCTCGAATCTCCGAAGTAATCGGCGGCTCTCATGAGCCAATCTCCTAAACTGATGGCTGCCGACCTCGAACGTATTGCCCAACGCGTCCTCAAGCTCAGCGAGGCGGACGAAACGGAAGTCGATATCGGGGCTGGCGCCGACGCGCTCACGCGCTTCGCCAACAACACAATCCATCAGAACGTCGCCGAGCATACAATTGGCATTTCCGTGCGCGCCGTCGTAGATGGCCGCACCGCCCGCGCCTCCACGAACAAGCCTGACGAAGAATCGCTTCGCCGCGTCGTCCATTCCGCCATCAGCCTTGCGCGCAATGAACCTGAAAATCCAGAACTGTTGCCGCTGCCCAAAAAACAGAAGTATCAGAAAGTCTCGCGTTTTTTCGCCGCTACTGCCGAAACCACGCCGCAAGATCGCGCTCGCGCCGTCACCAAGGTCTGCAAAATGGCGCAAGAGAAGAAGCAGATCACGGCTGGAATTTTTGCTAGCGGCTCGTCGCAATCCTTGTTCGCGAATTCTCGCGGGCTCGTCGCGCGTTACGAGCAGACGCGCTCGGAATTTTCCGTCACCATTCTGGAAGAAAACTCCTCCGGCTGGGCCAAATCGAATTCGCCGGACATTCGCGCGCTCGACCCGCTGGCGCTGGCCGAAAGCGCCAGCCGCAAGGCCGCCGAGTCGCGCCAGCCGCGCGAAATCCCGCCCGGCCATTACACCGCCATTCTCAGCCCATCCGCGGTCCTCGATCTCGTCGGCTTTCTCTTCTACGATTTTGCCGGAACCGCCGTGCTCGATAAGCGCTCCTGCCTTACCGGCCGCTTGGGCAAGAAAATCTTCGGCGACAACATCACCATCTGGGACGATGCTTATCATCCGCTTCAATCCGGCCCGGCTTTCGACGGCGAGGGCATGCCGCGACAGAAAGTTCTGCTGGTCGATCGCGGAGTCCCGAAAAATCTGGTCTACGCTCGCGCCACTGCGAACAAGATGAAGGCCAAGCCGACGGGCCACGGCTTCTCGCTTCCCAATGAATACGGCGAAGCGCCCATGAATCTCGTTTTTGCCGGCGGCGATAGATCGATCGAACAGATGGTCGCCTCCACTGAGCGAGGTATTCTGGTCACACGCTTGTGGTACATCCGCGAAGTCGATCCCTACGAAAAGATTCTCACCGGAATGACGCGCGATGGAACGTTCCTGATCGAAAACGGGAAAATGGCCGGCGGAATCCGCAATTTCCGTTTCAATCAGAGCATCATCGAAATGCTTGCGAACGTGGAAATGCTCGGCCCAGCCGTGCGCGCCGCGGGCGAGGAATCATTTGAGATGGTCGTTCCGGCGATGAAGGTCCGCAATTTCCATTTCAGCGAAGTCACAAAATTCTAGGACGGTAGCAACGGCGAGCGACTGTCAGTCCGAGGTCAGCTTTTGGCCGGGGAATCTGCTTTTTCCCTACTTGTCGCGGAAATACTACTTCGGCAGGAACTGAAAGCTCGAGATCGTCCGGCGGATCACGTTCTCTTCAATCTGGACGAGGTCGTTGTCGGCGCGCGTCATACCGAAAATCGTGTAGAGCTTCTCGCCGCGCGGCACGAATACCATGAATCCAGACCAGTCCTGCTCATCTACATTGCCGCGAAATCGGTGCGCGATCACCGGCGTGCCGGAAACGGTCAATTTCTCGTCGTCCAGCGGCCGGAAGTTTACCAGAATATCGCTCAGTCGCTTCTCAGTCGCCGCGATATCTGCGGTCGCCGATTTGCCGGCGGTTTCCTGCCCCACCACCAGGTACGTGCTCTGATCGTCCGTTCCCATCGCAGCGATGGCCCCTGGCAGCACGGAGCGCGCCCCGTCCATCACCTGCCAATCGGGCGGCTTATACATCTCGAACTCATACGTATCGTTAACGTACGTGTTGCCGGTCACTTTCTCTCGAATGGGCTGCGGCTCTGGCAGAGCAGCGGGGGCAGACGTCGCGGCTGTCGTGGTCTGAGCGGTCGCGGCGTTAGGCGCGGTAGCGGTCGCCGCTTGCCCGGGGGACGGAGTTATCGCGCTTCCAATAGCAGGCCCAGTTTTCTGTGCGATCTCGGCCGCTGCGGATGCTGTGGATGTTGGCGCGGTGGCGTGTTCTTCGACGCCAACCACTTTCGCGTTTCTGACGGCCGGTTTCTCCGCGTCCGAAGACTTCGCTGCATCGGGCTTCGGTTTTTTGTCGGGAGTAGCGTCTGTTGGGCTGGCTAGCCGGATCGAGACAATCTTGTCTTTTTCCACGAGCGCGAAGCCGTAGCTCGTTTTTACTTTGAAGGAGTTTCCTACGTAACCGACGACGGTGCCGACAATCGTCGATCCATCCTTCAGCTTGAACTCGTCGGCGCGTGCCGCGGTCGGCGCAACGGCCGATAGCAACACGAGTGCCGCGAGTAAGAGGAAGCCTCGCTTCATGCATCGAGTATCGCGCCGCCAAGTGCGCGCGGCAAATTTCTGTGCGGAGGGCTTATCGCGTTAGTCAGCGGGGCACCGCGCGATTGCCGGCGCTCGCGAAATTCATCGGTCCAGAAACGCGCGCAGCCGCGAATATCCCGCGCGGCTGACGGGAAGCTGCACGCGATCGGCGAGCACTGCCACGTAGCTATCTTTTCCGTACGGCTCAACCCGCGCCACGCGCTCCAGATTCACGATGTACGAGCGATGAATGCGCAGAAACCGCGAAGGATCGAGCGCCGCCTCGAGGCTAGAGATCGTCTGCTGCTTCAAATGCTTCTTGCCTTGCGACACGAGCGCGACGTAATCATCCTGCGCCTCAACGTAATCGAGTTTCGCCGCGGGAATGATCACCACGCTGGTGCCTTCGCGCACCGGAATGCGATCCACGTATTGCGCCGGCGGGCGCGCCGCAGCAGCGAGGTCGGCCGCCGAAGCGTACGGCTGGTTTCCCACATTTGCCAGCATTCGTTCCTTTACTCTTGCGAGCGCCGCTTCAAAGCGGTCTGCCCCAACGGGCTTCAACAGATAATCGACCGCGTGTACTTCGAACGCGCGAATTGCGTGATTATCGTGCGCCGTGACGAAAATAATCGCCGGAGCGGGGTCAAGAAGTTCGAGCACTTCGAACCCATCGAGTTTGGGCATTTGAATGTCGAGAAAAACCAAATCGGGCTTCAATTCTGCGACGGCTTTCACCGCCTCGAAACCGTTGGCGCATTCCGCGACGATTTCGATATCCGAGTGCGGCGTCAGATATTCGCGCAGCACCTGGCGAGCCAGCTCCTCGTCGTCCACGATCGCCGCGCGCACTTTTCGAGCAGCCTCTGCACTCACGGTACCCTCGCCTCCTGTTCGGCAGGAAACTCCAGCGCGACACGGAAACTGGTCCCGGCAGCCTCCGCTCCGAATTTGGCGCGGTTTCCGTAACGCGCCTCCAGCCGCTGCCTCACGTTCGCCAGCCCTACGCCATTGCGCCGGCGAAGCGGAGCTTCGGGGTCGAATGTGTTTTCGACGAGGATGGAAAGGTCGCCATCGCGTAGCGCTACGTCCAGCCGGATACACCCGCCGTCGATCAGATTCGCGATTCCATGCGCCACGGCGTTTTCCACCAGTGGCTGCAGCAGCAGCGGCGGGATATTCATGTCCAGCGCCACTGGATCAACGTTTTCCACCATGTTCAGCCGCGCGCCGAAGCGAATTTTCTCGACGGCGAGAAACGCATGAATCAGCGATAGCTCCTCGCCGAGCGGAATCGCCGATTTTTCTCCCAGTCCGAGCGTGCGGCGCAAGAAATCGCCCAGCAGGATACACATCTCGCGCGCTTTGGAAGGATCGGATCCGGTGAGCGCGCTGATGGAATTCAGGCTGTTGAATAGGAAATGTGGATTCACCTGCGCCTTCAGCGCGCGCAATTCCGCTTCGCGCGCCAGCATGCTGGCTTGCAACAAGCGCGCTTCCGCGTCGCGCGACGCTTCGATCCCGAGCAGGATGTAATAGAACGCCACGGAGAGCAGGTAAAAGAGAATTCCTGTCCCAACGAGCAGTGGAATTTCCGGCGTATAGCGATGGTCCAACCCACGAAACGAGGGTGATTCGGCAAGCTCGATGACTAATAAACGTCCTGCCAAAATCCACAGGGCCGTGGCAACCACGGCGCCGGACAAATGCGTGGCCAAAAATTTGGAGAGATTGGTATGTTCGAGCGGCGTGACGCGGCAGGGATACCACGCCGAAAGGCACACGAACGCGTACACGAAGCAGAGGGGAAACGCGAGCGCCAGCGCTTCGCGCAAGCCGATCGCGCGCGTTGTGTCCAGCAGGAACGCGAGCAGCGCGGCCAGCGGAATCCAGGCCACCAAGTAAAGCACCATGCGCCGAAATTGTCCGAGAATGGGATGCATGCGCGGCTCAGTTCTTGATGACCACTCCGCCGAATACCGTGGTTCCGTGAATAATCAAAACCTTTGCCGGAGTGGTTGCGTCCGGCCGGGAATAGGTTTCGTCGGCGAATGCACCGGCAATTTCGTGCGCCGTTACGGAGACGCGCCACGTGGGCGGAATGAGAATTTCACCACCGCCAAAAACGGCCTCGATCTGGAGCACGGCTTGGTTTCCCTCGATTTCCGCCGCTCTGAAGTCCAGATGGAATCCGCCAAAGACCGCGGAGACTTTGCCGAAGCGAAAATGCCGGCTCATGATGCGCCGGTTAAACGACATGAAGACAACGGAGCGTTCGAACGTATCGTCGACCGAATCCGCCGGCGGAGGGAATCCCGAGCCCACGAAAGATGCACTTGGACCCGAGGTGGCACCGCCAGGTGGCGATCCGGGCGGCGGGGGTGGCGGAACATTTGTCGGTCCTTGTGGATTCGCGCCCCATTCTTGGGTTGCAAAGCCGCTTGAAGTCGCGCTCGGCCCCGATCCAGAGCCCGGCGTGAAACCGGCTCCAGGTCCGCCGCTCGGGGGCCAGCCGGTAGGAGGCGGGCCGTAACGCCTCGAGTTGCGCCATTCTCGGCGGGATCGACGAAGCTCGTCGTAGTGCTCCCGGTTGATCAGTAGCCAGACGCCGATGGCAATCATCCATAACGGCCAGAGCCGTCCCATATCGTAGTGCGTCACGTTGCTCAGCAGCCACAGACCGCCTATCACGATCAGCACTGGTCCCCAAAACTGCCCGGTGTGCCTGCGGTACGGTTGCACATCGACTCCTGATGTAGCATCGCCTGGATAGTTAGTTCTAGCCAAAATACTCACTCCGAAACCGATCAGGATTACCGGCCAAAACACCTGAAACAAATACCCTGCGTGTACGATCTCCAGCTGGTCTAGCAGAAAAATCACACCAAGGACGGTGATCAGGATGCCGATGAAAAGACCGCCGTGCCGGTGCCGGTCGTCAATCACGATCCGTAATCCTCACTTGAGAGACGGAGAGCCTGGCCGCGCACGCCGAGTAGGGAATTGCGAGCAGTCCAAGTCCGGAGGCGACCAGCAGCAGCGGCCAGAAACGGAGCAGCTCGCCTAGCGCCGGCAGATCGGAACGCACCGCCAGGAAATTCCAAATGTTTTCGGCGATCATGGAAACGAACCACAAATTCTTCGCGGCCAGCCCGTCGTAGCCGAACTGCGCCAATTGAAACACGATTCCGACGAGGATTAAAAATCCAGCCGCTAGCAAAGTTCCTACTTGCCACGCGGTCCCATGGAGATTGAGCCTGGGTCTTGCGTTCACCATGCGCTTGCCCTCCCGTCGAAACTGAATCGATCTCATGGTGTGCAGGGTAGACGCGGTTCCGCGGAACGTCTCGGACTATTCGGCGAATGGCTGGATTTTACCGGCGAATAGCGGTTTGTAGCTACAGTTTCACCATTGCGAGCCAGGATTTCACTGACGTGGCGGCCATCAACGGCTGGAAAGGAACGCTGTACAGGTTTTCGGCATCGTGCGATGCGGAGCCGAGTATGCCTCAGCTTCGGGTTGCTGTGCCTTACGAGATAAATCCGGAGGAGACAATCGATTTTGTCGAAGTACGGGAGGCGCTCGGCAGCCACCGAAAGCGGCAAACGAGGTTAAGCGGTCATTCCCACCCAGCAGACGATTGCAGCGGCGATACCGGCCATAAAGAGTGCCATCCGCAAGCGCTTCTTGCGCGCGCCTAAGACGATCAGTCCCATGCTGCAAACCAGGAATCCAATCTCAAACCACAGCCGCCGCGAACTCAATTCGCTGGTCCAGCTCCCAGCCTCACCCTGCAGCCAGGAAGAAGCAAATGTCGTGGCGGAGGTAAGCGAAACGGCGAGCAGGGCTGCCAGTCCCAAACCCTTCGCCCATTCCGGCATCACCCAGTTCCGCTTAGTATCGCGCCAGTCGAGCCACGTTTGCGCGACTACCAAGCCAATCACGATCAGTACAAAAAGAGCCACGCCCCCTCCCAAGCTTTCCGGGGACTTGCCGCCGACTAACCTCTCGGCCCGGGTACCGCCTGCCCCTCAGGCGGTTCCGGTGCCGTGGCATGCACCTCGGCCTATTTCGCTAAACCAACCCCACACTGCATTTCCCGTCGCACGGTGAGCCGACAACCCAACCAGTACTGAACCGGAATCCCCAGCGCGATTTCTCGCGCCGGGGCAGGACGACCCGCCAGGAGCGTTCCAACCGGTTTCCGTCAGAGAAAATTGTGATCGAGCCTTCATACACCCTCTGAGATGCATTGGACATTGGCAATCGCCACACCAAAGTAAAAAAAATCGCTTCGCGAGCGGAAGTTTTCTAGCGTGGTTTATCTTCAATGCCTGCAATGCGCAAGGCATTGACGCTCAAGCACTTCGTGACGCGCTGGCTATCGAAAGCGGTTCTTGGGCAATCGCACCGGAGATGCGGATAACAAAAGTGCCCACGGAAGAAGGTTTTTGCACGGACCAGGACGGGGATTCCAGAAGTCCTGTACGCCAGGTATCAGTACCGCCTCCGATAATCTCAGTTTTAGTACCTGATCTGGCTACGCGCGCGTGTTCCATTGCGATTCTCACAACTCTGCTCGCGTGCCACAACGGGCCAGCTTTGCGAATCTGCTAGGATGGCTGAGCACCCATGCGAAAACCCTGGACCATTGCTCATCGCGGCGCGTCAGGCCACGCTCCGGAGAACACTCTGGCTGCTTTCGAAAGCGCCGTGCAGTTGGGAGCCACCTTCATCGAGACCGACCTGCACCTCACCCGCGACGCTCGCTTCGTCGCCATTCACGATGGCACTGTTGACCGCACCACCAACGGGCATGGCTCTGTCCACGAGCTCAGCCTGGCGGAACTTCGAGAATTTGATGCCGGGCTGTGGTTCGACAGACAGTTTTCCGGGCAGCAGATTCCTACGCTCGAAGAAATTTTGGATTTTTCCTGTAAGCACGACGTGGTTTTCTATTTCGAAATAAAGTACGACGCCGCGTGGGGAATGCATCATGCGCTCGCTGCCGCACTGAACGCGGCTGGCAATGCCGCGCGCTCGATCGTGATTTCCTTCGATCCAGCCACGTTGCTTTCGCTGCGCCGGCTGGACGCGTCCATCATGCTGGGCCTGCTGACGGAGGACGCCAAGCTTACCCTGCCGAAAACGGCTCTCGATTGCGGCGCGCGCCAGATTTGCCCGCGCTTTGATTTGATCGCGCCGCAGCTCGTTTCCGACGCGCACCGCGCGGACTTGCAAGTGGTCACCTGGACTGTGAACGAGCGCGAAAAAATGTGTGCGGCTATCGACGCGGGCGTCGATGGCATCATGACGGATCTTCCCGACCGCCTCCGCGCAGTGCTTGAAGACAAGTAGAGTCAACCATCGCGCTTTGACGCGCGTGAGGTTGCCGCCGCTGCAGTTTTCAGCAGCCTCCGCCGCGCGAAGGCATCGCGCTTGCTTCAGAGCTTCGATTGCATTCCTGCTTGGAGCGCTGCGAATAACCGTGCGAATTCAGCGAGCGATAATTGCTCGGCGCGAGCATCGGCGCTAACACCGCATGCTGCCAGCGCCCCGGAGATTCGCTCTGCAGTCGCAAGCGCGCGGAGATTGTTGCGCAGTGTTTTGCGCTTCTGCTCGAAGCACGCGCCCACGAATTTCAGGAATCGCGCCTCGTCTGAAATTCCAAGCTTGGCGCGCTCGCCCGGCAAATTCATGCGTACTAGCGCCGACGCCACTTTCGGCGGTGGTCTGAACGCGCCCGGTGGTATGCGCAGAAGAATCTCCGGCCGCGAATAAAACTGGCATGCCGCCGAAAGGTAGCCGTAATCGCGTCTTCCCGGTTTCGCGACAATCCGCACGGCAACCTCCAGCTGAATCACGATGTGAATCGACCGGATGCGATCGGCGTAGCCGAAAAGCTTGGTGAGAATCGGCGAGGTGATGTAGTACGGTAAGTTGCCATAGACGCGGAAATCGGTGCCGGCCAACTTCCCTAAGTCGAGCTGCAGCGCGTCGCCGTGAATTACTTCGACGCCCGGCCATTGAGTGGGATTCGCTTTGGCTGCGCGGCTTAGGCTGCTGGCCAGCCGGGCGTCGGTCTCGATAGCAATCAGCCTGCGGCCCGGCGCGGCCAGCAAACCCGTCATTTCCCCGTGACCGGCTCCAATTTCGACCCACGTTTCATTTTCGGCACGCGGCAAAGTTTGCAGAATGCGATGCTGCCAACCCGAATCCGCGAGAAAATGTTGGCCGAGCCGCTGTCGAGCCATGGGCACCGCGAGTGTAGCAACACATTCGGAGGGCGGCAATTCGCCAGCAATAAAGCAAATCGTGGGCTGATCAAGCGCTCCTCAGGTTTTTGCTTCCACCAATAGGGGCGCTCCACCTGATGGCTTTAGTCTATGCGTCGAGAGACTTTGGAACTGTAAGTTCGTGGTCGCAGCATCCGGGTTCCAGCCCTCGGAACGTGAGAACACAGTCTGGAGTAATTTCGCGGTCCCGATGGCGATTCGCATATTAGTCGCGGATGATCACGCTCTGGTCAGGTCGACGTTGTCCTCGCTGATCCGAAATTCTCGGGACAACTGGGAGGTCTGCGGAGAGGCTGAGGATGGACAAGCGGCCGTCCAGATGGCCGTTGACTTGAAACCCGATTTAGCGATCCTAGACTTCCGCATGCCGCACCGAGACGGGCTCAGCGCCGGGCGGGAGATTCGGGCGCGTGTCCCTGGCATTCGCATGCTCCTGTTCTCCTTAACCGAGGGGTCGTGCCTCGAAACGGCGGCACAGGCGGCCGGATTCCAGGGAGTGGTCGAGAAGTCTGGCAGGACGATTGTGCAAGCCATTCAGAAAGCATTGGATTCCGAGGGCGCGGCTGAGCCTAGGCGCAGCGCGGTTTCTTCGTGAAAAAGTGTGAGCCCTGAGCTTCAGCAGCTCGAGCCTCCAGGCGGCTCACTGCGAAGACGGCCACGCATGGCAGTGGCGATCAGCGACAATAGCGATTCAGAGTCGCTAACATCGGCGTTGAAGTCAGCGCCTGGCACCGTCGGCCCCCCTTGACGCATCAAGGCGATTACTGGAACGCCCGGGTATTTCGTCTTCAGCCAGGCGGCCATTTCGATTCTCGTTTCGTCGGGTGCTGCGTGCCCCACGATGAACAAGTCGCATTGATGCTGCATGCTCAACACGACTTTTGCGGCCTGGTTTCCGACTACGCGATCAACCTCGTAGCCAAGAAGCCTGAGTGTCTCTGTTGGTATGGCGGACGTGTTGTAATCATAGATGATCTGAAAGACGACGGGCTTTCTGCCATCATCCGTGCGTACGTTCAGCCGAGCGACGATCTCCTTCGTCGGGAGATGCATCGCGAAGCACTCGTTGCTTGCTTTGTGGCTGATTTCCAGTAGCTTCGCGCGCGCCTCCAGCAAGCCTGCGGCGCGCCCCCGCCACACTGGACCGCCCTCGGACACCTCGAAGAGATCGTATTCTCGATCCACCGTCAATCTCGCAAGTTCATCAGGAAAGTCCGAGGGGGGAAGGGACTACATGTTTGTACTATCTTCAATAGAGAGAATACAAGCTGGACGAAAGTTATAGGAGGCGGTCCTGGCTGCACCAATCCCTTTCCCTAACCGATCCATGGCGGCTTTCCGCGACACCGGGTGTTCGCATTCCGCGGCGCGCGCCGGAGATCAACTTGACGAACCCGCGAGCCATCCGCTACCGTTTTCCTTCGCTCCTGTGCCCATGAAAATTCTATTCGTAGCTTCCGAGGGGCTTCCTTATTCAAAAACCGGCGGCCTCGCGGACGTCATCGAAGGCTTGCCGCGTGCGTTGCGCGAGTTGGGCCATCAAGTGGCCGTTCTGCTGCCGCGCTATCGCGGAAACAAGATCAGTTCCACGCTCGTTTCCAGCGTGACGGTTTCGTTGGGCGATACGCTACGCTTTCCGGCTCTTGGAGAAGGGCCGTCATCCAATGGCACGCGCTACTTTTTTGTGGACGACCCGGAGTTTTTCGATCGCCCCCATCTCTACGGTAATAAGAACGACGACTATCCCGACAATGCCGAGCGTTTCACCGAGTTTTCCCGCGCCGCGATCGAATTCGCAAAGCGCGTTTGGCTGCCGGACGTGATCCATTGCCACGACTGGCAAACGGCGCTCGTTCCGCTGCTGCTGCACACGCAATATGCAAAAGATCCGGTGGTGCGTTCGCTGCCCGTGGTGCTCACGATTCACAATCTCGGTTATCAAGGAATTTTTCCGCGGGCCGTCCTGCGCGCTGTTGGTCTGCCCGAATCTCTTTTCACCGTGGATGGACTGGAGTTTTTCGGCAACGTCAATTTTTTGAAGGGCGGTTTGATTTTTGCTGATTATCTGACGACCGTTAGCCGCCGATACGCGAAAGAAATACAGACGCCGGAGTACGGCTTTGGCCTGGAGGGCATCCTCCGCAACCGCGCCGAGCGTCTGGTCGGAGTTTTGAATGGCGTCGATTACGCCACTTGGAGTCCCGAAGTCGATACGCTGATTGCGCAGAACTACTCCATCCATAATCTCGACGGGAAAAAAGTGTGTAAGAAAGATCTCCTGGCCGCGTTTCATCTGCCTGAAGAAAATATGGACCGTCCTCTGATCGGCATGGTCTCCCGTTTTGTGGACCAGAAGGGGTTCGATCTGATCGCGGAAATCTCCGCCGAGATGGCCGGTGAGAACGTCGCGCTGGCCGTACTAGGAACTGGAGAAGCCAAATACGAAAATCTCTTTAAGCGCCTGGCGGAGAAATATCCCGCGCGCATTGGCGTAAAAATCGGGTACGATAACACTCTCGCGCATAAAGTTGAGGCTGGCGCGGACATGTTCTTGATGCCTTCGCGCTACGAGCCCTGCGGCTTGAACCAGATTTATAGTTTGCGCTATGGGACGGCGCCAATCGTGCGCACCACGGGCGGCTTGGATGATACGATACAGCCGTTCGACGCGCAGACGCTGCAAGGCACCGGGTTCAAGTTTGAAACATACGCGGGTGCGGCGCTTTTGGATTGCACTCGCGGAGCGCTGAAGACGTTTCGCGACCGCGACCAATGGCGCGCCTTGCAGGCCAACGGCATGGCCAAGGACTTTTCGTGGAAGGCCTCCGCAGGGGCCTATGTCACGTTGTATGAAGCGGCGAAAAGGGCAAGAATCCCACGCGTCGTGGGAACATCTAAACGTTAGTGCGTAGAGCCGGAAGGGTATCCGCTCTACGCGACAAGGGGAGAAAATGGCAGATAACAGCATCCCGTCGGTGACTGATTCCAGCTTCCAGGCGGAAGTCATCGACGCAAGCAAGACTCAGCCGGTGATGGTGGATTTCTGGGCCGACTGGTGCCGCCCGTGCCACATGTTGACGCCCACGGTCGAGGAAGTTGCACGCGAGCAGGCCGGCAAAGTCAAAGTCGTTAAGCTCAATATCGACGACAACATGGGCGTGCCCGGCAAATTCAACATCCGCGGCATCCCTACGCTCCTCGTGTTCAAGAACGGCCAGGTAGCTGACCAGATCGTAGGCGCTGTGCCCAAGGACCAGATCACTAAGGTTCTCGAGCGTCATATCCAGGGCTAGCTTAATTCGGATTTCATCGCCCGAAGGATGCCCCCGGCTTGATTCGGGGCGTATCGGTCACGTAGCTTCGAGTGTCACATTCTAGAAGGAGCGGTCCAGCCCGCCCCGCCGCGCCGGATTAAAGCATCGCTCCACACTTCATGAATAATTCAGCTCACAACGAAGCCATCATCGATCAGTTCACGCGACAGGCAGAGCCGTTTTCCCGCCGCCACGGCCAGCAAGAAATGCTCGATCTCATGCTCCGGCTTTCGGGGGCGGGATCGGGCGACACGGTCCTTGATGTCGCTTGCGGCCCTGGCATCGTGGCCTGCGCCTTCGCAGCTATTGCGCAGCACGTCACTGGAATCGATATCACGCCCGCGATGCTCGATCGCGCTCAGGCTTTGCAGCAGGAGAGCGGTCTCCGCAATCTCCACTGGAAATGCGGGGACGTGAACCCGCTGCCGTTTTCAGACGGAAGCTTTTCACTCGTCGTGACTCGTTACTCTTTCCATCATTTTCTCTCGCCTGCGGATGTGCTCTCCGAAATGGTGCGCGTCTGCCGCCCGGGTGGCCGCATTCTCGTCGTCGATGTCGGTCCCGCCGCCGATAAGCTTTTGGCGTACGATCACTTCGAGAAGCTCCGCGATCCTTCGCATGTCCATGCGCTTTCGCCCGAGGCTTTGCACGGCTTAATCGCGTCCGCCGGTTTGCTAGGGATTGAAACCGCCTTCTACAGCCTCGAGATGGAACTGGAGGAGCAACTCGCCGCGTCGTTTCCTGTTTCCGGCGATGCTGACCGCATCCGCCAATTGTTTCGCGACGATCTGGGCAAGGATCGCCTAGGAGTCGGCGCTCGCCTCGAACGCGGTGAAATTCGCTTCGCGTATCCAACCGCCGCGATCGTCGCGACGAAGCCTGCCTGAAACCCGTTGCGTAAGTCGCGCTTTCGCGCCAGCGGAAAACGTGCCGCTCGCTTTGTGTTTTTCGCCGGCGGTAGTAAAGTACGCGTTTCGCCACCGGAGCATCACTGATGAGAAAGGCTACTGGGTTTTCTGTTTCAACGAGCAACACCATGCTCTTTCTTCGGGCGATTTTTCGCTTTAGCTTCTTTGGGCTGTGCGCATTGGCATTCACAGCGATCGTCGTTGGCGGCCTCAGCGTTCGTTGCCAAGCACGGACGCAGAACTATTTCGAAAAAGGCGCCGCTCCCAGCTTCACCGCAGCCCAGACCGCGCGCGGCAAAACCGCTTACGCGAGCAGTTGCGCCAATTGCCACGGCACCAGCCTCGACGATGGAGAATTCGGTCCGCCCCTCAAGGGAACTGCGTTCCGACAGAAATGGGGAGCGCAATCGCCCGCCGCGCTTTTTGCTTACATGCAGCAGAAGATGCCGCCCGCTTCGCCGGGCCAGCTCAGCGCCGAAACCTATGCCGACCTCGAAGCCTACTTTCTCCAGGCGAATGGCGCTGCGTCCGGTTCAAAGGAGCTGACTGCTTCTGAATTAAGCGGCTCGAGCGCATCAAGCGCCGGGGCGCAGTCGCAAGCTCCGCCCGCCGCCAAACCGGTATTCCAGCGCGATACTTTTACGATCCGCGGCAATCACGACGCCATCTACAAAGCCGCCATGGCCCGTCGCGCCGCCGAACTCAAAAACCTCACGCCAGTCACCGACGCGATGCTCAACCATGTTCCGGACGCTGACTGGCTCACCTGGCGCCGCACCTACTCGAGCCTTGGCTACAGCCCGCTCGCCCAGATCAACAAGTCCGATGTGAGGAATCTGAATCTCGCCTGGAGCCGCGCCTTGCCGCCCAGCGCCAACGAAATCGACCCGCTCGTTCACGATGGAGTGCTCTTCATCGAGAGCGGCAGCACGATCCAAGCCTTGGATGGCTCGACCGGCGACCTGCTCTGGCAGTATGTTCGCCAGCTCCCGGACGTGCTGCTGAAGGGCAGCGATTCAACCATGCGCGGCATGGCCATCTATGGAGACAAGCTCTTCGCGCCCACCGCCGACGGCCACGTCGTCGCACTGGATATCAAGACCGGCAAGCTCCTCTGGGACCACGAGATCGTCGTGCCGCTCAACGGGGTTTACGCGCACTCCAATCATGACTTCCGTCTCGACGGCGCTCCGCTCGTCGTCCACGGCAAAGTGATCGAAGGCGTCAGTCTCGGCATCACCAATCCCAGCGGTGGGTGTTTCATCGTCGGTCTCGACGCCAACACGGGCGACGAACTCTGGCGCTTCCACACCATCGCTCGTCCGGGCCAACCCGGCGGCAATAGCTGGAATGGCTGGCCTGTCAACGAACGCTACGGAGCCTCCGTCTGGACATCAGGCAGCTACGATCCCAAGCGCAATCTTGTTTACTTCGGCACCGGCAACACTTACGACGTGTCCACGCTGCTCCAGCCCTATTCACCGTCGCAGGGCGATTCTAACGACGGCCTTTACACAGAGTCCACCGTCGCGCTCGATCCCGACACCGGCAAGCTCGCCTGGTATTACCAGCACATGAATCGCGACGTTTGGGATCTCGACTGGGTCTTCGAGCAGTTGCTGCTCACGCTGCCGGTCAACGGCAAGCCCACCGACCTCGTGGTCAGCGGCGGCAAGATGGCCCTCTTCGATGCCGTCGATCGCGCCAACGGCAAATACGCATTTTCCAAGGACCTCGGCCTGCAAAACTTGGTCACTTCGATCGACCCGAAAACGGGAAAGAAAAACATTGATCCCAAGCTCGAACCGGTTGCCAACAAGACGGAACTCGTTTGCCCCAGTTCAAACGGCGCCAGAAACTGGCCCGCCACTTCCTACAATCCGGTCACGCATATCCTGTACGTGCCGCTCGCCGAAAACTGCATGGACTACACCTGGGTTCCCGGAACTCCGGCGCAGACCGCTGCCGGCGGCCTCGACATTCGCTTCGGCGTGCGCCCGCGACCCGATTCCGACGGCAAAATGGGCCGCCTCGATGCCGTGAATCTCGAAACCAAAAAGATCGTCTGGATGGACCGCCAGCGCGCCCCCATCGCCAGCGCCATGCTCGCCACGGCAGGAGGCCTCGTTTTTGACGGCCTGCAAAATCGCCAGTTCACCGCCTACGACGCTTTAACGGGCGAGCCGCTCTGGCATGCCGGACTGAACGCCACTCCAAGCTCCTATCCCATCGCCTACGCCGCTCGGGGAAAGCAGTATATTGCGGTGGTTTCCGGCGGAGGAAGCCCGCTCGACGGCGGCGATACCAGCCTCGCCCCCGAATTGGCCAATCCCTCGGGCGGGACCACCCTCTGGATCTTCGCGTTGCCCGATCCCGCGTCTGGCGCGCATCCATAGGTTTTGCCGCACGAAGTTTAATTATTCCGCGCTACCCGACGAAATTTCGGTGCGCTTTGGCGATCAAAACTCCAGCCGCGCTTGAAACGCAATCATTCTCGGACTGCTGTCTCCGCCCAATCCCACGCCCAAAAGCCCAGTCGGAGGCGCCGTTGTGTAGGTGAGGGCCCCGAACCCAGTTTGAGTCGAGGGCTCGCCTGGGATTCCCGCCAGCACCATGCTCGGTAATGCGAAGTTCGGATGGTTGAACACGTTGAAGAACTGCCCGTCGAATCGCAGTTTCACGTGTTCGCTCAACGGAAACCATTTCGTTATGTACAAGTCGCTCCAGAAGAAATCGGGACCGCGCAGCTCGTTTCGCGCCAGCGTTCCAAACTGGCAGTTCCCCGGGGAATCAGCGGGAAAACATTCCCCAGTGGATGGATCGACCGCTGAGACAAACGCATTCGGATTCAGCCATTGAATTGTTCCCGGATCCGTGACGCCCGGAATTTCGCAGTGGCGACAGTAGGGATTTACTCGCGGTAATAAACTGGCGAATTGCGGCCCGCTGCCCTGCAGGATTCCATTTCCATTTGCCGAATAAGGAGTGCTCACTACCGAGAAGGGAACTCCGCTGTGCCAGAACACCGTCCCGGAAATCTGCCATCCGTTCAGCGCATAACCAAGCCGGTGGCCGCGCACCTTCAGCGGCAATTGATAAACGTACTGCCCGGTGAAGTTGTGGCGAATGTCGTAATCGCAATCTCCGTAGTCGCGGCGCAGATCTCCCGGCAGCGGCTCCAGGATCCCGCCGGAGGAAAACTGCAAGAATCCGCCATTGGAAACGGTGTCCAGGCAATGGCTCCAGGTGTAATTCACCTGTCCCTCCAGCCCGTGCCCTAGGCGCTTTTTCGCCGTCAACTGTAGTCCGTGATAATTGCTGCTGGCACCCGTTTCGAGTTGCGTCACCGCTCCGAAGCGCGCGTCCGTCGGTTGGCCATATGGAAACGGCGCAAAGCATCCTTGGCAGGCGGTTTGATATCCGTTCACCTCGGTCAGATAGGGCTGGTCAACCGCTCGCGTTCCCACATATTGCGCCTGCAAGCTCGAGGTGCTCCCGATCTGATGTTCGATCCCCAAACTCCATTCCACGAAGTACGGCGCGTGCAACTCGCCGTTTGGCACTGCGGTGATGTCCACTGGCGGCAGGCAGGCGCCCGGACCGGCCTCTGGCGAAGCGCACGAAAGCCACCCCTGAGTGAATCCCTGGCCAAAAGTCTGATTCGCTGCCACTGTCGCATCTACTGCGCTGCCCGGCACCCCCGGCGCGATCGCCGTTCCGCCCACGGTTCCCAGCAGTCCGCCTTCGAAAGTCCGAACGTACGGCGGATTGTCGCCCACCGTGTCGGCCACGCTTCCGGGCAGCAAATCGCTGAAAATCCCGAATCCGCCGCGCAGCACTGTGTTCGGTGCGAACTCCCACGCAATCGCCGTCCTCGGCTGCAGGATCGCTAGTGGAGTGGAAGCGAAAAGCCTTCCCAAGTTCGTTTGAATCGCCTGATTGAGTGGCTGGTTCAGATTGTGCGATATGGAATCGAACGCCCCATAAAGCCGCGCTACCTGATGGTGCGGATTCAGCGGGTTCGAATTCAGCGTGCTGCGAATCCCAATCGTCCACGTCAATTTCCGCGTCACCTTCCACGTGTCCTGCGCGTAGAGATCGAGATTCAAGAAATTGAATGGCTCATTCGTGGACGAAGGAAACGTTTCCGACGCGGTGGATGCCACTCCATAAATAAATTGCGGCAGCGTCGTGTAGGTCACCGTCGGAACCGTGCCCTCGCCGAAATCGTAATCGTTCAGCCGGAAAATTCGCGTGTTCGTTCCGAACCGGAATTCGTGCGCCCCGTGGCTCCACGCCAGATTGTCGTTGATGAAAAAACGCGAAGCCGTTCTTCCTTGCAGCCATGTATTGTCCAGGCCGCCTACCGTCGTGAACGGCGCATCCACGCCGCTTCCTTGCAGCACGATCGGAAAAGCCGCCAGCGTCTTCTGAAAATCGGCCGGAGCAAACAGGCTCTTGTACCAGGAGAATCCAGGATTGAAATAGTTCACCAGGTTCGGCGAAAACACATGCGTGTATCCCGCGGCGAACGAATACAGCGGCTGCGGCGAAATAGAATCGAAAATCGAATTGATCGGGTCCGTATACGCCGCCTGTAATCCGGTATCCGCTTGAAACCGGAACCACGCCGTATCAGCCGCGCCGATGTTGTAGTCGATCCGCGCGGTTTGCACTTGTTCGCCGTCATCGCTCGATTGGGAAACGCCTCTGCGATTCGCGCATCCATTGCCATTCGGAGGATTCCCGCCGGCCGCGCTTCCGTCCGAATTGAAAGGACATCCCGGCACCGCCAGTGGAGTCCCGCTCGTGTTTCCGTATAGCGAAAACATGCCTTGGTAGAAGGGAACTTCTGCCGGTTCCGGGGCGTACGGGGAGCCCGTCACCGAATCCGTCCCGCCCAACGGAAGCTGCTGCAGCACATATTGCTGAAACTCCGCCGTCGGCACCGTCACGGTCGTAAAGATGGGCAGCGCGATGCGCACCCATTCGCTATCAAAGAAAAAAAAGAGCTTGTTGTGAATGATCGGCCCGCCCAGGCTGCCTCCAAAATGATTCAATGTGGACCGCGGCTTGCGGTTTCCCGGCGTCGCGTTGGTGAAATAGTCCGCCGCGTTCAGGATCGAGCCATTCCAGAGCTCGTACAGATTCCCGTGGAACTGATTCGTGCCGGATTTGGTCACGTAGTTCACTTGCGACGCGCCATATCTCCCCTCGTCCACCGAGTACGAAAGCGTGTTCACGGTCACTTCTGCAATCGAATTCAGCCCCAGCACCAGGTTCGTTGAAAGCCCGCTATTCAAGTTCGTTAGCGGATCGTTTGTCTCCAGCCCGTCCACGATGTAGCCGTTCGAAAGCGCCGGCAGTCCATTGAACTCCACGTTGCCGTACCCGTTTGTCGAGCCCACGAAATCGTTCCCGCTGCCCGCCGTGTTAATCAGCGCGCCGGGAGCGAACTGCAGCGGGTAAGTTAAATCGCCCCCGGGATTCGGCAAGTTTTCGAGCGCCGGTGCGCTTAGATTCGTGCTGGTGTTCGCGTTTTCGGGATTGATCAGCGGAGGCGCCCCATTCACCTCAATAGTTTGCCTGGCCCGCGCCACCTGCAGTCCGAAGTTGACCGCCTGTTTCTGTCCGAGCCCGGAGACGACGTTGTCGTTGCGCTGCGGCTCGAAACCATTCGCTTCCACTTTCACCGAGTAAGTCCCCGGCGGCAGCAGTGGGAAGTCGAACTCTCCGTCGCCGTCGGTCCTCGCCGTGCGTTTCAATCCCGTCGCCTGGTTGGTGATCGTCACTGTCGCGCTGGGCACCGCCGCGCCCGTCGAATCGGTTACCTGGCCCACGATCGCGCTGGTCGTCTGGCTCTGCGCCGTCGCGCGGACCGGCAAAGCAAGCACCAACGCGGTGATTAAAATTACGAGACATGTTGCCCGTATCGTGAATTGGGTCCCGAGGGGCCGTCCCATTGAAAGTCCCGTCTGGTCAAGTCGCTGGCGTGTCGCGGCATCTGCCGCCGCAGGCACGCGGTGAATGTTAACTTAGGTTAATTGCAATAGTAAAGCGACATTCACATAGATCGAGAAGCGGCATTTATGCATGCCTGGAAAGCGCCCGCGTGCGCGCAGTCGTCACCCGATGCGCTGCTCGTTAGTGCGCGTAGAGCACGGTTCAGTAGGGGGCAACTTTGGCTTGCGATAAAACAGGGGCGGAATTCGATTCGGCCTAGAGTAATGGCGGTTCGTACAAATAGGCGAGGCCGTCGGAAGTGACCGCGTATGCCTTCGATCCATCCGAAGACCAGCGCAGATCGACCACTCCTTCGGCGGCATGCTCATCAAAGATTTTCGGGCGACGCAAATCCACCAGGAATAGCCGGCCCTTCGCGGAGTTTTTTAGCCAGGAGCTGAAGCACAGGCAAATCGGCAGGTGCGGATGGCAGGCGCAGAGTTCCGCGCCAAAGGGCATCGCCTCCGGCTCCATCGTGTCCGCCGCCAGGCGGTTCGCTTGTCCTGCGGAGCAAAAAATGATTTGCCGGCTGTCGTAAGTCCACGAAAGATCGGTGATGTGTCCCTGGGCGTGAAACACGCTCTGCTTCCGCAGCGACGGTACTTCGAGAATAGCGATCGAATCGTCTGCCCACTCGCCTTCGATTTCCACCACGCACGCGAGGCTGCCTTCATCCGGGCTGAATGCCGCACGCCCGAATCCCACCACTACCGCGCCATCCGCGAGATCTACATCCGCCCCGTTGCATTCAGACGGGCCTTCGTTTTCTGAAGCAACTCCCTCGCGCCATTCCGGCCACGCCGAGCAGTCCGTCAAAATAAGTTCGCCCGCTCGGGAGTCTGCAAACGGCATCGCGCTGGTATTTTTCGCCGATGCTTCCCACAAGCGCATCCGCGAATCGGCGCCGCCGCGCGAACTCGCCGCGAAATAATTTCCCGGTTCCGACCACGCCAGGGCGGACGGAAACGCTTTGAATTCACCAAACGCGCCGAGAAACATCTTCGCGTTCAGGTGGAACGCGTGCAGTTCTTGTGGCCAGCCGCCCCACGCCGCCACCAAGTGCCGGCCGCTCGGCGACCATGCGAATGCTGCCGGCTGCCCCGGCGCCGAATCGCCGCTAACGCCTGGAACCGCGAGTGCCAGCAGCGGCACGCCGAGCTCCACGTCATACAACGCGATGCTTTCCGCACCCTGTCGCACGAGCGGCGATACCGCACATATTTGCCCAGTAGGTGAGACCGCCAGTTGCGGCGAGTGCCCGCTGAACACCTTCTTGAGCAGCCAATTCGAATCGCGGGAAAGATCGCGAAGTCCGCGCGCCACCAGCGCCGCCGAACGCATCACCAGCGCCTGTGCCGGTGCGGGCACAATTTGTTGCGTGGGCGCTTTTTCGTGGGCAGGCATAAGTATCAGCGGGAAGATGCTTCCGGATTTTCCAGGCGCTCGCGAGCCTGCGCGATCTGTTCGTCGACTTTTGCGGTCATTTCCTTCAGCACGTCTCGTCCGTATTTTTCCGCCTCGCCCACCCGTTCTTTCAGTTGATACAAATCCGAGCGCACCAGCTGCTGTAGCTCCGCCTCGATCTCCACCAGGCGCCCACGCGCTTGGCTGAGGCGCCGGATCACCCGAACGAGTTCCGCGCCCGCGCCTTCGCCCTTTACGGACTCTGGGCTGCACTCGTACTCATTCAGTATTGTTGTCAGTCGCGCTTCGTCGCCTTCTTCATAAGCCTGATTCGCTTCGGCCATCAGTTGCTGCCGCTTCGAGCGGTCGTCATGATCGGAAGTCAGGTCGGGATGGATGCGTTTGGCTACGTCGCGATACAGCCGCTTCATTTCCGGAGTGGCTTGGAACATGGGCGGCTCTTGCGCGGATTTTTCGCCGGCAGCGGATTTGGTTTCATCCGCGCGGGCGCGTGCTTCGCGCGCGGCGCGCTGTGCCCGCTCATTCCCTGGCTGCTGTCGCGCCAGTCGCTCCGCCAGTTGCGCCTTATATTCGTCGAGCTCGGCGTAACGCGCGCCGATGAAATGCAGGTAGCGCCGCTCGAACGCGGCGAGTTCCGCGTGCAGGTTGGCTGCGCGCAGCTCGCGTTCAGCAAGTTCGCCTTCGCTCGCCTCTTGCTCGGCGAGCTTACGCGCGAGTTCGTGATCTTCTGGTTTCTCGATCGGCGCCGCGCCCGGTTTTGCGGGACGCGGTTCCGCCGCATTCAGCGCCACGGTGTTTGCCTCTGAGAGTTGCCTATTGCGTGCAGCGGCGCGCGCTTCAACCGGTAAAACTCATCCCAAGTGGCCGAATCGCACGCGAAAGTCTCTATAAATTGTAAAGCGCAAGCGCCTGCGCACCGGCAATTTGCGGCGCCAAGTTTCCATAATTGGAAACAGCGCGACTTGGGGCAGGCGTATCCGAAGAGCTATTTCTTGGCGAGAATTGTTTCGATCTGGGCGAGGTGATTCAGGTCGTGCCCGGCGGTCATTTTCGCGATCTTGCGAACGGTTTGCTCTCCGCGCTCCGGATGCATCGCGGATTTTTTCCAGTCGTCTGGCGTGAGCGATTTAAGCAGCGTCACGTTCGCTTCTCGCAGCGAGCGGTACTGTTCGAGCGATTTGCGCAAGTCGCGTTTTTCATAGCGCATCGCGGAAGCCCAGGCATCCTGATCGAAGGGTTGAATCGGCTCGCCGGGCTGGCTAACCACCATGCGCATGCGCCATCCCAGGGCCACTTCCGCATCCGCCAGGTGTGCCACGATCTCAGCGATGGACCATTTCCCCGGCGCGGGCCGCTTGCGCGCTTTGCCGGAGCTTAGGCCCTTAAGCAACTTGGCCAGCTTCGCCGGTGCGGCGGCCTGCAGTTTCACCGGGTCACCCCCGGCCAGGTATCCGTACATTCGCTGCGTGTACTGTTGTGATGTTTCCTGCATTGTGCTTCTCCCTGAACCTACCATTCACGCCAAGATGAATCGTGATCGTTCGTCACGCTCACTACGGGGTTTCAGGATGATGATCTTCGCCGGATGGTTACCAAATTTGGCAGCGCTGGCCCGCCGGACGCACCATCGGCGAATTCGCCGAGCAGCCAAACGCCTTCGCGAATGCCGGCGTGTTCGAGAGCGGCCCGTTCGCGCGAAATTGGTCCATCGGGTGCGGATCGGTCCTCATGTATTTCCGCGCAATTTGTGGACGCAAATTCGACGCCCAATTGCGAGCGTACGCTAGGAAGAAACGCTGATCCGGCGTGAATCCGTCGATCGGCTTTCCGGCCTTGGCCTCAGGCGTCGTTTGGAACGCGCGATAAGCTATGGTCATCCCGCCCAGATCGGCGATGCTTTCGCCTTCGTCGAGTTTCCCGGGTTCGTGCAAGCCGTACGCCTGGTAGCCGTCGAACTGCTTCACGATGCATTCGCCGCGCGCATCGAAATTTTTCAGATCCTGAGGCGTCCACCAATTCTTCAAATTGCCATGGCCGTCGAATTTTGCGCCCTCATCGTCGAAGCCGTGGGTCATCTCGTGCCCGATCACCGCGCCAATGCCGCCATAATTCGAAGCATCGTCTGCCTTCGGGCTGAAGAACGGTGGCTGCAGAATTCCAGCCGGAAAAACAATCTCGTTCATCGACGGATTGTAGTAAGCGTTGACCGTAGGAGGCGTCATATCCCACAGCGTGCGATCCACGGGCTTGCCGATCTTCGAAAGGTCCCAGTGAAACTCGAAATCGTTGCCGTGTAGCAGATTCTCCACGTACGGGCCGCTGGTTACTTTGTAATTCGAATAATCGCGCCACTTGTCGGGGTATCCGATTTTGACCGTGATCATGTCAAGTTTAGCGATGGCCTGCTTCCGCGTCGCCGGACTCATCCAGGAAAGCGTCGTAAGGTCTTGGTGCAGCGCGGCCATGATGTCTTTCACCATAGCGAGGGCTCGCGCCTTCGCTTCCGGCGGAAATGCGCGCTTCACGTAGTATTGCCCCAGCGCCTCGCCGAGCTCGCGGTCGGTGGAACGCACGCACCGCTGCCAGCGCGGCTGCATAACCTTCTGACCGGTGAGCGTGCGACCGTAAAAGTTGAAATATTCCTGCTCGAATTTTTCCGGCAACGCGGGCGCGGCGGTGTGCAGTAGGTGCCAGCGCAGATAGACCTTCCAATCAGCCATGGGAACCGTGGCGATCGCCGAATCGAGAGCCTTAAAAAACGCAGGCTGGCCCATGTCCTCGCCTTTGAGGTGCGGCCGGCCGACTTCCTGAAAGTAGCTCTGCCAGGAAAAGTGCGGAGTCACGTCGTCGAGCTGGCGAAGCGTCATCGGGTGATAGTTTTTCTCTGGGATTCGCAGGTCGGCCACTTTCGTGGAACCCTCCGCCAGCATCGTTTCGATCTTCATCACCGTGGCAGCTTCGCTGCTGGCCTTCGACGGATTGTCGCCCAGGAGCGCCAGCATTTTGGCAACATGCGCCGTATACTCAGTGCGAAGCGCCTTCGAGCGAGCGTCTTGATCCAGATAATATTGGCGGTCGAGAAGGCCCAGGCCGCCTTGTCCGGCGCCGGCAATCACTTCCGAACTGTTTTTCAAATCCTGCTCGGAGCCGAACTGGAAGCCGACGTTGACGCCCATTCCGTGCAGTCGCGCGATTTCCGCTTCCAATTCCTTGTCGTTGCTGATGGCGGCGATGCGCTGAAACTCCGGATCGAGCGGTTTGATTCCGGCGGCTTCGATGGCGCTGGTGTTCATGCAGCTGCCATAATATTCGCCGATCTTCTGCCAGTTTGATCCCGGCCGCGCGTGCGTGTCTTTCGAGGCTTCCTCAAGAATCTGGTGCAGGATTTCCTTGTTGTGCTCATCGATGATGTTGAACGTTCCCCAGGCGGAATGGTCCGCCGGAATCGGGTGGCTCTTAATCCAGCCGCCATCAGCAAATTTCCAGAAATTCTGGCAGGGCGAGACAGAACGGTCCAGATTCGCCAGATTGAAGCCGCGAGCCGCGGATGCGGACTCAGTTTTAGATTTGGACGCACTGCTCTGGCGCGCCTCAGCTCCTCCGCCTGCGTCGCTATCGCCGAATAGTTCCGAACAGTTGCCGCGAAATGTTTCGATTCGCGACGATCCGGAGGGCGAGGCCTTGCGTTGCGCGCCTGCCGATTGCGCGCGCAGCGCTGCGGGAGCAAACAGCAACGCGGCGGACAGCACGCACAGTGCCGGCACGGCTGACAGCAGTTCGCCGCGCCGCGAAATCCGGATACAGCGGTGGATGAGCTGGATCATGAACGAGACCTCGCTGGAATGACGTCGAGCTTCGCGACGCCATCCTGGGAAATCAGTTGCGATTGGAATCCACGCCGGGGGTTGATACCGCATGTGCCCCGAAACGAACGCAGAGACATTCTGAAAGCGCAGTCGCGGCATGTCAATCTTCCGTCCTCCCCGAAACACGCTGGCTGGCGGCGACAATCTGCCGTTCGTAAATCACGCGAAGAATGCGGCCTTGTTAGATTCATAGGCGGATCAGGCTTTCAATCGTGTTACTGGAAGCGGGATTTCGATAGCGCCCGTTCTGTCTCTCCGGACGCGATATGCCATGGCACTATCTCGTGCGGATACGACGCGTTGCAGCTTGCGCCCAACAAAATGAGCGGCGGTGCCGTCTTCGAGGGCCAGTGTTTCCGGCAAGGCGCCATCCTTCACGAGGGCGTGCGTACTGGGTCGGCGATCCTTTTCGCTATCGTAGTGCGGGCAGCACGCGTTACGAAGCCAGCCAAGGCAGGGCAGGGGCATCAGACGCTCAGCCCAAGAGTCCGTCACGCCCATTTCGAACCAGCAAATAGCACCGGCGCTGATGCCTGCTAGAACGATTCCGGAAGACCACGCCTGCCGCAGGATCTTTGGCAGTTGCCACTCGCGCCAGACGGCCAGCATGCTTTTGGTGTTTCCCCCAGCTACGTAGATTAGGTCCTGCGCAAGAAGCAGATCAGGAAGGCTGGGAGTGCGCTCAAAGAGTGGCAGGTGAGTTGGCCGGCAGCGCAATTTTGAGAACGTGGAATAGAACTTCGCAGTGTAGGCGGAATCGTCGCCGGTGGCGGTCGGGACGAAGCAGATTTTGGGATTGCTCCTCCGCACTTGCCGCAGGACATACCGCTGGAGAGGCGGATTTCCCGAGTCGAGGAACTGACCGCCTCCGCCGATTGCGATAATTTGAGGCTTCGTTGCCAAAATGTCTCGCTTTGTCTCAGTCGATTTGGGCGCGCTGCAGGCGGTCGGAAAAGTCGATGTACAGCGTTTTCCAGTCCGAGTAGAAATCGAGGGCGGCGGTGCCGGATTCGCGATGGCCGTTGCCGGTATTTTTGGTGCCGCCGAAGGGGAGATGGACCTCGGCGCCGATGGTGGGCGCGTTGACGTAGACGATGCCAGTTTCCAGATCGCGCTGGGCTTGGAGCGCTTGATTGATATTGCGCGTATAAATCGACGCGGACAGGCCGTACTTCACTCCGTTGGCGATCGCAATCGCGTCGTCGAAAGAACCAAACGGGATCAGTGAGATCACAGGGCCGAAAATTTCTTCCTGACAGATGCGCATCTGTGAATCGCAATCGGTGAAGACGGTCGGCTCGTGGAACCAGCCCTTGGCGTGCGCCGGATCTTCGAGTCGGTGCCCGCCGGTTGCGAGTTTGGCGCGTTCGTCCTGCCCAATCTGAACGTATTTCATCACTGTATTCAATTGCTGCTCGTTGATGCACGGACCCATCTGCGTATCGGGATCGAGGCCGTCGCCAACTTTCAGCGATTTGGCGCGGGCGATGAATTTTCCCGCGAACTGGCGATAGACGCCTTTCTGCACGGCGATGCGGCTGGCGGCGGTGCAGCGCTGCCCAGTGGTGCCGAAGCCGCCCCAGAGCGCGCCGTCGATGGCGAGATCTAGATTCGCGTCGTCCATGACGATGATGATGTTCTTGCCGCCCATCTCCAGGTGACATTTCTTAAATGTGGGCGCGCAGGCTTCGCTCACGATCCGGCCCACGTCCGTGGAACCCGTAAAACTAACCAGATCGACTTCAGGATTCTTGAGGATGGGCGCGCCGGCGTCGGGACCGTCTCCAAATACGACATTGAGAACGCCTTTGGGCAGGCCGGCTTCGTCGAGCGCCTGCACGAGATTGAAAGTGGAGAGCGGTGTATCTTCGGCGGGCTTCAGCACGGCGGTATTTCCGCACACAAGAGCCGGCATGCATTTCCACGAAGGAATGGCCATGGGGAAATTCCACGGCGTGATGAGTCCCGCGACCCCGGCGGGGACGCGAATCGAACTGGCGGTTTTGTTGGGCAGTTCGGAGGGCGTGGTGTGGCCGAAGAGGCGGCGGCCTTCACCCGCCATCAGGTACGTCATGTCGATAGCTTCCTGCACGTCACCGCGCGTTTCCGCTAGGACTTTGCCCATCTCGCAAGTCATGTCGCGCGCGAATTCTTCCTTGCGATGGAGGAGAATTTCGGCTGCGCGGAACAGAATCTCGGCGCGCTTGGGAGCGGGAGTAAGGCTCCAGGATCGGAAAGCGTTGCGCGCAGCGCCGACGGCGAGCGCGACGTCTTCAGCATTGGAAGCGGGAAATGTGCCGACGAGTTCGTCGCGATTGGCGGGATTGCGATTCTCCATGCCTTTGCCGCTGCGCGCGTCGACCCATTCGCCGCCAATGAAATTCTTATAAACGCGAGGAGCAAAAGCGGTGGCCATGGCAGAACCCCCCATGAATCGCGGCTGACGGATAGAACCGGGAATTGGATGCGGTTTTACAGTCGAATGGTGCAGGTTCAGGGTAGCAAGAGGGAAGCGGGAGCGTCAACGCCACCGCCCACACGCGGTGCGCGGCCGCGAGCCGAAATGAGAGCGGAGCAGCGCGAATTTGCGTGTTGAATTTGCGACGAACTTACCGCCGAAAATTTTAAACTCGCGCCGCCGGTGGTGCGAAATGTTGCTACACTGCTCGGACGTGAACGGATTTCCCGTCTTTACCCTCGCAATCGAACAGCAGAGCTGAGCCGAGAGAACGTCCACACCTATAGCTTGCATGGAGAGTTTTGAGCTAACCGGAAAAAGCGGTGAGCGTACGAGCGCGGTCCCCCTGGCCGTTGCTATGGGAACTTGAGGAGGTGAACTTGATGCACGCGTGTTTGCTGGTGGCAAAGAAGCTTCCTGTGGTTTGCGCACTCATACTGGGAATCATGGCGATTAGCTCGACTATGTACGGGCAAGAGAGTGTTGCTGGCGCGTCTGACTCGGCTGGAGCGGCTGCGAACGTTGGACAACTGCCGAATATTTTGCAAGGCGTGAACTTCGATCAGGATCTTGGCGCGCAGGTGCCGCTGGACGCGAAATTCGTCGATTCCGGCGGCAACGCGGTAACGCTGGGCGATTATTTCAAGAAGCAGCCGGTGGTGCTGATCCTGGCGTATTACAGATGCCCGCTGCTGTGCCCGGAAGTGCTGCATGGTGCGGACGAGTCATTCAAAAAAATCAGCTTCCGCATCGGCCGGCAATATCAGGTGGTCACGCTGAGCATCAATCCGAAGGAAGGTCCGGCTCTGGCGGCCAAGGAGAAGAAAACGTACGTCAGCATATATGGCGATCCGGCGGCGGCCTCGGGCTGGCATTTTCTCACCGGGACGGCGCCGCAAATCAAGCTCGTTGCGGACGCGGTGGGATTCCATTTCAAATATATTCCACAACTGGATCAGTATGCGCACGCGGCGGGAATCGTGGTGCTGACGCCCGAAGGTAAAGTGGCGCAATATTTTTACGGGATCAAGTACGCGCCCGAGGATTTACGGCTGGCGCTAGTGCAGTCTTCGAAAGAAAAAATTGGATCGGTGGTCGATCAAGTCTTGCTGTTCTGCTGCACCTACGATCCGGACACCGGGAAATATCATGCGATCATCGCGCGCGTGCTGGCCATTTGTGCGGCGATCACGATAGTGTTCATCGGCGGCGGCCTGTGGTTTCTCTTCAAGATGGAAGAGAAGCGTCATGGGCACGGTCCGCAGGAGGCGTAAGAAGTGCAGCTCTCGGGGTCAGAAGCTATGCTGCGCTAGTGTTGCGTGGCGGCAGGCTTTGTGGCAGAAGCGGGATCAGATGTGCCAGACGAGCCGCTGCCGCTCAATGCAGCGGCGGGCGTGACGGCGGCAGCGGAAGAAGCACCGGTTGTACCGACGGTGCTCGGCGAATTTCCGGACGCAGTGGAGACTGGCTGCGCGCGGTCGGAAGCTGGCGCCCCCCCGATTGAACCCGCAGGTTTTGCTGGCGCGGTCGTAGTTGGCGCTGGAGTAGTGGTCGTACAGCAGACCTTCGGAACTACCGGCTTCGGCGCTGCCACTCCAGCAATATCCGAACCCAATCCCAATTTTTGCAGAGTAGGCGCATCTAGTTTTCCGGTCGCGTCAATATTGTTGGCGGACTGGAATTTCTGGACGGCTGCGACGGTGCCTGAGTCCCATTTGCCGCTCGGATCGCCCTTGTAGTAGCCGCCGCGCGCCAAGGCAGTTTGGATCTGGGTGATGCGCTCCGGGCTGGGCGCCCTGGGAAGCACTACACGATGGTGATACCGGCGGCGCGAATAGCGGTGATGCGTGTAATGGTGCGATTTCTTAGTTTTTCGATGCACGGCGTGCGAACTTTTCGAACTCGATTGCCGCGCATAGCGCGCGGGGCGGTACGCGGCGTGAGCGCTACGCTCACGAACGCGGCGCTCGTTGGGACGGTGAATGGCTGGCTTCGTGGTAGTGGCGGCCCGAACTGCGCGGGCCGAGCTGGCGCAGGCCAAGCAGAGCGATGCGACGATTGTGATCCAGCGCGCTGTTTGCCGCATTCTTGAGTTCACGTCGAATGACGCTCCATCTTCGGATTTAGCCGCCCGCGAGAACCGCCGTTGGATTCATTATCGGCGTCCGCCGCCTCAACTCAAGAACCGTGGTGCCCGGCGAGACCTATCAAGCAACCGGTTCGCAGACGAGCCTGCCAAACGTCACTGAGACGGCGGAATCTGACCCGCAAGGAACACGGTGAGCGCGCTGCCGGAATCGCGGCGCTCGACCTTGAAGAGCACGTCGTCGCCAATCTTTAGCTTGGATATCTGCGCGTGATAATCGGCCATCGACGAGATCGGTGCATGGTTGATCTCCACGATCACATCGCCGCGCGAAAAGAGGGTGTCCTCGGCAAAGCTGGCGGGCTCCACCTCCGTGACGATCACTCCGGTCAGCTTGCCAATGCCGAGTTTCTGAGAAAGGTCGGGAGTTAATTGCTCCACGTGCAGTCCGTATTGGCCGGGCTCTTTCGGCTGATCGGGTTGCTGATCGGAATCCTGCGCACTTTCAGGGAACAGTTTGTCGCGGTCGGCAACCGGCAAAGAGACTTCCTTTATTTCCTTGTTGCGGACGTACTGTATTCTTACGTTGTGGCCTATGGGAGTCTGCGAGATCGGATTGACCAGATCGGTGCCGTTGTGCACGGGCTTGCCGTCCACGGTAGTGATCACATCGCCGGGCTTAATGCCGGCTTTTTCAGCCGGGCTGCCGGGAGCCACCCATTCGATTACGATTCCGTACGGCGCGCCCAACTCCTTCATCAGAATCGGAGTATCGCTGTTGTCTTCCTGAAATTTCACGCCGATCGAGCCGCGCGTCACTTTTCCGTGGGTCACTAGCTGGTTGTAAACATTGATTGCGGTGTTCGACGGCAAGGCGAATCCAACGCCCTCAAAGCTTTGGCTGCCGGTGTAAATGGCGGTGTTGATGCCGATCACGTCGCCATTCATGCTCACCAGCGGACCGCCGGAATTGCCGGGATTGATGGCGGCATCGGTTTGGATGAAACGCTGAAATTGAGTGCCGGCGGCGCGGTTTTTCGCGCTGACGATTCCGGAGGTGACGGTCGAATTCAACCCGAAGGGGCTGCCGAACGCCAGAACCCAGTCGCCGACCTGCACTCCATCGGAATTGCCGAGCTTGGCGATCGGCAATTCGCGCGCCACGTCGATCTTGATGACGGCGAGATCGGTGTCCTTGTCGAAGCCAATCACACGAGCGCTATAGTGCATGGGATCGCCGTCGAGGCTGACCTGGATTTTTGTGGCGCCGTCGATCACGTGGTTGTTCGTAAGGATGAAGCCTTTCGGATCGACGATTACGCCGGAGCCGAGGCTGCGTTCCGCGTCGGGTGCATCATCGGGCGAGTTGAAAAAGCGATCGAAAAAATTGCCGAGCGGCGTGCTTTCGAGAGCGTGAGAATCCTTATCTCCCTTGGGCCGCTCGATCACTTCCGTGGTGGAGATGTTGACGACCGCAGGTTCTAGGTTTTTGGATATCGACGCGAATATATTCGAGAGCGCCACCGGCTTGGGAATGGTGAGCAATTCCGCGCCGCTGGATGTTTGCGCGCGCGTAGCGAAGGTGTGGCCGGGAATAACGGTGCCGATCAGGATGCCAATGCCCAGCGTGCAAGCCACCAGCAGGGATGCGAAAATCTTGCGGCGCCTCGCCCAGTTCCAAACTTCGTGCAGTTGGACACCCATCCTGGCGCTCCGGTTCAGCCAATTCGACGTCAATCCGAAAGTATAGCACTCATTCGCGCACCGCAAGTTCGGACTGCGACGGACTTGCTTTGAGGGCAACCGGAAGCGAGTTGGGCATTCTAACGGCCGGCGGGGCGGCACGACAAGGGTGGGAACGGAGAAAGTACAATCGCATTCGCATTTCCAAACAACACGTGGCAATTGCCAACGCTCAAGCGCAAGAGTACATTCTCACCGCATTCCGACGTAATTGGGTGGGCGCCCGGTTTGGCGGTTAGGTTCGTTCGCGACGCGTTTTCGTTCTGCAACCTCAGTTCTGCGACACAGCGCGCAACGCGAAGTTGTGAGTATCGGGCGCAAGGAGCCGGAGCAATGAAACTGGAATTTGGCGCCGTCGACCATGTGGACCGCCAAGACAACGCGCCGATCCACGCGACCTACGATAGCCGGTTGAAGCTGGTGGAACTGTACGAGAAGTACGGCTTTTCGACGTTTCACGTGACCGAGCATCACTTCACTCCGCTGGGGCTGGCGCCTTCGCCGCTGATTTTTCTGGCGGCGGCGTCCCGCGTCACCCAAAAGATTCATTTCGCGCCGCTGGTGCTGATCGCCACGCTCTATAACCCTCTGCGCCTGGCTGCGGAAATTTGCATGATGGACCACCTGACCAAGGGTCGGATCGAAATTGGGCTGGGTCGCGGCGTGTCGCCCTACGAGCTGGGATTTTACGGAATCGAGCCGAAAGACACTCCGGCGATCTACAAGGAAGCTGTGGAAGTGCTGATGGCGGCGCTGACCCAGGACGTGCTCGATTACCACGGCACATTTTTCAATTTTTCGAACGTGCCGATGGAGATGCATCCGCTGCAGCAGCCGCACCCTCCGGTGTGGTACGGGACGGCCAACCCCGAAACCGCTGCGCGCGCCGCTTGCGAGAACGCCAATATCGTGTCGCTGCAGCGGGCAAAAGACGCGCGCGTGCCAATCCAGCGGTACAAAGAGGAATGGGAGAAGATTCACGGCAGCAGCGCCAAAAAGATGCCTCACGCCGGGATCACGCGGCATATCTACGTTGCGGAAACGGACGCGAAGGCCGAGGAACGCGGAAAGATTGGATTCGACAAGTTTTTCGCCAGCCTCGAATACTTGTGGAAAAAATTTGACGCCAACCCGGTCGGCCTCGGCAACGTGACGCGGAGCAGGGAAGAAGCGCTGGTAACGGGAACCCCGGCCACCGTCCGCGAAAAGATCGAAAAGCAGATCGACGAATCCGGCGCAAATTATTTCGTGGCCCGCTTTGCCTACGGCAATCTCACCCACGAAGAAAGCGCCCGCTCGCTGGAACTCTTCGCCAACGAAGTCATGCCGCATTTTCGGTAAAGGTCCTTGACTGAGGTATCTGTGCGGCACCCGAGGGGGTTGTGCAGCGCTGCGCTTTGGCGCAGCAGTCTCTTGCTCTGCTTTAGCTGCTGTCGTTATCCTGAGCGACGTCGAAGGCGATCTTTGGCGAATTTTGCGAGCGGCAGCGGGACTTCAGTGCTTCTGGGAGCCCCGCACTTCAGCGCGGCTCCTTTCGCGCCGGTTCACTCGCGGTCGTGCAGATGTTCGGGTGATTTAGCGCGGAGGCAGCCTTGGCCTCACGACGAAATCGTTCGAGGGCCCGCGGATCGTGCGACAGCTCGTTAGGAAGAAACTTCAGCGCCACAAAACGGCCGAGGCGCGCGTCCTCGGCTTTGTAAACAACGCCCATCCCGCCACCGCCGAGCTTTTCGACGATGCGGTAATGCGAGATCGTTTTACCGGTCATTGAAAGACCCCGCCGCGCCCCCATAGTGCCGCCGGGAACGCCCGCGCGTCCGAGCGGCCGCCCATATATTTCATGTCAGGTTCATCCGCGCCAAAATCTCGTTGAAGCGCGGATCTTTGCGGAGGCGCTCGAAATCAGGCCAATATCGCGCCGTAACCATCATAGGGTCGCGAATCTCGCACGCTTCCCGGGCATGGGCCATGGCCTTGTCTGCCTCCCCTGCGGCCGATGCTGTTATGGCCATGTGGCAAGGCGGCACGTAGCCTTGCGCGGATCGAGCCACAAGCTCCGCGTACAGGGCTTGTGCGGCCGACGCCTTGCCGCAGTCCGCCAGAGTCATCGCGTAGCCGGAAATTCCAAACACATGCCGCCCGGACAAGGCAAGAGCCATTTCGCCTGCGGCGACAGCTTTTTCAAATTGGCCGTCTTTGTGAAGAGCATCCGACAACACCCAATAACTAAAATAGGACTCTTCCAATTCCCGAGCGCGACTCGCCGCGCGCACCGCCTCTTTGAATCTACCGGCATGGCCGTAACCAAACGAAAGGATTCCCTGGGCGTAAGAGGAAAGAGGATCAAGCTTCACGGCTTCAGTCGCGACGGCGATTCCTTCTTCAAAACGTCCTTGCGACCAGACCAAATAGAACAAGGCATACCAGCACAAGTTCTGCAGGTATCGCGGGTTTAACTCGCGCGCCCGAAGAAATCCCGCCTCGGCTTTTTTCCAATCCCAATCGTACAAGTGGCTGGCGCAGGCGACGGAACAGTGCGCCTCGGCAAGCATTGGATCGAGCGCAATCGCACGGCTGGCGGCATCCTTTGCGCGCGGCATCATGGTATCGGCACGCTCGAAGCCATAGAGACCTAGCATGCTGCAGGCGTCGGCAAGCCCAGACCATGCCAGTGCGTACTGCTGGTCAAGCTCAACGGCATTTTCGAAACATTTTGCCGCGCGGCCAATATCCAGGCCTCTTCGATACAACAGGGCGCGCCCTTTTAAATAAAGCTGATACGCTTCCAGGTTGCTGGTTCCCGGCTTTATCGTCGCTTGCTGGCCGCCGCCTTTCAGCGCGACCTTCAGACGGTCGGCAATCGAGTTCGCAATGTCGTCCTGCACCTCGAAAATGTCTTTCAGCTCGCGGTCGTAACGTTCCGACCAGAGGTGATAGCCATCGGCGACGTTGATCAACTGCGCCGTAATTCGCACCCGGTTTCCGGCCTTGCGGACGCTTCCTTCCAAAACCGTTTTTACGTTCAGGCGTTCTCCGATGATGCGGAGATCGACGTGCTTGCCCTTGAAAGAAAAGGCCGAAGTGCGCGCCGCGACGTGCAGCTCGTCGATTTGCGTCAAAGCGTTGATGATCTCTTCGGTGATTCCGTCAGCGAAAAATTCGTTTTCCGGATCGGCGCTCATGTTGGCGAACGGCAGGATGGCGATCGATGCTTGGTCGCTCGCAGCGGGCGCCTGCGCGCCGCGCGAGCCTGATGAGAGGTCGCGCTGTAGTTGCTCCACCGCGTCGCGCAGCTCGCGCGCCGAGGCGTAGCGCGCCGCCGGTTCTTTCGCCAGGCATTTTTCGACAATTTTTTGGAGCCCAGTAGGCAAGTCACCTCGCAGCTCGGCGATCGGTTTGGGCGTGTCGCGCAAAATCGAGGAACTCAATTCCAAGGAGGTGCCACCGCTAAAAGGACGCTGGCCCGCGGCCATCTCGTACAAGACCGCCCCCAGCGAAAAGACATCCGTCCGGTGATCCACGCTCTGTCCTCGAAGCTGTTCCGGAGACATGTACGGCAACGTGCCCATAGCCACACCTGCTTGCGTAAGAGTGAGCGTGGCGAACTCGCCTTTGTCTTCGCCGGAAGTGCCTACCTTGGCCAAGCCGAAGTCGAGCACTTTGGCGTGCCCGCTTTCAGTGACAAATATATTTGCCGGCTTGATGTCACGATGAACGATGTTTTTGGCATGCGCCGCAGCCAGCGCATCGGCAATTTCGCGGGAAAGTTCCAGCAAACGATGTAGATCGAGTGCTTCGCCGTCGATCAGATCCTTGAGTGTTGTGCCGTCCAGAAACTCCATGGCGATGAAGGCGCGCCCGCTCTCCTCGCCGATGTCGTAAATCGTGCAGATGTTGGGATGATTCAGCGCCGAGGCTGCCTGCGCTTCTCGTTCAAAACGCGCCAGCGCTTGCGCGTCCTTGGCCACATTGTCCGGCAGGAATTTGAGCGCGACGTAGCGATGCAGCCGGGTGTCCTCGGCTTTGTACACCACACCCATCCCGCCGCCGCCGAGCTGCTCGGTGATCCGGTAATGCGAAATGGTTCGGCCGATCATTGGAAATCCTGCATCCTCTGCCTCACTGGGGAAACCCGATGCGGCGGACGAGATCGGCGTAGCGCGGATCGGAGCGCAGATTATCCCACGCAATATCGGATTTGATTCCGATCAGCTCGCTGTCCCGCCTTTGGAACGCTTTGTTCAGCCAGTTGAAGGCCTCGTCCTTGTCGCCCAGCAGCGCGTAGTTCTCAGCCACGGTTACCGGATCGTAGCTCGGTTTTGCTCGATCGCTATCTTCCGCGATGAGCCATCGATGGACTCCTTTGATTCCTTGCGCGGCGTAAACTTGTTCGATCTCCTTTGCGCTTTTTGAGTCTCCGTCCGCGGTTAAGGCCTTTTCCTCTGCGTCAATGGACTGATCGTATTTCCCTTCGGCCTCGTAGCACTCGGACAATATGCCATCCGCGATGGCATAGTTCGGGTCGATTCCGAGGGTCTTGTCTTCCTGAGCGATCGCCTTGTCGTATTCATGTTGCTCGCCGTAAACAGCACCGACCGCATAGTTCCCGTAGAGGTAGAGTGGGTCCAATTCCAGGCTCCGGCGAGCCTCATCCATAGCCTCGCTGAAGCGGCGGATCGTGGCGAGGTAGATCGCATAGCCTCCGTATGCATATTGGAAGTTAGGGTTCAATGCCAGGGCGCGGCGAAACCCCCGCTGAGCCGCGCCAAAGTTCCAGTGAAACCAATCGGTCAGAGCCATTGTCAGGTGAGCTTCGGCGGAGCGATTGTCGAGAGCAAGCGCCTTAGAAGCCATGGCCTGTGCCTTAGCAAAAGCCGCCTCTCGCACGGAAGTCTCAGAGTATCCGGTCATAACCTGGGCCTCTCCGAGCCCGCCGTAGGCAGCGGCATAGCTCGGGTCTTTATTGATCGCTTGCTGAAAATAATCGGCAGCCTTGATGAAATGCTCCGGGGTGAACTGGTCGAATTCGTGGCGCCCCAGCAGGTAGAGGCTATACGCGTCCGCATTCTCTGTCGGGGCTTTCGACATTTCTTGTTGCTGGGCCGCGGTCAGTTTCACGCGCAGCTCGTCGGAAATATCGTGGGCGATGCTTTGCTGCAGCATGGCCACGTTGGCCATTTTCTCCGTGTATTGCTGGCCCCAGACCTGCGTGTCGTCCGCCGTCTTCACCAG
>JBAWEZ010000016.1:0-3419 GCA_049591475.1 Candidatus Acidiferrales bacterium
CGCGCGTCGCCGATGTCGCGCAAACGCTGCTTCGCGTCTTTCTGCAGGCAGCGCTGCAGCAGCACGCGAACGTGCGCGGGCGTATCTTGTGGAAGCTTCGTCCAATCCGGCTCTTCCTTGATTACGGCTGCCAACGTGTCCGTCGCCGTCTCGCCGTTAAACGCGTGCTTGCCCGTCAGCATTTCGTACAGCACGCAGCCGAACGCCCAGATGTCTGCTCGCCTATCAACGGGCTTCGCCTTGGCCTGCTCGGGCGACATGTACGCCGCGGGTCCCAGCAACACTCCCTGCATCGTCGCCATGCGCGTCAGTGTCGGCGAGTTAGCCATGTCCATCGACGACGCATCGCCGTCAATCGCTTTCGCCAGCCCGAAGTCGAGTACTTTTACCGCGTCGTCATTCGTCACCTTCACGTTGGCGGGTTTCAGATCGCGGTGCACGATGCCGCGCTCGTGCGCGTATTCCAGCGCCTCGCAGATTTGCTTTGCAATCCGCAGCGCTTCGTCGATAGGAATCGGCCCCGCTTTGAGGCGGTCGGCCAGCGTCGGCCCTTCGACCAATTCCATGACCAGCGCGTGAGTGGCGCCGGAATCCTCGAAGCCGTAGATCGCAGCGATGTTGGGATGATTGAGCGAAGCGAGCAGCTTGGCTTCGCGCTGGAAGCGCGCCATGCGCTCGGAGTCTCGCGCGAACGCCTCGGGCAATACTTTCAGCGCAACGTCGCGCCCAAGCTTCGCATCCCGCGCGCGATACACCTCGCCCATTCCTCCCGCGCCAATCGCCGCAAGAATTTCGTACGACCGGAGCTTTGTTCCGGGGTCGATCATTATCTGCTTCCCGCCGGTATGAGGCGCTTCAACTCTTCCGTCCAGTTCAGCACGATATTAATCTGCGTGGGTGCCGTCTGATCCTGTGCTACTGCTTTCAGCATCAGGAACCGTTGCCCGTCTGGCGATACGTCGTAATTAGGAAACGTGACTGGGGTCTGCTCGTAAGATCCTTCGAAGAGCATCCGAGGCTTGCCTGCGGAAAAGCTGGGCTCCGTGGCAACTTCCACGGCCATCATTTTGTCGCCACTCCGATAAAACAGCTCGCGCCCGTTACGGTTCCAAACTGGTTCCGTGCCGCCCCCGGTTGAGACCTGCCATTTGCCGCCGGGGCCCGGATAGGACTGGACGTACACCTCGCGGCGGCCAGATTCATCCGAAACATAAACCAGCCAGCGCCCATCAGGGGAAAACTCCGGCGCCCCCGTGACGGTTCCTGTCTCCACGTACGGCTGCTCCTTGTGATCGCTCATCCTTAATATCCAGATATCCTGGCCTATCGCAGGTGCGGGCGACATAAATGCCAGCGCTTGCCCGTTTGGCGACCAGGAGTTGGGAGTCTGCGCCGACACCCCGTCGTTGTCGCCGGGGCTCAATCGCTCCGCTCCCCCGGTGCCGTCAGCCAGCTTCCAGAAAATGCCCGACGGGCCCTTCCTATTCGATCGAAACGCTATCCTCTTGCCATCCGGCGTCCAAGTCGGGAATTGGTTCGAGGTCCCGTTAAACGTGAAAGGGGTCAGCGTCTCTCGAGCGAGATCGTAAAGCCAGATCTGGGATTCCCGCCCCGTGATATTCACGGCCACCTGCCTGCCGTCCGGCGAAAGCCGGGGGTTGTAATAAGCACGCGCCGGAGCAGCCAAGGGCTGCTCGGTCCCGTTGCGGCTGACCCACACCATCTCGCTCTGCTCCGCCTGAATACTGCCCGGAACGTAGGCCAGCGACCCCGTAGCTGAGATAGCGTATTGCGCGCTGCCGGTGGTTGGAGATTGCAGGACACCCTGCACCACCGGCACTGCCGCGCCCTTTACTCGCAGTCGCTCGGGATCGAACGGAGCGGCCATCAGATTCCCCCCTTCTGCGAAGATGAGGTACCCCGGGCGCGCGTAGCGCGGCATGGTACCCGCTTGCCCTAGAGGCAGGTCTCGTTGTTCATCCGGTTTAAGCAGCCGCACGCCAACCCGCGAATTGGTCCAATCCGCAGTCTCGGACGAAGCAGCGAAAAGCATCGCTTTACCACTCGGTAAGAATTCTGGCCAGCCGTGGTTGATGTCCCCCCGACTTACTAGCTTGGGGGCGCCACCCATGTCCGGCACCTCCAGGAAACCCGCGAAGAAATCTGCGAAGGCGATCGTTCCCTGGCTGCTCCAACTGGCTCCCAAGGGAATTGAAACGTCAGCCAAGTCTTGCGCCGCTCCACCACTCACCGAGATTTTCTTCAGCTTCTTGCCGGCGAAGAAGCCCAGCCATTTCCCATCGGGGGAAAAGAACGGGTTCGAGCCTCCTTCGGTGCCGGGAATGGGCCTGGCGTCTATGCTGTCCATCGGCCTCAGATAGATTTGCGTCGAGGCTCTTCCCTGAGTTGTCGCGACATACGCGAGCTCACTTCCGTCGGCGGAAAAGGCCAATGCCTGTCCATCCAGCCCTGCTAGCTGCCGGCCTGTGGGCAGGTTGATCACAGCGCGGGTAACGGGCCGCAGCGGAGCCGGTTTCAAAATCCAGCCAATGAGCCCGGCAATTGCCGCGATCGCCAGGCATGCGATGGTCCAGAGAACCGTTTGCCGTCGCCCGGTTCGGGCCCATCCAAGCTCGTTGGGCATTGGCGCTTCGAGCGGTGCGCCCGAAATAGCCTCGTCGAGCGAGATGCGGGCGTCGCCGATGTCGCGCAGGCGTTGCTTCGGATCCTTCTGCAGACAGCGCTGCAAAAGGACGCGCACGCGGAGTGGCGTGTTTCTTGGCAGTAGCGTCCAGTCCGGCTCTTCCTTGATGACCGCCGCCAGAGTATCGGTGACGGTCTCGCCCTGAAAGGCCGTCTTGCCCGTCAGCATTTCGTACAGCACGCAGCCGAACGCCCAAATATCCGCGCGACGATCCACCGGCTTTGCCTTCGCCTGCTCCGGCGACATGTACGCGGCGGTGCCGAGCAAGACTCCTTGCATCGTCGCCATGCGTGTCAGCGTCGGCGAATTGGCCATGTCCATCGACGACGCATCGCCTTCAATCGCCTTCGCCAAACCGAAATCGAGCACCTTCACCGCATCGTCGAGAGTCAGCTTCACGTTGGCAGGCTTCAGGTCGCGATGGACGATGCCGCGCTCGTGCGCGTATTCCAGCGCCTCGCAGATTTGCTTGGCAATCCGCAGCGCTTCATCAACCGGGATTGCTCTCCCCGTTTCGGCCCGTGCAGCGCCGGGCTTTCGCGCTGATTGCGCCCCGGTAGCACTTGGACCGGGAAGCCCGGCAGGTGTATGGCTGGTTCCCGCCGCGGAGCCGCTGATCCTCTCTGCCAGCGTGGGTCCTTCGACTAGCTCCATGACCAGCGCGTGAGTCGCGCCGGAATCCTCGAAGCCGTAGATCGCAGCGATGTTGGGATGA
>JBAWEZ010000017.1:0-97945 GCA_049591475.1 Candidatus Acidiferrales bacterium
TGGGGGAAGTGTACCGCGCCCGCGACTCGAAGCTCGGGCGCGATGTAGCCATCAAAGTTTTGCCCGAGGCCTTCGCGCGCGACCCGGACCGCATGGCGCGGTTCCAGCGCGAAGCGAAAGTCCTCGCCTCTCTCGATCACCCCAACATCGCTTCCATTTACGGCTTGGAAGATTCCAGCGGCACGCGTGCGCTGGTCATGCAATTGGTGGAAGGGCCGACGCTCGCCGACCGCATCAAGCAAGGGCCGATTCCCAGTGACGAGGCGCTGCGGATTGCGCGTCAGATTTGCGAGGCGCTGGAATACGCGCACGAGCGCGGGATCGTCCATCGCGACCTGAAACCCGCCAACATAAAAATAACCGCCGACGATGCGGTGAAGGTGCTCGATTTCGGTTTGGCGAAGGCGATCGAAGGCGATGCGTCTTCGATGGACATCAACAATTCGCCAACGATGAGCCGGATGGCCACCATGCAGGGAGTGTTGCTAGGCACCGCCGCGTACATGTCGCCGGAGCAGGCGAAGGCAAAGCCGGTGGATCGTCGCGCGGACATTTGGGCCTTCGGCTGCGTGCTGTACGAGATGCTGACGGGCAAGATGGCGTTCAGCGGAGAGACGGTGACGGACACACTTGCTGCCGTGATTCGCGCGGAACCGGACTGGTCGCTGCTCCCGTCAAACACGCCAGCGCGTGTGCGAGTTTTGTTGCAGCGCTGCTTGCAGAAGGACGCGAAGCAGCGGCTGCAAGCCATCGGCGATGCGCGCATCTCTCTCGACGAAGTCCTCTCAGGCGCGCCGGAGCCAGCGTCCGCAACCGCTGCGCCAGCGCCACCCGCGCCCTTCTGGCGCCGCGCGCTGCCGTGGGTTGTTACGGCATGTCTCGCGGTTGCCCTCGTCGCGTTGGGCCTGGGCAGCTTTGTGTATTCCCATCGCACACCGCAACAAGGCGCACTGCCGATTCGCTTGAACGCCGAGATCGGCGTGGACGCAAGCTTGTTCACCGGCATGGGGCCTGCCGCGGTGCTCTCGCCTGATGGCACGCGGCTGGCGCTCCTCGCCACCGATACCGACCAGAAGCCGCGCATCTACGTCCGTTCGCTGGACCAATTAGAGGCCACAGCCCTGTCCGGCACCGAGGGTGCCGGCTACCCATTCTTCTCGCCCGACGGGCAGTGGATCGGCTTCTTCGCTGACGGCAAGCTGAAGAAGATTTCCGTACAAGGCGGCGCAGCGATCACACTCTGCGATGCTCCCAATGGGCGGGGGGGAAGCTGGGGCGACAACGGCACGATCGTCTTCGCCCCGATAATAGCTGGCACCCTATCCGAAGTCTCGTCAGCGGGAGGAACGCCCCAACCGCTGATGACTCTCGATCGCAAAGCGGGTGAAGTCACGCAGCACTGGCCGCAACTGCTGCCGGGGGACAAGGCTGTGCTGTTTACGTCGAACACGCAGACGAGCAGCTATGAGAACGCCGATATTGTGGTTTACTCGGTGGCTTCGCATCAACGAAAAACAATCGTGCGCGGTGGTTTTTATGGCCGTTATCTCCCCAGCGGACAATTGGTATATATGCACGAAGGAACGCTATTTGCTGCGCCGTTCGATCTCAAGCGGCTCGAGGTTACTGGCCCGCCAGCGCCAGTCGTCGAAGGCGTGCTAACGGAAGAGGGCTCTAGCGGGCCGCAATTCTCAATTTCCGATACCGGGACCCTCGTTTATGTGAAGGGAGGCATCCAGAACGGTCGGAACGTCTCTATTGACTGGCTGGACCGCGAGGGCAAATTTACACCCCTGCGCGAGGCACCCGGCGACTACGAGAATCCCAGGTTCTCTCCAGACGGAAAGCACTTGGCGCTGGAAATCGATGACGGAGAAAAAAGCGACATCTGGGTCTACGATTTGGAACGCGGGATCCTTACGCGGCTCACCTTTGGCGGCGAAGCAAGTTCTCCCGCGTGGACTCCCGACGGCCAAAGGATCGTCTTTTCCCGGGAGGAAGGCGGTAGGTATAGCCTTTGGTGGATACGCGCCGATGGCGCTGGGAGTCCGCAGCGCCTCACGGCAAGTGGCGGATATCATCAGTGGGCAGGCTCCTGGCGGCCTGATGGCAAGTTGTTGTTATTCAATACGTTAATTGGTTCATCGATTGATATAGGGGCTCTTCCGATTGAAGGCGATGAGAGGTCCGGTTGGAAGCCCGGAGAGCCGGAGCCCTTCGTTAACGCCGCTGCCACGCCAGCTTTCTCATCCGATGGCCACTGGCTCGCTTACGCGTCCCAGGAATCCGGCACTTCCGAAGTATACGTCCGGCCGTTCCCGGGTCCGGGCGGACGGTGGCAGATTTCCAGCAGTTCCGGCAGTTTCCCCACGTGGTCGACCAACGGCAAGGAGCTTTTTTATCTTACGCGCGGCAGCGATACATCGGACCTGAAGATCATGGTGGTCACCTACTCCGCGTCGGGCGGCGCCTTCGATGCGGGCAGTCCCCAGACTTGGTCGCCCGGCCAATTCCACGCAGGCGACACAATCTTCAATATCCCGTTTGGCCTGTCCCCCGATGGCCAACGCTTCGCCGTGTTGAAGGCTCCAGGCACGCAACAAACGGCTGCACCGAATAATAAAGTAATCTTCATCTTCAATTTCTTCGATCAAGTCCGCCGCACGCTCTCGCTCGACAAGGATTGACGCCGCACGCTCCTTCCGTATCCTTGGCGTGGCGAATCGACGCAATCGCTAAGTTCTCGAAAATTGTGCTGCTTCAAAAGGGATGTCGCCGCAGTAAACGTCAGCCATCCAATCTGCAGCGGCGCGTGGCGCCGGGTGGCACGGTCATGTCCGTGGCAGTGAGCGGCAGCAGCACGGCGTTTCAATCCGGCATACCCAAGGCTCTGTTTAAGCCCAAAGGGCCGATTCCGCAACCAACCGACTACTATTACTGGGACGCCAGTTCGGACGGCAAGAAGTTCATTTTTTCCGCGTCGCCATCCGCGACCGCCGCTGCGCCGTCCGCGCCCTTCACGCTCGTGCTGAACTGTCCCTCGCTTTTGAAGAAATGACGCCGGGAACCAAAGTTGTGCCGTTTTGGCGTTGTCTGAGCCGTCACGCGAAATCCCGGCCGCAAAACTCCGCCTATCCGTCAGTCTGCCCGTTTTACGCCTTCTGATTTATATTGACGAGTCATCAATTCCATGCTACCATGGCTTGTTTTTGCTGCTCGCTCGGAAGCTGCAAAGGGCAGGCAAGTTGACTGTGGAGTGCCGTCGGCGGCGGACGCGGCCCGTGTGTCTAAACCGGGCGCAAAGGGAGAACGAATTTACGATGAGAGTGGTGCCTCAAATATTTAAAGCTGTGCCCCGAAGTTGCCGCTTTCAGATCGACACACCCTGCCATTGTAATTCGCCCCTAAATCATAGAAAACAAACGATTGGCTTCCGTTCAGATCGACACAAATTTGCATGGGCTCGCAAACGCTCGCTTCGCTCTCTTGAAGCACATGATTTCTTGACCGTCCCGCGCGCAGCCGATATTCTGATTGAACCAGAGGCCGTGCATGCGCGTTTATCTTGATTACAACGCTACTACCCCCGTGGACCCTGCGGTCCTCGAAGCCATGCTGCCGTTCCTTCGCGACAACTTCGCGAATGCAGGCTCGGTGCACACTCCGGGGCAGCGCGCACGCGCCGCGGTCGATGCCGCGCGGGATTCCGTAGCCGCGCTGATCGGCGCCAACGCCAGCGAAATCGTCTTTACTAGCGGAGGTACCGAGGCCGACAACCTGGCGATTTATGGCGCGGTCGCCGCGTCCGCAAATGCGCGCAAGCATGTGATCGCCAGCGCCATCGATCATCACGCCGTGCTGCACACCTGCGAGGACTTGCAACAGCAGGGCATCGACGTGACGTTCGTCCCGGTGGGCCGCACGCCGGAGGGGCAGGGCGTCGTCGATCCCGACGATATCCGGCGCGCGCTGCGTCCGGACACGGTGCTCATCACCGTGATGCACGCAAACAATGAACTCGGCACCATTCAGCCTGTCGAGGAAATCAGCCGTATCGCACACGAGGCCGGCGTGGGCTTTCATTGCGATGCGGTGCAGTCCGCGGGGAAAATTCCGGTGGACGTGAGCCGGCTCGGCGTGGACCTGCTCTCGATTTCCGCGCACAAGTTTTGCGGACCTAAGGGAGTCGGCGCGCTATACGTGCGAACTGGCACCTCGATTGTGCCGCGCTTTCGCGGTGGTCATGCAGAGCGCGACCGTCGTCCTGGCACCGAGAACGTCCCTGGCATCGTCGGGCTCGGGAAAGCCGCCGAACTTGCGCGAGTGAAGCTACCGGAAGATTCCGCGCGAATTTCGGCGCTGCGCGACCGGTTGGAATCGGCGCTACTTAGCAGCGTTGCCGACGCGTTCGTGAATGGCGACCCCGCGCGCCGCGTGCCGAACACTTCGAATATCACTTTTCGCGATGCTGGTGGTGAGGCAATGCTGATCGCGCTCGATCTGCAGGGCATCGCCTGTTCCACGGGCGCTGCTTGCTCGTCGGGTTCGACGGAGCCTTCGCACGTGCTGCTTGCCGCTGGCCTTTCGCACGACGACGCGCGATCAAGCCTTCGTTTCAGCCTGGGCCGCGCTTCGTCCGGCGAGGAAATCGACTACGCCATCGCCACCGTTCCATCTGTGGTCGAGCGAATTCGCGCCATTTCGCCGCGCTCCACCGCTGTGTCCGCGCCTGCCCGGTGAGCCGCTGAAAATTCATTATGCCGACTGACACACACCTCGAAACTGCGTGCAACGCTGCGGAGATTTCGTCCGCACCCGCTGACACCGGTGCTGTGGCGTCAACCGCCCCTGCGGTTGCCGTAGCAATGTCCGGCGGGGTCGATAGCTCCACCGTCGCTGCGATGCTGCGCGAGCGCGGGCAGACGATCGTCGGGCTCACTATGCAGCTCTGGAATCAGCGCCGCTTGCCGCAGCTTCAGAGCCATGGTCCTGCGCCGCATCGCTGCTGCTCGATTGACGACGTGTACGACGCGCGGCGAGTGGCCGAGTATCTCGGCATTCCGTTTTACGTGGTGAATTTCGAGCGCGCATTCGAAGAGACGGTGGTCCGTCCGTTCGTGGCGGATTATCTAGCCGGACGCACGCCGATCCCGTGCACGCGCTGCAACAACGATGTCAAGTTCGCGGAGCTTCTAACCACGGCGCGCCAGATTGGCGCCGAGCGCATCGCTACCGGGCACTACGCGCGGGTGCGCCACAATGTCGAGACTGGGCGCTACGAATTGCTTCGCGCCGTGGATGAATCAAAGGACCAAACGTATTTTCTCTTCGGCCTAACGCAGGAGCAGCTCGCGCGCGCCGAATTTCCGCTCGGCGAACTGACCAAGCAGGAAGTGCGCCAAATCGCGCGCCGCTTGGCCGTTCCCGTCGCGGAAAAGCCGGAAAGCCAGGAAATCTGTTTCGTTCCATCGGGCAGCTACGTCCAGTTCATCGAGAACTATTTGCGAGAGCAGGGAACTTCGCTCGCCATTGGGCCAGGCGAGATAGTTCTCACTTCCGGCGAAGTGGTTGGCCGTCACGAGGGACTTCATCACTACACTGTGGGGCAGCGCCGCGGTCTCGGTGTGGCCATCGGGCGGCCGGTATTCGTTGTTGCTCTGGACCGCGAGCGAAACCGATTAGTTCTCGGAGAAGATGCCGAGTTGCGCAGCGACACGTGCGAAGTTCGAGACGTGAACTGGATTGCCTGGGAGCAGCCCGAAGGTCCAGTGCAGGCGCGCGTGCGCATTCGCAATCGCCATGAACCTGCTGAAGCGGAAGTGACGGCGCTCTCGGCCACGACTGCTCGCATCGCCTTCCACGAGCCGCAGCGTGCCATCACGCCGGGCCAAGCGGCGGTCTTCTATTCCGGAGAAAGAGTTCTTGGCGGCGGCTGGATTTCGCAGTGAATGCTTTCCATTCAGGGCCGCGATGCGAGTTTTGTTGAGTACGTAAAGTGGATTTGAAATGTGGCGGAAACCTTGGAGCCGCTCAGATGAAAAGTTCTTCGTCTTGGGTGGCGCCGTCGCGATCTTTGTCGCGGCCGGGTTGACGTAGGAATTCCAGTCCGGCCTTGATTCCCTTAATGATCGCTGAAGCCTGATTCACAGGCTCCCAAACCTTTCGACGGAAGGTAGATCCCGCATCTTCGATCACTTCGAGCGTGCCGGTAAGAATCTGGTCGGTGCGGATGATTTGCGCTCGCAAACGTTCCGTGGCTTCGGTTACCACGCGGTCGGCCTTCTGAGCCTGCCCGCGAGCGAGGCGGGTCAGTTCCGCGGCATCGCCCATGATGCTGGCGATGCGATCCTCCGAATTTTCAAGGATCCGGTTGGTGCGCTGCAAAATGGGATTGACCTTATCCTGCAGGTCTTTCCCGATGCGTGTGAAGGTGGTGACCGCAAGCCGCACTTGCACGAACATCGCAACCAGAATGCACATCTGGATGAAAATGGCAACCGCGGCGATTACGATGAATGCTTCCAGCCAGCCGGACATTGAATGCCCTCCCGACCTCTACGAGATAGTGGACTCTCGCTTGTAGGTTTCCTTCCCGGCATCGACTGCGGAGGAGAGAGCGTCCTTCTGCCGAGACATAATTTCTTTGCTACGCTCGATCAGATCTTCCGCCCGCTCGCGTAGCTCCCGGGCCTTCTTTTGCGCGTAGTCGCGGCCCTCGTCCGCCTTCTTCGAAAGGTAGTCACGGGTTTCATCACCGGACTTCGGAGCGTAGAGCAACCCGACCAGTGCGCCAATCCCCAATCCAACCAGGAAATAACTGACTTTCGATCCCGCGTTGTCGCTCATTTCACACCTCCAGAAATCGACACTAGCACACCCCTCCGGGGCTGGCAAGCAAGTGGAAGCCTGCCATACGGTTATACATACCTATTCCATACGGTAGCGTATTGAGCGGTCAGGAGGCGCGCGCAACTCGCACAAATCTAGCGTAGTAGAGGATACCGGCGATGGTTTTCGCGTCGCATATCTTGGCTTCCCGGATCCAACGCTCGGCTTCGGTCAGTGTGACGATTTTCTGCGAGATTTTTTCATCGTCCTCTGGCTGCGCCTTGCCTTTCGTTAGACCTTCGGCCAAGTAAATGTCCATGCGTTCGCCGAGCAGGCCGGGGGACGGGAAAATCTCAAAAAGCTTACGAATGCGTTTGGCGGTATAGCCGGTTTCCTCCATCAATTCGCGGCGCGCGCCTTTGGCGGGATCTTCGCCCGGTTCTTTGTGGCCAGCGACCAATTCCCAAAGGTACTGCCCGGCGGCGTAACGGAACTGCCGAATCAGCACGATGCGGCCGTCGTCGAGTACAGGAATCACCACCACCGAGCCGGGATGCGCGACGATATCGCGGGTAGCTTTGAGGCCGCTAGGCTCGACGATTTCGTCATGGCGGACGGTGAACACGCGCCCCTGGCACAACTCGGTGCTGCGCAGTATGCGCAAACCACTTGCTGCCTTTTTCTCTCGTTTTTTCACTTGGGCTCCTTCATTCATCATTTGTCACCCGTTCGAATGTGAGTTTAACTCAAGCGAAGAGGCTGCTAAGGTCGTTTTGGCTCCAGTCGGCTGTGGCGACGCTGATTTTGTTATACTTTCGCCAGAAACGGACATGCCGATCAACACTATTATTATCGACGACGAGCGGCCCGCGCGAGACGAGCTTGCGTTTTTGCTGCGCGCGTTTCCGGAGATTAGCGTGGTGGCGCAGGGCAAAAACGGTCTTGAGGCTCTGGCGCTGATCAAGGAACACGAGCCCGATCTTGTCTTTCTGGACGTGGAAATGCCAGGTCTCGACGGGCTTGGCGTGGCCAAAAAGCTAGTCGAACGTGGCGCGCGGCTTCCGCAGGTGGTTTTCGCAACGGCTTACGACCATTACGCCGTGAAAGCTTTTGAAGTGAATGCCGTTGATTACGTGCTGAAGCCGTTCGATAAGAGCCGTATCGCGAAGGCGGTGCAGCGGGTGAAGCGAATGGTGGAAGAGCGCGTTTCGCAGGTCGAGAGGTTGGAGACACTGGTAGGCCATCTCGGAGCGAACACGCAACGTCCGCAATCAAATCATCCCGCAAAACTACTGGTGAAATCACAATCGCGCATGCTGCTGATCGACGCGGAAGACATGATTTACGCCGCGATTCAGGATGGCGCGATCACTGTGTTCGCGCGGACGGCCGAAGGGGTTTCGAATTACCGCACCGTCGAGGAACTGATGGAAGCCCTCGATCCCGGCGTTTTTTGGAGGCCGCACCGCTCGTATCTGGTGAACATCAACCACATCAAGGAAGTGGTGCCGTGGTTCAAGTCCAGCTACATGCTGAAGATGGACGACAAGCGCGCGAGCGAAATTCCCGTTTCGCGGGCGCAGACCAAGCGTCTGCGGGAGCTTTTGAAGCTGTAGCAGGCCTGATTCCTGCTATTATTCCTGCGATCATTTCTACGGTCGGGCCGGGAAATTAATTCGAATCGAAAATCAGGAGCATACTTCGAGAGTGGCGAAGCGGAAGCGAGTTCTAAGCGGAAATCGGCCCACGGGCCGGCTTCATTTGGGGCATTATTTCGGCGCACTCTCGAATTGGCTGAAACTGCAGGAACAATACGATTGCTTCTTCTTCGTCGCTGACTGGCACGCACTGACCACGCACTACGAAGACACTTCCTCGATCGCCGAAAACACGCTGCAAGTGGCCATGGACTGGCTGTCGGTCGGCCTCGACCCCGAGAAATCCACACTGTTCATTCAGTCGAGAGTGCTGGAGCATGCGGAGTTGCATGTGCTGCTCTCGATGATCACGCCGCTTTCGTGGCTGGAGCGCGTGCCTACGTACAAAGAGCAGATCGAAAATCTAAAGGACCGCGACCTGGGGACGTACGGATTTCTCGGCTATCCGCTGCTGCAATCGGCGGACATCGTGATCTACGACGCCGATTTTGTGCCCGTCGGCGAAGATCAGGTGCCGCATGTGGAGCTGACCCGGGAAGTGGTGCGGCGGTTCAACGCGCACTTCGGACTGGGGGTGCGGCCCGAGCTGTACGCACACTCACCAGGGAACGACGTGGTCTTCGGACTGATATTCAACAATCTTGGCCCGAAGGCCTTTCCGGCCGAACTATCGGCGATGAACACTGCCGCGAGCCAATACCCTCCAGAGTTCCGCTCTTTTTTTGAGGCTGCGCTTAGGCAGCGCGTTGCGGAAGTGGGTTACGAAAACTTTATCGGGCAACTCTCGCATCCTAGTTCTGTGCGGCAATTCGTACGGTTGGTGGACGTGCTTCGAGAGCCTGGCGCTTTGTTGACGGAGACGCCGAGGCTGCCGGGGACGGACGGGCGGCGGATGGCGAAGAGCTACGGCAACGCGATCTGGCTGAGCGATCCGCCGGACGAGATTCGCAGCAAAGCGCGGAACATGATGACCGATCCGCAGCGCGCGCGCAGGACCGATCCGGGGCGGCCAGAGGTTTGTCCGGTATTTGCTTATCACAAACTTTTTTCTCAGCCGGACGTGATTGCGTGGGCCGATCAGGGATGCCGGACCGCGGGTATCGGTTGTGTGGACTGCAAGAAGGCGATGGCCGAAAACCTGGTGAAGTGGATCGAGCCGATTCAGGCACGGCGCAAGGAATTTGAGGCGCGTCCTCAAGAGGTTTGGGATATCCTCGACGCCGGATCGAAGAAGGCGCATAAGGCTGCGCTAAAGACGATGAAGCGAGTGCGAAACGCAATTTTCGGCTGGGATGATGCGAGAAAAGAGAGGTCCTTCGGCCGACCGGAAACAAAGACGTCGGCCTCAGGATGACGATCCTGGCCGGATCGTCCGATGAACGAGGCGCGCAAGCGGCGGGGAGCCGAGCGAAATGATATTGGAAGTCGCCATCCTGAATGTGCGGCCTGGGCAGGAAGCTGCGTTTGAGGATGCGTTTCGAGATGCGCGCCGCTTCATAGAAGCGAGTCCCGGTTTCGGCGGATTGGAAGTCCGAAGGTGCGTGGAGACCTCGAACCGGTTTCTACTTCTGGTGCGATGGCGGGCCATCGAGGACCATACCGTGGGTTTCCGCCAGTCGGCTGAATATCAGGAGTGGCGCAGACGGCTGCACCATTTCTACGATCCGTTTCCGACGGTCGAGCATTATCAGGAGGCGATTGCCTGATGGCGTCACCTTATCGCGTGAATCTGCCGGTTTACGAAGGGCCTCTCGATCTGCTGCTTGACCTGATTCGCAAGCAGGAGATGGACATCCACAATATTCCGATCGCCAAAATCACCGAGCAGTATCTCGATTACCTGCACAAGCTGGACAAGCTTGATATCGACGTTTCGGCCGATTTCATTTACGTTGCTGCCACGCTGATCCACATTAAGTCGAAGATGCTGCTGCCTGCCGATCCGCTGGCGGGTCCGGACGGGCAGCAAGACCCGCGCGACGAGTTGGTCCACCGTTTGCTGGAGCACGAAAAGTTCAAGAACGCCGCGCAGCTTTTGTATCAGAAGCAGCAAATTGAGGACCACGTGTGGTCGAAACCGGACCGCGAGCTTTACACCGGCGATGCGGTGGAAGGCGAGTTGGTGGTTTCGCTGGTCGACCTGGTGAAGACGTTTCAACAGGTGCTGGAACGGCGCAAGGAAGTGCCGAAGTTCGAGTTGCAACGCGATACGGTGACCATCGCGCAGATGATGGACCGTTTGCGCCAGCAGCTGATTTCGTCCGACCAGCCAATATCGCTGAGCGAATTTTTCGAAACCTGTACCACGCGCAACGCGATGATCGTGGCGCTGCTGGCGGTGCTGGAAATGGTGCGCATGCAGGCGGTGATTCTGGTGCAGCTGGAACTTTTCTCGGATATCGGGCTGCGCAAGCATAAGATGTTTGACGCGGTGTTCTCCGGTCCGGACGGGATGACTGAAATCGAGGAGCAATATCTGTGAACATCGAACCATCTGTGGCTATTGAATCGCAGCGAATTCAGGCGGCGCTAGAAGCGATTATTTACGCGGCGGACGAGCCAGCGACACTCGATCAAATCGCCAACGCGCTGGGAGTGGAGAAAACGATCGCGCGCGCGGCGCTCGATCTGCTGACGGCCGCGTATCAGACGGAAGAGCGCGGAATCGAAGTGCGCAAAGTGGCCGGCGGATGGAAGTTTTACACCAAGCCGCAGCACCACGACGCGGTGCGAAAATTCATCAAGAGCTTGCAGCCTCCGCTGCGATTGACCATGCCCGCACTCGAAACACTAGCGGTGATCGCGTACAAGCAGCCGGTGACGGCGCCGGAGATCAACGAAATTCGCGGAGTGAACGTGGGCGGCGTGATCAAGACGCTTCTCGAAAAGCGCCTGATCACCACGGCCGGGCGCAAGGAGGTGATCGGGCGGCCGATTCTGTACCGGACCTCGAAGCAATTTATGATGCGCTTCGGGCTTTCGGACCTTGATGAGCTGCCGAGCCTTAAAGAATTTGAGCAATTGGCCCAAGCGGCGCTTGATTCAGACGCGGGTATTGCTCCCATCGAGCCGGAAGCTATTGCGCAACCACAGCCGGAAGGCGTGATCGAAGGTGCCGTGCCGGGATCGTCCGAAGTGCCGGAAGCCGCAAATGTCGCAGCGATTCTCGAACCTGGCGCGGACAACGATCTGGCCGAGCTCGGTGAAGATGAAACAGAGTCGACCGAGCAATCGCGGGCCGCGTCGGCGGGCACTTCTGAGAACTCCTGAAACGCACCACATAATAAGGCGCGCTGGCCGGTCCGGGCATTAACAAGCCTGCAACTGTCCCCGGGTTTTTACGCCTGCTGTACTTCATTTCAGATACAATGCCGCTTCGCAAAAGGTGCCTTACCGAGTGCACGAAGGGAGTAGTGCTATGCGCTCTTCGATCCTGCTGCTGCTGGTCGCTCCGCTGGCAATCTTCTCACCCGCAAGTCTCGGCCAGGTTCCCGCGGCAAGCAACGCTCTGAAGGTTAACACCCGGCTGATCACGATTGATGTGGTTGCGACGGACTCGCACGGCCAAATCGTCCGCGGGCTTACCCAAAACGATTTCAAAGTCTCTGAAGATCATGGTGTGCGGCAGGAGATCGCGCGCTTCGCGTTTGTGGATTCGTCCGTTCTCGCCGCCGGGAACAAGACGCCGGCGCCCCGAATTCCTGGTGTTTATTCGAATCGAAATGAAAGAAGGACCACGATCGCGCCAACGGTGATTCTGTTGGACGCGCTGAACACCGGGACTGTGCACCGGATGCAAATTCGCCGATACATGATTCTTTTTCTCCAGAAACTTCCCCCCAATACGCCCGTAGCGGTGTTCCTGCTGGGGGACAGCCTTCAGGTGGTGCAGAATTTTACGACGGACCCGGCGATCCTGCGGACGGCGGTCGAGCGCATCAGCGGGGGTGCGACCGACAACGAGAAATATCCGGAGGACGATGCAAACAGCGCGTCGAGCCAGTTGCAGCAAGCAGAGCCGCAAACGCCCGCGTCGGTGGTGCAGTCGATCGAAGATTTCGAGAAAACCCAGTATGCGGAGATGATGCAGCAGCGCGTTTCGGAAACAGCCGACGAGATGCGAGAAATCGCTAAATATCTGAGCGGATATCCGGGACGAAAAAACGTGATTTGGTTTTCGGAAGCGTTTCCGATCTGGATCGAGCCGGATTCAGATTTTGGCAGCGATCCATTTTCGGGCAGCGCATCCTACGGTTCCAAGGTGCAAGCCGCTGCTGCTGCTCTGATGGATGCTGGCGTGGCTGTATATCCCGTCGACGCGCGGGGGTTGGAAACCGACCAAGCCTATTCCGCGGCCCATGCGCTCTCAGCCAGCGAAACAAGCCCAGCGGGTTTCGCAGCCGGACTGAGCCGGGAGGATGCGATGCGCCTGAACTCACAGGCGACGATGGAGCAGATGGCCGACGAGACGGGCGGGCGCGCTTGCGAAAACACCAACGATCTGGCCGGGTGCGTGTTTCGGGACCTGAATGAGGATTCGTCCTACTACGAGCTGTCGTACTATCCGACGGACATCAAATGGGACAATCAATTCCACAAGATTTCGATTAAAACGGGCGTTCAGGGCGTCCATTTGAACTACCGGCGCGGGTTTATTGCCACGGACTCCTCGGCCCTGATGAAGCGTGAAGATCCCATCAAATTATTGAAGGACGTGTGTCGCGATCCGCTGACGACCACGACGATCGGAATGAGCGTAGCCGCGTTGCCTCCGAAAGGCGCCGGGACGTCAGCCGACGTCCGTTACTTACTGACCATTTCGCCGGAAGCGCTGACATTCGGGCCGGATGGACAGTCAGTGCGAATCGACGCGCAGATGGCCATCTGCGAATTCGATCCGAATGGGGACAAATTCGAGTTTTATCCCAGGAACTTGTCGGGTCCGGTATCCGACGCGAACTTTCAATCGTTGAAAAAAAATGGAGTTCGCGACATCTTCGATTACGCGGCGAAACCTACCGATCGGCGTCTACGATTTGCCGTGGTGGATTTGCCGAGCGGTGAAGCTGGGTCGGTTGACGTCCCGGCACACCCAACGGAGTTCGGTGGGCTTCCATCGGCAACGGCCGCCGCTACTGCAAGGGCCGGAAATGGCGCACCCGTTGCGCCGTCTGCTCGGCCGTCCGACGCGGCTGCGCGGAATCCGGAACCTCCAACCCAAGTGAACTTCCGCCTGCCTTCAGGGAAAAGAGGCAGTCTGGATTGGAGCGGAGACAAGCTTGTCTATCAAGGCAACTTGGGACCTGAATTGTCCGCGCCGGCATTCTTTAGCAGCGTGTACGGCTCGAAATTTCACTGCGAGGCTGGAAAGCTGACGCCGAATGATTCAAATGGCGGAGCGCCGAATTTTATTTTCAATTTCCACGACCCGTCCGGGTTAGTCGCGTTGGTCGACTTGGGCGGGCCAGCTCCTGTTTACGCCGGGAACCTTTCGGTGGATTCGAGCGCGCAGGCATTTTTCGCGCGCCTGTGGAAGCTTTGCCACTGCCAAGCACCGTAGGGTTTCGCGATTCACGCCGTTTCCGCTAAGCTGTAAGAGCCGCTCGTTTCGCGCGGCGCACACCCATGGAAGAGCGACTACAGAAAATTATCGCGCGCGCGGGAGTCGCGTCGCGGCGGCACGCCGAGGAAATGATCGCGTCGGGGATGGTGACGGTCAACGGACGCGTGATCACGGAACTGGGCAGCAAGGCGGACGTGTCTCGCGATCACATCAAAGTTTCCGGCAAGCTATTGCGCCCGGAAGCAGAGGAACGGATTTATCTGGCATTTCATAAGCCGGCCGACGTGGTTTCGACGCTGAGCGATCCGGAGGGCAGGCGTTCGGTAAGAGACTTTTTGCACGGCATTTCGGCGCGGGTGTTCCCGGTGGGCCGGCTGGAATATCACACATCGGGACTGCTGCTGCTGACCAATGACGGCGACCTGGCTAACAAGGTGCTAAGAGCGCACGATATTCCGCAGCACTACCAAGTAAAGATCAAAACGTTGCTTACGTTTGCGGAGATCGCGAACATCTCGCGTTCGACCGGCGCACGCATCGAGCGGCTGCGCAGCAAGGAAGCGCCGTGGTACGAGGTGGAAATTTCCGAAGCGCGGCGCGACGCTTTGCGCAACCGGCTGTTTCAAACGGGTCATCCGGTGGAGAAAATGAAACGAGTGCAGATCGGCGGGTTGGAGTTAGGGCCGCTTGCGCCGGGGCAGCATCGCGAGATTGCAGCGCAACAAGCTTCCGCGATTCTTCATTCGGGGCACGGTGAAAAATCGCCGGGCCGCAACACTCTGCGGGCCCGCGCGAGTCAAACCGCGAAACCTCGATCCGATAAGCGCCGAAATGAGAAAAGCCGGACTGACAAGTGCCGCCCGGCTAGGCGCGGCCGCCGGTAGCGGCTCCAGTCCGCGCCGCCGCGAACATTCGCCGAGCTGGATTTGCCGCTTTCCTATGCGCCGGATTCCGATACAATGTTTCTCCAACGGGCGTTCGCGAGACGGGAAATCGCGAGTGCAATCGACCTGCGTGGCCACTTGGGGATCGTCATTTAAGCTGTGCTCCTGGGAGGAGTTTGTGAACGTGGACTGGAGTGCGTCGCGAGGCGCGCGCAGTTCTTGCGATACTGCGTTATGAAAGGACACAATGAACAATTCCGCTGAGCGACGCGGCACGAATTCGAATCCGGGTAGCGCGCAAGTCGGCGATCCGGTAAGCGAAATTCTGAAATCGAGCCGCACGATTGCGGTGGTTGGCCTTTCCAGTCGGAAATTTCGCCCCAGTTATGGCGTCGCTGAATACCTGCAGTCTGCCGGATACCGGATTATTCCAGTGAATCCCGCGGAGACGGAAGTTCTCGGCGAGAAATGCTACGCCCGGCTGGAGGATATTCCCGAACGAGTGGACATCGTCGATATTTTCCGTCGCTCCGAGTTCGTTCCGGAAATCGTGGAAGCGGCCATCGGAATCGGCGCGCGAGCGGTCTGGATGCAAGAGGGCGTGATGCACGCGGAAGCGGCCGAGCGCGCGCGCCGCGCGGGGTTGCTTGTGGTGATGGACACCTGCATTCTAAAAGAGCACATTAAGCGGTTTCGTTTGCAGTAAGCGCGAGTTACTCCAGCGGAAAAACCTTTAAGACACGCTTTCCCGGTTCGGTGACGGCGAGCGAATCACCGTCCGGCGCGATCTGAAACGCGTGAAATTCCAGGTCGTGCAGCGCGGGAATGAAGGTATCGTTGTGAAGGTCCACCCATACCAGGTCGTTCGATTGCCCTAGTGGTCCGCGCTTGAGCAGGACGCGGTCCTCCTCGCGGTTCCATTGGAAAAAGCCAAGTCCGGCATTGACGCGCACGATCTTGGAAGGATTACGTACGTCGATCACTTCGATGGTATCGCCATCCGCGAAAAATCCGACTTTTGTGCCGGAGGGCGAGACGGTCAGCGCGCTTTGATAACTCGCAAGCGACGCGATGGGTGTGATTCTCTGCTGAAGCAAATCAAGTTCCACCAGTGCCAGCCCGCCCTGCACGGTGAGATCTTCGCCGATCGCGAAGGCGCGATTGCGCGCCGGGTCCCACACCACAGCCTGGAAGTCGTGGCCTTCAAAGAGCTTGGTGGTGGTTCCATCCGATGGGCGCACGCGCATGAGTTGCGCGCCTGATGTGTAGACAACCGATTGGTCATCCGCAAGCCAGACAGCGTCGGTAGCGTGTTCTAAGAACTGCGACTTGGAGCCAGCGACTTGAATCTGCCGTCCTTCGTCATCGAACAGCGCCACAACGCTTCCGCCGGGGATTTGTTTAGGAGGTTGGTAACCGCTGTCGTCGTCATCGTCGTCCGAGCTATGGTCGTGCTTTTTCTTGTTTTTGTGCTTGTTCCTTTTTTCTTCGATCTGTTCTTCGAGCCGGGCCGGCAGCGGCTGAAGAGTCATGTTCATCGCGATACGCTTTCCGTCCGGAGACCACGAAAACGAATGGACGGTGAAGCCTTCGATGGGAGGGAAGGGAATGAACTTGTCGGAGTCAACGATGCGATTTATCTTGCCATTGTGCGACGCGACGAAGATGTCGTCGCGCTCGAGGATGTATTTCTTTATGAATTTTAGATGCGGCACCGAATAGACGATGTCGTTTTGCGCGGATATCTCGAACGCGCTGCAATCCTGATCGATCACGATTTGGGGAATGTCCTGTGCGCGAACCAGGCTCGCGAAAATCAGCGCGGTGAAGGTCAGGGCCGCAACCGCAGGAAGAAAGGCGTTACACGGAAGCGGCCAACAGCGGCGCGTGCCGGGCTGACGCAGCTTCGGAGCGTCACCCCTCATTGGTGCGTGGTGATTTCCGTTGGATTCGGCGGATTTCTTCGAGGCGCTGCCGTATGCGCGCTTCGAAACCTTGGTCGGTAGGCTTGTAATATGTGCGCCCGGCGAGGCTCACAGGCAGGCACGCCATGTCCGTCACTTTTTCTTCCGCGTCGTGCGCGTATTGATAGCCTTTGCCGTACCCGATATGGCTCATCAGCCCAGTCACCGCATTCCTAAGATGCAGCGGCACGGGTTCCGCGATGGTTCGCTGCAAATCTTCCTGCGCCGCTCCATAGCCAGTGTAGAGGGCATTCGACTTTGGCGCGAGGGCCAGATAAACCGCCGCCTGCGCCAAAGCCAGGTTACCCTCCGGCGGGCCGATAAACTCGAAGGCCTCTTTCGCGGCGATGGCCACTGCCAGAGCGCCCGGCTCAGCTAAGCCGATGTCCTCGCTGGCCATTCGGACCATCCGCCGGGCGAGATAGAGAGGATCCTCGCCCGATTCGAGCATGCGGGCCAGCCAATAGAGCGCCGCATCTGGATCGGAGTTGCGCACGGATTTATGCAGGGCGGAGATCAGATTGAAGTGTTCCTCTCCGGCTTTGTCGTATGGCAGGAGCTTCTTTTGCAGAACATCTTCGAGCCGTGCTTCGGATAGGATGCGTTGGCCGCTCGCGTCAGGCTCTGTGCCAAGCACCAGTGCCTCCAGCGTGTTGTAGGCGGAGCGCGCGTCACCGTTGGCCAGCACAGCGATGCGCTCCAAAATGGCGTCGCTTGCCGCCACACGTTCCTTTCCCAACCCGCGAACGGGATCGGCCAGCGCTTTTTTCAAGAGATCGACCACCTGCTCCGCGGAGAGGGGGCGCAGCACGTAGACTTTCATGCGGGAGAGCAGCGGAGCGTTCATTTCAAAGGATGGATTTTCGGTGGTCGCGCCGATCAGCAGTATGTTGCCTGCCTCCACGTGCGGAAGGAAGGCATCCTGTTGCGCGCGGTTAAAGCGATGGACTTCGTCTACGAATACGATGGTGCGGCGGCCGTAGCGGTGCGCTGCCTCGGCTTTCGCCATCGTTTCCTTGATCTCCTTGATGCCGGAAAGCACCGCGCTAAATGGAACAAAATTGGACTTGGTTCGTTTGGCGATGATGCGAGCAAGGGTTGTCTTGCCGCAACCGGGCGGACCCCAGAAAAGCATCGAGCCGAGCTCGTCTCGCTCGATTTGCACCCGCAGGGGCTTGCCTGATCCAAGCAACTCTTCCTGGCCCACGAATTCGTCCAGTGTTTGCGGACGCATGCGATCCGCCAGCGGGCGTCCGGCTAGCGGATCTTCTTCCGGCTCGATGGTTTGAAATAATCCCATTCGCAAAATCCAGTCCCGGCCTTCAGGCTGACTCCTGCACTCCCGACTGCCTTTGCTTGGCCGCTTCGTAAAGCATAATGGAAGCGGCGACCCCGGCATTAAGCGACTCTACGTTGCGGCTTATAAGTATTGTGATTACCGCGTCCGCGGCCCGTTTCACCTCCGCGGATAGTCCCGCGCCTTCATTCCCGATGAAGATGGCGGTGGGCTCGCGAAGGTTTGCTTCCCCGGCCGAATATATGCTTTTTGTCATGTTCTCTGACGCCGCGCTGGTGGCGTATATTTTCACGCCAGCGATGCGAAGTTGGGCGAGCAATACCGGAATCGCCATTCCGCGCAGAATCGGCAATCGCAATCCGGCCCCCGCAGACGCGCGCAGCGCTTTGGGAGACCAGGGGTCCGCCGTTCCGCGCGTGGATATGACGCCCGTTGCGCCAAGTGCTTCCGCCGACCTCACTGTTGTGCCCACGTTTCCTGGATCTTGCACCTCGGCCAGCACGATCACGAGCGCCGGCGCCTCGCGCATTTCGCCCGCTCCTCGCAGCACGTCCTCAATTCCCCAGACGCGCGGTCGGAAAAGCGCCGCAACGCCCTGCGGCGCGTCGGTTGCGGCGATGCTCTGGAAAAGTTTGTCGGTGGTACGCAGGATGCGCGAGCGCGAAATGCCTGATTCGGTCTCGCCCGCGATTCGGAGGATCGTCCCCGCCTCGCGCTCGGCGGACTCGCTGACCAACAGTGCTTCGGCTTCCAGTCCCGAGCGCAAAGCGTCTTCTACTAACTTAGGTCCTTCGACTCCAATTGGCTCGCCGGCTTTCGGGCCGGAGCCCCGAAGAGCTGCCCGAAACGACTTCAGCCATTTATTGTCGCGACTGGTAATGATGCTCATCGATGGCAGGAGCCGCACAAGAACGCTCGGCGAACCCGCTCGCAAGGCTATCAAACTGTGCTGCTTGCGTAAACGGGCGCTAGGGACCAGCGCGCGCGGCCAAATCAAGATGGCACAGTCACGCCCCTCGGATATTGCTCTGACACGGAAGCTATGGTACTTTCCCGATGAGCACGGCTGAGTCTGCCGGGACCGAACACTTGCCTGTCGAAGTTCTCAAGATCTCTTCAGACGCGCCAGAGCGTCACCTCATCGAGTACGCGGCTACATTTGTCAAACGCGGCCGCGTTGTGGCAATTCCTACGGACACGTTTTACGGATTGTCCGCCGATCCGTTTAACTTAGCCGCAGTCGAACGCGTTTTCCGGGCGAAGGGCCGACCTGAATCGCAGGCGCTTCCGATTCTAGTCAACTCGATTGAGCAGGCGGTCACGCTGATGCGCGAAGTGCCCGATCCATTCCTTACGCTGGCGCACAAATTCTGGCCCGGGGCGCTGACGTTGATCGTCGAAGCTACTCATCGGCTGCCGCTGAAAGTGACGGGAAACACGGGACGGGTTGCGATCCGCTGGCCCAATTCCAAAATTGCGACCTGTTTGATCGAATCGGCAGGAGGCCCAGTCACCGGCACCAGCGCGAACCTTTCTGGGCATCCATCATGCAGCAATGCTCAGCAGATCGTGGAGCAGCTTGACGGACGTCTGCCCCTGGTCTTGGATAGCGGCGACACGGGCGGAACACATGCGTCCACCATCGTCCGCATCAACGACAATGAATGGACCATTGCTCGCGAAGGCGCCGTTGCCAACGCGGACATCGAGCAGGCGTTTAAGTAACTCCGCGCACGCCGTGATTCATTGCAGCTGAACCCCGACCTGGGAAATTGTAATCTCCGACGTGCGCCTTTTTTTGCGCCGCGCGCTGCCTTGGCTCACTCGGGAGCCTGTGCTGGACTTGCGTAAGCAATTTTTCCGAGCACCACCGGGCGTGCGGCTCCCGTGGCGGAAGGCAGGTTGTTCGCTCTGCGGTGATACGTCTCGTAGGCCAGCACGGCAAACGCAAAAGCCTCTTTCGCTTCCGCCGGCACTCCCAAGCGATCGCCGGGGATGACTTCAATACCGGGAAGCGCCGCAGCCAGTTGTGCGATCATTAGCGGATTGCGCGCGCCTCCGCCGGTGATGATCAGCTCCTCTATTTTCACGCGCGGCACCACGAATCGCCGGAACGCGTCCGCAATCGAAAGCGACGTAAACATCGTGGCCGTGCGCACCAGATCGTCGGAAGTTGCGCGGTGTTTCTTGCCCCACGCCAGCAAGTTGCCCACGTATCCCTGGCCGAACTGCTCGCGCCCCGCGGACTTCGGAGGTTTTCTGCGCAGGTACGGTTCGCGCATCAGGCGCGCGAGCAGGTCGGGAACGGTGCGGCCGCTCAATGCAATTCTCGCGTCGCGATCGAACGCTTCTTTGCCGCGCGTGATGCGATTTACTAGCGCATCGACGATCATGTTGCCCGGGCCGGTGTCGAACGCGAAAACGTCACTGGGTCGCGCGTCTGCGGGAATCACGCTGACGTTGGCGATGCCGCCGATGTTCAGCGCTGCTCGCCCGCGCTTATCGTCGCGATAGAGCAAATAATCCACGAAAGGCACGAGCGGGGCGCCCTGCCCGCCAGCAGCCATATCGGCAGGACGAAAATCGCCGACTGTCGTGACACCCGTGCGTTGCGCGATCACGCTGATATCGCCGACTTGCAACGTAGAAGGCCGCCGCAATCGCCCGGCGAACCGCACCGCCATGCCCAGATGAAAAATCGTCTGCCCGTGCGAGCCGATCAAATCGACGCTGCTCGCCGGTATGCGCCATTTCTTGCATGCATCGAGCGCCGCGCGCGCGAACTGCTCGCCAAGCAGAAAGTTCAGCTCGCTCAGATCGGCCGTCGTTGTCGGAATTCCTTCGGCGGCGTGAAGAATTCTCTCGCGCAGGTACGCGGGAAATGCCGCGTGGTAATGATCATCGAGCTGCGCGAAAAGTTTTGGAGGCGCGCCGGAGATGCGCACGGCCGCCACATCGATGCCGTCAACAGAAGTTCCGGACATCATCCCCAGCACGAGCATTGATTTATCGCTCTGCTTCACTCGCGGTTTACGCCTCATATTTTCACGATAGCTGTTTCTGGAGTGCGGCTAGCAAGTTCAAGGCTTCTAGCGGGGTGAGTTTATTCAAATCAACTTCACGCAGCGCCTCGACCACAGACTGATCGATCGTCGTAAAACTGGCTTGCTGCGGTGCAGGCGGGGCGGCGCCGGGCGAAAGCTCTTTCGTTAGATTTTCTTCGCTGCGCTCGTGACGGCGAAGAATCTCTCTCGCGCGCGTGATCACGTCATTGGGCAAGCCCGCCAGCCGCGCGACCTCAATTCCATAACTTTTGTCCGCGCTGCCCGGCTCCACGCGGCGCAAAAACACCACTTCGTTGCCCGTTTCTTGAACGGAAACGTGCACGTTGCGCACGCCCGGCAGCAGTTGTTCGAGTTCGGTGAGCTCGTGGTAGTGCGTGGCGAACAAAGTGCGCGGCCGCGCGCCGGCGTGAAGCGACTCGACCACCGCCCAGGCGATCGAGAGGCCGTCGAATGTCGAGGTGCCGCGGCCAACTTCGTCGAGCAGCACCAGGCTCGCGGGCGTCGCCGTGTTCAAAATCGCGGCTACCTCGCTCATCTCAACCAAAAAAGTGGAGCGGCCGCGCGCCAGATTATCCGAAGCACCGATGCGCGTGAAGATGCGGTCGAAAATCGGCAGCTTGGCCTGCGAGGCGGGCACGAACGAGCCGATCTGCGTCATGATACAAATCAGCGCCGCCTGGCGCAAATAGGTCGATTTACCTCCCATATTCGGCCCGGTGATCAGTAGCAGGAATTGCGATTCATCGCTGAAGCATAGATCGTTGGGAACAAAGCGCTCCCCGCGCTGCTCAACGAGCTTTTCGATCACTGGATGGCGCCCACCGGCCACCAGTAGATCGCCGCGCGGGCCGCTGCTCGCTGGAGATTTTTCCGTAAACATGGGTCGCGTGTAGTTCCGCGAAGCGGCGAGATGCGCGAAATTTGCCAGAACGTCGATTTGTGCGATCGCCGAAGCGGTCCGACGCAAACGGGCCGCTTCGCGCGCGATCGACTCGCGTATTTCCACGTACAGCCGCCGCTCGATTTCCAGCACACGCTCTTCCGCGGAGAGCACTTTCCGCTCGTGTTCCTTCAACTCCGCGGTTGTGAACCGCTCGGCGTTGACGAGCGTCTGTTTCCGCTCGTAATCTGCTGGCACGAGCGGCAGATTCGGCTTCGACACTTCCATGTAGTAGCCGAAAACCTGGTTGTAGCGAATTTTCAGCGAACCGATGCCAGTGCGCTTGCGCTCGCGCTCTTCCATCGACGCGATAATCTGCCGCCCATGTTTGAGCAGTTCGCGCAATTCGTCCAATTCGCTGTTGTACCCGATGCGAATCACGCCAGATTCGTTCAATAGAGCGGGGGGCTCGTCCGATATTCCCCGCGCGATCAACTCGCGCACATCGGCCAGTTCGTCCATCTGCTCGCGCACTTCGGCGAGCCGGGATGACGCGGACCGCGTCGAAGCTCCAACGAGCGTTTCTGAGCCCCCAACGCTAGCCGCGGCGGCCGCGCAAGCAGGAACGAGCGATCGGATCACCGGCACCTGCTCGAGTGTCTGCCGCAATGCGACTAAATCCCGCGGCGCGGCCGTGCCCAGCGTGATGCGGCTCGTCAGCCGCTCTAAATCAAGAATTCCGTCCAGCTGTTTGCGTATTTCCTCGCGCGCGATAGTTTGCGATTTCAATGTGGCCACGGCATCGAGCCGCGCCTCGATTTCCTGAATGGCAATTTGCGGCCGCAGAATCCACGCGCGCAGCAGACGGGCGCCCATTCCGGTGCAGGTTTCGTCTAGAGATTTCACGAGCGTCGCGGACGCGTCGTCTCCGCTGGCTGGCTCGACAAGCTCCAAATTCCGGACCGTCACTTGATCGAGCAGCATCGCATTCTGCTGATCGTAATAGGCAATCCCATCCAGGTGTTCGAGCCCCGTGCCTGCCGGACGCAAACTGGGATGCGTGGCAGTGTCCTCCGGACGGCGTGCGCCGATAGCGGAAGTCTCATTCAGATAGTGCACGATTGCGCCTGCCGCCGAAATTGCCAAGGGATGGCCGGCCAACCCGAAACCATCGAGAGCCGCCACGCGAAAATGTTCTTCGAGTTTCCGCGAGGCATAGCTCGTTTCGAAAATCCAGTCGTCCAGACGCGTTTCCACGGCACCCGCGCATTCGATACTGGCGGGAGCGGCGTCGGGAAATAAGGTCGCAGGACGGGGCAGCAGAATTTCTCGCGGCCGGAGAATCTCCATTTCGTCGCGCAATCGCGCTTCAGCTTTTTCGCCGCGAAATTCCGTCGCGCGAAACTCGCCCGTGGACAAGTCGACATACGCCAAGCCGACGGCTGCATCAGTTGCGTCAGGTGAACCTTCGCCGCGGCGCTTGCCATTATTTCGGGCCATGGCCGCGAGGAAAGTATTCTCCTTCGCCTCCAGCAGGGAAGCACCCGTTGCGGTTCCAGGCGTCAGGACGCGAATCACTTCCCGTCGTACCAGCTTTTTCCCTGGCCCGGGAATTTCCATTTGTTCGCAAATGGCCACCTTGTGCCCTGCGCGGATCAGCTTGGAAATGTAGTTTTCCGCTGCGTGGTATGGCACGCCACACATCGGCACAGCCTGACCCTTCTCTTTATTTCGTGCCGTCAGCGTGATCTGCAGGATTCGTGACGCAATCAGCGCATCGTCGTAGAAGAGCTCGTAGAAATCTCCCAGGCGGAAGAGCAGCAGAGCCGTGGGATGTTGCCTTTTCACGGCGTGATACTGTTGCATCAACGGTGTTGTTGGCTCATTCATGGAATGCGCGCAAACTGGGGGCGGCAGGGAACTGATTATGCTGGCTTGCCCAACATTTTGGCAACATAGTTCCCGCCCAGCCGCGCTCCGGGCCCTTTTTGCTGGTCTATACTCAATTGACGTCGATGCCACGTCGCCCACATCGTGAAATTGAAATAAAGCTGCGCGTCGCTGAGTTGTCGGCGCTGCTCCGCACACTTGCGAAGCTCGGTGCCTCTGCCGAGGGCCGCGTCCTCGAACGGAACACGCTTTACGACACGCCGGACTCCTACTTCCGGCGCACCGGACGGCTCTTACGCGTTCGCATTGAAACCCCAGCCGCGTCCGCTGCCGTGAAGGCTGGTAAAGGGACCGCGCTGATCACCTTTAAAGCCCCGCCGGGCACCAGGCGCCAATCTCGTTACAAGGAGAAGCTCGAGAGCGAAGTCGCACTCCGCCAGTCCGAAGCTTGGAGCCGCGCGCTTGTAGCCCTGGGGTTCAAGCCCGGGTTCCAATATGAGAAGTACCGCAGCTCATTCCGTTTCCGGGGCGTTCACGTGTGCCTGGACGAAACTCCGATTGGCGCTTTCTTAGAACTGGAAGGTGCTCCGGCGGCGATCGATTGGGTCGCCCGGCAACTCGGCTACAGTCCGCGCGACTATATTCGCGCCACGTATTGGGACCTCTACGCCGCGGATTGCGCGCATCACGGCAGATCGCCTCGAAATTTGCTCTTTCGCGCGTGAAAATCTGCTAACAAAGCAGTCTTTGCTTGACAAAATCTGCGGGTACATTTACTAGTCAAATGAGGTACAAGCGCACTTAGGGGAATGGAGCATTCGTCTAATTCGGACCCTGGAAGCGATCACCCGGGCGGTAACGCGCATTGCTTTCTGCCGGGGCGAGATGCCTTTCTGTCCTTTTTCGACCGTTGTTCCCGTCCCGCTGGTGGGGATAGGGAGGCGAGGCCCGGCCTGAAATAGTATGCGGCAGTGACTTTCTGCCCGGGGCCGGTTGTTTCGCCGGTCGCGGGCTTTTTTTGTGCCCGGCCGTGGGCGCGTGCCGAACGTAGCCCTGCCGAACCGCTAAACAGGGCGCGCCGCTCGCGCGGCTACAAGCATCCAAGCTGTGCCGTAAGGAGTTTCCCATGCTACACGCAACAGAAGTTCTCGGCGCGGAGGCCTACGACTCTTTCGGCAACTTCGTCGGACGCGTGAAGGAAATGTTCGTTGTCCCAGCCGAGCAGCCGAATCGGGTTGCCCGTTTACTCCTGGAACGGGGCAAATACCGCCCGCTAGTCGCCCGGTACGATCAGATCGAATCTGTAACGCCGGGCAGGGTGAAGCTGACCACGGACGAATCGGCCCTCGAACTTTACCAGCCTAACGAGGCCTGGCTGGCCGTTCGCAAGGACCTGCTCGACCAGCAGATCATTGATACGAACGGCCGGAAAGTGGTCCGCGTAAACGATGTGGATTTGATGGACCAGCGTACGAATGGAAATACGGAGCTGCGAATTGTGCAGGTGGATGTTGGCCTGCCGGCTGCCGTCCGGCGCATGTTGCAGGGCGTGGTGCCTCCGATGGCCATTCGCCGAATCCAAGCGAAGCTGCCGCCGCGGAACATTCGTTGGGAATTCGTGAACCTGATCGAACCCGACCCGCTGCGGCGAGTGAAGCTGCGGCTCTCGAGTGACAGGCTGGCCAAGCTGCATCCCGCTGACTTGGCTGATATCACCGAAGAGCTTTCCCCGGACGAGCGGCAGTCGATCATCGCTTCGCTGGACGAGGAAACTGCCGCTGAGACGCTGGCCGAGCTGGACAAGCGGTTGCAATCCCAGGTCGTCGAGAAACTCGACCCAGAAAGGGCCGCCGACATTATCGAGGAAATGAGCCCGGACGAAGCCGCCGACCTGATCCAGAACCTCGAGCCAGACACCTCGCGCGAGGTTCTAGAGGAAATGGAACATCGTGAAGCCCACGAGGTGGAAGAGCTACTGCGCTTTGACGAGGACACCGCTGGCGGCATGATGACTACCGAAATCGTTGTGGTGGGCGAAGACGCCACGCGCGGCGAAGTAGTCGATCACATCCGGTTTCACGAAGTCCCGGTCGATCAGCTTGATAACATCGTCTTGATTAACCGCGACGCTGCGCTGGCGGGCACGGTGCCCATCGCGAATCTGCTGCTGGCCGACGCCGAACAGCGCATGGTCGAAATCGCTTTCGAGCCGCTGCTTTCCGTTAAGCCGGATGCCGGCGAGAAGGAAGTCTTTGAGCTTTTTGACAAGTACAACCTGCGCAGCCTCGTTGTGGTGAACGACGAGAAATGCCCGATCGGCGCCATAACTGTCGACGATATCGTCAGCCGTATGCGGGCGAAACTTTAGCGGCTCAGTGCGACGTAAGTGCCTAAATACTTGAAATTAAGAATAGGTAAGAAAACACCGAAGTGAATGCCCGCGGCGCATTAACGGAAAATTTGTCCCGCCTGGCGGATCGTGGCCGTCAGCTGAACCGCCGCACCCGTCCATGGCGCCGTCGTATTGCCATTTTCATGGCGGTGGTCGGGCCGGGGTTGATTACTTCCAATGTCGATAACGACGCGGGCGGAATCAGCACCTACACCGCGGCTGGCGCGCAGTTCGGTTACACGCTGTTGTGGTCGCTGATTCCCATGGCGATCGCGCTGTACGTCAGCGAAGAGATGTGCGCCCGAATGGGCGTGGTCACCGGCAAAGGCCTTTCGGACCTGATCCGCGAAGAGTTCGGATTTCGTTCCACATTTTTCGTGATGCTCGCGGCCCTTTTTGTAGATCTGGCGAATACCGTGGCGGAGTTTTCCGGTGTGGCGGAAGCTTCCCAGGTCATGCACGTCAGCAAGTATATCTCTGTGCCGTTGGCGGCGCTCGCTGTGTGGCTGCTAGTGATATACGGGACCTATCGCGCGGTTGAGAAAATCTTCCTGGTGGCGTGTGGCTTCTATCTCTCCTACATCTTGTCTTCGTTTTTCGCCAAGCCGGACTGGATGCTGGCGGCTCACCAAACGCTGCTGCCCTCCGTACATCTCAACACGGCGTACATTCTGATGCTGATCGGTCTGATAGGAACCACGATCGCACCCTGGCAATTCTTCTATCTTCAGGCCGGTTTCGTGGAAAAGCGCGTCGGACCGCGCCAATACAAGCACGCGCGCATGGACGTGCTCGTCGGCAGCATCTCGTGCATGGTAATCGTGTTCTTCATCATCGTGGCTTGCGCTGCCACCCTCAACGCGCACGGCCTCGTCAAGATTTCCAGCGCCGGAGAGGCCGCGCAGGCGCTGATTCCGCTGGCTGGAAAATGGGCGGGTTGGCTCTTTGCATTTGGGCTGCTGAACGCTTCCCTGTTCGCTGCGTCCATTTTGCCGCTCTCCACCGCACACGTGATCTGCGAAGGTCTCGGCTTTGAAGCAGGCCTGGACCGCAAATTCAAAGAAGCGCCCGCGTTCTATTCGCTCTACACGATGATCATCGTGGTCGGAGCGGGAATCATCCTGATTCCCAAAGCGCCGCTTTGGAAAATCTTAATCTACTCGCAGGTGGGAAACGGTATCTGGTTGCCCGTGGTGCTGATTTTCATTTTGTTGCTGATCAACCGCCGCGACTTGATGGGCGAGCACACCAACTCCGTGACTTTCAACGTCATTGCCTGGGCCATGAGCATTATCATGATCGCCCTCACTTTCATCCTTGTGTACGTTGCGATCTTCAATCCGTCGGCCGCCGGACTCTCAGGCTGACGTTCAGTGGCGCAATCCAGGCAGTTCAGAGAGCTGGCAGGTTGCGTGTCAAATCCTGCTATGTTACTTTCGCTCGCGTGACCGATACTGAGCGTTTTCCAGTGAAATCAACTGAATTGCTGAAAGATGCTAACCGCGAGGAAGCGGCGCTTCTCGAAAAACTGGATCTCAGCCGTCTGCCGAACCATGTAGCGATCATCATGGATGGCAATGGCCGATGGGCGGCCCGACGACACCTGCCTCGCCTCGCGGGGCATCGCGCCGGAGTGAAGGCTGCGCGCACGGTGATCGAGGCCTGCACGCGGCTGCGTCTGCCGTGCTTGACGATCTACGCTTTCTCGCTTGAAAATTGGCGGCGCCCGGAAGCCGAAGTCGATTTTTTGATGCGCCTTCTGCGCGAATACCTCAAGCGCGAATTGCCGTCGCTTCGCAAAAATAATATCCAGATGCGTTTCCTCGGACGCCTCCGCGAGCTTCCCCACGCCGTCCGCAATGACATTGACGACGCCATGCGCGTGACCGAGCAAAACACCGGCCTAAGATTGAACGTCGCCCTCAACTACGGCGGACGCGCAGAACTTACCGACGCTTTTAACGCGCTACTCGACGAAGCCCGCGCAAAGCAATCTGCGGATTTTCGCGCCGACGAACAAATGATTTCCGATCGCTTGTGCACCGCGGGCTTGCCCGATCCGGACCTGCTGATTCGAACGAGCGGCGAAATGCGCGTCAGCAATTTTCTCCTATGGCAGATTGCCTACGCCGAAATCTATGTCACGGAAACTCTTTGGCCCGATTTTTCGCGAGCGCGCCTCATCGAGGCGCTCATCGATTACCAGAAACGCGAACGGCGCTACGGCGGCCTGGGCCCGGGGCAAGCGTCCGCGAGCGTCCGCGCGGGCTCTGCTGCGCTCGCTAATAGCGCAGCGAATGGCGCCGAATCCCAACGCGAGCAGATGCCCACCCACGCGGCGCGGCCGGGGCGGTTCTAGCTCCAGATGCTTGCGCGCGTCCTGACTGCCTGCGTCCTGATTCCGATCGTCGTTGCGCTGGTCTGGTGGGCGCCGCCTCTACTGCTGGCCGCGGTTGCTGCGATCGTCGCGCTGTTGGCGGTGGTGGAATTTTTCAACATTGGCGAACGCGTTGGCCTTCGTCCATTCCGAAAATGGACCATGCTCTGCGCCCTTGCACTGTTTTACGCCCAATACTCGCAGGGACTCATGGAAACGCATCCGTTCGGGCATGGCGTTTCGATCGTGGAAGTCCACGCCGTTGGTGCGATTTCTATTCCAGTCGTTTTGTTGGTTTTCGTTTTCGGTGCGGCGGCGATCGTCCTGGCCATGCGCCGGCCGTTGCACGAATCTTTGCCCTCGCTTTCGATCAGTTCGGCGGCGCTTCTATTCATCGCGTTTCCATTCAGTTTCTTGGTGCGGCTGGACGAAATGGGTCAAACAGGGCGTGCCTTAATTTTATTCACACTGGTTCTCATTTGGGCTGGCGATACGCTCGCGTACTTCACTGGGAAATCGATCGGGCGGATTCCGATGGCTCCGGCGTTGAGTCCTAAGAAGACTTGGGAAGGCGCTTTGGGAAATTTGATCGGTTCGCTGTTGGTCGCTGTTGCATTTTCATATTGGCTGCAGATCGATATTTGGATGCTGATCGCGGTCGCCGTTCTGGCGAACATCGCAGGCCAGATGGGAGATTTGCTGGAGTCCGCCTACAAACGCAGCGCCAACGTAAAGGACTCCGGCGGATTGTTGCCCGGGCACGGCGGCATGCTCGACCGCATCGACAGTTTAATTTTGGCGAGTCCCGTCGTATGGGCCGCCTATCAGTGGCTCGCGACGCGTTAAATTGACAGCGTACTAATTTTCGGAGTTTAGTTAGAAGAACCGCCCGCGAACAGCCGTCCGATCGCCACCAGCACCACAGCTCCCACCGTCGCCGCAGCCAAACTTGGCCAGAATCCCCAGGCGGGAATTCCAAGCCGCGTAAAAATCCACCCTCCGATTACCGCGCCGATGAGTCCCAGGATAATGTTAACGATGCAGCCGAAACCGTGCCCGCGTGTGATCAAGCCTGCAATCCATCCTGCCACCAGCCCAATGATCACCCACGCGAGCAATCCTCTGGGTGCGACCCCAAGAAAATATACATGTCGTTGAAATAGCTCGATGCTGGCTGAAATGTTCATCCACATTCTCTCCGGTGGTTACGGCTCGCGATTCTGTTCCAAGCATTTATATCTCAAATTGTCTTCAGCCACGCCGCTAATTTTTCTAACGTCATCGGATTGTAGCGCCTCACTTGGCCCTCCAAGTATTTCGCATTTTTCCCAAAATGTTCTTTCGTTTGCCGCCTCATCTGTACTATCAATGAGGCGCGCCAAACTGAACGCCCCGCTCTTGTTTGCTCGAAGCGGAATCTACTTACCTGCGAGGAACGCTGAATGCCGAAAAAAAAAGGCGCTACCGGCCGAGTCCTGCACGATCCGGTGAAGGACCGTCTCACTCCCATCTTTCCGCTCGATCTTTCCAAGGTTCACACCATCAACGATTTAGTGCGCGCCATGGGACGCACCGCATTTACCGGGCGCCAAATTGGCGATGCGGCGGATGTTCTGGAAGCGATGGCGCGCGACAAGGATTGCTTTGTCGTTTTGACTCTTTCCGGCGCCCTGACCGTGGCCAAGATGGGATTGATTTTCTGCGATCTGGTTGATTCAGGCATCGTCAAAGCGATTGTCTCTACCGGTGCGCTGATGGCTCATGGCCTCGTCGAAGCCACCGGGCGTTCCCATTTTCGTTACGATCCGAAGATGGATGATCGCGAGCTCTTCTTCGCGGGTTACAACCGCGTATACGATTCGCTCGAGCCGGAAATAAACCTGGACCACGTCGAAGAAGTCGTCGATCACATTCTGGATGACTGGGACGCGAACGAACCTGTCTCCAGTTGGCGCCTGCATAAGCGCATCGGCGAATATCTGCAAAAGCACGCCAAGGGCCGCGGAATTTTGAAAAGTTGCGCTGAAAAAAACGTGCCGGTCTTTGTCCCCGCATTCACCGACTCTGAGCTTGGTATCGACTTCGCGCTTCACCAGCGCCAGCGTAAAATAGCGGGAAGACCGCCTCTCGAATTCGACGGCTTCGACGATTTCGAGCACTACGCCTCCACCATGCTTGCCACCAAGCGTATGGGCATTTTTACTGTTGGTGGCGGTGTTCCGCGCAATTGGGCGCAGCAATTTGGCGTTTATGCGGAACTCCTCGCGCGGCGCGGCTACGAAAAATTGCCCCTCAAGCGTTATAACTACGGTCTGCGCATCTGCCCCGAGCCCGTCAATTGGGGCGGTCTTTCGGGCAGCACATATACGGAAGCGGTCTCCTGGGGAAAATTCGTTCCACCGGAGGAAGGCGGCAAGTTCGGGGAGGTATTCGACGACGCGACTGTGGCGCTTCCACTGATCGTCGGCGCCGTTTTGCAGCGCGTTGGCTACCTAAAGAAGAAGCGCGCCCGAAAACGTTAGCGCCGATCGGAAGGGAAGGCGCGCGCGCTAGAGCCCCGTCGAAACCGTGTGAACGACGAACTGCGCGGGGGTTTTCAAACAAAAGTCTAATCGTCGTCGCTGAGCAGAATTGCAGCTGACAAAACCGTGGTCCACAGGCCGCGCTTATCTCCCACGGCCGATTGCGTGATGTTCATGGTACGTACAATCTTGTTGGAAATGCGGTAAACCTCTTTTTTCTCGTCCCACGATAGATCCGGATCGAACTCCACGTTTAACGTGGTTGCCAGCATCTCCGCAGCGAGCTCTTCCGTGTACTCGCCGGCCACTTCTTCCGTCTCGCCGAACGAATGATGCTCCGAAAGATATCCGTACATCGACTTGTCGCCCGGCAGAGCCAATCCCACGCCCGCCGCGATCAAACGATGCGGCTCGCGCGTCTGATTTTCGCTGATCACCGTGAACGCCACTTGTCCAGGCTTCAGATGCTTCAGCCCTTCGGCGCGCGAAATCAGTTTGCAGTGTGGGGGGAAAATCGACGAGACGCGGACGATATTGCATGCCGCGATACCCGCGTTCCGCAGCGCCAGTTCGAAGCTCGAAAGGCGCTCGCGGTGCTTTCCGACTCCCTTGGTGAGAAAAATCTTCTTCGCGACAAACGCCATGTGTCGAGCCGGGTTGCGGTGCCTCCGTTGCTTTGACTGGGAAAAAAGGAGCGTCCGAAAATTAACAAGCAGTCGAAGTGATGTCAATCATTATTCGCGTCCGGAACATTACGGCCGCGTAATTCTTCCGCAGGAACACCGATTCTTCCGCGCGTTGTCACTCTCAACGGGCCCAACGCGGATCGCCGAAGAATCCCTCCGAAAGCTGTTCGCGGGATTCCAGCGCGCCACGCTCACGCCTTCCCGCTCAGGATTACGCACGGCGCTAGCGCCTCGCACACCACCGAAAGCTCGCGCAACTGCGCTCGTGTGAAATCTGGTCCAGCGTCAGCAGACTCATTCGCTTTACGCGACACCTGCAGCACGCCCACCACGCGCGTGCCCAGCATGATCGGTGCGCTCATAATTTTTTGAATCGGCTCGCCGCGCTGATCTTCCGCGATCGGCACTCCTTCGAATACCGACGCGTGCGGCACCATTGAGAAGTGATTCACTACCTCTGCCCGGCCGTCGCGAGCCGTTCGCACCGCGAGCGACGTAATGCTGGTCAGGGGAATTACGCCCACTGGCCGGAGATTGTCCGGCGCCAGGAAGCGCAGTGCGCGTTCGTCCGGCGTGAATCCCAGGATCGCCACTTCGTGCCGACGCACGCCAAAAGTTTTGGCGATCAACTCCACAGCGCGGTTCAGTCGCACCGCCTCGCCCTCGCCGCCCACACGCGCGAGTTCGCCCACCCATTTCTTCAGCTCTTCAATATGCTCGCTTGCCATTCGCTGGGATGCTCTGGCCGCGGAGTCTACCACAATCCGAATTCTTGCATTGCTCGGAACTCGCCTGAAATTTCCGCTCCCTTTCGGCGTAGAAACGCCAAATTACGCCCGCCGCGCGGGCCGCAAACACGCCTTCGCGCAGGCCCGTCTTGCTAATCTCTGCGTGCTCGCCTATACTTCAAAAAGTATCGATAACAGCATTTTTCACCAGCGCAGCCGCCGAAATCCTGTACAGGCGCTTTGCAATATTCGCTGCGCGAGGAGTTTGATCTCGGAGCGTGCATGGCATCTGCAGTGGGTGTGGCCCGGACCAGCTACTTTCTCGATAAACTCCAGTCTCTCAGCGGCGTTATTCCCATCGGCGCGTATTTGGCCGAACATTTTTTCGAAAATAGCTACGCTCTGGTCAGTCCGGAAAAGTACAACTACATCGCCTCTAAACTGGAAACAGTCCCTTGGCGAGTTCCCATTGAGTTTTTTCTTATCTGGCTGCCGATTTTGTTCCACGGTTGCTACGGCCTGTACATCTGGTGGACGGGAAAGGCCAACGTCATCGGCCACCCCTGGATGGCCAATTGGCTGTACGTCCTGCAGCGCTGGACCGGCATCATCGCCTTCGCATTTATCGGTTATCACGTCTGGACCGTTCGCTTCATGAGCCACGGCAAAACCACCTACTCCGATATCGCTCATTTCATGGCCGATCCGTGGATCGTAGCGATCTACGTCATTGGAATCTTGGCCGCGTCTTTTCATCTCGGCAACGGCCTTTGGAATTTTGCCTGTAAGTGGGGACTGGCGATCACGCCCAAGTCTCAGCGCGCCGCCGGCTGGTTTGGAGCGTCCGTCGCCGTCGTTTTTGCCATAGTCGGTCTCGCAATCATCGTTGGCTTCCGCTACCACTGGACGCCTTTCGATACTTATCTCTAATGAAACAACCCAAAATCATCATCGTTGGCGGTGGACTCGCGGGCCTGATGGCCACCATTCGCGTAGCTGAATTAGGCATTCCCGTTGATCTGTTTTCGATCGTTCCCGTAAAGCGTTCGCATTCCGTCTGCGCGCAAGGCGGCATCAACGCAGCCAAAAATCTGAAGGGCGAGGGCGATTCCACCTGGAAACATTTTGACGACACCATTTACGGCGGCGATTTCCTGGCCAATCAGGCTCTGGTAAAGAACATGTGCGAGGCCGCGCCGGCGATCATCGATCTGCTCGATCGCATGGGCGTAATGTTCAATCGAACGCCGGAGGGTCTGCTCGATTTTCGCCGCTTTGGCGGCACGCTCTATCACCGAACCGCGTTCGCCGGAGCTACTACCGGTCAGCAACTACTGTATGCCCTCGACGAACAAGTTCGCCGCCACGAATCGCTGGACCGGGTGAAAAAATTTGAGGGCTGGACGTTTCTATCCGCCGTCCTCGACGATGCCGGTATCGCCCGCGGCATCTGCGCCATGAATTTGCGCACCATGGACGTGCGTACCTTCCCCGCGGATGCGGTAATTTTCTGCACCGGCGGCATTGGCGCAATCTTCGGCCACTCAACTAACTCCGTTGTCTGCACTGGATCTGCACAGTCGGCGCTGTTTCAGCAAGGCGCCATCTATGCCAATGGCGAATTTATCCAGGTGCACCCCACCGCGATTCCCGGCGAAGACAAATGCCGCCTGATGAGCGAATCCGCGCGCGGTGAAGGCGGACGTGTCTGGGTCCCGAAGAAGCCTGGCGACACGCGCGCCACTAAAGACATCCCGCAAAACGAGCGCTTCTATTTCCTCGAGGAGTGGTATCCGAAATACGGCAATCTGGTCCCGCGTGACGTCGCCACGCGCGCCATTCACAAAATTGTCTTCGAAATGAAGATGGGCCTGCCCGGCGGCCCGGCCGTCTATCTCGACGTCTCGCACATCCCTCGAGAAGTTCTTAATCGCAAACTCGAAGGCATCCTGGAAATTTACGAAAAATTCGTCGGTGTTGACCCGCGCGAAGAGCCCATGAAAGTTTTTCCCGCGATGCATTACACCATGGGCGGCCTGTGGGTCGATGATGACAATCAATCCACCAATCTGCCCGGCATCTACGCTGCTGGCGAATGCGAATATCAATATCATGGCGCGAACCGCCTGGGCGCGAACTCCCTGGTTTCCTGCATCTACGGCGGTATGATCGCCGGCCCGGCGGCAGTCCGCTACTCCCGCAATCTCGAAAAGGGGTGCGACAGCGTCTCGTCCGACGTTTTCGAGCGCGAGCGTGTTCGCCAGCAGGAGATCACCGACGGCTTGCTCCATCAGCAGGGAACTGAAAATCCCATCACCATTTGGCGCGAGCTCGGCGAAGTGATGACCGAAAACGTCACCGTGATCCGCTACAACGCGAGCATCAAGAAAACTCTCGATAAGCTCGGCGAACTCAGCGAGCGTTACAAGAAAATCAATCTACAGGACCGCACGCAGTGGTCGAATCAGACTCTGAACTTCACGCGTGAACTTGGCAATATGCTGGTGCTCGCACAGGCCATCGCGCTCGGCGCCCTCGAACGCAATGAAACGCGCGGCGCTCACTACAAGCCTGAATTTCCCGAACGCGACGACGCCAATTGGCTGAAAACCACCATCGCTCGCTACAACTCCGGCAAAATTTGCCTGGAGTATCAGAACGTGGACACGTCTTTGATTCCGCCGCGCGAAAGGAAATACACCGCAGCGGGGTAAAAAGTTTATGCCAGAAAAAACAGTCATCGTTCGCGTAAAGCGTCGCCAGCGGCCTGATGAAGCCCTTCGCTGGGAGGAATTCGAGCTTCGCTATCGGCCGCACATGAACGTCATCACCTGCCTGCGCGATATCGCCGAAAAGCCCGTCACTCGTGATGGGCGTGAATCCTCGCCGGTCAGCTACGAAGCCAATTGTCTTGAGGAAGTCTGCGGCGCGTGCGCCATGATCATCAATGGGCAGCCGCGCCAAGCCTGCTCCGCGCTCGTCGATAATCTCGATCAGCCCATTCGCCTCGAGCCGCTCACCAAATTTCCTCTGGTCCGCGATCTGGTCGTCGATCGCTCCAAAATGTTCGAGGACCTCAAACGCACCAAGTGCTGGATTCCCATCGACGGCACCTATGACCTTGGCGAGGGCCCGCGGATGTCGACATCCACGCAGGAAGCCGGCTACCCGCTCGCGCGCTGCATCACCTGCGGCAATTGTCTGGAGATTTGCCCCAAGGTCAACGAGCACACGCAATTCGTCGGCGCCGCCATCGTCAGCCAGGTCCGCCTATTCAACATGCATCCCACCGGCAAGCTCCACGCTGGCGAGCGCCTCGATGCGTTGATGGGCCCGGGCGGCATCGAGGATTGCGACAACGCCCAGAATTGCGTAAAGGTCTGCCCCAAGGGCATTCCCCTCACCGAATCGCTGGCTGCCATTAACGGCCAGGTGATCCGCCACGCGCTAAAAACCTGGTTCACTGGGCGCGACTAATTGCCATTGACGCGCCCCTGCGCATTGCGATCCGCGAACGGCATCGAACAAGCGTCGATGGATTAAGGAGATAGCCGGTGCCCGCGTCCCTTTCTCACGCAGGTGACCTCTCCACCCGTGCCCGCGATCTTCATTTTCGCTCCGTCGTCGTCGATACGCACGTCGACACCACCCAGCGCCTCTTCGAGCCCGGCTTCGATCTAGCCGTACGGCATGAGAATGGTTCGGTCGATATTCCGCGCCTCCGCGAGGGCGGCGTCAGCGCCGTGTTCTTTGCCGTCTGGGTTCCCGGCACCGTTACCGGCTCCGAAGCCGTTCGCCGCGCCGTCGATCAAATCGACGCCATCCATCGCGAAGTTGCGCGCCACACCGAGCATTTAGTCCTCGCGCGCAGCGCGCTGGATATCCAACGCGCCCATGCGGACGGCCACATCGCCATCCTCATCGCCATCGAGGGCGGCCACATGATCGATTCCAGCCTCGACGTGCTCCGTCGCTTCTCGTCGCTCGGTGCCAGCTATATGACGCTCAGCCACATGCGTAACACCGAGTGGGCCGACGCTTCAACCGACCCGCCCCGCCACAATGGACTGTCTGCCTTCGGCAAAGAGGTCATCCGCGAAATGAACCGCCTCGGCATGATCGTCGATGTCTCGCATGTCTCCGATAAAACTCTTCTTGACGTTCTCGAAGTCAGCGAAGCGCCCGTGTTCGCGTCGCATTCCTCCTGCCGCGCGCTCTGCAATACGCCTCGCAACCTCACTGACGATTTGATCCGCGCAATCGTCGCTAAAGACGGCCTCGTTCACGTGAATTTCCACGTCGGTTTTCTCAGCCAGGAATTTGTAGATTTCGAAGCGGCTCACCCCGAAATCGAAAAGGAAATCGAAGCGGAAGCCAAAAAACGCAGCGGCGAAAATGGCGCGCGCGAGCTCGTCGAATGGGATAGAATCGTCCGCGAGTTCGCGGGGAATGGAAAGCTGCCGCGTGTTGAGTGGACCCGCATTATCGACCACGTCCGCCGCGCGGCGGAAATCGCGGGAATCGATCACGTAGGGCTCGGCTCGGATTTCGACGGTGCCTGCATGCCGTTCGGTATGGAGGACGCCTCAAAATTTCCGCGCATCACCGAAGCCCTGCTACGCGAAAACTATCGGGAAGCCGATATTCAAAACATCCTGGGTGGAAATTTGCTGCGCCTCATGCAGCGCGTGGAGGCTGCGGCTCATCGAACGAAAGGTTCTGCATGATGAAACGCATTGCTGTATGGTTCAGTTTGTGTTTACTCGCCGCTGTGGGCGGAGCCGTGCTTTGGGCACAATCCCACACGGCGCATCCTACTCATCGAAGGACGGCGCACATGGCTATCGATCCCGCACTTCTGCACCCTGAGACTCTTCACGCGAAAGCGCCCGACGTCTACGACGTGAAATTCGAGACTACGCGCGGCGATTTCGTCGTACAGGTTACTCGCGCGTGGGCGCCCATCGGCGCGGACCGCTTCTACAATCTCGTCAAGCACGGCTACTTCACCGGCGCCGCATTCTTCCGCGTCGTCCCCGGCTTCATCGTCCAGTTCGGCCTGAGCGCCGATCCGGCCGTGAACCGCGCTTGGCGCAGTGCGAATATCAAGGACGATCCCGTCACTCAAAGTAACAAGCGCGGTACTCTTACCTTTGCGACCGCAGGTCCAAACACCCGCACTACGCAGCTCTTTATTAACTTTGCGGACAATTCCGGTCTCGATCGCCAGGGGTTTGCTCCCTTCGGCTTGGTAACCTCTGGCATGGATGTGGTCGACAAAATCTATAGCGGCTACGGGGAGCGGCCTGATCAGGGTGCCATCACCACGCAGGGCGCGGCTTATCTCGAAAAGAATTTCCCGAAGCTCGACACCATCAAATCGGCCGCGATTGTCGCCGCTCCGGCCGCGCATTAATTCCGGGACGCTCGTGCCGAGTCCGGTGAACGGACAGTGTGTTTGTAGGTCGTCAGAAGGGCCCGGGAAAGCAGCTGACGGAGAGCTGATCTGCGGCGCGCCCCATCGCGCCGCGCTGAGCACATGAGTAAAACGCAAGCAGTCTTGGAGGAAGGGGCCCTCACTTTTCCTCTAGTCGAAGAGGCGGTCGTCAGCCGGGGTCACCGGCGCGGTCTTCCGCGTTGGGGTGGGAGCGCAACGGCCCTGCTCCTGGGCCTGGCGCTGGTGAAAGTGCTGCTTCAGTTCGCAGGCATCCGCCACTACGGCTTCTTTCGCGATGAGCTCTATTACATGGCTTGCGGCCGGCACCTGGCCTGGGGTTACGTCGATCAGCCTCCGCTCATCGCTGCGTTCGCCTGGTTCGAAGCCCACGTCTTCGGCACTTCTATCGTTGCGCTCCGCCTTCTACCCGTTCTTTCCGGCGGAGCGGTCGTGTTCCTCACCGGAATTTTCGCGCGCCAGCTAGGCGGCGACATCTACGCGCAGTGCCTAGCGGCCGTTTCGGCCCTCTTTGCTCCCGCGTTCCTGGCTTTCGACAGCTTCTTTTCCATGAACGCTTTCGAGCCGCTTTTTTGGGTGGCCTGCGCGCTGATCGCGGTGCGCATCGTCAGCGGAGCGTCGCCTCGCTGGTGGCTGGCCTTTGGCGCGCTCGCGGGCATAGCCCTCGAAAACAAGCACACCATGTTAGTTTTCGGCTTCGCGCTTGTCGTGGGACTCCTGCTCTCCGGCGAGGCGCGCGTGTTTCGCTCCAAATGGGTCTGGATCGGCGGATTAATCGCCCTCGCCATCTTTTTGCCGAACCTCCTATGGGAATCGCGTCACGGTTGGCCGCAAATCGAAGTGGTGCGCAACGCGCAGCGCTACAAAAATATCCCGATCTCCGCGCTCGATTTCCTCGGCGACCAGGTGGCGTTCCTGAATCCTCTCGCGTTGCCGGTGTGGCTCGGTGGATTGGCGTGGTTGCTTTTCACACGCGAGGGGCGCCCGTTCCGCTTTCTCGGATGGTGCTATCTGATCGTGCTCGCCGTGTTTCTGTTTCTCCACGGCAAGTCGTACTACGTGCTGCCTGCGTATCCCCTGATTCTTGCGGCCGGAGGCGTGGCCATCGAACGCTTCGCCGAATCTCCTGCTCGCAAATGGGTGCGCCTCGCGCTGCCCGCCGCGATTGTCGCCGGCGGCCTGGTGATGGCGCCGTTCGGCGTGCCTTTCTTGCCCATCAACAAGTTCCTGCGCTACGACCGCATCGTGCCCGCCGGAAAAATCGCCAAAACCGAGCGGGACGCCGAATCCGTGCAACTCCCGCAGCTCTACGCGGACATGTTCGGCTGGCACAACATTGCCACCACGGTTTCGCAGGTTTACGATTCGCTTCCGCCGGACGAGCGAAATAGCTGCGGCATTCTGGCAGGGAACTACGGTGAGGCTGGAGCGATCGACTACTACGGTCCCGCGCTCGGACTGCCTGCGGCGCTCAGCGGACACAACAGCTACTACGACTGGGGCCCGCGCAATTACTCCGGCGCTTGCATGATCGTGTTCGGCGAGCGTTCCAGCGAATACATCAAGCTCTTCGGCAATGTGCGCGTCGCCGCCGTGATCCATTCCGCGCACGCCATGCCCAACGAACGCTCCATCCCGGTCTACATCTGCCACAAGCCAATCGCGCCGCTCAAGGATCTCTGGCCGCACTTCAAAATGATCATTTGAGTGATTCCGCGGGTGGTTGGTGAATAACGAATCGTGATTTGTGAGTCGCGATTCGTGAACGCCGAATGGCAGCGATCGAGCAACAACACGTGGTACGCGGACATCACAAACTGCGACGGTGATCGATCGCGGTTATAAGAAGCCATTTAGACATAGCGAACCAGGGCGGCCAGTTCCATTGAGCTTTGCAATACGCGCCTTTATAGTGGAGGCAAGTTCGCTGGATCAACTCCGCGATAGCTTCGCAAGGGTGCCCATGGCACAGCCAATCGTCGATCAAAAATCGTTCCTGCCGGGACGCCGGCGGAGCAGGCGTTTTCCTTTTGTCTCCACCGTGGAAGCGACATGGCAGGAGGCCGATGGCAAAGTCTTTCGCGAGACCGGGCGGGCCACGGAAGTGAATGCGCAAGGCGGTTTGCTAGAACTGAAGAACTATCCCGCCGTGGGAATTCAGATCGAGCTGACCAACCTTCTTTCGCATGAGTCTTCGCACGCACGCGTAGTCGGCGCACGGCGCAATGCGGAGGGCCACTTGCAGGGCATTGCCGTCGAGCTGTTGGTTCCTAGCGAGACCTTCTGGGGCGTCAGCTTCCAATTGAAGAAAACCTGCGCCGACCTCGTGCGGCTGGAGTACGACATGCGCTCCGGTCCGATTGATGCGCGCGTCCTGCGCGAATTTCGCGAGGCGGTCGATAATCTGCGCAAGACGGCCTGGGGCGTCCAGGAATGGCAAGAGCGCGAGTCAAAACAGCAGGATCCGCGAACCGTAATTCCGCTGTTGACGGCGGAAAGTATCAGGCGCGCTGCGCAGCTGTGCGAAGCGATCGCCAATGCTTCTGACGCGCACGAGATCAGCCGCGAAACCGTGGGTATCGACGAATTTGTCCGGGCCGTCGAGCGCGTCCAACAAACCCTCGCCCAGCTTTTCAAAGACCCACAAACCTAGTATCGGCTCATTAACGTCAGCACAGCCTACCACAAGAAATGCCCGGTTAGCCGACCTACCGACCATACGCCGTTAGTAGATTTCCCGGCTACTTAGGACGTCTGCGACGTCCGATTCTCGCCATTAGTAGCTCTGCCGATCGAGACGCCAGACCGTGGCCGCAGCAAAAGCCGCAGAAAGCAGACACACGGCCAGCGCGACGGAGAGCGGGGACAAATGGTGCAGAGCAATGTCGGCCCTTTTTAAAAAGGGAGCGCCAAGCCATTCCAACGCGAAGTAGAGAGCTAGAAAGATGAGCACCCGTACTTGCACTGTCGAAATCTGGGTGAACCGGGTCAACAACAGACTACCCAGAAAATAGAATGGCACAAGGGCAGGCAAAACCCATAGCACTGGCACAAGCGCGTGCCAAGAGGCGCCAGAGTGCACCAAGAGCAAGGCATCAATAGCCCACCCTGCCGCCGCTACCGTCTCCATGGCCAATAATCCGGAAAAAGACCGGTAGAAGAATAAAGTCCGCCGTCGAATCGGCAGCGATAGCGTGAAAAGGAGAGATGGACCGCCGCCAGGCGCAGCAGTGCCGCCCTGGAAAGTTTCGAGCCCTGTGCCGCCAAATCGAGTTGGGAGGAATCCCAAAACGACGACTAAGTAGAGAACAACAAAGGCGCCCACGTCCGGATGATGCGGCCCCCGACGGCCATGAGGAGCAAACGCGACGACGATTCCGGGCACTAGCAGGAACGCTGTCAAGAAAAACCAGAGTCGCCGGAGTTCCATCCAGTGTTTTCGCAAAATTGCGATCATCATCGCTCTTCCCCCACTGTTTCCAGAAAAATTTCTTTCAGGCTGACCGGCGTGAATTCCACATTTGTGGCGCCGGCCTGCCGCGCCTGCGCTGCGAGGGTCTCGCCGTCGCCGTTCACCAGGAGCGAGACGGAGCGGCCGCGCACTTTCAACCGCCCAACGCTCGCTCCCTCGAAGAGGCGACCGGGGACTGAATCTGGAAAGGTGATCGATACCCTGCGAAACCTTGTCTTTGCTTCATCGAGGTCGGTTTCGAGAACGGCCTTACCATGGTCGATCAGGCAGACCCTATCGCAAATCTGCTCGACTTCGTGCAATTGGTGAGAGGAAAAGAAAATGGTTTGCCCTTCACCGGCCAGCGCCACCACATGCTGCAGAAGCGCCTCGATCGCCACGGGATCGAGTCCATCTGTGGGCTCGTCGAGAATCAGAAGCTGGGCTCCGCGAGAGAAGGCCAGCAGCAGCGCCAGTTTCGAGCGCATGCCTTTCGACAGTTTCCCGGTTTTCTGCTCGACCGGCAGTTCGTAATCCCGCAGACATCGTTCTTCCCAGTCATTGCGCCACTGGGGATAAAAGGCGCGGGTGAAGTCGATCATCTGCCGGACGGTCAGGAGCGGATAGAACTCTTTAACCTCGGGGACGAATCCAGTACCGCGGCGGATGCGCACGCTTGCAATTTGATCATCGATCGGCTCTCCGAAGATGCGCGCTTGGCCGCTATCCGGGCGAGTCATGCCCATCAGCATCTTGATCGTGGTGGTCTTTCCAGCGCCGTTTCGGCCCAGGAAGCCGCAAACGGATCCTGCGGGCACCGTGAAGTCGAGACCGGCGACGGCATCGACGCTGCCTAGCCGTTTGCTGAGCCCTTCAGCCGAAATAACAGGGGATTCCGAATGCATAAAGTCACCTCCTCGAAGAAACTACTTCGCGAGCTTCTTGATCCCGCGTCAGCTCGGCTTCAAAAACCCGGCGCATTGATGCCTCCGATAATCCCAGCTTCCGCATGGCCGCGACCGCTGTCCCCACCGCCCGATGCGCATCCTTCATCGCCCCGGCCTCCCGGGCGACAGAAGCACCTGCCCGAACGAATGCGCCCAGACCCTGCAGCAGTTCGATGACTCCTTCGTGTTCCAGTTCGCGGTACGCCTTCGCCACGGTGTTGGGATTTATCACGGTGTCTTCCGCCAGCGCGCGAATAGCCGGCAACTGCTCGCCAGGCCGCAGCGCGCCGGTTTCCACGGCGTGCATCACCTGCTGCACCAGTTGCAGGTAGATCGGCACGCCCGAGTCGGGATGGATGCGAAATAACATTAGTGTACTAGAGTAATAGTACACTAAACAGTGCGAGGCCGTTTGTCAAGCGTGAAATTCGAAAGGGACGCACCGCGCCCGTTCCTGATAACGAGGGGAAGGAAGCACCGCTTACGGCGCGGTTCGGGGCGACCACCACGGCGCTGACTGATTTGGAGCAGATCGTAAAGTCTGGCGATCTTGACGCTCGAGTTCTAGGCGAGTTTGCGAATGCGCTGGACCACATTCTGAATACAGCGCAGTCGGTTCAGGGCGGTGGATGAGTTGTGTAGGCAATTGGAACCTTTGTACAAGCGGGGAACATAGGCGGTTCGCCGAATTTCTTAGCCTCGTTTGTCCGGTTTGACGAAATTAGCGAGACTTTGCCGCGCAGACGGAAAAAATCGCGGTTCAGATCCAAATTCATATCTGGGGAAGAAAGTTCACGAAACGCCGGCCAGAAAACGCACGTCGCGTTCGGCCGCGCCCGGCAATACCTTCAAGGCGGCTTGATAGGCAGAGCTCTCATAAGCCGCGATGGCCGCTTCCACGCTATCAAATTCGATCACCACGGTGCGTTGATCCAAGCCCGCTTCGAAGGTCTTCGCAGGCGTGCCGCGCACTAAAAAGCGTCCTCCACCAGCTTGAATCGCGGGGCCGGCCAATCTCGCGTATTCGGCGAGCGCCGCCGGGTTTGAGACCGAGCGGTACAGCACGATCCAGTATCCTTTGGCCATTGCTGCCTTCCTTGTGAAGATCGTTCGTAGATCTCGTAGATGCGGACGCTACTCTGCTGCTGCGCGGATGTCAAAGGCTGACAACGCGGGCAGCCGGACAGTAAACCAATCTGCCGGGCTTGCCGCAAGGGCAAGCTTTCTTGCCCCAAATTCCACGGAACATTTCGGGAACCCACCTCGTATTAGCTGGCAGGAAGGCCGGAGGAGGTACACACAAGATGAGAGAGATCATGGGACGGCGAACCCAAATCGCAACGGTGTTCTTTTTGCTGGCGACGGGAACGATGGCCGTAGTGACGCCCGCGATGGCGGCGCCTGCGGAGAGGTATTTGCACGTGAATGTGCAGGATGCTGCGAAGAGTGAGAGCGTCAATGTAAACGTCCCGCTCCCGATGGCCGAGAGGATTTTGCCGGCCATCAACCATGGCGACCTGCACAACGGCATGGTCTCGATTCATAACGCGAATATGAACGGAGTGGATCTTCGAGCGATACTCGATGCCTTGCGGACCGCGCCGGACAACGAGTTCGTCACAGTGAAGCGCAAGGACGCGGATGTCCGCGTGGCCAAGTCGAACGGAAATATCATCGTTCACGTGACGGACAAAAATGACAAGAAGCAAAACGTGGACGTGACGGTTCCCCTGAAAATCGTTGACGCGCTCCTGGCCACCGCGAACAACGGCCAATTGAACATCGCGGCGGCGCTACAGGCCTTGAGCAACGCAGGCGATATGACGTTAGTCACGGTGCGGAACCCGGGCCAAAAGGTCCGCGTGTGGGTGGATTCGCGCAGCACGCAGGACTAAACGCGTTAGAGAAACTAGGACGGGTGCGAGGGATCACAGCCGAAAATCCGGAGCGAAGCGATGCTACTACTTGGAAAAATCGTGCTGGGAGTGACCGGGGTGGCGCTGGCAGGCGCCGGCGCGCTATGCAGCGACGGTTTCGTCCAGGTGGACGTGAACGGAAAGACGCCGCAGGGTCATCACATCTACGTAATCGCCCCCGCGATGCTGGCTCCAATTGCCGTGCGCTTGGCGCCCCGATACGCTCTGGCGCAGACGGCTGACCAAATGCAGCCCAACATGCCGGTGATTCGCGCGGTGCTATCTGGTTTGCGCGGGATGGACGATGGTGTGATTGTCGAAGTAAAGGAACCCGGCGAACACGTGCAGGTCTCGAAAGCGGGCGGCTCGATCGTGGTGGACGTGGACGATCCCGGCGAGACGGTGCACGTGTCCGCGCCGATTCGCGCGATATCGAGCGCGGTGGAACAGCTCGCTGCGGACACCTCAAACCCAATCTAGTGGAACGACCGGCAAAGAAAAGCCGAAAGCGGCTGCTGATCATTACCTCTGCCCGTCCACTTCACCTTCGCCGCCCGCCCCGCATGCCCCGGGTTTCCCTTGCAGGTAATTAGGCATTCACCGGATTGATTTATAGGTTTGTGCGGCGTACGGTCGCAAAGGTAAGTTGCCTTACCCTTTCTGCGGGTGGACATGATTCGCATCTTAATTGCAGACGATCACCACATGGTCCGTTTGGCTGTTTCGCAACTCGTCGAAGAAGCGGACGAAAATTGGAAAGTTTGCTGCGAAGTCGGTGACGGTAACGCGGCGGTGGAGAAATCCGCGGAACTGAAGCCGGATTTGGCGATGCTCGATTTTGCCATGCCGGATCTGGACGGGATCACGGCGGGCCAGCAAATCCGCGCCCTCTCGCCGGACACTTCCGTTTTGGTCTACACGTTCATGGTTACCCCTCAGCTTCAGGCCTTCGTCAAATCAGCTGGACTTCAAGGGGTGGTGCCGAAGGCGGATACCGGCGCGTTGATCGCGGAAATACGGCGAGTTTTGTCGGCAGCACGCACCGCTAAGTCATCGAGGACCGAGCCGATTCCGCAATCCGGCGCGGCGAACTGAAGGCGGATCCGCGCCGCGCTCTTGCTTGACGGTCCCTCAAATCCCCAGCCTGTGCGAAAACAGTTCGCCGTCTCGCACCCGCATGTTCCTAAGCCAGCGGGGCGCGGCGGGGGAAGAGCGCATCCTGCTCCAGCTTGCCGGTGTCGATGCCGCTGGCGGCCAGGCTGCGGCTGATTTCCGTTCCATAGCTGCGCGCGACGCACAGCAGCACCGCTTCATTGGTTAGGATGGGCAGCTTGCGGTCGCCGACGCGGTCGTGGTGCGGAGCGATCTGCTCGGCCTGCCGCAGCACGTCCTCCAGCGCCGCCGATTTCGTCAGCGGGCCATTCGTAGTAAGAGGGGCTCGCAGCGCCTCGCGCTTTTTGCCGCGCCAGGGCTTTTCGCCGACGCCGTCGTGGTGCTCCTGCTCGTACATCTCGATCCACGAATTCCAGCGCTGCGGGCTCATCTGGCAAAGCTTGCGCAGCATTTCCTCCACGTGCTCCTGATCTTCCTCCGCCCAGTATTGCGAAAGGTGTTCCCAGTCGGAGATGTACATCCCCGCCAGCAGGTCGGACACTTCCATCACCACGGACGCACGGCTCCGCGCCATCATCGCCGCAAATCGCCCCGCGCGGCTCAAGCTCAGCGTCACGCGCCGCGAATCGCCTGCCAGATCGGCCTCGCCGTCCGCCGCGCTCGCGCCCGCCGCTCCGTTCGCCCCGGATTTGCGTCGAGAAAATAGCATCGGTTGATGACCCGCTGAAAGTCTAGCAGAACTGCGGTGCAGGCGACTGCTGCGCATGGCGGCCGGTTGCCCCAAAAAAAAGACCAACCGCCGCCTCACTGTTCCTTCGTGGCTGTTACTGATATCCACAGCTCCAACTATTTCCATAGCTTCGACGGATTGACGATTCGCTTTATCTTCGCCTATGCTTCCGTGCAGGGAGGGTTTATTAAAACGCCATGCGAAAATGTTCTATCGTGATACCTACAGCGCTCCTGATCTTCTCGGTCTTTCTGGTCAGGCCGCTCAACGCGCAGCGGTCCGTGCCTGACGACAACCTTGCTTACCCAGTGCTCGTGCAATTCCCGAATGAGCTGGCTTCCGGCCTCTATCTCAACACCGGTGCGGAAATGTATCTCGTGACTGCCAAGCACGTTCTGCTTGATCAAAACGGCCGAGTCCGAAGTGGCCCAATGGTTCTTCTGTCGTATTCGAAAGATCCGAAAGATTCAGGAACTAACATCCTCGTAGCCGATATGACGAAACTCTCGGAGGATGGCGAGGTGAAGTTACACCCGACTGCCGACGTGGCGGTGGTACACATCGGCGACACAGCCGAAAATGTGCAGGGCGGCACTACAGCGTCAAAAGGACCGCCGAACTCCGGCACTTTCCACACGATCCCAGGGGTAGTAGTTCGCAACGCAGCTCCAGGCGGGTTGCTCTCACTATCGATCGATACGATCAAGAAATATTCCGATGTACTGGTCGCTAACGAAGTGCTGCTATTTGGCTACCCAACATCGCTGGGAATTCAAGGAAGCCCGCAGCTCGATCCGTCACGACCACTCCTTCGCAGTGGCATTATCGCCGGGCTTAATCCCGCGTCGAAATCAATCATCATCGACTGCCCGTCGTATCCCGGCAATAGCGGCGGTCCGGTTGTTGAAATTGACCGGTCAGCCTTCACAGCAAAATCCAACGTGATCGGTGTCGTAAGTCAGTTCGTTCCGTTCGAGGAAAAATCCCTGAACTATCCGATTCCGTACCAGAACGTTAGCATTTCCAACTCGGGGTACACGATCGTCACTCCGATGGATTACGTTTTAGAGCTGGTCAATAAAGCGAAGTAGGCTCCCCCCAACGACCCATCGTGCGATTGCAGCGATGGAGCGTTCCTTGTTTTTCGCGCCTCGCGGCGCGCGACTTCTAGGAACTGGAAGGGGCCGGCCCTAAATGTCGTCGTAGAGCTCGAACTCGCGCGGGTGCGGGCGCAATGAAAATTTGCCGGCCAAGGGATCGCCGCTACAGGACCACCACGACCGCGTGCCGACGTAGCGCCGGCGTCTCGCCGGCAGACTTATCTCGATTGGTCGCGACGTCCCACCCACGGCCACTGCCGCAAACCCGCTTTCACCGGATTCGCGAGAACGTATCGCACGACCCGCTCGAATTCCGCGGAATTCCGAATAATGCGGTCGAAGTATTCGCGGCCCCAGAATTCTCCTGATCGACGCAGTTCGCGGTTTGCCGCCTTGGACGAGTACGATTTCCAGGTGTGAACGATGCCAGCCAAGCCGTGGTCGGCGATCGGTTGAAACACCACGTGAACGTAATTCGGCATCACGCACCAAGCGAATAGGTGATACCGCGATCCATCGAAGTGCTTGAGCCTCTAGCACGATTTCCGCGATTTTGGGTTGAGCCAGCCAGCAAGCGCCCGCACCGGCGTCTAATCGCAATTCAACTTTTCTGCGAACCAGCTGCGCAAGGCGCTTTTCCTCGGTGGGCGAAAGCGTGCGGTGCGTTGCGCGAGCCGTTCGGATGATGTCCCGGTGTTCAAACTCGATCCTGCGGCGCGCGGATTCGGGAAGCGAGTCGGCAAGTCGGAAGGTTACGAAGTAAATCGCGCTGTCATCTTCCCAGTGCCGAAGCCGCCCCCGGCTGCGGATCGTAATCACGGCCGGGATTGTACTGCAAAGAAAATTCGTCTGCGAGACGCCGGCGCTACAGGTACGGGCTCTGTCGGCCAGCAGATGTTTCGACGCCCGCGACCTGGATTTCGTAATACAGTTCAAACTCGTGCGGGTGCGGATTTTTTACGTCGTCGGAAGCATCCATTCCCTATCCGCTAAATTCCCAAAACGGGAAATGGGTACTGCCTCCCGATTGAACCTCGACGCTTCTCCGTACCCATGCTACCGTGGGTCGTTTTTATTGCACGCTCGGAAGCCGCCGGGCGCGGCGGGCCAAAAAAGGGGAGGGGAACGCGATGAGTTGGGCGATGAAGACGACGGCACAGGCGCCGCGCACGCTATCCGAACCACGCCGATTATTCGCTTCTCGTTCGCTCTCGCATGCCACCCAGGGCCGGAACACTCAATCGACCCTTGGCACGCGTAACTCACTGAAAACACACGCTCGACCCAGAGCAAGGGCGGAACGTCCCGTCAACCCAATTTTCACATTCCCTCGCTCATCTCTTGCGCTGTCGAGAGAAGCCGGATGGAAGCCCTGGGCTTTCAGCCGAGGCCCACAATGCGGTCCTTCGCGTTGGGATGGAAGACCGGCAAGGCTAGGTGCCTTGAGCCATGCCGTAAGATGCGCGCCGTTGCGCGCTACCATTCGCTCCGCCTCACCCGCGCGAAGCCTTTGCCGTCTAGCCGCTCGCCGCGCCGTTCTTGTCGGGGTCCCGAAAATGCCTCGCGTGGTGGGCCGGCTACCCGAGACTGCCAATCGAGTAGAATCACCTGTAACTCATAGAAAACAAACGATAGGGCATACCTCTACCCGAGACTCTACGCGTCACACAAATTCTCGCGATATTTTCGGCCTAAATGTCGTAATACAGCTCGAACTCGTGGGGGTGCGGGCGCATGCTAACGGGATTGACTTCTTTCTTTATCTTGTGTCCGCCCCAACGGCCGACGAACCCATTGCGGTTGCGGCGCCCGAGGAAGCAGAGCGCCAGCAATCCGAATGCGAGCAATGCTAGGGCAGAAGGTTCAGGCGCAGCCGTCACCGTAGATTCGGTGGAAGCCGGAGCAAATATTCCGAGATCTACTCCGCCTGAGGTGCAGAAACTTGGAGGACAAAAGTCAGTCACGCAGGTTGCGGTCGCACAGGAGTAGAGAGTGCCGCCATCGAACGAAGGTATGAACGGATCGGGCTGCAGATTCTCAGCCACGTAAAGCTCGAGCGAGTCCGCGAATACCGGGTCAGGCGATGAATTAAACGCCGTGAAGTTGACGTTTCCGTTCCCGGGGCCTGGAGTTTGATATGCGAGCGGCCCTCCGGAGGCGCCAGCGAAATACATGGTACCCAGCGGCCCGGAAGAAGTTGTAGTTGAGGTGCCCGGGACGAACGTCAGGCCATAAGCGTCATACACCGAGTTGAACCCTTCGTCCAACTCGAACGAGAAATCAATTGTCTCGGTGCACGGAGACGAGCCGCAGGCGTTGTTTCCCGTAAGGGTCAGGGTTCCGGAAACGTCATAGAAAGTGTCTGCGTGGGCTGGGCGTGCTGCGAAAGCGACCGCGGCGAAGAGTACCAAAAACAACGCAAACCTGAAGCGGACCATGTCGCCCCCAGACCCCGAGAATCCGTTGGACTGGACTTCTCCCCATTTGTAAGATTGCATGCGCTGGACCATCGCTCGAATCGCTAAGGTTGTGAGGCGCCGTTCGTGCTCAACGGTTTAGGAAGCGGACTGCCCGCGATTCCCTGGATTAATAGGAAAAGATATTTCCCATTTTGGGAATTTTTTGGGGCGCGGGCGGCACGGCGTGAGCCAAGTCGGCAGAGTGCGCCCGGGAAAAACGCCCGAGTTGGACGGTGCCGCCGGGGCGTTTTTGCGTCGCTTCGCTTCGCGCGTTGCGGCGTGCGTAGTGGCACAGCAGCGCTGAGTTGGACTTCGGCTTCGCTCAGGGTGATGGGGCGCGCTACCGCCGCAAACTTGCCGGCGAGACATCGGCGCTAGGAGAGACGACTAGATGTCGCAATACAACTCGAACTCGTGCGGGTGCGGCCGCAGCCTGACGGGATCGACTTCGTTCTTCATTATGTACCCGCTTCACAGGCCCATGAACTGGTCGGTGAAGACGCCGCGAGTTCCTAAACGGACTGGGACTCCTTATTCACCTCGACACAGACGAGGATGGAGGGATGCCACCCTGCGGTGACCTGCGGCGTCCAACGCAATGGTGATATATTACGTGGGCTTTTGGGCGGCGCTCGAAAATGGGCCCGCGGAAGTTAACGAGGCTGGGCAAGTTTGCCGATTAGGTTTGTTTGAGGCTGATTATCTTTCGTACCTGCCAGATCACACTTCACTGAGGAGCCACAGCAAGAATGCGATGCAGATGCACCGCTTGGATAAGTCTGGTCTTGCTACTTGCTCTGTCACATGCATGCTGGGCTCAGGCCCCCCAGACCGATCAAACAAACGAGCCACTCAAACAATTGACCCTGGAACAGTTGGGCAACGTTGAAGTCACCACTGTCTCGAAGGAACCGCAAGAAGTCTGGAACACTCCGGCTGCCATCTACGTTCTGACGAGCGAAGATATTCGACGCTCCGGCGCAACGAACATCCCGGACGTCCTTCGTTTAGTGCCTGGAGTTGAAGTCGCGCAGATTGATTCAGACCACTGGTCTGTTGGAATACGCGGGTTTGGCAGCGAATTCTCGAAGTCAGTGCTCGTGCTAATCGATGGAAGAAGCGTCTACAGCCCGCTCTTTTCGGGCGTGTACTGGAACGTGCAGAACGTCATGCTGGAGGATGTCGATCGCATCGAGGTAATTCGCGGACCTGGCGGCACAATCTGGGGAGCCAACGCGGTCAACGGCGTTATTAACATTATTACGAAAAGCGCTAAGGCCACGCATGGGGGACTCGTCTCGGTGGCTGGCGGAAACGTCGATCAGGGCACAGGGTCGTTTCGCTATGGCGGAGGAAACGGAAGGAACTTCAGTTATAGAGTTTATGGCATGGCGTTTGGCCGCGCTGCCGAATACCACCCCGATGACAGTTCGTTTGACGAATGGCAGATGGGCCAAGGCGGTTTTCGTACAGATACGCAGCTTAATCCACGCGACAGCCTAACTCTTCAGGGCGATATGTATAAGGGATATGACGGTGAACGCGTTTCGATCTCGTCTTACTCGCCGCCATCAGCACAAATTTACGACGATCCACATAATGTGGCCGGCGGAAATCTGCTGGGACGCTGGCATCGTCAGATCGACGCGAACTCAGACTTTCAACTCCAAGCCTATTACGATCGAACGTCGCGGCTCAGTCCTCAACTCGACGAGATTCGCGATACTTACGATGTCGATTTCCTTTATCACCGCAACCTGAATGGACGGCAAGATATTTTGCTGGGCGCCGGCGGCAGATGGAGCCCGGACAACATCACCCAGAAGTTTGCTACGCTTAATTTCACGCCCAACCAGGAGACAGACAGCATCTACAGCTGGTTTGTGCAGGATCAAGTAGCGATTGTCCCCGAGCGGCTTTCGCTGATATTGGGTTCAAAGTTCGAGCACAACAACTACAGTGGCTTTGAAACACAGCCAAACGTCCGTTTGCTGTGGACGCCCACAGACCATCAATCTTTTTGGGCCGCGATTACACGCGCGGTTCGTACGCCCTCGCGTTTGGACCAGGATTTGCAACTTACCGACAATGTGACCGCCAATCCGCCCATTTTTTTTCGTGTCCTGGGAAGCCCGAATTTCAAGTCGGAGCAGTTGCTGGGGACAGAGGCGGGCTATCGTCAGCTACTGCTAAAGACCCTGTACCTGGATGTAGCCTTTTTTTACAACGATTACAACGACCTCTACGGCTACGGTACGACTAGCGTGTTTCTGGAAGCATCGCCCGCCCCGGCCCATACCGTCGTCCAAATACCACTTGCAAATGCGACAGCCGGCGACACAACTGGCTTCGAGATTTCGCCGGATTGGAAACCGACGAGTTGGTGGGAGTTAAGGGGTTCTTATTCTTACTTGCACCTATACGTGCACGATAGAGCTGGCGTAGCCGGGTCGTTTAATGGCTTGGTTACGTCGTCGGACAATGGATCGAGTCCGCACCACGAAGTCGAAGCACAATCTCTTCTCAACCTGCCAAAGCGGTTTGAGTTTGACACCACATTCCGGTACGTTTCGGCGCTCCCCGCGCAGACCTCCATGCCCGCAGGTCCTACTGTGGGCGATTATTCGACGGCGGACGCACGCCTCGGCTGGCACGTGAGTAATACACTCGAGCTATCTTTCGTTGGGCAGAATCTGTTGCAAGCTCATCACCCCGAATTTGGCGGCGACGATGGGCCTTTGGTCGGCATTCGGCGGAGCTTCTACGGAAAGATGACTTGGCAACGGAAATAAAGATTCGCTTCTTTTGATCAGCTGCGTTCGCCTTCTCTGCGGTGTTAGAACGCGAGAAAGTAACCGTCGAGGTTACTTCAGAGCGGCGAAAGCGCTCGAGAATCCCGGCTCGCGTATCGGTAGATCGTCGATCAAAATCCTGGATGCGACTAATCACTTTTTCCGTGACGCCGCGCGGTAGGCACATCTGTTAATCTGCCGCATCCGAATTTTCGATTGGACCGCCGCCGCTGCAAAAGGTAGGCTTGTGGCGGAAAAATAGCTCTAACTTGCGGTTTCGATGTCCGGGTTGGCAGGCGTTCACGTTAACATTAAAAGCGAAGGAGATTGAGGATTCATGTCCAACGATCTGCGCAATTTCTTGGAATTGCCGTATGCAGAACTCGAAGATCTGAACCTGAAAGCGAAGGAGCAGCGCCAGGGCCGCATTCCGATCGATAAAATTCGCGAAGAGCGCCTCAAGTATTTGACCGACGAAAAGCGCATCAAGGCCGTCACGGTACTCTTCAGCGACCTTGAGGGCCGCTTGCAAATGCTGGACTACGACAAAAAATTTCTTTTGAAGAGCTGGGACAACCTCACGTTCGACGGCTCTTCAATCCGCGGTTTCACAGCGCAGCGCGAAAGCGATCTTCGCCTGGGCATCGATTGGAGCGCTTTTTACTGGGCGCCTGCCGATGTCTTCGGCTCCGGGAAAATTCTGGTGTTCGGCGAAGTGATCGATAAGCAGGGCGGACCGTACGCCGGCGACATGCGCGCGATGCTGAAAACGTTCGCCGATGGCCTGTACAAGAGCGATGGCTACACTCTCAATGCCGCTAACGAGATCGAGGGCTTTCTGTTCGCGGGCATCGATGCCGAAAAGCGCTTTCCGGAGACCGGCAAATTCGAATACGTGAACACAGGCGGCTATTTCCATTCGCTGCCCAGCGATCCGCTGCGCACGTTTATCGACACAGTCGCTGAAGTGCAGCGCGCCATGGGCTTTCAGAACGAGAAAGACCACCCCGAAGTGGCTCCTTCGCAGTTTGAAATCAATTACGGCTACGGAGAAGTGGTCGCTGCCGCCGATCAGATTCAGCTCTATAAATTGATCTGCCGGCAGGTGGCCACCAAGTCCGGCATGACCGCCAGCTTCCTGCCCAAGCCTGTTGTGGGCGTCAACGGCAGCGGCATGCATACCAATGTTTCCGTTAGCAAAAATGGGACGAATCTTTTCTGGGATCCCAACGGGCAGGAAAAACTCGCGAAGGTCGGCTGGGAATTTATCGACCGCATCCTGACGCACGGGCTGGACATCTGCCTTGCGCTTAACCCCAGCGTCAACGCATATCGCCGCCTCGATCCGCATTTCGAAGCGCCCAATCAGCTCAAAGCTTCGGCTGTTGACCGGGGCTCGATGATCCGCGTTCCCATCGGCAATTCGAAGAGCATGCGCGTCGAGGTCCGCTCCGTCGCGCCCGATGCCAATCCGTACCTCGTGCTCTTAAGCGTTTTCAAGACCGGCATTTGCGGCGACACGGCGAACATCGCCAATCTCCGCCAAGCCGAACGCTACCTGCCGGATAACATCTACACGGCGATGGAGGAGTTCCGCAACGCGGAGTGGACCACCAAGCTGCTCGGCGCGGACGTGAAAGGGCGCTACGCTGATCTGAAGCAGGCCTCCGCCGACCGCTGCCCACGCTTGCTCGGCACGTTTGTTAAAGGCTGCGAGGTGCAGTATCACCACGAGGTCTACAACCAATTCCTCTGGAACCAGTTTTAGTAACCATTTTCGGTGTGGTTCCGCAAAACTCGTTAAAACGAAAACGCCCCGGGCGATCATTCCGGGGCGTTTCTTTACCTGTGATGTCTCAACTTCCTGAACCGGCGAGACGTCGGGGCTAGGCACGGCAAGCCGCTACACTTCTCGGTGCATCGCATCAGCGCTATAGGGCGCTGACGTTTCGCACACGAGCGGTTCGACGACTCCTTACAAATACCGTCCTGGCATGCGAACGATGTCGTCGATTTGCAGCACTTCGCGCATCACGAAGCCTTCCGCGTACTTCACGCCGATCATCCGTCCATAATGCCTCGCCTGAAGACTCATGCGCTCTTCCAATTCGTCGAGGGGCAGCGCCACGCGCGATTTGCGTTCACGCTTCGGCGGGCGAAACTGCGATCCATACGCCGAAATCGCGCGCCGCCGCCGTTCGTACTGCTTCGTGATTTCGACAGCAAACGTGGGCCGCACATCAGCGTACGCTGCCGCGTACAAAATTCTCGACGGGCGAAATGGCTGTCCGCCCAGCGAATAGTTCTTCAATCCCGCCACGAAACACGCTTCGTAGCAAAGCTGCCCCGCCGTGTAGTGGTCCGGATGACGCCCTTCCCAGTACGGAGCGATCACTGTGCGCGGCTCGAATTCGCGGATCACTTCGGCAACGGCGGCTTTGTACTCGTCGTTGACCGTCAAATGCGCGTCCGGCAATCCCAGATTGCGCCGCACCCGCACGCCCATGATTTTCCCGGCGCGCCCGGCCTCCTTCAGACGCGCCTCGGGAGTTCCGCGCGTACCCGTCTCGCCGCGCGTCAGGTCGAGGATACCGGTCTTGTACCCGGCTTGCGCCATGCGGATCATCGTCCCGCCGGAGGTCAGCTCCACGTCGTCGGGATGCGGTGCAATCGCCAGCAAATCAAGTTTCATCGTGCCTCCAAATCGGTATGAAAGCAGGGTCCCCATCGGATTCAAGGCGCACTTATCCGCGAATCGCCCGCCGCATTTTACTCCCTCCTCTGCCGACTCAGACAAATAGAACTGCGAGGCGACTTTTGGTGCTCGGCGTTTGCGAAGCCGGATTCTGCCTTGTCGCCGAATTCCGGCTAGAAGAGGGCACCACCGCATGGGAGGCGTTTGGGCCGGTGAATGGTAATAGAATGGTCTCGGTTGGCGGCTTCCTAGGGAACGTTGCGGTGGAGGTGCGAGCGATGAGTGAAGTTGGGGTGGACCAGGAGCAGTTCAATCGCGTTGATCGCTACGCGGCGCTGATGGATGTGGTGCGGAATCGTATGACGAACCGCGCGTTTGCGCCATTTCAGGTACCGCGCGAGCACTTTGAAATGATTTTGGAGGCCGCGCGGCATGGTCCTTCTGGCGCGAACGCGCAGCCGTGGCATTACGTCGTGGTGACCGACTCGCAGGTGAAGCAGACGCTCGGCCAGTGCTTCATGGACGAGCAACAGCAGCGCGCGAAGCTGCACATGGGGTTTCCGACACCTAATTACGCGGGAGTGAAAACGGCGCCGGGGCTGGTCGTGGTGCTGGCGGACTTCCGGTTCGTGCGCGCTTTTCCGGTGCTGAACGACGGATCGGCACTTGACCAACTCTATCATCGGAACGCCGAGCGGATTCTGCTGCAATCGGTGGCCGCTTCGACGATGTCCGCGCATTTGGCGGCTGCGGCTTTGGGCTACGCCGTCTGGTGGATCACGGCGATTGGGCAGGAGGATATTCAGCGCAAGATGAAGCCCTTGCTGGGAGTGCCGGAGGAGCTTTCGATCATCGACGTCATGTGTTTCGGCCCTCCTGCGAAGGCTTCATATAAGCGTTGGAAAAAGCCGCTTGATCAGATTATGAGCTGGGACCGCTTCAACTCCGCGTGCGCGATGACGACCGAGCAGGTCGACGAGTGGATCAAGACGATGCGGCACAAAGTGATGTACCGTGACGAATCGAAGATCGATTGAGGCCAATCAGCCGTAGGCGGCGGCTGTTTAGTAATCGCGAACGGCAGGCGCTCGACGCTATACCAATTGGGCAAAGCCGATGGTAGCGTGGGTCTGTCGCAATAGGCGGGGTGCGAAGAAGCATGACGCTGACCAAGAAAAAATCCTCAGGGTATTCGCAGCGGCGCGCGGCGAAGCGATGCGCGATGGTTGCCGCCGCTGAGGTTACTGACATTGAATCGAACACGCGGCTTCTCGCGCGTGTGTCTGAGATCGGCGTCGGCGGTTGTTACGTGGATGCGATGAACGCGTTTCCGGTTGGGACGATTGTGAGTGTGCGAATATCGCGCGATCAGGGCGCTTTCGAAGCCCAGGCAAAGGTCGTCTACTGCGACCCGACCATGGGCATGGGAGTGGCGTTTACAGAGGTGGCGCCGGCGCAGAGGTTGGTGCTGGAAGATTGGCTGGCGGAGATCGTAAAGCCGGCGACGTAGTTCTGGAGCGGCCGTTCAGCGCGCTGCTGGAATTTCCTTCCTGATTGCAAAATCAAAAAAAAGAGATTGATGTTGGCGCCCGACGCAGTAGGAGCCATGCCCAAGGCGTGCGATTGCGCCGAGCGGCGGCGATGGGCTAGAGTGGCGGGACAATGGCTGACTATCCTTCGGTGCCGAAGTGTTTTCTGGACGCTGTAGATCGCTATGCGAACCCGCGCGCGCAGGTCCACCGCGGAGCAGATGGCTGGCAAGCGGTGTCGTCGAAGGAGATGTTGCGCCGAGTGGCCAGCCTCGCGAAGGCGCTGGCAGAGTTGGGAATCCGCCCGGGCGATCGGGTGGGGATTTTCGCGCCGAACTGTCCCGAATGGCACGTGGCGGATTTCGCGATTCAGGGCCTGGGCGCGGTGACGGTTCCCGTATATTTCCACGAATCCTCGGAACGGCTGAAGTACATCCTGAGCGACTCCGGCGCGCGCATCGCGATCACGGCGGGCGCTGCGCAGGCCGAAGAACTCGCAAAGTGCCGCAGGGATTTGCCTCAACTCGATCAGGTGATCAGCGCGCGGGCGCCAGCGGCGATGCAGCCCGAAATCTTACAATATGAAACGTTGATCGCCGGGGTGCGCGACAACGACGTGGCGGCATACCGGCGGCGCGTCGAGGAAGTCACTTCGGATCAGCTGGCGACGATCATCTATACATCTGGGACGACGGGCGAGCCTAAGGGAGTGATGCTCTCGCACGCGAATCTGACGTCCAATGCGACGGATTTCAGCGACGATTTCAATTTGTCGCCAGCGGATGTGGCGCTTTCGCTGCTGCCGCTGGCGCACGTCTACGAGCGGACGATCGACTACGGACATTTTTTCCACGGCGTGTCGGTGGCGTACGTGGAGCAGATGGAGACGGTCGCAGAAGCACTGCTGGAGGTGCGTCCCACCATGGTCGCGGCGGTGCCGCGATTTTACGAAAAAATCTACGCCAACATCATTGGTACGGGCCGCCGCGCGGGCGGAATACGCGAGAAGATTTTCGATTGGGCGCTACGCGTGGCGGCGGAGTCCGTGCCGTGGCGCGCGTACGACAAGAGAGTTCCTCCGGGAGTGCGGTTGCAGTGGCATCTGGCGGACTCCGTGGTGTATTCAAAGATACGCAAAGGAGTAGGCGGGCGAATCCGGGTTTTTAGCGCGGGCGGCGCGCCGCTGGCTCCCGAGCTGGCGGAATTTTTCTGGAGCGTGCACCTGCCGGTGTACCAGGGATATGGGCTGACGGAGACGTCACCAGTGGTGACGGCAAATTCGCCGCGTGTGAATAAAGTCGGGACCGTGGGGCGTCCGATTCCGCACGTGCAGCTGAAGATTGCCGAGGACGGAGAAGTATTGGTGAAAGGACCGTGCGTGATGCAGGGCTATTACCGCAAGCCGGATGAGACGCGAGCGGCGTTCACGGCGGATGGATGGTTTTGCACCGGAGACATCGGGCGAATCGACGAACAGGGATTTCTGATCATCACCGACCGCAAGAAAGAACTGTTAAAAACAGCGGGGGGAAAATTTGTGGCGCCCGCGCCGATTGAAAATGCGCTGAAGACCTCTCCGTACATTTCAAATGCGATCGTGGTGGGTGACAGGAGAAAATTCGTGTCGGTTCTGATTGTGCCGAATTTTCCGGTGATCGAAGCCGCGGGGCGAAATACTGGGCACGAGTTCGCGAGCGCGACGCAGATGAGCAATGATCCGTGGGTGCGCGAGCTGTTGACGGCGGAGATGGAGCGCTTGACGGCGCCGCTAGCACAGTACGAAAAGCCCAAGCGGTTCGCGATCGTCCAACAGGATTTTACGTATGGCAACGGGCAGTTGACGTATACGCTGAAGCTGAAGCGGCGGGTGATCGAGGAGCAGTATCGCGACGTGATCGAGCGCATGTATGCGGACGTAGAAGAGCCGAAGCCGCAGAGAACCACATAGAGGGAGTCCGGCTCCGGCGAGTGTAAAGAAACACGGATATCGAGCGACGCTATATCTGGAACATTGGCGTATTGCGTTTTGGTGCAACGATGCTCGTCATCATGACGGCACAGGCACTATTGATCTGGGGCCGCGTTCTCGATCTCCCGCTCACTCAACCTTCGAGATTTTGCCTAATTTAGCCATCTGGCCCGCAGCCGGGCGCTCTTTGGTCTGTGGATGTGACGAAGTTCGCAGGAAAAACTCACGCGGAAGCAAGACGGTGAACGGAACGTGAGCTGAACGGCGGTTCTTGCGGTATGCCCACAGGCAGCAGGTGGGATGTAGAATGGATGTGGGGAGCGACGAATGAATGACCAACTGGCGATCGCGGGGCGCGCCTTCAAATCACGGCTGATCGTGGGCACGGGGAAATATCGCAGCTTTCAGGAAATGGCGCGAGCGCACGCAGCTTCGGGCGCGGAGATGGTCACCGTGGCGGTGCGTCGCGTGAATTTGACCGACCGCAGCAAAGAATCGCTGCTCGATTACATCGACCGCGACAAAATGTTCATTTTGCCAAATACCGCAGGCTGCTACTCGGCGGACGAAGCGGTCCGCACGGCGCGACTGGCGCGCGAGGTGGGCTTTTCGGAATGGGTGAAGCTGGAAGTGATCGGCGATGAAAAGACGCTTTTCCCGGATACCGAGCAACTCATCGAGGCTACACGTACGCTGGCGAAGGAAGGCTTCGTGGTGCTGCCGTACACGAATGACGATCTGATCGCGGCGCGGAAGCTGGTGGATGCGGGCGCGGCGGCGGTGATGCCGCTTGGCGCTCCGATCGGGTCGGGCATGGGTATTCAGAATCTGGCGAACCTGCGAATCCTGCGCGAGCGCATCACGGAAGTGCCGCTGATTATCGATGCAGGCGTGGGAACGGCATCGGACGCGGCAATCGCGATGGAGCTAGGCGCGGACGGCGTGTTGATGAACACGGCGATTGCCTGCGCGCAGGATGCGGTGCTGATGGCGGAAGCGATGCGCGCGGCCATGGAGGCGGGGCGCAAAGCGTATCTCGCGGGCAGAATTGAGAAGAAGCTGTACGCGACGGCGTCGAGCCCATTGTCGGGCGTGGTCCGGTGAATTTCCGCCTCCTCATGCGCAAGAACGGCGTGCGCCGGGGGGCCCGGGTCCTACAATTCTCAGCGGAAGAGAATGTGCCAGGAGATGTCCACCAGCGCGTGAATCAGCACACCAGGGACGAGCGAGCGAGTACGCATCCATGCAAGGCCATAGAAAACACCGGCGATGGAGGCGAGCGCGACGTACTTCCAGTTAGGAAACGGGGCATGCAAGATATGAGAAAAGCCGAAAACAACAGCGGCGACGAACAGGCCTAGCCAGGAACTCTTCACCGTTTTCGAGAGAAGATTTTGCAGCAAGCCGCGGAACAAAAACTCTTCGGGCCACGCCGTAAAAAATAAAATCCCAAGCAAGGTAAGTGGAGCTACGCGCAGGCGCTTGAACGATGGGGCCCAGTGGATGAAGCCGATCTTCATGCCGAGCGGAATGGCGATCGCGGCGAACAGAATGAAGAGAAGCACGAAGTGGGCGAAATATCCGCGGCGCCAATCGAGCGCATAGCCCACGCCATCGAGCCGGCGGACGAGGATGAAGGCGGCGACACCTGTCGAGAGCGCCAGAAGAATGGCCAACGTGTGAGTGAGCGGCGGAGGGTACGGGAACAGGTGATACGTCCAGCGAAATTCGATGGGAAGCCAGATCGCAACTATGGCGAGATAGTCTTCCCACGTGCCCGGAGGTTTTCCGGCGCTGGTTGCGAGAATGAGAGCAGGGGCGATGACGTATGCAGCTCCGGCGACCGTAATCGAACCGCGATTACCAAGGGCGACGGAATAAATCAGGAACAGTCCCAGCGGCACGAGCGGAGCGAGGATGCCAAGACGCGTGCCAAACGAACCTTGCAGCGTGTTTTGAACGCTCGGAAGCGCTAGGAAAAGTTCAAAGCCGAATAGCGCAGCCGCGATGCCGATGGCGATCGCGAACCGCGGGCCGCCAAAGCCGAGCAGCATTCCGTAGACCGCAGCGAGCACGACGATCACCGTCCAAATAGTGACGGCCACCGAAAAGGGCATCCGGCGAGGGTTGGAAGTGGTTGGCACGCAAAAAGATTTTAATGGAGAGTAGCGACCACTGCCGATAAAAACTTGATTTGGCGGGAGGGCTCAGCGATTCTGGACTAACGATTGTAAACGTGCGCCGTTTGGCACGAGGAGAGAAATGGGACCTGATACTACCCCAAAACGCAGCGGCGCTTTGGTAGCCCCGCAACCACAGAGGTTGGGTTATATCGATTGGCTGCGCGGGTTGGCGTGCCTGGGGATGTTCGAAGTGCACGCATACGACGCGTGGCTCGGCGGTGCGGCGCGGCAAGGCAGCGTTTTCTATTGGTCGCGGTTCAGCGGGACTCTACCGGCGCCGCTGTTCGTGTTTCTATCGGGCGTCGCATGCGCATTGGTAACGGACCGCATGCGGCGGAAGGGAATCGCGGACGGCAAAATTGCGATGCGGATGATTCGCCGCGGATTCGAGATCTTCGCACTAGGGTTGGTATTCCGGGTACAGGAGTTTGCGCTGGCATGGCCGGCTGCGCCGTGGACGGACCTGGCGCGCGTAGACGTGTTGAACATGATCGGACTTTCTATCGTGGCGATGGGCGCGGTCTGCTGGATTGCGCGGACACGCACGGCGAATGCGATTTTAGCGGCCGCGTTGGCACTAGGGGTCGCGATGGTTACGCCGCCGCTGTGGACCACGTGGAGTCCGAACTGGCTGCCGTGGTATCTCGAATCGTACATCAATGGCGTCCACAACCTCGGGACGCCGCAGCCATGGCTGTTTCCGATGTTCCCGTGGTCTGCGTTTGCGTTCGCGGGATTGGCTGTCGGGCTGGTGCTGTTTGCGGATTGGCCGTCCAAGAATCCGGCGAAGGCAGTGGCGATACTCGGAGCGGGCGGAGTGGTGCTCTTCTATGTGGCGCATGCGCTGGACGGAAATTCGGTGCGGCTCTACGCTTCGTACGATTATTGGCACACCAGCCCTAATTTTTTCCTGGCCCGGCTCTCGATCTTGCTGATGCTGATGCTGGCGGCATTCGCGTATTGCCAGTGGGGACCGGGGCGGCTGAAGTTCAGTCCGCTGATGCAAATGGGCCAGACTTCGCTGCTGGTCTACTGGGTGCACATCGAGTTCGTTTACGGCAAATTCTCGATTCTGCCGAAGAGGGCAGAGGGCGTGCCGATGGCGACGCTGGGGCTGGCGATCATATTCGTTGCGATGCTGCTGCTTTCGATCGCGCGCACGCGCACGAAGGGGCGCGGCGCTGAAGTGTGGGCTTGGATACGGCGGCGCGCTGGGCAGCTATTTGGCGCAGGAGACGCGGTTACGGAAGGCTAAGGAGTTTTTGCGGGAGCGCCAGCCTGGGTTCCGGGAGTAGGCGACGCGTGACCGCTCTTTTGGCTCGCTGCCGGTGGAATTTTGAAGATGTACTCACCAGGGCGCGCGAGGCCCATCTGCTCGCGGGCAATGCGTTCGATGGCCTGCGGGTCGGTCTTCAGGGAATTCACGCGGTTCTGCAACTGAACATTTTCCTGATTGATGCGGTTGATTTCCCGCTGTTCGTGCGTGGCTTCGTGCTGAGCGCGGCGCATGGCCAGCACGCCGTGCATGCCAAAAACGTCCTGCAGGATCAGCAGTCCCAGACCGGCCAGCAAAATCCACATCAGATTGCGCCGCCAGAATTGTCCGAGCTGCTCCGAGAAGCTTTGCAGCCGGGTGTCCGCGGAGTCAATCACCGGTCGCGAAATTTTTTGGCCACGCAAATTCATTCATTCACCCAGGCTTGCGCGTCGGCAGCGAGTTTTCGCGATTCAACCACACTGGCTGCTTCGGTGTAGATCCGAACCACCGGCTCGGTGCCAGAGGCGCGCATCAGAAGCCAGTCGCCATTCTCAAAGATGAACTTCAAGCCGTCAATGCGATTCGTGCGGGCAACGCGCCGTCCAGTAAACTCCTTGAAGTCGGCGCGAAGGCGCTCGGGGAGCTTGGCTTGCACTTCCGGCGGCAGATGCAGGTTCAGGCGAACGGGCCAAAATTCACGGCCAACACGCTTGAAGAGGTCTCGCAGCTGGTCGGCAAGTGAAGTCTGGCGCGCGGCGATCATCTCCGCGACCAGCAGGCAAGCGAGGATGCCGTCTTTTTCCGGCAGATGTCCGCGAATGGTCATGCCCGCGCTTTCTTCGCCGCCGAGTGCGATTTTGTCTTCGCGCAGCAACGGGCCAACGTATTTGAAGCCCACCGGCGTCTCGTATACTTGCGTGCCGTGGAGCTTCGCGACGGCGTCGAGCAAATGCGTGGTGGCAACGCTGCGCGACGCGCCCAGTTTGTGGCCGCGCGTTTGCAAAAGATAATCGAAACACAAGCCAAGAATGTGGTTCGGCGAGACGAACGAGCCGTCGCGATCGACGATGCCGAAGCGGTCCGCGTCGCCATCGGTGGCGAGGCCCGCGAGCGCGTGCTTTTCGACCACGTCCTTTTTCAGCTCAGGAACGTTGTCTTCGGAGGGATCGGGGCCGGTGCCGTCGAAGAGTACATCGCGATGCGTGCGGATCGACGCGACGGAAACGCCGCTTTCCTTGAGGATGCGATTCAGCCATCCGGCCCCGCAGCCGTGCAGCGCATCGTAGACGAACGATTCCTTCGTTTTGCCGAGAACCTCGAAGCGAATCATTTTACGGAGCTGCTCGACGTACGGGCCGCGCGGGTCGATGGACTCGAAGTCGGACGCGGGCTCGTCGTGCGCGGGCAACGTGAAGTCATCTTTCAGCGCGGCGGCGCGTTTTTCGATGTCTTTGGTTGCTTCTGGCAAGGCCGGACCGCCATCGGGGCCGGAAAACTTCAGACCGTTGTACGCGGCGGGATTGTGGCTGGCGGTGATGTTAACGGCGCCATCGAGCTTGCCGTGGATCACGGCGTGAGCGATCACGGGAGTGGGCGTGGCCTCACCGCACATCAGCACGCGGCACCCATGTGTGCGCAGAACGGAGGCCGAGGCGCGCGCAAAATCTTCAGAGAAGAAGCGCGTATCGTAGCCGACGATTATCACCGGCGATTTTTTTGAGGCGCAGACGTGTCCCGCGATGGCGGCGGACGCACGACGAACGCCCGCGAAAGTGAAATCTTCGGCGATGATGCCGCGCCAGCCGGAGGTGCCGAAATGGATCGCGTTCGTCATTATTTGCCCAGGCGGGCGAGACATTGTATCGTGTCGCGCAACCGGCTGGAATCAGAGAATCGTCGAATGGAGCGTTTTCGCCGCTAGCTGCATCCCGAAACCTTCGGGCGTGAAGTATGACCAAAAAAATCATCGTGCTGGTTACATGCGGGTCGCAGAAAGAGGCGCGGCAGATCGCGCGGGCGCTTGTCGAGGCTAGGCTGGCCGCCTGCGTGAACGTTTTACAGGCGCCCGCCGAGTCGATTTATCGCTGGAAGGGAAAAGTCGAGACGGCGCGCGAGTTTCTGCTGGTGATTAAAACCACGCGCAAGCGCTTCGCGGCGCTCGAAACGGAAGTGCGGCGGCTGCACAGCTACGATGTGCCGGAGATCATCGCGCTGCCGGTTGAGCGAGGCTCGCGCTCGTACCTTGCGTGGATCGACGATTCGGTGAAGCGACCGAAAAGCTAGCTCCGGTGCCCGGCCGAAAGACGGAAGCCAAGAGCGCCCGAGCGGCACTCCGCGCTACACCAGCGCAAGCCCCTGATCGAGGTCCGCGATCAGGTCCTCCTCGTCTTCAATTCCCACCGACAGCCGAATCAAACCATCGGTAATCCCAAATTCTCGGCGCACTTCGGGAGGCATGGATGAATGGGTCATGGTCGCGGGATGGCAGATGAGCGTCTCCACTCCGCCCAGGCTCTCGCCGAGCGAGCAGATGCGCTGCGCGTTCAACACCTTGCGCGCTGCCTCTTGAGAGCCAACGTCGAACGACATCATCGCGCCGAAGCCGCGCTGCTGGCGTTTCGCCAGTTCGTGCTGCGGATGGGAGGCTAAGCCCGGATAATTCACGTGCTTAACCTTTGGATGGGACGCTAAATGCTTGGCGATGGCGATTCCATTGGAGTTATGGCGCTCCATTCGCACAACGAGCGTTTTAATGCCCCGCGACACCAGAAAGCAATCCATGGGCGCAAGCCCAGCTCCGGCAGCGCGTTGGATGAAGTGGACGCGCTCTGCATCCTCCGGTCGCGCGAGAATCACCGCGCCGCCGGTGCAATCACTGTGGCCGTTGAGGTATTTGGTAACCGAGTGGACCACTGCGTCCGCGCCCAGCGCCAGCGGATTCTGAAAATAGGGGCTCATGAAGGTGTTATCCACGACGAACGTGAGATTTCCGGAGCGCGCCAGAGCGGAAACGCCTGCTATGTCGGTAACTACGAGCGTAGGATTCGTCGGGGTATCGACGTAGATCATTTTCGTGGACGGCTTGATCGTCTGTTCAATTAAATCGAGGCGAGTCGTGTCGACGAAGCTGAATTCGAGGCCGAATTCCACCAGAAACTTGGTCATCAGGCGGTGGGCGCCACCGTAGATTCCTTTGGTGACGATCGCGTGATCGCCGGGACGCAGCAGCCGCAGTACGGCGTCGATCGCTGCCATTCCCGAACTGAAAACGAACGCGTCGACGCCACCTTCGAGCTTGGCGAGAGTGCGTTCCAGGGCCTTGCGGTTCGGGTGATTGGTACGCGCGTAGTCGTAGCCCTTGTTTTTCCCCAACTCATCGAGCACGTAGGTCGACGTCTGATAGATCGGCGCGACCACAGCTCCGGTGAGAGGATCGGGCTCCTGTCCTACGTGGATTGCGTCAGTCGAAAATCCCATGAAGCCTCCTGTGAACGATGCTGCTCGCTTTTCGTTGGTGCGCTGGTTCGGTTTGGCGCCCCGCAAGCCCATGACAGCAGAGGTCAGTGCGAATGAAAGCAGACACGATACCACGGGCATTGACGTTAGAGTTGAGAGGCGTCCCATTTTGGAGTAAAAGATACCAACATGGATCGGAAAGCAACCGGGCGACGATCAAAATCAAGGCTTCAACGGGTGATTCTATTCTCGGCGGCCACTTTGGGCGCGGCCGGTTTCTTCGCGCCAACGCGCGCCGCGTCGCTGATGCGCAGTGCCAGTTCTAGGGCGGCCGCTAAAGACGATAAGTCGGCCGACGTGCACACCACGAAGCTCAAGCTGCTGGTGCTGACGAACGACGGAAGGCCCGTAGGAAATGCGAGCGTGTATGTCCGGTTTTACACGGACGGCGGCTTCATGCATCACGACAAACTGGCGGAGCTCGATCTGAAGACAAATCAAGACGGCACAGTGAAAGTCCCGCCGATTCCTCAGGGCAAAATCTTGATTCAGGTGATCGCCACCGGATGGCACACGTTCGGCAAATGGTACGACGTGGAAAAAAACGAAGAATCGATCGAAATAAAGCTCGAACCGCCTCCTCACTGGTACTAAGTGGTCCCAATCGACGCTCGAATGTTCCAATTGCGGTTAAAGTTGAAGTCGACCTTTGCTTGCAACTCCCGAAAATAGCCGGATGCGCCAATAAACTTTTATTCAGAGGCGCTGCTGCACGAAACTGGTGCAAAGAGGAATAAGCCCCGTATTGGCCAGTGATTTCGAATCGCGCGGAGGCCTTTTCCACATGGTTTTCAACAGAACTGTTGAAAACTTTTACAGAAAATTCATCAGCGGCGACGCACGTGGCAAGAAGTGTGGCGCGAGAAGTGCTAAGTGACTCGGAAAAGTTTTCCTGCGGTGCTGCCAGTCGTTCGGTCCACGCGCGATCCTGATTTCGGGCACAGGCGTGCTATGATTTTGCCCTGCAGTCCCGCTATCCTGTTGAGAAATGAAACAGCTCATCCTTAATGCCGACGACTTCGGCCTCACGCGAGGTGTGAACGAAGGGATCGTCCGCGCGCACCAGGATGGAATCTTGACCAGTGCAACGCTAATGGCCAGCAGCCGCGCCTTCGATGACGCAGTGGCGCGCGCCAAAGCCGCTCCGGCGCTCGGAGTTGGCTGCCATTTGGTGCTTGTAGGCGGGACTGCGGTTTCGCCACCCCGGGAAATCCCGTCGCTGGTGGACGCAGAGGGGAAGTTTCCGGCAACGCTGCCGCAATTCGTCGCCAAAGTGAGTTCCGGATCGGTGCGGTCGCGCGATATGGAGCACGAACTGCGCGCGCAGATCGAGAAAATCCGCGGTGTAGGCATCGAGCCGACCCACGTGGACACCCACAAGCACACCCACGCCCATCCAGTGGTGATGAAGGCGCTCGGTCGTGTGGTCCACGAGATGGGGATCACGCGCATACGCAAACCGGCTGAAGATTTGGCGGCTTCCTGGGAAACGCAGAGCGGCGGCGAACGTTCGTGGGGCCGGCTGGTGTCGGCCGCGGCGGTGCGCGCGGTCACTCCGTGGTTCCAATTGCTGGCGCGCAAATACGGGCTACGCACGCCGGATCACTTTCTAGGATTAGCAATGACCGGCCGGTTGAGTGCGGCTGCTTTGCGACAACTGATCGAGGGGCTGCCAGAAGGTAGCACGGAAATCATGCTGCATCCGGGAATCTGCGATGCCGATCTGGCGAGCACCGGGTCACGGTTGCAACAACAGCGGCTGGTTGAGATGGACGCGCTCCTTGCTCCGGAAGTGCGCGAAGCAGTCCAACGCAACGGCGTACGCCTGATCACCTACTGCGATCTCGATTAACGATCGTCGGAAGCAACCCAAATCCTCCCCCGTCGACGGCTCGGCTTTTGTGCGCGATAAGACGGACCTCATGCGGGCTCCAACTGCGTTACAATGAGCCCAAAATCTCCGGTGCTAAGTTCGGAGAGAGCGTTGTTCTGAGGAGAGATCACCATGACGTTACTGAAGCAGTCGCTGATCGTTACATTTTTCTTGCTGATAGCCTTGCCGGCCGGAGCGCAGATGTTCGGCAGGCCGCAAATACCACAGGGAGTGTTCAATCCCGTGGTTGGCGCAGGCGCCGAATATGAGATGCAAAATAGCAACGGCCGCAAGAACACCATGGACTTCGCAATCGTCGGCAAAGACACCGTGAACGGTCAGGATGGATACTGGATGGAGTTCACATTTGCCGGCACGCCGATGGGAGAGATGGTGATCAAAACGTTTGCGACGGTGAACAGCGGCAACATGGTGATGAGCAAGATGATCATGCAGATGCCGGGCCGGCCCCCGATGGAGATGCCGGCGCAAATGCAAAATGCGAATCGCGGCACCAATCTGGCGGACATTCGCAATAAAGCAGACGATCTGGGAACGGAATCCATCACTACGCCCGCAGGCACATTTTCCTGCCGCCACTACCGCATGAAGGACGGATCGGGCGAAGCGTGGGTGAGCGAATCAGTGCACCCGTTCGGATTAGTAAAGAACCAGGACAAAGACGGTTCTACCGTGGTGCTGGTGAAAAAACTGACGGACGTGAAAGACAAGATTACCGGCACGCCGCAGCCGTTTAACCCCATGAATATGATGCCCCAGCAGCCGACAAACTGAATGATGATTACTCGAGGTCGGGCGGGGTGACCTTGGCTATCCACGAATCGTAATCGCCGGTGTAACCGACGCGCTCCTGAAGCTTGCGAACGCGCTGTTCGAGCTTCGCGATCTGCTCCGTGGGGAGCGGCGGCCAGCATTGCACGCGTTCGATCACCGCTTCGGTTCGCTCCACGGAACGCTCTTCGGCTGGTGCGGCCATTGCAGACAAGTTCTCCGTGTCGGTGCCGATGCGAGCGTAGTCCGCGATCAGCCGCTTGGTCACGCCCTGGCTGTGCACGAGCGAGACGCGGATATTTCCTTGGCCAGTGACGACGTTGCCCACCCCGAACACGTGGCGATGTTCGGTGTGGCGCGGCGTTGGTTCGTCGGCGAACGCGTAATATTCGCCCTTCGTCAAAATTCCCGGCAGAATTTCCGGGACGGAACCGATCGAACTGATCACCAAAGGCGTGCGAATCTCCTGCTCGGTTCCGGGGACCGGCTCGGCGCGACGGCCTTGAATCATTGTCTCGGCTAATTTCAAGCCCACCAGCCGTCCGCTTTCGACGATCAGCCCGGTGGCCATGCGGCGGTCCTGAAAACGGAACAGATATTTGTCGCGAGCGAGGCGCAGCATTTTTTGACGCACCTGTTCCGTTTTGGCCATTTGATCGGGCGTAGGATTGTCGGGAGGCTGCGCAAGCGGCATATCCTGTTCGCGCCGGCGGTAAATCAGCAGGCACCCTTTGATGCCGAGGTCTTCGGGTCGCACACCGTGCTCTTTGCAAACGGCGGGAATCCCTTTTTCCAGCTCGTGAACGTTGGTCTCGATGCCGCGTGCGCGTAGCGCGCGCTCGTAATTTTCGAGTTGTAGCACCTTCACCACATCGAGCGACGCCAGTCCTCCGCCGACGACTAGCGTGCCGTCCGGCGTTTCGTAGCGAGGTCCGCTATAGCTGCGTTCGTTCTTGTGGTTGTACCAGTAGATGAACGGATTCTGGTACACGAGCCCTTTGCCGACGTAAGCGTTCGCGCCCGGAACGCCCAGATCGCGGTCGCGCCAAGCGCCGTTCGCCAAAATCACCGCGGAGAATCCCCAATTCTTGTTGAGATCTTCAAATTGAATGTCGCGCCCGAGCTTGGTGCAGGGGATGAAATAGACCCCGGGCTTGCGCAGGCGCGCATCGATGCGCGCGTACTCCTGCTTGCGCTGCTCCACGTGCCAGCGCGGCAGTCCATCTTCAATTTTTCCGTACGGCCGCGCGTTCTGTTCGAAGACGGCCACTCGGATGCCATGATCGGCCAATATTTCAGCGGCCACCGAGCCGGAAATCGCTCCGCCAATTACCGCGACGAAATGTTCCTGGGGATTCGACACGATGGGTTAGCTATTCCTGAATTTTAGACGCAACGCACCGGGATTGTACACCGCCGCCACGCAATCCCTACGGCCACACTTCTAGTAAGTTTCCCACGACCTTCGGCCAAGGAATGCGACATTCGTTCAATGATCGCTCTTGTCGAGTTCGGAACGTTCCCAGATCGGCCCTGTGAAGCTTCACAAAGCTCTCACAGCGTTCCAAAGTCGATCCGCGGCGTGGACTGCCAGGCCACCGCTGTAAAGCCGAAGACGCGTTCTGAGGCCCAATTCTGTTTCTTGCTTTTTCGCCCGTTAACGACACATTGACGAAAGTGGCTCGCTAGCGGTTCAATTTGGTATAGTGCGCGAAAGGCGAATAGGCGGAATCGCCTGTGGATTCTTCGGCGGAAGGACACATAGGAGGTGGGCTCTATGCACGTTGGATACGGAACCGGCTTTCAACATTTAAGCGATTATCCCGACGAACTTTTCATGAAGCACGAATTGGGCTTGTGCCTGATGGCCGAAGATCTGGGGATGGATTCGGTTTGGGCCACGGAACATCACTTCGATAATTATTCGATCAGCCCGGATGTGTTGCAGCTTCTGTCGTTCATCGCAGGGAAAACCAAGCGGGTGAAGCTTGGCTCCATGGTCATCGTAGTGCCCTGGCACGATCCGGTGCGGCTCGCGGAGCAGATCGTCCTGCTCGATCACTATTCTGGCGGGCGCTACATATTGGGCGTTGGACGCGGACTGGCGCGCAGGGAATTTGAAGGGCTGCGCATTGATCAGAACGAAGGTCGTCGCCGCTTCGACGAATTTACCGAAATGATTTTGAATGCGCTCGAAACTGGTTTCGTCGAAGGTGGCGCCACGGTGAGGCAGCCACGGCGGGAAATTCGTCCGCGGCCATTCAAGTCGTTCAAAGGCCGCTCGTTTGCGGCCGCGGCATCGGCGGATTCCGTGCCGGTGGTGGCGCGTCTAGGACTTGGCATGCTGGTGATCTTGCAAAAGTCGTGGAAGCAAGTGACTGCGGACTTTGATCTCTACCACAAATGCTGGCAGGAGCATCATGCCGGCACCGAGCCGCCAAAGCCGTTCTGCTCCGGTTTCTGCTTCGTGGACGAAAGCGCCGACCGCGCTGAAGAATTGGCGCGCAAGTATCTCGATGCGAATTACCGTGCCGCTCTCGATCATTATGAAATCCTCGGAAAGCATTTCGAAAGCACCAAGGGTTACGAGCGCTACGCCGAAATGAGCAAGTACATGAACTCAATCGGCGCGGACAAGGCCGTCGAGGACTACATCCAGCTAATGCCCTGGGGCACGCCAAAACAGGTACTCGAAAAGCTTGCCGCGATGAAGGACCTGATCGACATGCAAGGCGTCATGCCGAACTTCCATTTCGGCGGCATGCCGTACGAGGAAGCCGAGCGCAACGTGAAGTGCTTCGTCAAGCATTGCATGCCAGAACTGAAAAGCTGGCCTGCGGCATCGCTGGAAGAGCCGAAGGAGTTGGCGCTCACAGCGGCGTAGCTCGGGCTGTCACACGAAGTTTTGCGAGGGGCGATCGGAAGATCGTCTCTGTTTTTTTCGCGTGCTAATAATTCGCGCCGGAAGTCGGCATGAATCTCACTGGGGTTTGAAGTATAGGACGGCGAGCGGCGGCAGATTCAGCTTGATCGAGTAGGGCCGGTCGTTCCACGGAATGGGCTCGGCCATCACGCCGCCCGCGTTGCCGATATCCGTCCCGCCGTAGAAAGTGGAATCGGAATTCAGAATTTCGCGGTAGAAGCCGGCGCGCGGCACTCCAACTCGGTATTCGCGAACCACTGGGGTGAAATTGCAGATCGCCTCGATAAAATCGTCCGGGGTTTTTCCGTGCCGCAAGAAAGCCAGCACGCTGGCCGCTGCGTCGTTCACCTCGATCCATTCGAAGCCTGACCATTCGAAATCGATCTGATGAAGCGCCGATTCCTGCGTGTGCAGCCGGTTGAGATCAGCGACCAACCGCTGAATGCCCCGATGCGGCGGCGAATCCTCCAAAGTCCATTCCACAGACGCTTCGTCCCAAAACTCGCTTCGCTGCGCCAGTTCGCATCCCATGAACATCAGCTTTTTGCCCGGATGCGCGTACATGTATCCGAATAGCAGCCGCAAGTTCGCGAACTTCTGCCAGTCGTCTCCCGGCATTTTTTCCAGCAGCGCGCGTTTGCCGTGGACCACCTCGTCATGCGAAAGCGGCAGGACGAAGTTCTCGTGGAACGCGTAGAGCATTGAGAAAGTCAGCTCGCCGTGATGGTATTGCCGGTGAATCGGATCCTGCGCGAAGTAGCGCAGCGTGTCGTTCATCCAGCCCATATTCCATTTCAGATCGAAGCCGAGGCCGCCAACGTAGGTCGGCCGCGACACGGCGGGCCACGACGTGGATTCTTCCGCAATCATCAACGCGCCAGGATGCCGCTCGTGCAGCACTTCGTTCAGACGTTTCAGAAACGCAATCGCCTCCAGGTTTTCGCGCCCGCCGTGTACGTTTGGAATCCATTCGCCGGGCTGGCGTGAATAGTCCAGGTAAAGCATCGAAGCCACCGCGTCCACGCGCAAGCCGTCGATGTGATACTCGCTGATCCAGAAAAGCGCGTTGGCCGTGAGGAAATTACGAACTTCGTTGCGCCCGTAGTTAAAAACGAGCGTGCCCCAATCGGGATGCGCGCCCAACCGCGGATCTTCATGCTCGTATAAGTGCGTCCCGTCGAAAGATGCCAGCCCGTGTCCATCGCGCGGGAAATGCGCGGGCGTCCAATCGAGCAGCACGCCGAGCCCTTCTTGATGGCAGCGATCCACGAAATATTTGAAATCATCCGGCGTGCCGAAGCGGCTGGTCACCGCGTAATAGCCGAGGGTCTGATAGCCCCACGAGGCGTCCAGCGGATGTTCCATGATGGGCATCAGCTCGATATGCGTGAAGCCCATTTTCTTAGCGTACGGAACTAGTTCTTCGGCCATTTCGCGATATGTCAGCCAGCGGTAACCATCATCCGTTTTGCGGCGCCACGATCCGGCGTGGACTTCGTAGATGGTCAGCGGAGAGTGCAGCCAATCGCGCGCGGAGCGCGTCGACAGCCAGGCGGAATCCTTCCATCCGTAGCGGTGCAAGTCCCAGACTACAGACGCGCTCTTTGGCCGCATTTCCGCGGCGAATCCATACGGATCAGCTTTTTGCGCCAACTGATCCCCGAAGCGCGAAAGAATCTCGAATTTGTAGAGCGTGCCTTGTTTGAGCTCCGGAATGAAAAGTTCCCAGATGCCGCTCTCGCCGCGGCTGCGCATGGGATGTGCGGTGCCGTCCCACGAATTGAAGTCGCCCATCACGCTCACGCGCGAAGCGTTCGGAGCCCACACGCCGAAATGAACGCCTGGCACGCCCGCCACTTCACGCAAATGCGCTCCCATTTTTTCATATTTCTGCAGGTCGGTCCCTTCGCCGGAAAGGTATAGGTCGTAGTCGGTCAGCACGGGCGGAAACGCGTAGGGATCGAAGCAGTCGACTTCGCGGCCATCTGCGAACCGGTATCTCCAGCGATAGGAGTCCGGCGCCACGGGCTGGTTCGCCGCCACACCGATCGCTGGCGCCGGCAAAATCGCCTCGAACATGCCATCTGCATGGATTTGATTGGAGGGAAATGCTTTGCCGCTGGATTTCCACACCAGTTCTGCCGCACTGGCACCTCGACGAAACGTGCGCACTGCCAGCGAAGGTTTCGCGTCCCGCTCCACCCAGTGCGGACCCAGGACGCGGAACGGATCGCCATGATTCGCCTGCGCGATCGCCTCTATTTCGTCGTCGAAGCTGCTTGGAACATGAGGAGTGTCGCCAGCTGTCTGTTCCAGCTTTTTCATCATCGCCAGAAAGCCTGCCGCTGCTTTCTGTTTCTATCTTACCCGACGGAATCCAAGGCGCAAGCTCTTCGCTCAAATGCCTGGTTCACCTCTAGAGGAATTTAAGGTGATCACATGTGGTACGGACGTACCATTGTCCCCCCACGTACGGGCCGATATAAATATTTTGGCGGGGCTGATTCGCCCAGCCATGCCTAAGCTCTTATTCTAATTGCGCTTGGACCCATGCCGACTCGAAAAACCGCGGGCAACCGCAAGCGGAAGCCCGCCTCTCGCGCCGCTAAAACTGTGACGCGCAAGGCCAATCGGCCTGCCGTCGAGATCGCCAGTGGACCGGGCGCGCTGGTTTCTCTCGCCACCGACACGAATTTCGAACTCCTGTTTTCCAGCAATCCTTACCCGATGTTTGTCTTCCAATGCAAGACACTCAAGTTCCTGGAAGTAAACGCAGCCGCGGTTAGGGCTTACGGCTACTCCCGCGATGAGTTCCTCCGCATGCGCATCACCGATATTCGGCCCGCCGAGGACATCCCCCGTTTGATGGAGGCGGCACGAAACGCGACCAAGCCGGCCGCATGCCGAGGCTGCTGGAAACACCGCCGGAAAAACGGAGAGATCTTCGAAGTAGAAGTCACCTCTGAGGGAATCTCGTTCGCGGGCAAACAAGCGGTACTGGCGGTGATTCAGGATGTTACCGTGCGCCGGTCGGCAGAGCGCCAAATCGCCGAACACACCGCGTTTCTTCGGGCCCTCACCGAAAATAACCCGACCGCAATTGTCGCCATCGACATGAAGCGCCGGGTGCAAATGTGTAATCCGGCATTCGAGCACCTGTTCGGCTACGCACTGGACGAAGCTCGTGGCCGCACTCTTGAATCGCTGGTCTCGGCGCCGGGCCGCGAAGCCGAAACGGTAGGCTTGGTCGAAAATATTGCAAGCGGCGGCAGCGTTTGCCTGAAAGCGAAAAGGCGCCGGCGCGACGGCCAGATGATCGACGTTCGTATCACCGGCGTGCCGCTGGTGGTGAACGGTGAACCGCAGGGCTGCTTCGGCATCTACGAAGACATCACCGACCGGAATCGCGCCGAAAACGCGCAGCACCTTGCCGAAGAGCGTTACCAGAGGATTTTCGAAAATGCTATCGAGGGCTTCTTCGAGTCCACTCCTGCCGGGAAATTCCTAACGGTAAATCCGGCAATGGCGCGTATCGCCGGATATTCGTCGCCGGCCGAAATGATCGCGGAAATTCACGACATAGGGAAACAGCTTTACGTGGATCCGTCGATGCGTGATGAAGTGAAGCGCCAACTTGAAAAAACCGGCGAATTGAACGGCTTTGAGTGCCAGATGCCACGCAAAGACGGAAGCGTTATCTGGATCTCCATGAACGTCCGCGCCCTGCGTGACGCCAGCGGGAAAATCGTCAGCCACGACGGCACAGCCGAGGACATCACCGACCGCAAGGTCGCGGAACTTCGCCGCCAGGTGAGCACGGAGATCATCCACGCTGTGGGCGTCACCGACAACCTCGACGAATTGCTCGCCGTGATTCACGGAGCCCTCAGCAAGGCTCTCGACGCCGACAATTGCTTCGTGGCGCTCCACGATCCAGCGTCGGGAATGTTTAACTTCGAGTTTTTCCGCGATCAGTTTGATCCTCCGCCGGCGCCGCAAGAGCTGGGTCGCAATTGCGCCGCTTACATATTTCGTACCGGTAAGGCCGAACTAATTCCGCCCCAACGGTTTGGAGAACTGGCGGCGCTCGGCGAGGTTGAGTTGGAAGGAACTCCATCGCGTTCGTGGCTCGGCGTCCCGCTGAGAACTCCTTCGGAAACCATCGGCGTGCTGGTGGTCCAGAGCTACGAACGCCACAATGCGTACACCCAGCAGGATCTCGAGTTTTTATCTTCCGTGGGTGGCCAAATCGCCTTCGCCATCGAACGCAAACGCGCGGAAGCTCGCGTGCGCGAGAGCGAAGCCCGGCTCCGAGTGCTGATCGAGCAATTGCCCGCGGTGGTGTGGAGCGTGGATATGAATCTGCGCTTTACTTCTTCGCTCGGCGCCGGGCTGGCGCGGCTCGGCCTCAAGCCCGACCAGGTTGTCGGCATGTCGCTGACAGATTTTTTTGAGGCCAGCGATTCTTCATTTGCGCCCATCGCGGCGCATCGCCGCGCAGTGGCCGGCGAGCCGGTTACTTTCCATGTGGATTGGAAGGAGGGCTCCTACGCCTGCCACGTCGAGCCGCTGCGCGACTCCGGTGGCGAAGTTTGCGGCGCCATCTGCATGGCGCTCGACGTGACCGATCGCAAGCGGCTTGAAGAACAATTTCGTCAGGCGCAAAAAATGGAAGCCGTGGGGCGCTTGGCCGGCGGCATCGCGCACGATTTCAACAACTTGCTTATGGTGATCCAGGGTTACGCCGACCTGATGGCGGATCGCCTTCCCGTTGGCGAGTCTTTGCGGCGCAGTGCCGAACAAATTCAAACGGCCGCGCGACGTGCTACGTCTCTCACTCAGCAATTACTGGCCTTCAGCCGCAAGCAGATGCTCGCGCCGAAAGTCCTGAACATCCACAGCGTAGTTAACGACATGGAAAAAATTCTTCGCCGCCTGATCGGAGAAGACATCGAATTGTGTACCTCCACCGAAAGCGATCTGTGGCTCGTCAAAGCTGACCGCAGCCAGATCGAACAGGTGGTCATGAATCTGGCCGTGAACGCCCGCGACGCCATGCCGCGTGGCGGCCGCCTGATGCTCGAAACCGCAAACGTAGAGCTGGATCAATCGAACGCCCAGCCGCCCGCCGTACTCACCGCCGGAGAGTACGTCATGTTGGCCGTCACCGATAATGGCTGCGGCATGGATGCCGCCACGCAAGTGCACATTTTCGAGCCGTTCTACACCACCAAGGAAAAAGGGAAGGGTACTGGTCTCGGTCTCGCCACTGTGTACGGCATCGTGAAGCAGAGCGGCGGATATATTTGGGTTTACAGCGAACCGGGCCAGGGCACAACCTTCAAGATTTATCTGCCTAAAATTGAAGAAGAAGAAGTTCCCGCGGAAATCCTTGACCGGCGCTTGGACTTTGGAGCCGCTCCGCGAGGGTCAGAGGTCATTCTTCTCGTCGAAGACGAAAAGGGAGTCCGCGAACTCGCGCGTCAGTACCTGGAAATGAGTGGCTATACTGTGCTGGAAGCCGAAGACGGTCACACCGCCCTCGAACTCTCCGCCATGCATGCCGGACCGATTCATATGTTGATGACCGACGTTGTGATGCCCGGCATTAGCGGCCGCGAGCTTGCCGACCGCATCTCCATTTCGCGACCGGGCATAAAGATCCTCTACATGTCTGGGTATACCGATCAGGCCGTGGTACACCACGGCATTCTAGAAAGCGACGCCGTACTTCTGCAGAAGCCCTTCAACATGGCTTCGCTTGCATCGAAACTTCGCGAAATCCTCTCCGCCGAAACTGTGCAGCAGTAGCACTTTCGTCTGGTATTGGACCCTGGATCGCTTTGGGCCCGGTTGCTCCTTCCTGAAACATCTGCTCGCCCTCGAATCAGGCAGCATCACTGACCCCCGACTTCGCGATGTCGTCGCCAGCCTTCGTTAACGCGCAAGTCCTTTCGCAGCAAGCTGGTGCGATTGTCGAGGTCCGACGTTCGTCACCCGATGATTTTGGCGGCCAGCGTGCAATATTCCACCACGCGCACTGCGATAGCGGCGGCGCAAGGGGGGAACGGAATGTTGGAAAATGTGGCAACAAGAGTTGCAGGAACCGTCACCGAAGATACGATTGGCGAGCGCCGGCTCTGGATCGCTGTGCTGACCACGGCTGTGGAAGATTGGCGCAACGGAACGCTTCGGATTCGCCGCGAAGCGCAGAAGTTCCTATTCGAAGATCACACCGATTTTGAGCGCGTGTGCGCCGCCGCGGGCGTGGACCCGAGCGGTTTTCGCAGCAGCCTTCTGAGGATCGGAAAAAAAATTGCCATGGAAGGCACTTGGGACCACAAAATGGCGGCGTGAACGCTTCGCTTACCGTGCGGCGCTCCTCTAATCGGCGTACACTCCGTGCTGGCACAACCGTCAACGGCTGCGCCGGAATGCCTGCCATCTTCCGCCGAATAGCGTAAGATTCTCTCGCCGGTGTCCGCCGGCACTCGATGGCGGCGTCTTCGACCCATTCAGTTAGTCCCGAAAAGCAGTTGCTGGTCCGCTGTTCTCGCACGCGCCTCGATTCGCAGGCTGGAGATGAGATTCGCCGGTTGCTCTTCCTCCCGCTCGATTGGGACATCCTGAGAGCTGAAGCGGCCTCCAACTCCGTTACGCCTCTCCTGCTCCGCAGCATTTCGTCAGTCGCGCCTGATACCGTGCCTCCCGAGCAACTCGCGCGCCTGAAAAATCACGTCCGTGCCGCCGCGGTTCGCAGTCTGGTGCTTGCCGCTGAGTTAATTCGCATCTTGAGTGAGTTTTCGGCCGCAGGCATTGAGACTATTCCGTACAAAGGACCGGTACTCGCCGCGCAAGCATACGGAGATATAGCGCTGCGCGAATTCGAGGATATCGATGTGGTCCTACGCCAGCGTGACGTTGCTGGCGCTAACGAAGTGCTCGTCCGCCTAGGGTTTTCACCGCTGTTTCCGCCGATTTTCGTGCCCGATGATCAATCGTCGCTCGTTCCTGGCGAATACAATTATCGCGATCGAGAGAGCCACCTCACCATCGAGCTTCACACCGAGCGCACGCTTCGCCACTTTCCTTTGCCCCCCGATCTGGACGACCTCGCTCGCCGCCTTATTCCCGTGTCGCTCAGCGGCCACGAGATTCGCACGTTCTGCCCCGAAGACACGCTTGTGTTCTTATGTGTGCACGGCTCGAAAGATTTCTGGGAACGCCTCGTGTGGGTCGCGGACGTAGCGGAGATCGTCGCCTCGCATCCGCGGCTTGATTGGGATCGAGTCTGCGCGTCTGCTGACGAAGTTCGTGCCCGGCGCATGTTGCATCTGGGATTGTCGCTGGCTGACCAGCTTTTCAGAGTTTCCTTGCCGGATGCGATTCGCGCGCGCGTTCTCGCGGATGCGGTGGCCTGCGAAGTTGCGTTGCAAATCGAGCAGCGCCTAATCGCGCGCTCGTCTCCACCACTAGGCGCACGCGGATCTTTCGCCTACCGCCGTCGCATGGTGCCCGGCGTCGCCGCTGGCTGGCGCTACGCGGTGCGGCTCGCCACCGCCCCTGCCGCGGACGACTGGCACTCTCTGCGCCTTCCGCGCTCGCTCGCCCCGCTCTACGTCGCGCTTCGGCCGTTTCGCTTGCTGCGCAAATACGGCGCCGTAGACGATCCGCCTGCGCCTCCGCTCTCATCAAGCTGATGCTCGAAGCTCATGTGCATCGCTACTTGCCAGCAAGCGCACGACCGTCACAATTCACGGCCTCACGATCATCACCTCGGTCGATTTCACCAGCGCCGCCGCAGTGTCGCCCACTTTCAGCCGCATTTCACGCACCGCATCGGCCGTGATGATCGACGTGATCCGCTGCCCGCCGATCGAAAGCGTCACCTGGGCCATCAATCCGCTGGTCTTGATATCCGTGACGCGCCCAACCAGTTGATTGCGCCCGCTGATGCGTCGAAAATTCGTTCGCCGTTCTGCAACTTCGCCGTGCTCTCCGGCGCGATACAGAAATTTGTCCACTTCCTTTTCGGGGATGCGATGGTGGCCGCCAGCCGTTTTCACCGTACGAATCTTGCCCTTGTAGATCCACTGCTTCAGCGTCGGATAGCTGATCCCCAGCACCTGCGCCGCTTCGCGCGGCGTGAAGAGCTTCATATCGTTTCCGCTGGCCATAGACGATTGTGCGCGCCAGCTTGTCATTCCACGCAAATTTTGTAAAGCGATCCCGTGCGGTGGGTACAGCTCTCAAACCCTTGAGTCTGGTGCGTCGCTCGCACATCCAATCGTGCTAGCTAAGCGGTTCAACAACGCGTTCAGGAGGCGCTCGCATGGAACTCGGTCTCAAAGGCAAAGTCGCGCTGGTCACCGGCTCAAGCAAGGGTATCGGTTTCGCAATCGCACAAGCTCTGGCCCGCGAAGGTTGCAAAGTTGTGATCAATGGACGCAATGCCGCTGATCTGGACTCCGCTGCCGCGCAAATTCGCAAAGCCGGAGCGGCAAGCTCCGCGGTCCACACCGTCGTTTCTGACGTTGCAGCACCCGGCGGCGCCGAACACGCCGTCGCCGATACCATCTCGCACTTCGGGGCGATTCATATACTGGTCAACAACGCCGGCGGCATCGGCCGCTTCGGCGCCTTCGCTGAACTCACCGACGATGAATGGCTCGCCATCTTCCAGCTCAACGTGATGTCCGCCGTGCGCGCCTCGCGCGCCGCTCTGCCGCACATGCAGCGCCAGAAATCGGGCCGCATCATCAATATTTCGTCCGAGTCCGGCACCCAGCCCGACGCCCTGATGCCGCATTATAACGCCTCCAAATCCGCGCTCAATTCGCTCACCAAAAGCCTCTCAAAGGCATATGGCGCCGATGGCATCCTGGTGAACACCGTCTCGCCTGCGTTCATTCGCACTCCGCTAGTTGAGGAGATGCTCGCCAATCAAGCCAAGCAGCGCGGCGTTTCCGTTGATGAAGCCGAGCGCGCCTTCGTCCGTGAATTCCGTCCCAATATCGTCTTCGGCCGCGCCGGCCGCCCGGACGAAACCGCAGGAATCGTCGTCTTCCTCGCTTCCGAGCAGGCCTCGTTCATCACCGGCTCCAACTTCCGCGTTGACGGCGGCTCCGTCGCCAGTCTTTAGCGCGCCAAGTTCCTCCTCGCCCGCTTCGCCGCGCTGCGGTAAAATGCCGTTCGGACGATGAGGTTAACAGGCTGGCTCAATGCCGCGCCGTTTACAGGACGCGGTTCGCTCTCGCCGTAACCAGTGAGCGCCACCGCCTCGCTCGTTTCTGCGTCAATGCGGCAAAATTTGTTCCTGACTCTCGGGCGGAGCGCAGCGCATCCAATCGGGCAGGGAAGTCGATACCGGAATAGATTTCGCAGCCCAAAAGGGGGAACATCATGAGCACCGCGAAGCCAACCGGCAGCGCCGCGATAGGCACACAGACCCAAAATCCGCTCCAGGCCCTGCTGAGTTTCGGTCAGTCGGTGTGGCTCGACTACATTCGCCGCAGCCTCATCGACACTGGCGAGCTCGCGCGCATGATCCGCGAAGACGGCCTGCGCGGCATGACCTCCAATCCCTCTATTTTCGAGAAAGCCATCGCCGGCAGCACTGATTATTCGAAGTTGCTCTCTGAGCTCGCCGCGCGCGGCGATCTGAATGCCACTCAAATCTACGAGCATCTGGCCATTCGCGATGTGCAGGATGCCGCCGACGCCTTCCGCGGCGTTTACGACGAATCGAAGCGTCGCGACGGCTACGTCAGCCTGGAAGTCTCGCCCTATCTCGCGCACAAAACCAACGAGACCATCGCCGAGGCGCGCCGCCTGTGGAAAGCTGTCGACCGCCCCAACGTCATGATCAAAGTTCCCGGCACGCCCGAAGGGCTTCCCGCCTTCCGCCAGCTCATCAGCGAGGGCATCAACGTCAATGTCACGTTGCTTTTCGCGCAGGAAGTATACGAACGCGTGGCCGAAGCCTATGTCGATGGACTAGAAGCTTTCGTGAAGAGCGGCGGGGATGCCAGCCAGATGGCTAGCGTCGCCAGCTTTTTCGTCAGTCGTATAGACACGCTCGTCGATAGCCAGCTCGCCGCAGTGGCGAAATCCGGCAAATCGGAAGCCGCTCTTGCGAAGGGCCTGCAAGGCAAGGTCGCCATCGCCAACGCCAAGCTCGCCTATCAAATCTACATGCGCATCTTCAGTGGCTCGCGCTGGCAAGCGCTAGCGTCGCGCGGCGGACAAACCCAGCGCGTCCTTTGGGCCAGCACCAGCACCAAAAATCCCGCCTACAGCGACATTCTCTACGTCGAAGATCTCATCGGCCCCGACACCGTAAATACCATCCCGCCCGCCACTTTCGACGCCTTTCGCGATCACGGCGTCCCGCGCGCCAGTCTCGAAGAGAATGTCGACGACGCCAAGAAGACCATGCGGGATCTCGCTGGCGTCGGCATTTCGATGAAAGCCGCAACCGATCAGCTCACCCAGGACGGCGTCAAATTGTTCGCCGAAGCCTTCGACAAACTTCTCACCGCCGTCGAAAAGAGCACTAAGAAATCCGCGCCCCCGCAGGCGTCTTCCGCGCTAAGCCGCTTTTCGTACAAGATGTCCAAGGATTTGCAGCAGGCAGTTCAGGCGACCATCGACGATTGGAAGGCGAACAACAATAGCAAGGTAAAGCGTCTATGGGCTCGCGACGCCTCACTTTGGACCAACTCCGATGAAAGCAAGTGGCTCGCTTGGCTCGGCATCACCGAAGACCAAATCTCCAATCGCCAGCGGTTTTCCCGGCTAGTGGAAGATATTCGCTCCGGCGGTTTCACTCACGCAGCGCTTCTCGGCATGGGCGGCTCTAGCCTTTGTGTGGAGGTTCTCAGCCTCACCTTCGGTAAAATTTCTGGGCATCCCGAGATGTTCGTGCTCGATTCCACCGATCCCGCGCAGATCCTGGCCCTTGAAGAGAAGCTCGATCTCGCCAAGACCATCTTTATTGTTTCCAGCAAGTCTGGGAGTACTCTCGAACCCAACATTTTCAAGCAATATTTCTTCGAGCGCGTGAAGCAGGCTGTTGGCTCCGCCGAAGCTGGACGTCGCTTCATCGCCATCACTGACCCGAACTCGCACCTGCAAAAAGTTGCTGAATCCGATGGCTTCCGGCATGTTTTCTTCGGCGTTCCGGGCATCGGCGGGCGCTACTCCGCTCTTTCGAATTTCGGCATGATTCCCGGCGCGATTCAGGGCGTCGATGTCGGCAAACTGCTCGACCGCGCCGAAGAAATGGTTCACGCTTGTGCTTCCGTTGTTCCCGCGGACCAGAATCCTGGCGTAATTCTCGGAGCCATTCTCGGCACGCTGCAGAAGCTGGGGCGCGACAAAGTCACCATCATCGCTTCGCCCAACATCTTCGACCTGGGCGCGTGGCTGGAACAGTTGCTCGCTGAATCCACCGGCAAGCAGGGCAAGGGCCTGATCCCCGTTGATCGCGAACAGCTTGGCGCGCCCGATGTCTATGGAAAAGACCGCGTATTCGCTTATGTGCGGATGGAATCCGAGGCCGATTCGCGCCAGGATTCGGCCATTGACGCACTCGAAAAAGCGGGGCAGCCTGTGGTGCGCATTTCCGTCCGCGACGTCTACGACGTGGCCCAGGAATTCTTCCGTTGGGAAATCGCCACGGCCGTCGCTGGCTCCGTGATTGGCATCAACGCTTTCAATCAGCCGGATGTGGAAGCCAGCAAGATTGAAACGCGCAAACTTACCGAAGCCTACGAGAAAACGGGCTCGCTCCCGTCGGAATCGCCAATTCTCGATGATGATGGCATCAAGCTCTTCACCGATTCGAAAAACGCCGCCGATCTCGCCAAAGCTGCTGGCTCTGACAAAACGCTCGTCGGCCATCTTCGTGCCCATCTCCGCCGCTTGCAAGCGGGAGATTATTTCGCTGTGCTCGGCTATCTCAATCGCAACGCTGCCAACGAATCAAAACTCCAGTCGATTCGCCATTTCGTCCGCGATAAATCCCACGTGGCCACTTGTCTCGGCTTCGGCCCCCGCTTCCTCCATTCCACGGGGCAGGCCTACAAAGGCGGGCCCAACTCAGGCGTCTTCCTGCAAATCACCTGCGACGATGCCACCGATCTACCCGTGCCGGGGCAGAAGTACACCTTCGGCGTGGTCAAAGCCGCCGAAGCTCGCGGCGATTTTCAAGTGCTCACTGAACGCAACCGCCGCGCCCTGCGCGTCCATCTCGGCAAAGACGTTGCCGCCGGCCTCGCCCGCCTCGACGCCGCCATCCGCGAAGCCCTGGCCTAGCGCCGGTTTTTAGGGGTATGGCTTTTGGCAGCCCCGCGACGGTCATTGTGCGATGCGGAGAAGCGCACAGCCATGTGGCGCGAGACTCAGATCTAGATCCTTCGCTCCGCTTACTTTCTTGTGCGTCCATACCTTATAGAATGATTGGCTTTCCGCGCTCCCCAGCAATGTTCGCCACGGAACCTCTATCTGCGCTGGCGAATTGTCCAGGTTGAAGACGGCAAGATAGCGAGTCGGTCGCCGCCCGCCCGTCTCTGCCGACCAAACGCGGAGCTTGGGTTGGGAAGCGAGAGGCACTTCATGACTTGTAATCGCCGTTTGGTCCAAAGCGATCATCTCTCGGTTGGTAACCAGCGAACGCGTAAAGTGGTCGAGCCGGGTAAGGTTGGCCCCCAGAATCAGCGGCGAGCGCGCGATGCACCATAGAGTGAACTGAGTGCGCTGTTCATCCCGCGTGAGCCGGGTTTGCCGCGGCGGTCCCCAGCCAGGATGAGGCGTCAGCGAGCCCCACGGAAGCATGTCCGCATCCGGCCAGTGGCCGGGCTTGGCGTACTTCGACCATTTCGCGAGATTTCCGAAAGCCGAGAGCAGACCGTTCGGCCATTGCTGCCCAGGAAAAGTCCATCCATCCCATATATCGTCGGCGATGCGCCACATCTGCGCGTACTGGGCCACCTCAGCCGCATGGCTCAGGTCGGTAGGTCCAGGAGAGAGGCTGAGAACGATCGGCCGGCCCGATTTGCGGACGGCGGCAGCAATCATGCGTATCTCATCTGCTTTGTAAGGATGGCTGGCGATGCAATCTACTTTTAGGAAGTCCACTCCCCACTTCGCATAGAGGCCGATGATGGAATCGTAATATGCTTGGCCGGCGGCGTTGTCCCGCACACCGTAGTTGCCCTCGTCCCATGGACAGACATCGCTGGTGTCGGCGGCATCGGCTGCGTGATAGGCGCTGTTGGCTATCGGAAGATTCTTGCGGACCGCGTCTCGTGGAATCCCACGTACGATGTGGATGCCGAACTTAAGGCCCTGGGCGTGGACCCAATCGGCCAGCGGTTTGAAGCCTGCGCCGCCGGCCGCCGAACGGTATCGAACGGGATCGGGAACGAGCCGCCCGTCAGCATCGTAATCGTAAACACGTGATTTTGGCTGCGCGAGCGGATCTTTCAAGTACCAGCCTTCGTCGATCACCGCCACCTTCCAGCCGTATTTGCTCAGGCCGCGCAACACTTGGACGTTGGCTCTGTATTCCTTCTCGTCGATGGTCATGCCATAGGCATCCCAACTGTTCCAGCCCATGGGCGGAGTGGCGGCGAGGGTTTGTGCGCAGGCGGCGGGGAGGGTCAGAGCGGCGACGAGCAATGCGACGGGCACATACCGCATGCGAAGACGATACCACGAAACTCAGCACTGCCGTCCGGGCGTGCAAATGTGGGATTTACGCAGCGGTGTGACTATTAGCGAGCGTTGGCCTGTGCGCGCCGAACCGCTTCGCGACCGTAGCTGTTGGAGTAATCCATGTTGCGCCCGGACACAATCAGCCCGTCCCCACTCTTCACGTCGATCACGAAGTAGATCAGCCCAAACCGCTCTGGCAAAGGTTCTCCCTTGGGAGTCAGGCTGCCCACCGCCTTCCACCACATGTCGGCGCCAACCAATTGGCTGTCGAGTTCTCGCAGTTCCAGCCGTTCAATCGACGCGACTGCTTTCGATTGCACCGTCGCAAACGGGAACTTATGCATCTCGGCAATCGCTTGCCGTCCCTTGGCCATCTCACCAAGAACGTTCACGAAGTCTCCATCTTCCTTGAAACAGGCAGAGAATGCTTCGATGTCCTTGGAATTCCAGGTCTTTAGAAATCGATCGACCACGCCTCTCGCAATCTGTTCGTTCATCGCATCCTTCCTTCATGCCCCAGATACTGGCGCCAAGATATAGCGCCGGCTTCTATGCGGCCCAATGATTTTCGTTTTCAAATTCGAACGCAGCGCAGAAAATAAGCTTGCCGCGGCGGGCACTCCGTAATCGAGAAGGTCGCGGGCGGCCCGCTGTGAGCCGCCCACGCCGCTTGTGTTGCGCGCGATTACGCCGCGTGCGTGCGCTTCCACTCTTCTACTTGTTTTTGAGCCGCTTCACGCGTGATGCCGTACCGCTCCTGGATCTTGCCGATCAGCTGATCGCGGTTTCCCTCGATCACCTTCACGTCATCGTCCGTGAGCTTGCCCCACTGTTCCTTTAAAGCACCCTTGGCCTGTTTCATTTTTCCTGCCATTTGATCGGAATTCATGTTCGCTCCCTATTTAATTATTGGGCTGGCGGCGCACAGTGCGCCCTGGCTCCATTCTCAGAGCCAGCGCATGGAACTGCTATTGGGTAAAGGTTGTAATTGGCCTTCGGAAATTAGTGCATCAAGCAGGTCGATTTCCCAGGTGATTGCCGGGGAAACGGGCGGGTGAATGACCGCCTTGGTTCAATTGACGGGGCTGGAGGTTGTCTGCGCAAGCCGCAGATCCGCCTGCAGCAGCGGCAAAAACTCGCTCGCGTGCGTCCATATCACGAAGTGGCCTGCATTGGGCACCGCGTCAATTTTCTTCACCGGTGCTTCTAGCTTCTGCTCGTAATCGGCCACAAGGCTGGTAGGCGTCACGTCGTCGTTCGCGCCCTGTATGAAAAAGACCGGCACCGAAAAGTTTATGTCCGTATCGCGCAGGTCTGGCATGTTAATCATCATCGTGTCCAGTATTACTTCGTCTGTTCGCAGCGCCTTGTACCATCCATACGCTTCGGAGATCGATAGGCTGGGCGAGAACATCAGTAAAGCTTGGAGGCGTTTGATCCCAGCAACGTCGTCGGCTGGCCAGAATGGATTCCGGCAGCAGTTCTGAAACTGGCCATAGCGTTCTAATGTGCGGTATGGCGGTTGGCCCGCCTGCTTCAGCGCGGACAGCATTTTTTCGTCCTGGCTCGCTGTCGCGTGGCTCAGAGCGTATGCATACTGCCAACGCTGCCCGGCCATCATACCGACGATCTGTCCTGTGCCAATGAAAACGGCGAAAATGTTCGGCCTCTTCTCGATCATGCGTATTCCGAGCACCCCACCCCAATCCTGCCCGACCAGAATGATCTTCGGCGCGTGCAATTCGCTCCTCAGATATCCGGTGACCGCGATCCCATCATCTGCCATGCCGTCCAGAGTGAGCTTGGGTTGCCGATTGCCCGCTTTGATGTAGGTCATCCCCGCACCGGGCTGGTCCCACTGTGCGAACACGTAGTTCTTTTCGTAAGGAAGGTAAAGTTCGGCGAATTCCGAGTTGGCTTCCGCCGGACCGCCGTGCAGGAACAGAATCACCGGGTTATTTCGATTCTGCCCGCGAATAGTGATCCACTCCTGCGCGCCGTTGACGTCGATGTACTTCGCTTCGTTGATTCCCTCGGGCGACGTAATCCTCAACTCTTTCGCGATTCGGTGCTGCCAGTAGGCTCGGAAACCCAGCGCGCCAATCACCACCAGTACAACGAGGCTCCCCAGAATCAGCGCAATCCAGCGTAATATTTTCATGCAGTGCCCAACCTCTCGCTTTTAGCACCCCACGTGATTGGCTATGTCTTCATATCCATACGGCCGGAGTCTCGGCATATTACCAAAAGCGCGCACATTCGCTTCTATTTTGTCCCTCGCTGGACCACCAGTCTGTTGTGCCGTTTCCTGCCATTTGGCGAGGTAAAGCCATTCATTTCCGCGTGCGGAGCCTGCCTCGTGTGATAGTGTGGATATGGGCCTCTGTGCCGAGGGAGAGGGAGGGCCCAGAGAGGAAAAGCGATGGCATCGCCCGCTACATCCAGGTCGCAAACGTTCCGTGCAATCCAAGCGACTGCGGTTGTAAACGCGCGCGCCTGCGATAGTGTTAGTTTTTCCCTCACCCCACAGCGCGAGCCATTGGAATTGTATGCAATGGCCGTTAGCGCCCATAGAGAACGAATAGCGAAAGTTAATCGCGAAACCGTGTCGAGTAGAATGTCGGACAATTCTTTTAAAATAAGCAACTTAGCTTTTTCTAATAGCGAACTAGCGGCCCCATCCGCCTGCACGCTCTCAGGAGGCTCTCCCCATGCCATCGCCTGATGGAGCCGGCGCTCCCCGGCGGGTTCGCGCCACCCGGCCCGATCCCTGCACCATGATTCTGTTCGGCGCAGGGGGCGACCTTACGAAACGCAAGCTGATGCCGGCCATTTATAATCTTGCCGCCAGCAAACTCCTTCCGGAAGACTTCGCTATCGTAGGTGTGTCCATCGAACCGTATTCCAACGACGAATTTCGTAACCAGATGACTAAGGACATCCGCGAATACTACTCCGAGGGTGTCGACATGTCCTGTTGGGAGGGATTCGTCAAGCGCCTCTATTACACGTCCGGCGATTTCAAGGATCCTGGGCTTTACCAAAAGCTGAAGCAGACCGTTGAACAGGCTGAAAAGGAACAGCGCACACAGGGCAACCGCCTGTTTTATCTCGCCATCAGTCCCGTTTTTTTCCCCACCGTTGTGCAGCAACTCGGGGCCGCTGGCATGACCAAGGATGAGGGCCATAGCTGGCGCCGCGTGGTTATCGAAAAGCCCTTCGGCCACGACCTGGCCTCTGCTGTTGCACTCAATAACGCCGTCGGCGAAGTTCTGGAAGAAAAACAGATCTATCGCATCGATCATTACCTTGGGAAAGAAACGGTTCAGAACATCCTCGCGTTTCGCTTCGCGAACGGCATCTTCGAGCCGATCTGGAATCGCCGCTACGTCGATCACGTGCAGATCACCGCAGCCGAGGAACTCGGCGTCGAACTTCGCGGCGGCTACTATGACTCCGCCGGCGCTCTGCGCGACATGGTGCCCAACCACATCTGCCAGTTGATCACCCTGACGGCGATGGAGCCGCCGATCTCGTTCGATGCGGACGCGGTGCACGACGAGCAGACCAAAGTCCTGCGCGCCATTCAGTCGCTCAGCCCCGAACACGTGCTGGATCATGCCGTGCGCGGCCAATATGGCGATGGGGCCATCGATGGCAAGCATGTTTCTGCTTACCGCAACGAGCCGCACGTCGCGCCCGATTCGCACACACCCACCTACGTGGCGATTGCGCTGAATATCGATAATTGGCGTTGGGCTGGCGTTCCGTTTTACGTTCGCACCGGAAAGCGCATGGCCGAGCGCGTCACGGAAATCGTGATTCGTTTCCGGCGCCCTCCCTTCGTGCTGTTTCGCGATACCCGCGTGGAGCAGATTCCCTCGAATGAACTTGTGATCAGCATTCAACCGAAGGAAGGAATCTCTTTGCGTTTTGAGGCCAAGGTACCTGGCCCGGTAGTCAGCTTGGGCGCCGTAAATATGGACTTCGAATATTCGGATTATTTTGGCACCACTCCTTCCACCGGTTACGAAACTCTGCTCTACGATTGCATGATGGGCGATCCAACGCTTTTCCAGCGCGCCGATATGGTCGAGGCCGGCTGGTCCGTCGTCCAGCCGATCCTGGATGTGTGGACTGCGCTTCCGCCACGCGATTTCCCAAACTACGCCGCTGGCTCCTGGGGCCCGGCGCTGGCCGATGAACTGCTTCGCCGCGAGGGCCGTGAATGGCGCAACCCCTCCCCCAGTGACGGCCGCCGCAGCGTCGCATCCACGCGCACCCCGGAACAGCCCGTCTCAGCGGCAAAATCCTGAGCCCGTGAAAGCTCCGAGCCGCGGGCCTCGCCTGAAAAGCGCGGACGATTGCATCTTGCGCGCTTGCGGAGCGATTACCTCGCGCGATCGGCCCTCAGATCTCCTTTCAGAATGATTCGTCATCTACCTTTGCTATAATCCGCAGCACCGCAAATGGACTTCGACCACCTCATAACTTTTTTGGAAATCGCGAAGCAGGGCAGCTTTTCGCGCGCGGGGCAGAAACTCTACCGCTCGCAACCGGCTGTCAGCGCGCAGATTCGCCAGCTCGAGCAGGAATATGGACAGAAGCTTTTCGATCGCGTGGGCAAATCCGTGCGGCTGACCGTTGCCGGCGAGACGCTGCTCGAGTACGCCAACCGCCTGCTCACATTACGCAACGAATCACTGCGCGCCGTTGCCGATCAAGCGACTTCGCCGCGCGGCACTCTCGCTATTGGTGCCAACGAAGCCACTTGCCTTTACGTGCTGCCGGATATTTTCGCGGAATACAGCCGCCGATATCCCTCTGTGCAAATCAGCATCTACCGGAATTTCAGCCACAAGGTTCTGGAAAAAGTGGAAGATGGCACGGTGGACGTCGGAATCGTTACCATCCCCGTGAAATCGCCCAGTTTGAAGGTGCATCCGATTTTTCGCGATCGATTGATGCTGATGGTCGCGCCTTCGAATCCGCTCGCATCCTCCAAGAGCGTGCGCACAGCCGACATCGCCGGGCAACCGCTGATTTTTCCCAAGACCGGTTTCACGCGCCAGGTGCTCGATAAGCAATTCCGTCCCTACCGTTCGCAGTTGCGCATCACGATGGAGCTTGCGAGCGTTGGCATGATCAAGAAATTCGTGGCTGCCGGGCTGGGCGTTTCGCTGATCAGCGAAAGTTTCGCGCAGGATGAACTGAGAGCCGGCCAGGTGAAGCTGATCCCCGTCTCCGACATGGAGATTTCTCGCGAGCTCGGAATCGTCTATCGCCGCGATCGGACGCTGCCGCGCTCCGCCGCCGCATTCGTAACGCTGGTCCGCCACGGAGCCGGAGCGGTCGCGGAGGCCCCGGAACCGCGTGCCTCGCAAAAGCGCTGAGGTTTCGGCGCTCCACTACATTTTCAATCTCGCATCAGCGAATGGAGTTAAGATCGAGGCGGTAGGCGCGAATTCGCCGGCCGTGTTTGGGAGGTGAAGTATGGCGCAAACGATCGCCAGTAGCCACAGCGCTTTGAATCGCTCGCTGCAAACGGTTCTCGACCCGCTTGGTTCGCCCGTCGATACCAAGAAGTATCTGTCGATGGCGCCTCGCCTCGGCACGCTGGAAGGAAAAACGGTCTTCCTCGTGGACGTAGGTTTCGCCGGCGGCTACGAATTCCTAGAAGAGCTGCAAGGCTGGTTCAAGCGCAACATGTCCGCTACGCGCACAGTGCTGAAGCGCAAGCCGGGCAACATGTTCATGGACTCGCCCGATTTGTGGGCGGAAATCAAACGCGATGCCCACGCCGTAATATTCGGCGTAGGCGGTTGAGACGGCTGCTCCTCGGCGGTCGCCGAGCATTGCCGCAAGCTGGAAAACGATTCGACGATTCCCACCGCGCCGATCACCACCGCACGATTTTCTGATTACATTCGCCGCGATTTGCAAGCTCACCGAATGCCGCTGCGATTCAGCTTCACTCCGTATCCCGTGGTCGGAATGCCAGCGTCGCGTTTGCGCGAGTACGTGGAAGGGAAGGATCCGGTTTCCGGCGTTCCCTTCGTGCGCGAACTGATTGACGCGCTTATCAAGCCGCTGACAGGCGAAGAGAAAAAACCGGTCGCGCGCTCGGTTCCTCCGCCGCGCTCGCGCTTGCTGGAAGAAGATACGGAACAAAATTTGCAGCGCCTCTTTATCGAGAATGGCTGGACAGATGGCCTGCCGATCGTGCTGCCGACAGAGGATCGCGTTGCGGAAATGTTGGAAGGTACCAGCCACGCCCCCGATGAAGTCGTCGGACAAATGGCCGTGGCCCATCGCGGCGAATACACTTCCTACACGGTAGAGAAAGTCGCCATCAATGCGGTGATGGCTGGCGCTCGACCTGAGCATTTTCCCGTGATTCTGGCGATTGCGTCCACCGGGCATCCTGCGTTTCCCAGCTCCACCACTTCGTTTGCGGGAATGGCGGTCGTGAACGGGCCAATTCGCGGCGAGATTGCCATGAACGCGGGACTCGGGGCTCTCAGCCCGTTCAATTTTGCAAACTCGGTGATTGGGCGTGCGTGGACGCTAATGACCATCAACCTCGGCAACGCGCGGCTGGGCGATACGCTTCTTGCGTCCACGGGCCACAACTTGAATTACAACAACATGTGCTGTGCCGAAAACGAAGAGAGCAGCGTTTGGGAACCATTTCACGTCGAGAAAGGATTCAAGAGCAGCGAAAGCGTGGTCAGCGTGTTTCGGGGATGGAGCGTGATCAACAGCATGGGCGCGGCAAATTCGATCCGCCCGGCGACGGAAGAAACGGCCATCATGCTGAAAGCGTTTCCGGCGCTGCATTCGGTGGCGCTGTTGGTGATGGACCCACTGGTGGCGAAGGGATTGAAGGAACAGGGATTTCACTGCAAACAGGACGTAGCTCGCTGGCTATCGGAAAACACGAAAATTCCGGCCGGGCAATATTGGGGCGCGGACGTGATCTACGCTTTCAACCGGCCGCTGGCGCGCGCGGGCGTCGAGCCCTACGCCGGATGGGCTAATCTTCCGCCCCATACGCTTATCGCCCCGTATAACGATCCCAAGGGCATCAACATCGTTGTCGTTGGCGGCGAATCGAATCCGCTTTGGCTGACCACGGATTTCCGGCACGTGACTTCCGCTTCAGTCGATAAGTGGCGGCCGAAGGGTGGGCTGAAACGCGATGCGCATCCGATTCGGATGCCCTCAGGCGTGACGTGCAGCGACGATCTTTGCGGAATTCCGAGCTGATCTATCGAATAGAGCCGCCGGGGCGCTTAATCCGGTGCGCCACGATTTTCTCGGCACCTCTTCGAAAGCTTCCGGATGTAGTACCGCTGAGCTCTGATATTCTCCACTCTCTGTTCAATTTCGGCTTCTGCGCGAGTCTTCAGAGCGTCGAGCATTTCTTCGGTCCGGACAAGCTCTGCCCCGAGAGCGAACATTCCGACGAAAGCAAACACTGCGGCCGCGAAGACAAAGTTCATCGGGTCCTTCCAGCCGACCGAAAACACACAGATGATTGTTAATACTGCGGATGCAGTAAGAACCGGATGGCGCTCGACCCAGCCTCTAGTACCCCGTCGGGGCTTATTTGCCTCCACCCATCTGTCGAGCCCTTCGCGGTCCAGCCCGGCGCCTTCTTCCAACCGCGCGAGTGCGTTCCTCTCGGCGCTGCCTCGGTTGCTCCATGTCTGTACGAATAAAGCGGTGTCTCGCGTGAGCAGTGGCTCTAGAATTCTCTCATCCTCGCGCACTTGGCTCCACGCAGCCTCGGCCCTTTGAAAATCGTTGCCAAGCGTACTGTCTATCGAAGTCGCATAGTCTTTTATGGCGCACGTGATATCGTCGCGCGCCGCCTCAAGCGTGGCCGGTTCCGGCCACTCACCCAGCTCTTTGGCGGCCCGATGTGCGGCTTCTACTTCCGCGCGAACCTCACGAGCGGTCTTTACAGTAATGCGGAGGACGGAATTTGCTGAAGCTTGCTGATGAGCGCGGCCAAGATCAGACAGCACGATTCTCACGTCAGACAGAACCGTGCCTTCTAAGGCTATCGCCGATAAATCGACCCCTCCTTCCGGGTTTAGGCGCTTTCCGCAAGCGTCGATGTTCTCGTACAGGGGATTGATATTGTTTTCCGCCTGCGAGAAAGCTTTAATCAACGCGCCGGGGCCATCCGTATACTGATCGACGGGTGTGCGATCTGAGCTGCCGGAGAGTTGCTGAGTTGAAATTGCTCGCCGGCGACGGGCAGGAAATAGTTTCACGCGGCCACCTCGCGCACAGGTATTTAGAACAGGCTCGTTTTTGGGCTGATGTGCGCGGAAATAATAAGAGCGGAACGACCCGAAAACAACCAGATTCGCCGAATGTTCCCAGGAGTAAGCTGACTGGCTCGCTCAGCGTGGCTTTTGCAGTTGCTTGTAGATTTCGTTGGCAGCTTCGAATTCCTGCTCCAGTTCTTTCATTGCGAGGCGCGTGCGCAAATAATCGATGGTTTGCTGGAGACGATCGAGCGCCCGAGATAGGTTTTCCGTGTTGGTTAGCAGGATATCGCGCCACACTCCGTAAGGGCTTCCCGCTAGACGCAGCATGTCCTGCAATCCTTGCCCCGCAAGCGAAAGCGGCAGGCCGGTTTCATCTGTTTCGTCCTGCACCACGCGCGCCAGCGCTATCGACACAAGTTGCGGCAGGTGCGAGACGATGCCCACTGCCCAATCGTGTGTTTCCGCGTCGCACCAAACAGGCCGTGCCCCAATCGTAAGGAGCAATTCAGCAAACGATTTCGCGCGCGCGTCGGAGGGCTGGTCGGAGCCAATCAGCGCGTAGGGTGCGTCGCGAAATAGTTCCGCGTCGGCGTGCCCGATCCCGGACTGCTCTTTCCCGGCCATCGGATGCCCACCTAGAAATTGCGCGCCTCTGCGAAAAGCTTCGCGTGCCGTGTGGCAGATCGCGGTTTTGGTACTGCACGCGTCGGTAATCATCGCGTCGGGTTCCGCAAATTTTGCGACTTCCTGAAGAATGTCGATCGTGGGAATTATGGGAAGCGCGAGATAGACAAGATCGGCATCGCGTAGTGCGTCGCCAATATCGGATGCAGCGTCGTCGATTGCGCCGCGCGCGGCCGCTCGTTGCAGCACATCCGGGCGGTCGAATCCGATAATCGATACGTCCGGAAAATGCTTCCGCAGCGCGAGCGCGAACGATCCGCCGATCAGCCCCGTGCCGATCACCGCGACGCGGCGAAAGGGAAGTGTGCCCGCCATCTTAGCTTCCGCTGATCATTGCGGGTCGGATGGCGAGCACACGCACTCTGGAGGCGAACAAGACGCTGAACGTACAGGCGTCACTTCTTGCCCTGCGCCGCCACGGCTTCGGGCTTGAGCCACGCCATTTGCTTACGCAGTTCCTGGCCGACTTTTTCAATGGGATGGTTGCGGTCTCGTTCGAGAAGCTTCGCGTACTGCGGCCGTCCCGCCTGATTTTCCAGTACCCATTCGCGCGCGAATTGACCGGTTTGGATTTCATCGAGGATCTTCTTCATGTTTTCGCGGACGCGCTCGTCGATCACTCGATTGCCGCGCGTCAGGTCGCCGTACTTCGCGGTTTCGCTGACGAACTTGTGCATTTCCGCGATGCCGCCTTCGTAGATCAAATCGACGATCAGCTTCAGCTCATGCAGGCATTCGAAGTATGCGGACTCGGGCTGGTATCCAGCGTTCACAAGAGTTTCCCATCCAGCTTGGATCAGCGCGCGCGCGCCGCCGCAGAGCACGGCTTGTTCGCCGAAAAGATCGGTTTCCGTTTCTTCCGCGAAGGTGGTCTGAATCACGCCGGGTTTCGTTCCGCCGATGGCGTGCGCGTAGGAAAGCGTGCGATCGAACGCGTGGCCCGAGGAGTCCTGGTGGACGGCTAGCAAGCAGGGCACGCCGCGTCCCGCCTCGTACTGGCGGCGAACCAAATTTCCAGGGCCTTTGGGCGCGACCATGGTCACGTCGATATTTGCTGGCGGCGTGATCTGGCCGTAGTGAATGTTGAAGCCGTGTGAAAACAGCAGCATGGCGCCGGCCTTCAAGTTCGGCAGAAGCTCGTTCTTGTAAATCGACGGCTGCGCCATATCCGGAGCGAGCATCACGATGATGTCCGCGCCCTTCGCCGCCTCGGCGGGCGAAACCAGCTTCCATCCATCCTGTTCAGCCTGCTTCCACGAGGCGCCCGGCCGCAATCCGACCACCACATCGAGCTTGCTATCGCGCAGATTCAGCGCGTGCGCCCGACCCTGGCTGCCGTATCCGATCACCGCGATGCGCTTGCCTTCCAGCGCCCGTGGGTTTGCATCTTTTTCCCAAAACATCTTGGCCATCGTTTTTCTCCTTAGGATTTTCAGAAATTTACGACGCGCTGGTGACGGCGCCCTCGGACGCCGAGCCAACCAGCTTTGCGTATTTCGCCATCACTCCGGTGGTGTATCGAGAAACCGGCGGCTTCCACTGCGCGCGGCGCTCATCGAGATTCGCTTCGACGTCGAGCCGTTTTTTGGCAACGTCGATGGTAATGATGTCGCCATCGCGTACCAGAGCGATCGGACCGCCTACCGCTGCTTCGGGAGCTACGTGCGCGATCATCAGGCCATGTGTTGCCCCGCTGAAGCGGCCGTCGGTGATCAGCCCGACGGAATCGCCCAGCCCCTGGCCGACGATCGCGCCGGTGACGCCGAGCATCTCGCGCATGCCGGGCCCACCCTTTGGCCCCTCGTAGCGAATTACCACCACGTCTCCCGCCTTGATTTTCTGCTGCTGGACGGCTTCAAACGCCGCTTCCTCGGACTCGTACACGCGCGCCGGGCCGCGCTGATAGATGCGTTCGTGGCCGGCAAGCTTGATCACGCATCCGTCAGGAGAGAGTGAGCCGCGCAGAATTGCCAAGCCGCCGTCTTTTTTAATTGGATTAGAGAGCGGGCGAATCACTTGCTGGCCGGGCGTTTCTTTCGCGCTGGCCAATTCCTCGAAAAGCATTTTGCCGGAGGCTGTGAGCGCGTCGGTCAGCAGGCCGGCCTCTTGCAAGCGCTTGCCGAGCAGGCGCATTCCGCCGGCGGTGTACATATCGACAGCGTTGAAGCGGCCGCCGGGCTTCAGATCGGCCAGCAGCGGAGTGCTGGCAAAAATCTTGCCGAACTCGTCGATAGTCAGCGGCACGTCTGCATCGCGGGCGATGGCCAGCAGGTGCAGCACGGCATTCGTTGAGCCGCCGGTGGCCGCAACGGAAACGATGGCGTTGCGCAACGATGCCGCCGTGATAATTTGCCGCGCGCGCGTATCTTTCTTCAAAAGAGACATCACCAGTTGCCCGCAATCAATGGCAACTTGCGACTTGCGCGGATCGACGGCGGGGACTTCGTTTGCGCCCATGGGCGAAATTCCCAGGAACGTGAGCGCCGTCGCCATCGTGTTGGCAGTGAATTGCCCGCCACAGGCGCCGGCGCCGGGGCAGGCTTTGCCTTCCAGGTCGCGCAGTTCGGCTTCCGTCATTTTTCCGGCCTGGCATGCGCCCACGGCTTCAAAGACGTCCTGAATCGTCACGTCGCGGCCATGAAAATGTCCCGGCATGATCGAGCCGCCGTAAAGCGATAGGGAAGGCACGTTCAGGCGCGCGAGAGCCATCACCGTGCCGGGAATGGTCTTGTCGCAGCCACAGATTGCCACAACCGCGTCGAAAGAGTGGCCAAAGACGATCAGCTCAATCGAATCGGCGATCACTTCGCGCGACACCAGCGACGCTTTCATGCCCTCGGTCTTCATGGTGATGCCATCGGAAATGGCGATGGTGTCGAATTCGATGGGAACGCCGCCTGCGGCGCGGACGCCTTCCTTCACCTTTGCCGCCAGCTCGCGCAGGTGATAATTGCACGGCATCACTTCCGTCCAGGTATTGGCGATCGCCACCAGCGGCTTTTCCAGATCGGCGTCGGTCAAGCCGGTCGCTTTCAACATGGCCCGTGCCGGTGCCCTCGCCACTCCTTTTTTAATTGCGTCACTCTGCATTTCGAAGAAATTCCTCTCGTCTATCGACTGGCCACGTGGGCGTTTGCCCAGATGGCGTCGCAGCTTTTCGCTGCAAAATCACAGCCACAAAATAAAAAGCCCCGCTGCCTGATCTCAGGTGCGGGGCGCGGCGCGCGAAGCGCCGGGGAAGCTGAACCGGACTAGACTCGGCTCACATCGGCCCCCACCGAATGCCTACATATACGGGAATGAGAATTCGCCGTGTCATAGAGTATCGCCTCGCGTGCCGATGGACAATCGCTTTCCTTGGGCGACGCCGCGCTGCGGTGATTCGTCGCCGCGCGCAGTTCGTGTCCGTCACCGGGAAGCCTGACGCTGCCCGATAAGTCAAATTTCAATTATTCGCGAAGAGTATAAGCCAGAATTATAGCCCACGCTCCACCGTTAAGTCGGAGTACGCACGACCGCACAGTACCGGCTAAGTAAGTATCTAAATTTCTATGCTATATTGTCGCGCCGAACTGCGGCAAGCGATTTCCCAGCCTTGACGGGAGGATCTCATGAGATGTTTCAGGCACCCTCAGTCCGAAGCAGTGGGAACCTGCAAGCATTGCTATAAGGGCATATGCAGCGAATGCGCGAGTGAAACAAGCTTCGGGCTTGCTTGCAGTCCTGAGTGCAAGGAGCAGGTGCTCACGCTAAAGGCGATGATAGAGAGGAACAAGACTTTTGTACCTAAAGCGTCATTGCGAAGTGCTATCGTGTTCGCGT
>JBAWEZ010000018.1:0-132152 GCA_049591475.1 Candidatus Acidiferrales bacterium
CCGGTGCTCTTCTTCCGCGGCTCATTCGCAGGCGCGGCTTTGGCCGAAGAATCTCGCTTCGCCGGTTCCTGCGCCGCCACTCCGCCTGAAGGATGATCGTTCTCCGTCCCGATTCCGCCAGGACTTGAGGCCACACTGCTGGAAAGATGTACAACGCCGCGTCCTGAACCGCTGTCGCGCTGGAGACGTTTCAGATCGGTACGAATGTCCGAGGCATGTTGATACCGCAGGTTGCGGTCTTTCTCCAGCGCCTTGTTGATGATCTCTTCGAGCCTCGGTGGCAATTCCGGGTTCAGCCGCACCGGCGATACAGGCGCGCGGTTCAGTATGGCGTCGAAAATCACCGCCGACGTGTCTCCGCGGAACGGAAGCGATCCAGTGGCCATCTCATATAGCACTACGCCAAAACTGAAGAGGTCGGTGCGCGCGTCCAGTTCCTTGCCTCGCGCTTGCTCGGGAGACATGTACGCCACGGTGCCGAGCGTCGAGCCGGGGCTGGTAAGCTGCGCCTCGGGAACTTCCGTGCTGGCGGTCGATCCCACCGTCACAGGAGCTTCGAGCGCCCGACCGGGCTGGATCGCCATCTTGGCCAACCCAAAATCCAGAATCTTGGCGTGTCCGCGCTGGGTGATAAAAATGTTCGCGGGCTTGATATCCCGATGCACGATGCCCCGCGCATGCGCCGCGTCCAAGGCATCTGCCACCTGCGCTCCGATGTCTAGCAGTTCTTCGAGGTCCAACGGCTTGCCGTGAATCAGATGCCTGAGCGTTTGCCCATCGAGCATCTCCATGGCGATGAAGGCACGGCCGTTCTCCTCGCCAATGTCGTGGATCGTGCAGATGTTCGGATGATTCAGCGCCGACGCCGCTTTCGCTTCGCGCCGGAAGCGCTCCAGGGCTTGCGGATCACGCGATAGCTCGTCAGGAAGAAACTTCAGCGCTACAAAGCGGTCGAGGCGGGTGTCTTCGGCCTTGTAGACAACGCCCATCCCGCCGCCGCCGAGCTTTTCGGCGATGCGGTAATGCGAGATGGTTTGACCGATCATTGACAAGGTTCTGTGGCTCCGATCAATCCGGGATGCCGATGCGCTTCACCAGCGAGTCGAATCTGGAGTCGCCATGCAGGTTGTCGAAGAGAGGATGAAACTTGATATAGACGAGAAAGGAGGTGTGCTCTTGAAACGCTTTCTCCAGCCACTCGAACGCCGAATCTTTCTCTCCGAGGCCAGCATAAATTGCCCCAATCCAGATTGATGACCGTCCGTCCGCCTTCCAGGCGCCTTGCGCTTGTCGAAGAATTTCGCGCGCCTCTTCGTATTTGCCGATCTTGGCGTATGTGGCGCCCAGATGCCCTAGAATCTGAATCACTCCGCGAGCCTGGACCATAATCTCTTGGCACGGCTCAAGCGCTTTTTCCGGCTGGCCACTCCACGCAAACGAAAGCGAAAGTAAACCAAGGCAACTTGTGTTGTGCGGATCGAATTCCAACCCCTTTCGGAAGTACTCGATCGCCACGTCGAAACGCCTCGCCATAAAATGTGCAAGGCCCATCAGAAATTGCGACGAGTCGGAAAACGGCTCCAATTCGAGCGCGCGCTTCGCGGCCGCAAGCGCGTCGTCGAAGCCGCCGCGAGAAGAATACACATATTGCAGCTCGCCCCACGCCGGAGCCAGATCCGGATTCAGCTCTACGGCGCGCCGCATCTCCTTTTCCCCGCCTGCGAAGTCCCAACCGTAGAACCGGACCATGCCCAAACTTTGGTGCGCCTCGGCCAGGCTGTCGTCCAACTCAAGAGCTTTTTGCCCGGCCCATCGCGCGCGAGGCTGCACCTCGGACGCAGGCGCGTACCCGAGGACGTCCTGACCCATATACGCGGAGCCTAGCTCTGCGTACGCCGGGGCGTACCTTGGATCAATCTCGATGGCCCGTTCGCAAAGCGCAATGGCCCTGCTCACCGCTGCCGGATATACCTTGTACGCGGCGTGCCGGGCTTCGAGCACCAGCCGGAACGCTTCGTTATTTTGCGTGGGACGCTTGCGGAGCTTTTTCTTTTCCTCGCCGCTGAGCTGCAACCGCAGTTTTTCCGAAATCTCGCCGCTCAATTCTTCTTGTAGAGCGAGCAGGTCCGCCATCTTGCGGTTGTAACGTCCTCCCCAGAGCTGCGCCTGGCGCTCGACATCGACCAATTCGACCGACACAATCAAATCGTCGCCGCGCTGCAGCATTCGCCCTGCCATTACTGCCCTCACACCCAATTCGCGGCCAGCGGCAAGAGGGTCAACGGCTGGGCCGCGATGCCGAAACGCCATCGCTCTCGGAACCACGCGTATCTTGCGAAGCTGCGCGAGTGTATTGATCAAGGTCTCCGCAATGCCGTCACTCAGATATTCGGTCTCGGGATCACGGTTTTCGAGCGGCAGAATCGCCAGAGAATCGATGGCGCTTGCATTTCTACCGGACGAGGGCCTTTCCGCCTTCGATGGCTGCGCCGAAGGGCTTTGGGCGCCACCCGGAACCGCCGTGCGAGCTGGCGCGGGACGCGATGTTTCCAAATCGCGCCTCACCCGTTTTAGGTCCGCCAGAATTCCCGAGGGGCTTTGATAGCGAAGGTCCCGGTCCTTTTCGAGCGACTTACGAATGATATGTTCTATCCCCTTCGGCAACTGCGGATTCCATTTCGACGCTGGCGCCGGTTCCTCGGCCAGGATGGCGTGGAAGATTACGGCCGACGTGCTTCCATCGAATGCTTGGCGACCGGTGGCCATCTCGTACAGCACCGCCCCGAAGCTGAACAAGTCCGTTCGCGCGTCCATCTCTTCACCTCGCGCCTGCTCGGGAGACATGTAGACTACCGTGCCGAGCGCTACGCCGGGGCTCGTCAGATGCGGATCGCAATCCTCTGTTGCCCCTTCCGTCGTTGCCGCAAGCGAGCGGCCTTGAAGCACTTGCTTGGCGAGTCCAAAGTCCAGAATCTTTGCCTGCCCCCTGCTTGTGATAAAAATATTCGCGGGTTTGATGTCGCGATGAACGATGCCCTTTGCATGCGCCGCGCCCAGCGCGTCCACAATCTGGGTGGCAAACTCCAGCAACGGATCCAGAGGCAGCGGCTTCCCACCGATGCGCTGCTTGAGCGTTTCGCCTTCGAGTAGCTCCATGGCGATGAAGCGCTGGCCCTCGTGCTCTCCAATTTCGTGAATCGTGCAAATGTTGGGATGATTCAAGGCGGCTGCGGCGCGCGCCTCGCGAAGGAAGCGTTCGAGAGCTTGCTTGTCGCTCGAAACCCCAGCGGAAAGGAATTTCAGCGCGACGGTACGGCCGAGTATGGTGTCCTCGGCTTTGTACACCACACCCATACCGCCACCGCCGAGCATTGCGAGGATGTGATAGTGAGTTACAGTGCAGCCAACGAAAGGATCGGATGCGGGCACGGGCCTTTATCGTAGTCTGCAACACTGACCCAGTCAATAATTGCAAGTTTCGTCGGCGTCCCGATTGGTTGATACTTTAAGGAGATATGGGTTTATCTCCGTGACGTTAAGCGAAAGGAGGATTCTGATGAGTAAGGCGATTGAGAATCTACAGGCTGCCCAACAGCGAGCCATGACCATCCGCCCAAAGGTTGGCGGATTCCCGTATTTGGCTGAGACGTTGCGCCTCGCGGGAGTGACGCGAAACCTATGGTTCCTGCCCGCGTGCCAGAGCCTGTATCTCACCCAACATGGGCCGGTGGTGACCCAGGGAACGCCGTTGGTGTCCGGGACAGTGGATGTGCCGCCGTTTGACCGCGAGGCACTGGTCGTAGCTTTGCGAACCGACCAGGCTGGGACGAGCACGTTCCCTGAGTTCCTGGCTGCAACCTGGCGCGCGGGTGTAGTCCGCTATGACGTCGATTTTACGGAGCGACGAGTAGCATATTACGGTTCCCACGACGAAGCGTACATCGAAGACTACCCGGCCGTTTAAGTGAACTGAGCTTTAGAAGTCCATGGAATTAATTACGGCCACGCCGAGGGCTTCGGTTATGGCCCGAAACGGGGTCCCGCTGCCGAGCGTCAAACAGAAAAAGGCCGCAGTAAGTGGAATTTTATGTGAATTTCATCCGGCCGCAGGAGTTCCTCGGCATCCTGTCGCGCCGGTGTATCCTGAGGGGAGCGGTTCCAATGGGGCTGGCGCGGAAAAGTAAAAAGTGGTGATCCAGGAGACATGACCAAGAGCCCGGCGATCGTTTCATTATTGTTCGCGCTGATTCTCGCTGGCTGCACTGACAGCCCAGGGGCCCATCAGGCATCGCTTGCCAGTGGCGCCATCGAGAGACCCAGGGACACGTCTTCCGTGCCGGTGATCGTCGCGAAAGTCGAGCGGAGTTCAATCCCCGTAGAATTGCACGCCATCGGAACGGGACAAGCCTTCAAGACCGTATCGGTGGAGTCGCAGGCGGCCGCGATTGTCAAAGAGGTTTATTACCGACAGGGGCAATTCATTAGCAAGGGCGACTTATTACTGAAACTTGACGATTCGCCATTTGTTGCTGCCTTGGCGCAGGCTGAAGCGGCACTAGCCCGGGACAAAGCGGAGGCACAGCTCGATCAAGTTGAGCTGCGGCGTTATAACGAGCTCTATCACGGAGGCATCGCTTCAAAGGAGCAGTCCGACCAATACCTCGCGACTTCCACGGCGGCCGAAGCCACCGTTCGCGCCGACGAAGCTGCCGTCCAAACCGCAAGAATCCAACTATCCTACTGCTCGATTTACGCGCCGATCAGCGGCGTGGCTGGTGCGCAGCTCGTTTACCCAGGCGCCACCGTAGCGGCCAACAGCGCTCCGGTGCTTGTAGTTATCAACCAGGTTTCGCCCATCTATGTGAATTTCTCCGTCCCGCAGCAGTATCTCGAGCCAATCAAGAGTGTGATCGGCCGGAATCACTTGCCGGTAGAGGCGATTCCGCCGGGCGACTCTGTTCCTGAAAGGGGCTTTCTTACTTTTGTGAACAATACGGTGGATTCCAGTACCGGCACGATCGAGCTGATAGCTTCGTTTTCCAATGCCGATCACCGGCTTTGGCCGGGACAATTCTCGAGCGTCACGCTCCGACTCGGCGACCAGAGGAACATCCTGGTGGTGCCGTCGCAGGCCGTGCAAGCAGGACAGCAGGGTAATTATGTATTTGTGGTGAAGCCAGATATGACGGTCGCGGTCGAAGATGTGAAAGTCGGGCAAACCGCCGAAAACGAATCTGAAATCTTGCAGGGACTCTCCTCCGGCGAGACCGTAGTCACGGACGGGCAAGTACGTCTGGTGCCTGGGACGAAAGTCTACTTCACGAAGTCATTATGACCCGCTCTGCAATGCCATGAATCTGAGCGAACTGTTTATTCGGCGCCGGGTGATGACCAGCTTGGTTATGCTGGCGATCCTCGGCTTCGGCATCCTCGCCTACCGCGATCTGGCCGTCAGTGATCTGCCCAACGTAGATTTTCCGACCATTCAAGTTTCCGCGGGACTTCCCGGAGCCAGCCCGGAAACGATGGCTTCGTCGGTGGCGACTCCCCTCGAGAAACAGTTCACCACCATCTCCGGACTTGACTCGATGACGTCAACGAGCTCGCTGGGCAACACCGAGATTACTCTCCAGTTCGCGCTCAGCCGGGACATCAACTCGGCCGCCGTCGATGTCCAAACAGCCATTTCAGCAGCGGCCAATCAGTTGCCGCCCAACATGCCTTACCCTCCCACATTTCGAAAGGTGAACCCTGCCGACCAATCCATATTTCTGCTCGCGGTCACCTCACCGACGTTGCCGCTTTACGATGTAGACAAATACGCCGAAAACCTTATCGCCACGCAAATTTCCATGCTTCCCGGCGTCGCTCAAGTCACCGTCAACGGGCAGGCCACATACGCCGTGCGTGTGGGGCTGAATCCTGATGCCATGGCCAGCCGCCAGATTGGTATCGATGAAGTTGAGCAGGCCATTCAAAACGCTAATGTGAACCTACCGATGGGCACGCTCTTCGGGGCGCAGAAGGCCTACAACGTCGAATCGAATGGCCAGCTTTCCGACGCCGCCGCCTATCGCCCGCTGATCGTCGCTTATCGCAATGGCGCCCCGGTGCGGCTCGATCAAATCGCCTCGGTGACCAACGGCGTGCAAGATCAGTACGTCATCAGCTGGATCAACAACATTCCGGGCATTTTGTTAGCAGTTCAACGGCAACCCGGAACCAATACGATCGACATCGTCAACAGCATCCGCAAGCTCATTCCACGGTTCTACTCGCAAGTGCCGCCGTCGATCAACCTCTCGATCGAATACGATCGATCGGTTCCCGTCCGCGCATCTGTAAACGATGTGAAGTTCACGCTCCTACTAGCCGTTTGCCTGGTGGTTTTGGTTATTTTTCTTTTCTTGCGCAACATTTCCGCCACGATCATTCCGAGCCTAGCGCTGCCGATGGCGATCGTGGGCACCTTTGCAGTGATGTACCTGCTCGGCTACACGATCGACACGCTGTCCCTTCTTGCCCTGACGTTATCGGTCGGTTTCGTCGTCGATGATGCCATCGTCGTGCTCGAAAACATCGTCCGCCACATGGAAATGGGGAAAACTGCGGCGCAGGCCTCGCTGGATGGTTCGAAAGAAATCGGATTCACGATTCTGTCGATGACTCTCTCGCTAGCCGCCGTTTTTCTGCCGATATTTTTCATGGCTGGTGTTTTCGGACGGCTGCTTCATGAGTTCGCCGTGGTTATCATCTCGGCGGTGCTCGTTTCCGGGTTCGTCTCACTCACGCTCACGCCGATGATTTGCAGCCGCTATCTGCGTTCCGAGCACGAACAGCAGCACGGCTGGATGTACCGCAAACTCGAAGGCGTCCTCGATGGCGCGCTGCGCGGATACAGCACGAGCCTGCGTTGGTCGCTGGGGCATAGGATCCTGGTGATGCTTCTGGGTGTTGCCGTTGTGGTGGGGACCGTTTGGGAATTCTGGGTGATCCCAAAGGGCTTTTTGCCACAGGAGGACTTATCGGAAATTTCCGTCTCCACGGAAGCCAATCAGGGCATTTCGTTCGATGCCATGAAGGCGCACCAGGAAGCGGTCAATCACGTGTTCGCTTCCGATCCCAACGTCGTCCAGTTTCACTCGAGTATCGCCGACTCGAACAGCACCGGCTTAAACAACGGCCAGGCGTTTTTGCATCTGAAGGATATTTCAAGCCGCCCCTGGACCGACAGCCCGGCGTACGACCACTTGTCTGAACAGTTCGGGCAGGTGGCCGTACTTGGCTCTGTGGTCAGGTTCATTCGCCCGTTGTTCGAGCATCATGCGAACGTCGACGACGTCATCCGGGAGTTACAGCCGAAACTGAATCGAATTCCGGGCATCAAAGTATTTCTAGAAAATCCGCCGTCTATCAATATCGGCGGGCAGCACACCAAGAGCCTTTACCAGTTCACTCTTTCGAGTCCCGATAGCAACCAGCTATACCAGTACGCGCAACGGCTTGAAGAGAAAATGAGAGCCCTCCCCGGACTGGCCAACGTCACGAGCGACCTGCAGATCAAAAATCCGCAGGCGAATGTAGTCGTAGATCGAGACAAGGCAGCAGCGTTGGGAGTAACGCCAGCGCAGGTAGAAGACGCTCTCTACAGCGCTTACGGGCAGCGCTTGGTTTCTCCGATCTATACTTCCAACAATGAATACTGGGTTGTCCTTCAGGTGCAGCAGCAGTTTGAGCAAGATCCCAATATGCTCTCCGATTTGTACATCCATTCTTCTTCCGGGCAGCTCGTGCCGCTCAGCGCCGTTTCGAAATTCACCACCAATGTGGGGCCGCTCACCGTCAACCACACGGGCCAACTTCCCTCGGTGACAATTTCTTTCGACCTCTCGACGGGAGTGGCGCTCGGGCAGGCCGTCAACGAAGTGCAAAAACTCGCCAGTTCCACGCTCCCCATTTCGATCGAGACCAGTTTTCAGGGCAGCGCCCAAGCGTTCCAACAGTCACTTCGTGGGATGCCGATCTTGTTGATAATGGCGGTGCTTGTCATCTATCTCGTTCTCGGCATCCTCTATGAAAGCTACGTTCACCCGATCACGATTCTTTCTGGTCTTCCCGGAGCGGCCTTCGGGGGCTTGCTGACGCTTTCGTTGTTTCACATGCAACTGGACATCTACGGCTTCGTCGGGCTGATCATGCTGATCGGAATCGTGAAGAAGAATGCCATCATGATGGTCGATTTCGCGCTGGATCTGGAGCGGCAAGGGGACATCTCGCCAGCCGAGTCAGCGTACCAGGGCGCAGTCATCCGCTTTCGCCCGATCATGATGACTACGGGGGCTGCGATCATGGGCACACTGCCCATCGCCATCGGGTTCGGAGCCAATGCAGACGCTCGACGACCTTTGGGCCTGTGCGTGGTCGGCGGGCTGATCTTCGCGCAGTTCGTGACACTCTATTTCACTCCAGTTTTCTACACCTATATGGACGGGTTCTTGAAATGGAGGAAAAAGGCCGAGGTGCCGAAGTCACGTCGGGAGGTGAACGCGCTCCGTCAGCCGTTTCTAGATCCGCAACTGAAGCGTCTTTCTAAGAATTGACTTACGCCCGCCGGGGTTCGACGGCCATTCAACGCGAGGGCCTGCAACCATCCGAATTGTTTAGTGCTTCCCTTTAGGTTGGAACTAATCCGAATCGCAGCATGGACAACGTGCGAAATCCAAGGTCATAGCTTGGCGACTGCTTCCATCACCTGAAGGCTCCAGACCGTCAATATAAGCGGGTTTATGCACCGGCCGCAAATGCACTCGCATCGAATCCCACTAGGAGAAAGTGTTATGAAGCTGCAGTCGTTCCCAAGGAGTCCTCTGTGAAAGATGCTGCCAGCGAGAAAGCGTCGGTAGGCGATTCCTCGCTCCTGACGCATTCGATTGCACCCGAAGATGCTGCCGTCATGGCCGCAATGCGTGCTGCGGTGCTGCCTTTCAAAGGCAAGCTTCAAGGAATAGCGGCGCGTGAATCCTTCAACGAAATTATGGAGCGTGTTTCGCCACCGGAAGGCGTCGCATTCCATGCCGACACGGTTGGCGGAATATCCGGCTTATGGTGCAAGCCAAGCAACGCTCGTTCCGGCGATGCGATTCTCCACCTGCACGGCGGCTGGTTCAACTGGGGGTCGGCCCAGGCGTATCGGAATCTGGTGGGCCACATCGCCGCAAGGGCAGGCGCCGAGGCATTCGCGCCAGATTACAGTCTCGCCCCAGAACATCCCTTCCCCGCCGCCGAGAATGATGTGCAGTCCTGCTATCGCGGTCTGGTCGGTCGTGGCATACGAAGGATCGCAATCTCCGGAGATTCGGCGGGCGGCACTCTCGCTCTGGTGCTCCTGTTGCTTGCCACCGCCTCTGGCGGCGCGATCCCGGTGGCAGCGGCGGTCCTTTCCCCGGTCACCGACTTGGCGCTCACAGGTCCGAGTTTCGAGACCCGGTTGGAGGCTGACCCATACTTTGTCAGGCCACAAGTTGAAGGGCTGGTCCGATCCTATCTGGGCGACACCGACCCGAAGAACCCGGTGGCCTCGCCGCTCTACGGAAACCTGGCTGGGTTGCCACCGATAAGCATCCATGTTGGCGATGACGAAATTTTGCTCGACGACTCTCGCCGTTACTTTGAGCGCGCCGTCGCCGCAGGAGTCAACGCCAGACTCGATGTCTGGGAAGGAATGCCCCATGGATTTGCGGGCAGTGTCGGCAAATTGGAGACAGCGGCAAAGGCGTTAGATGCTATCGGGGGGTTTCTCGCGCAGCACCTCAAGGCGCAGGAGTCTAAGCGCTCTCCGCGCGGCAGTTGCCTATGACGTTGCGTCACTGCGGGCGATTCCCGCATTGCCGAGCAAGTGGCTTATCTCCGGTCTCGTTTATGACGTGGCCACCGGACTGGTCGAAGTCGTCGTACCACCCGCGCCTATTCGTACTGCCTAAATATCAACAAGGCGTTCGCGCTCGCCCCTATTCCGACGCAAGATTGTCAATTCGGATGGTTGCGGGGGTTGGATTTGAACCAAAGAACCCCCGGGTTATGGGCCGAACGAAGTGTCAGACCATCTTTCCAACTAAGCGACTTAGATACATGCCCTTGGCCACGCCAATTTAGGTGGTCGAGGCCTCGTTGTTTAGGTCCAGTGCATAGATTAAGAGGGCCTTGTGGGAAGGGCGATTTCCGACTCAACGACATGGATTTCCTAAAAACTCAGGGATAAGCCCCTCAATAAATACAGGTTAGTGAGTATGGATCATACGAGATATTAACCCGAGAATTGGTGTGCGCTAGATCGCATGAAACTTTGAGTGGCAAGATAGCGATCGCCGCAACGGCGAGTCCCTGGCTGGACACCATCCAGCCATCATGCCGGCCGACCAGTTCGGTTACCTCGCGTCAACTCAGCGGGGTAACGCAACCTTTTGTCCCGCCCACATGAGCCAGACAGCTTCAATCACAAATCGTCCGACCACCCAGATGGGGGCTAAAGGCGGAGACTGCGCGCTACAAGAGATGCATGTCTCGGCGTATACCGTCCCGACGGATTTACCCGAATCGGATGGGACTCTTCAATGGGATAAGACAACGCTCGTGTTAGTCGAGGCGCACGCGGCCGACAAAGTCGGGATCGGTTACACCTATGCTGACGTAGCCACGGCGTCACTGATTAAGGACGTCCTGATTCCCCTTCTTCACGGTAAGGATGCACTTGATGTCCCGGCTTGCTGGTCCGCGATGAGGCATGCGATTCGTAATCTCGGCCGGCCGGGGATTTGTTCCATGGGAATCGCGGCGGTCGATACCGCATTGTGGGACCTGAAAGCGAAAGTGTTGAATCTTCCGTTGGTTTCGCTTCTTGGCGCCGCACAGCCCAGCGTGAAAATTTACGGCAGCGGAGGATTCACATCCTATTCGATCGAGCAACTGCAAACGCAGCTTGGCGGCTGGGCCGGACAAGGAATAGAGGCCGTGAAAATGAAAATTGGGCGCAGTCCGAGCCAGGACGCCGCGCGGGTGAGGGCAGCACGCGAGGCAGTGGGGCCAAATACGGCGTTGTACGTCGATGCCAACGGCGCTTATTCGCGAAAGCAAGCTCTTTCGATGGCCGAGCAATTCGCTGAGTTGGGCGTGAGTTGGTTTGAAGAGCCTGTTACATCCGACGATCTCGAAGGATTACGGCTGATTCGCGACTGCGGCCCGGCCGGTATGGACATCGCTGCCGGCGAATATGGATATGACCTGCCTTACTTTAAACGAATGATCGATGCGGGATCGGTTGACGTGCAACAGGCGGACGCATCTCGGTGCGCGGGAATCAGCGAATTTCTGAGGGTGGGAGCCTTGTGCGACGCGGCCAACATGCCGATGTCTGCGCACACATCGCCGTCCCTGCATTTGCATCCGTGCTGCGCGCTGGCACGACTCCGGAATATCGAATATTTTCACGACCACGTACGAATCGAATCGATGTTCTTTGACGGCGTCGTTAAACCAGTCGATGGGCGTCTTCATCCGGATCTGACGAGGCCTGGCATGGGTCTTGAGTTCAAGAAGGCAGATGCCGAGCGCTATGCAATCTAGTTCGCGAGAAACGGCGAAAGATCTTGAACGCAAACGCAGGATTCAGAAGGATCTGCGCCAAGCGGGATTTGCAGCCGTGGTCTGCGCACTTCCTTCCAACGTGCTTCTCCATTCGGGCTATTGGCCTGTGGTGGGCGCGAGCATCGCGATTGTAATTTGCGATGGCCCTACGATCTTATTGGTTCCCAAGGATGAGGAGGAACTTGCGCAGGCAGGTTTTGCAGACGCGATCGAAACGTTTATTCCGGACAAATTGAATGAGGCGAAAACAATCTCGGATGCTATCAAGCCTCGTCTTGCTGATCTTTTCCGACGGCAAAAACTCCGAGGCGAAGCTGTTGGCGTGGAATGCGATGAAAGCTCGGAGGCCGCTTCGTATCTGGCCATACATCTGTACGGCGATAATCTCCCGCGCATGGTTGCTGACCTGTTTCCAAAATCGAGGCTTGTTTCGATTAATGAATGGGCCGCAAATGCGAAGTGCGTCAAGACACCCATTGAAATAGACAAAATCCGCCAAGCTTGCGGTATCGCCAAGAACGCGTTTGAGATCGCGTCGGCGAAGCTTCATCCTGGGATTCGTGAGCCGGAAGCGGCGGCGCTCTTTCGCGGGCCGCTGAGCGACATGGAGACGTTCCCGAGCTCGGTCCAAAGGTGCGACGGGTTTGCATTCTGCATGTCCGGCCCGAACTCGGCCACAGCATGCGCCGCGTATGCCCGTACTCGACAGCGCATGTTGGAACCCGCTGACTTGGTGATGATCCACTGCAATTCCTATGTGGACGGCTTCTGGACCGACATCACGCGCACGTACACTCTCGCGTCGCCCACCGAACGGCAAACCAGAATGCGCGCGGCGGTATTAGAAGCCCGCAAATCCGCTCTGGCCGCTATCAAGCCTGGTGTACGAGCCGCGGACGTGGATTCGGCGGCAAGGCAGGTCCTCTGCGACTTTGGGTTGGGGGAATATATCAAGCACGGCACGGGTCATGGAGTTGGCTTCACGCCTATGAGCGCATACGGGTTTCCGCGCCTACAAGTCGATTCTCCGGATGTGCTGCAGGAGGGAATGGTCTTCAATGTCGAGCCCGCCGTCTACATTGAAGAACATGGAGGCATGCGTCACTGCGACATGGTTGCAGTGACAGGTTCAGGTCACGAAGTATTAACTGATTTTCAGTCCGACCCCGCGAGCCTTGCGATAACGAAACCTGAAATCGTGCGGGATGAAACAGCTCGACTTGCTGCAGGTTCGTAGGGTCGTTCAGCGGAATTTTCGATTTGAGGGAAATTTTGGGAGATAAAAGTCATGGCCAAGACGGTAGCCGACCTGTTGATAGAGCGCTTAATCGATTGGGAGGTGGACACAATCTTCGGGTTTCCGGGTGATGGCGTAAATGGCATCTTCGAGGCCTTGCGCACTCATAAGGAAAAGATCAAGTTCATTCAGGTACGCCATGAGGAGGCGGCTGCCTTCGCGGCGTGCGGCTATGCCAAATATTCAGGCAGGCTCGGTGTGTGTATTGCAACCTCGGGCCCCGGCGGCATCCACCTGTTGAACGGGCTTTACGATGCAAAGTGCGATGGTCAACCGGTGCTCGCGATCACCGGACATACATTTCATGACTTGATTGGAACCCATTATCAGCAGGATGTTGATCTTGACAAGGTTTTCATGGACGTGGCCGAGTTCAACCAGCGGATTATGGGGCCAGGCCATGTGAATAATATTGTGGATGAGGCGATTAAAACCTCTCTTACGCGCCGCGCCGTGAGCCACATCACAATTCCCAAAGATATTCAAGATTGGACCTCTCGCGATGAAGAGCGCTCTAAGGCGAACGTGCCCCAGCACAGCGCCGACTTGTACGCGGCGTCTCATCCAGTTCCTTCGCGGGACTCGCTTGAAGCGGCCGCCGAACTGATCAACCGCGGTTCCAAGGTGGCTATTCTCGCCGGAGCGGGATGTTTAAAGGCGCGACGCGAGATTCTGCAGCTGGCGGAACTGGTCGCCGGACCCATCGTCAAGCCGCTTTTGGGAAAGGCTGTCGTGCCGGACGACAGTCCGTACACGACAGGCGGGATAGGCTTGCTTGGTACGGCACCATCACAAGAGGCCCTTCAGGAATGCGAAACACTCATCATTGCCGGGAGCGGATTTCCTTATATGGAGTTTTATCCGAAACCTGGACGCGCCAAGACCGTTCAGATTGACATCGATCCCGCTCGGATCGGGTTGCGGCACCCGGTGGACGTCGGCTTGACTGGTGAGTGCCGTTCCGTGCTGCAGGCACTTCTTCCGCTCATTAAGAAAAAGAAAGACCAAGGGTTTTTGAAAAGAGCGCAGAAGAACATGAAGAGCTGGAACAGGCTTATGGAGGTTCGGGGAACCCACAAAGGCAAACCCATGAAGCCGCAAGTGGTGACGTGGACCCTGAATAAACTGCTCGACGATGATGCGATCGTCTCCTCCGATAGCGGAACGATTGCCACCTGGAGCGCCCGATACATCGAAATGCGCGGGGATATGCGGTTTTCGCTTTCTGGATCGCTCGCGACCATGGCAAACGGTCTGCCCTACAGCATCGGAGCCGCTGTTGCTTTCCCAAAAAGACAGGTGGTGTGTATTGTCGGCGACGGTGGGCTCACGATGTTAATGGGAGAAATTGCGACGCTTGTTAAATACAAGCTTCCCGTGAAAGTGATCGTAATCAAGAACAATGTGCTGGGACAAATTAAGTGGGAACAGATGGTCATGGAGGGGAATCCCGAGTACGGAGTTGAGCTTGAACCAATCGATTTTGCAGGCATCGCGAAAGCCTGCGGAGCCGCTGGTTACACGATCGAAGATCCGGGGCAGGCGAGGGCCATATTGCGCGAGGCACTCGCGTGCAGGGGACCGGCTATCGTTCAGGCTGTAGTTGATCCTAACGAGCCTCCGGCCCCGGGCAACATCAGTTCAGAGCAAGCGATTAAATTCGCTGAGTCGTTGGCTAGAGGTGAAAAGAACGGCTGGAAAATATTCAAGACGGTGCTGACAGACAAAGTTCGCGAAGTGATTTAGCGCCGACGTGGACCCAACACAGAGAATGAAACGAGAGGGAGCTTAGAGAGCCATGGTTTTGGCGAAGCATTCTGCTGCCGGCGAGTCAGATGATCCGCGGAAACACGAATCACTAGCTCGAAGGGTCGAGAACACCGAAGCCTTCGTTGTGCACCACATCCGCGAAGGCAGATTCCAACGTGGCCTGGCGCTGGCGGCAGGCTTATCTAGTGCAATCGCAGGCCTGGAAGTTACCTACGAGCACTACCGGGGAAGCTACGGCCAGCGCGTTATGTATACCCCGGTCATTATCAGCGGCGTGCTTTTTGTCACTGGTGTTTCCGCTGTTTTCAGTCGGCGGGCGGCGCGCACGCTGCTTCCTGCTGTTTCCGCAATTACGCTTGCGGACTGCGCCATCGGATTCGGCTTTCATATTCGCGGAATACAACGAAAGCCCGGCGGATGGCGGCTCCCAGTATTCAATATCATCATGGGTCCACCACTTTTCGCCCCTCTGTTGTTCGGGACAAGCGCCTATCTGGGCCTCGTGGCATCATTTCTCAGACGCGAAGATTCTTCGTCGCAACCGAAGCGACTTCCCGCGGATTCGTGGACGAATCTGCTGCCTCAGAAATTGCGAAAAGATGAAATTACTCTCGCGCAAGAGTTGCGGGAGGGCAAGTTTCAAAAACATCTTGCTGCCGCCACCGCCGCCGCGGCGTTCTTCAGCGGAGTCGAGGCCCTCTACTCACATTACAAAAACAACTTTAAATACAAGGCTCAATGGAGCCCGGTGGTCATCGCCATATTAGTGATTGGAGCCGCCCTGGGCGCGTTTCGCAGTCGCAAAGCCGCGAAGAGGCTTTTGCCTGCGGCCTCCGCGTTGGCGATGGCGGACGGCGCGGTCGGCTTTCTTTATCACGCACGCGGCATCACGCGTCGCCCTGGTGGTCTAAAGCGTCCTCTGTACAACATTATGTACGGCCCGCCGATCTTTGCTCCGCTACTCTTCGCAGCGTGTGGATTCCTGGGAATACTCGCGAGCATGTTTGGAAGGGAGCGCTGAGTGGGTAGCTCCGAACGCGATGGCCGCCCGGTGGATCCCAGAACGGGTGAGCCCCTCGTTCCCCGCGCGCAGCCTGGCTACTATCCCGGCTTCAGGACCATGAGTCAGAAGGCTTTTTGGGACCAAGCGACGCGCAAGGTCATCGAGGCGAGGGTTGAGCATGTTCCACCGATCCGGTTCTTCTCGCCCGCGGAGGCTAAGCTGATGACCGCCGTTTGCGAACGCATTCTGCCGCAAAATGACCGCGACGAACTTCACAAAATACCAATTGTGAATGCGATAGACGAGCGGTTGTTTGAGAACCGCCTGGATGGCTATCGATATGAAGATATGCCGTCCGATCAAGAAGCTTACCGGCTGGGCTTGCAAGGAATCGAGGCAGTTGCTCAACACATGTTCGCAAAGTCGTTCTTGGCCGTCGGTCCTATCGAACAGGAATCCGTGCTGGAGACTCTTCATGATGGCCATCCGCCCGCGGGAGATCAGGTATGGCGGCAAATGGACGTTGAGCGGTTCTGGCTGCTTCTTGTGCAGGACGTCGTCGGAGCGTACTACGCTCATCCCTATGCTTGGGACGAAATCGGTTTTGGCGGTCCGGCCTACCCGCGCGGATATATGCGCCTGGAACGGGGTGAACCGGAACCATGGGAAGTGAAAGAGAGGCGATATCCATGGTCTGCTCCCGCCGAGTCGCCTTCGAACAAATTCACGAAAGTGGGAAGCTCCCTAGAGCACAAAGCCAGTCCGGGACAGGGAGGCACTCATTGAGAACGCCTCTTTTCGGCCCTTTTGGGCCTCCCGACGAAGCACACGCGCTCGGCGCGATGCAACGTCTCGAAGTTCCCATGTACCGTTATCGTAACAACGAGCCGGTTGATTACTGCATCGTTGGAGTTGGGTCGGCAGGTGGAGTGCTGCTGCAGCGATTAGCCCGAGCGGGCTTTAGTGTTTTGGGACTCGAAGCCGGGCCATTTTGGGATACAGAGCGCGATTGGGTCAGCGACGAGGCGGGGTCTCATCAGCTTTATTGGAACGAGCTGCGCATCACGGGCGGCGAAGATCCGCTCGCTCTAGGAGCAAACAACAGTGGGCGAGGCGTAGGTGGAGGATCGGTTCACTGGGCTGGTTTTACGCCGCGGCTACACCCCTCGGATTTTCGCGTGTACACCGAGGATGGTGTCGGCGTGGATTGGCCGATTTCCTACGATGAACTGAAGCCGTACTACGAGCTGCTTGAAAAAGAAATCCCGGTTTCTGGCCCTCCCTACTTTCCTTGGGGCGATCCGCACGGCTATCCCTATGGCCCTCATCCGATGGGAGGGTGCGGAGATATTTTGATCAAGGGTTGCACGAAGCTCGGCATCGGAGTGAGTATCGGTGGCCCGGTCGCGATTTTAGCGGGTTCACATGGCGACCGTCCTCATTGCATCTATCGCGGATTCTGTATTCAGGGATGCAAGGTCGGCGCGAAGCAAAGCACTTTGATCTCCCACGTTCCCGATGCCATCGCACACGAAGCGGAGATCCGCGATCACTGCATGGTATCGCGAGTCAACCTCGGAAGTGACGATCGTGTGGCTGGCGTCACCTACTTCGACTCGCACGGCGAAGAGACTTACCAAAAGGCGAAAGCCGTGATTGTGTGCGGGTACGCCATTGAAACTCCCCGATTGCTGCTGAATTCCGCGTGCCCGCGACACGACAATGGGCTGGCAAATTCGAGCGGCAGTCTGGGACGTTACCTAATGGCGCAGGGCGGCAATGTTGTGCTGGGCCGGTTTAAGGAACTGGTGCGGATGTACAAAGCTCCACCAGCCCACGCGATGACGGAAGAATTCTATGAGACTGACCCAAAGCGCGGGTTTGCCCGGGGCTTTGCCATTCAGACAGTTGGCCCGTTGCCCATTTCATTCGCCCGGCAGATGATGGTCGCGAAAGGGGCGTGGGGCTGGGGCATGCGTCAACTGATGATGGACTATAACCACTGGGGCGCGATTGCCTTGCTCAGCGAAATCCTGCCATGGGAAGACAATCGCGTCGAGTTAGCGTCGGAAAAAGACCAACATGGAATCCCTGTCGCGAAAGTTACGTTCAACTTGCATGAAAACGATAAGAAGGTCATCGAGTTCGGTAAGAATAAAGTCATCGACGTGATGTACGCAGCCGGAGCAGACGAAGTGGTGCAAGAAGCGCGCTATGCACACCTAGTCGGGGGAGCGCGCATGGGAAACGATCCGCGCACTTCGGTTGTCGACAAGTTTGGACGTACGCACGACGTGCCAAATCTTTTCGTCTGCGATGGCAGTTTGTTGCCCACGCAGGGATCCGCCAATCCTGGATTGACAATTCAAGCCCTTGCAGCACGATGTGCCGACTACCTGATTTCTCAGGGCTCGGCAATCTTCTCGAAGTCGCCCCGTAACATGGAAAGGCCGCAGATTCGATACAACCTGTCGCCACCCGGCACATGGGAAGCGGGCGTACCGAGACTGAAGTGAACATTGAGCAGGACAGCGACCGGGGAACGCGCCGCCTGATCAGTCAAGAAATCGTCCGAACTGACCATGAACTCTGCACGATCGTGTTCTTTAAGACTCTTGCTACTTCTCCACTGCGTTATGAACGCGGAAGGTCCAGATGCTCGTCGGGGTTGAGTTGAAGCTGAGCGACAAGGCGTGTATTACCTATGCGCGGGGTGGAGCAGCCTGGTAGCTCGTCGGGCTCATAGCGCGCCAAACATCACCCGGCTCTGCCGGATTCAAACGACTTAGCCCTTCTTCAAAACCGCAAAAGCCTCTAAAAAGCGAGAATTCTGGGCACTTAACGGGCACCTGACATCTGAGGATCACAGGCTGCTGCGATGCTCTCACTCACGCGCTAGCGCGCCTGCCTTGGGCGCGGACCGACCGACTCCAACAACTCCATTCATTCCTCTGGCTTCTCTGTGTTTTCAGTAATTTGGGGACATGCTTTTCGCTCAAAGCTTACCGCAATTACATGAAAACTTCGGATTCTGGCACCCTTTTGGCTAAATGCTCATCACCGGGCAAGGTGAATCCCTTACGATGGCGTAGTTCAGGTCGCTACTGACACCCTGATCGCCAGATCGGGGACTCCTTCCTATCATCAGCACGTCAGCTTCAACTCGCCGAGCGGCCTCAATCAGGCCCGCGTTAATGGATCCGAGTACAACGTGAACGGGCGCGTCGGATCCGACTCTTTTCTGCAAGTTGGCGACTCGCTGACGTGCGAGCTGCGCCCCGCTGTGGGGAGCTTGTTCGTCGTCTTCCACTAAGAGCGGAACCACGGGATCTGTTAGCTGAATAGAGTGAACGATATGGAGATTAAATCCGGCTTCGGTAGCCGCTCTATGAGCATAGCGGAGTACTTTTTCTGAGTTTGCGTCTAAATTGACCGCGCAAACACACTCACGATGCTCCAAGGGGCGCGGAGCGATCGTCTGAGAATGTCTGCTGGTTAGCACGGGGCAGTCTGCAACATTGAGCACCTTGGCGGTAGTAGAACCGAGGAGTGTTCTCCTGAAGCTCCCAGCGTGCGTAGGCATGATGACAAGATCGAACCCGTTTTTGGCAACGTGCGCGATCTGGGTAGCCGCCTCGCCTGCCGCCAAAATTCTCTGGTGTTCTGAGACCGGAAATTCATCCGTAAGAAACGAATTAAGCCGATTTCGCACTGTGTCCTGGTGTTCTTCGCCGATCTTCGGGCTTTGTTTCAAGAAGGCTTCGAATCCATGGGCCGAGGGGTCAAAGATGTGGAGGAGCGAAACATTTGCGGCGAACAACGTTGCGACCCTTTTCACGTAAGGGGCCATTCCGACGCATGAAGACGAAAAATCCACCGGAAAGAGAATTGATTTCATATGCTTCTTCTTTCTCTAATGAGTGAGAAAGAAATTTCGGTTCCGCGGTCTGATCGGCCCGCCATCTGCTCTCACGTGTTGCTTCGGCGCCTTGAAATAGCCAGTCAACAGACCCCTCAACTGAAAGCGTGCACGCCGCAGCCGCGTTTTCACCGCGGTTGGTGAGAGAGCGAGCGCCTGGGCGGTTTCTTCATTCGAGAAACCCTCGACGTCACGGAGTTGAAAGACCATTCGGTATCCCGGCGACAACTGAGCGATCGTCGTCTCGAGTATGGTGTGCAATTCCTCTTGCGAGTACCGCTGTTCGGGGTTTGGCCCCCAATCCTGCAGTTCGCTGGCGGCAAAGCCCTCGTCGGTTTGAGCGTCGATCGAAATCTCGTGCAAACGGCGGCGCCGCATCTTCATCAAACCTTCGTTGATCGTGATGCGAGCGAGCCAGGTATAAAACTGGGAGTCTCCTCGAAAGCGGGAAAGGTTTTTATATGCCTGCACGAACGCGTCTTGCATGATCTCTTCCGCGTCCTCACGGCTGCGTGCGATCCTTTCTGCCAGCCGGAATACCCTCGACTCATAACAACTGACGAGTTGTTGAAAAGCGTCAACCGACCCACTTTGTGCGTGTGCCACTAATTGATCTTCGTTCCACTGAATTGCATTTATGATGCCGCTATTCGTGCTGCTGATGGCGTGATCTGGTCGACTTGCAAGTTCTATCCCCATCCGTTCCTCCCCTGGCTCGCCGCGAACCTTCCAGTCGTCTTTCGATCTGGTTTGGCCGTATCGCTCGCGAGGAGCCAATCTCAACAGATGACGCGAGGGCAGACAATTGGACGATGGTATCGACGATACCTTGGTATCACCGGGAGTGACGAACGTTGTGTGCCCATTACCCATGTGCGAGGTCTGCACACAAGTGCCCCTGATGTGAAACTGGGCTGCCGCACCCCCGGGAAGGCGGCGCGAGAGCAGCAAAGTAATTGTGTGGAAAGGAGGAATAGCCCGAGGTAAGACAAAGTTGCTTCCGGCAGCAAGCCATCGAGTGTGTGTTTCTTCACTTCCGTTGCATCGCGACCAGGAAGTTGCTGTCGAGGACGTAATCGTATAGGTGTCGCCGCGGCGGCGCGGGACGCAAGTGACCGGCGGATACCCATCCATCCGTTTCGTCCCACTCCCAGTCCGTAGCGGAGATATTCAGGATCGCTTCCCGTAGGTCCGCAGCGGTCATCGGGTATGCATAGATTCGGACGTTGCGTGCCAGTAGGCGAGACAGAGCCTCAAGAAAGCTGCCGTCCAGCTCGTTGTAGCGATCTTCGAATGCCCGGATCACAACGGATAAACCGACAACAAAACGGACAGGTTCCTCGGTATAGCGGTTCACAAAATCGGTCATCGTGTAGAGTTCCCGTTGCCGGAACAGCAGTACGTCCCCGCCATGTGAGCGAAGCGCCTCGATACGGCGAAGTAGATCGGGGACTTCCGGAGGCGGGTCTTTCGCATTGGGCGGCGTAAGCGTGAGGCAGAAGAATCCCCTTGGTGCGGTTTTTCCTTCTCCTAATTCTCCGTGCAGTTGCCAAATCGCTGAAGCCATCATTTGTGTATGGATTGCCGAATGTATTGGATCCGCATGTATGAAGTATCCTGGTGCAAGAACCACGGGATTCTTATGGATGACTTCCGTCGGCGGCACAGGGGCGCTCCCGGACGGGAAACAGACTGCCTCAGCATAGCCTGCGTGCACCATCTGCACCAGTAGCATGCGTCGGTCCCAGGTCTCGAAAGCGGGCCCACGCAGATCCACATAGTCAATTTCGATCCGGTTCTTGACATCCTGCGCCACACTCTCGATGAAATGTTCACTCGTCTGCGATTGATAAAACGCAGCGTAAATCAGGTTCACGCCCAGGATGCCAACAGCCTCCTGCTGGAGAAGGTTGGTAGGATCCCGCAGGTTGACATGCAGCAGTATGTCGTTGGGCTGGCCACCAATCTGCTGCTGAAAGCGCAGACCGAGCCAACCGTGCGGTTCATTCGTCCCGGCGTAGTTTCGTGCGGAGACAGTGTCGACGAGGGAGAAGAAACGTGTCCGTGATCCACGAGAGGTCTCGAGTTGGTTGAGGAGTTGAGTCCACTCGCGATCCAGCATGGCGTCGAGTCGCTGCTGGGATACGTAGTGCGAGCCCGGACCATACAGGCCATCGCTGACCTCTTTGTCATAGGCAGAGATGGTCTTGGCAACGGTCCCGGAGGCGCCTCCGACAATTAGGAACCAGCGCGCGACTTCCTGGCCAGCGCCAATTTCGGCAAAGGAGCCAAAGACAGAGGGGTCAAGGTTGAGGGCAAGGGCCTTGTTATGAGTGTCGAGCTTTTCGATGGCTGCCATAGCGAAGATTTATTCGGCCAAGCGCTTTGAATATGTTGGTTCGTTTATCACAGTAGGCGACTCACCATGAATTCGGGATGCCTGACAACCAATTCATGTCGGTCTAGTAGTCGGTTGGACGCAGTGAACGAGCATCTCAGCAACATAAGAATCACCCCTCTCTGTATTAAACATCGCGTCATATATGCCGCGCTCTGGCCATTTCAACTTAAGGTATTTCTTGATGAACGCGGCGCGATCTCTGTCGATCGTGTCAACGTCTGTTATTGCTTTTTCTTGGGATGCTCCAGCAGCGATTAGTCTTTGGATCTTGGACGAACGAGAAGCATAGAGGAAGACCCGGAACACGTCCTTGCGATCGCGAAGAAAATATTGCGAGCCCCGGCCAACGATTATGCACGGGCCGCCAGAAAGTGCGTGATTGACCGCCGACTCGGAAACGGTGGCGATTCGGCGCGCATCAAGTAGTTCCAGCCGATGAGTGGGCGGTAGGCCCCCCTCGAATGCTCCTCTAAGAAAAGACTTAAAGACGCGATAAACCGCAGGATCATTTTTCCATTCCCGCTGCTCGACCACTTGCGGCGTGCTGTTGGTCAACTGCGCGATCTCCTGAGTGAGTTCGTGGTCCCACTGCTTCCAGCCCAGAAGTTCGGCCAGCTTCGCAGCAATCTCCGAACCGCCGCATCCATACTCGCGCTCAATTGTAATCACTCGAATCATCATTGCATTTCCTAACCGACTGAAACCTGGTCACCCGCTCCGGGGTCGTTCTTTTTAAGGAAAAACGCAAGGACGAACATGACTGCTGAGAGAACCGCTAAAACCCAAAACGTGTCCAGATACGCCAAAGTGTGCGCCTGCTGATTGACCAACCGGTATATTCTCGCGATTGCTTCCGCACGCGCGTCGTAGAAACTCATTCCCGAATGGGCAATTTTCATCGTAAGAGCCTTGAGTACCTCTTGGAACTCCGGCGTATCGGGAGTGAGGTGGCCGACTAGGATCTGCTGGTGGTATTGGGCACGACGAGCGATCATGGTTGTTACGATAGACGTTCCGATGCTGCTTCCGATGTTCCGCATGAAGTTGACCATTCCAGAAACACTGTTGCCCTTCTCCGCTGGTATGCCGATATAACCCGCCATCGTAATGGGGACGAAAAGGAAACCGATACCGACCACCTGGGCGACACGCAGCCACATGGCGAAACGAAAGCTGATCAGCAGATCGGTCTGATGGGCTGAGTAGTACAGTCCGATGGCAAGGGCAATCCACCCTGCAGCAATCAAATATCGAGATTGAATTTTGGTTGTGAGCCTTCCCACGATCGGCATCATGAGAAGCAGCACGAGACCACTTGCGGAAAGGACGAGACCGGCCAGTTCCGCTGTGTAACCCATGAGTGTCTGCAGAAATTCCGGGATCATCACAAGCGTACTGAACAACATCACGCCCATCATGAACATCATGAGGTTGGCAGCCGCAAAATTGAAATTCTTGAACAGACGCACGTCGATGATCGGCTCTTTGCGGAACCATTCCCAAATAACCAGCACCGTCAAGCACACCACGGCGCTCACAACCAGCGTCACGATGAAATGAGAACCGAACCAATCGTCTTCCTGACCTTTGTCGAGCAGAATCTGTAGCGAACCTACCCCCAAAGCGAGCATTGCTATTCCGATGTAATCCACCTTGATGCCGCCCCTCTTCAAACGCCGAAGGAACGGAGGATCCTCGACGAGCTTGTAGGTGAAATAAAGAGCGAGCGCGGCGACTGGTATTTTGATGAAGAAGATCCAGCGCCAGGAATAGTTGTCCGTGATCCACCCGCCGAGCATCGGCCCGATTGTAGGCGCCAGCACGGCCGTGATCCCGTAGAGCGCGAAAGCGAGCCCGCGCTTCTCCGGCGGAAAGCTGTCATTCAGGATCGCCTGCGCCATGGGCTGTAGCCCGCCCCCGCCAACTCCTTGGATGGCTCTGAAAAGAAGCAGCATGGGTAGGCTCGGCGCTAAGCCACAAAATAGGGAGCTCACGGTGAATACAATCAGTGACAGCAGAAAATAGCGTTTGCGACCGATTACCTCGGCTAGCCATCCGCTAATCGGAAGGATGATTGCGTTGGCAGCAAGATAGGACGTGAGTACCCACGTACTGTCGTCGTAACTGGCGCCCAAATTCCCCGCGATATAAGGCAAAGCCACGTTGGCAATGCTGGTATCCAGAACTTCTAAGAAGGCGGCCAACGATACAGTGACCCCAATCAGCCAAGGATTTGCCTTGGGGAGCCAGGCGACCTGCTCTGAGGGCCAAGTCTGTGCGGCAGCGCTCATCGCACATAGACTTTCGCTTCAACATTCATTCCCGGCCGAAGTTGATGGTCGCGATTCTCACCGGCGGCTAGGACAATCTTCACCGGAATTCGCTGGACGATCTTCACGTAATTGCCGGTGGCGTTTTCCGGGGGCAGCAGGCTGAAAAGGGGACCAGTGGCGCCGGCGATGCTGTCGACATGCCCCTCGTAGGAACGGCCATTGGAGTCGCAGGTGATCTTCACCCTCTGCCCCGCCCGCATGTGCTTGAGTTGGGTTTCTTTGAAGTTCGCAGTGACCCACACTTGATCGAGCGGAACCACCGTGAGGAGTTGTTCGCCGGGGTCGACATTCAATCCCACGACCACTTTCTTGTTCACCTCCCCGCTCACGGGTGCCAGTATTTTTGTATAATCCAGGTTCAGCTGTGACTGCTCGAGCTCGGCTCTTTTCTCTCCCACATCCGCCAGGGCTGCGAGCGCGCGGGCTCGTGTGGAAGCTACGCGTTGTGGTCCCGCTTCGGCTGACTGGTGGCGTGCCATCGCCTCAACTAGCCGACTGCGTGCTTCATCGACATTTTGTACAGCGGCCGCCTCGTCGGCTTTGGCTGCTGCCACTGCAGCCGTCTCCGTTTGTGCCGCGGCTACCGCGTAGTCGTAAGTCTGCTGAGGTACTTCGTCCTTGGTCACTAGCAGGTGGTACCGCTGCACGTCATCCCGTGCTTTTACGTTTTCCGCCTCGGCTTCCTGGATGCGCGCCTGTGCGGCTGCGACCTGTTTTTCACCGGCGGCGATTGCAGCCTTGGCGTTCTCAATGTCCGAAGACGTGAACTCCAGTTGACTGGCGGTGTCGACCGAACTGATGGGCACATCGATGTTGAGGGCATGAGCGGAAGCCTCGGCGATTTCGAGGTTCGCCTGCGCTTTCGCCACAGCGACTTGATAGTCTTTTGGGTCAATCTCCACCAGTGTGGCGCCTCCCTGCACATACTGGTTGTCTTTCACGTTCACCGCTTGCACGTAGCCTGAGATCCGTGCACTTACGGGATAGAGGTGAACATCGACTTGGGCATCGTCGGTGCTCTCGAAACCCGAGAAGTAGTGCCACAGAAAAACACCACCGACAAGAACGACCACCACGGCAGCGACGATAATCCAGCGCTTGTGAGAACGCCGGCTCGGATAGTTCGCAGGCGCCGGAGTGGTAGAGCTTTCCATTGCGCCGTCGGGCGTTCGGGACGATGAACCTCCCGAGCCCTTGGCCATCTCTTGGTCTGGCATTTCACTGTCCTTTCAAGTACAGAGCGTAGTTGGATTCCGCGACACCCATCGCTCGCGCCAATGAGATTTTTGCGACGTTATAGCTGTAAAGGCTGGCGATATAGGAGTCGTTGGCAGCCGCGAGAGATTCCTGCGCCTGAACGACTTCGATGTTGTCGGTTACTCCGGAGGCGAAGCGATCACGTGATTGCTGCAACGTTTCACTTGCCAGTGTTATTGCGTTTTGTTCCACCGACACCTGCGCGCCGGACGCTTCTAAATCAAGGAATGCATCGCGGACATCCTGATCAATCTGTGCGCGCAGATTCGCGAGTCGTTCGCGAGCTTGCTTGAGAGCGGCGTTTGCCTCGAGTACATCTCCGTGTATCTTGCCACCTTCGAAGATAGGAACCTTAAGCACAGCGGCGGCATCGACCGTGCCGTGCGAGGTTGCCGGCGTCACGCCGATATCGCCGTAGTCGGCTTCGACTGAGATCGACGGGTAACGCTCGGCGGCAGCCGCTTTCCTCTGTAGTCCGGCGGACTGCAACTGAGCGATTGCGCTCTGGTAGTCGGGCCTGTGCACGTACGCGCCTTGCAGCGCTTCATCGAGGCTCATGGTCGCAAGAGGTTGGTACGCGACCTCGGTCGTCAAATCGAACGCCTGACCGGCGGGGAGACCGATCACACGGGCGAGCACGAGTTTTTGCTTCGCCAGATTATTTCGAGCCACGATGAGTTCTTGCTGACGCGCTTGCAATTCGACCTCGGAACGCAGCACGTCGACGGCAGCTGCCACACCGGCCCTCTTTTGGTCAAGAGTCTGTTGATAAAGAGCTTTTGCCGTGTCCCGCTCAGCCAGTGCTGATGTGACGCGCGCTTCGTCGGCGATGGCCAGGAGATAACTTGAGGCGACGGCGAGGACTACCAGGTCGCGTGCGTTTCTGTAGCTGTACAGCGCGGCCTTCACTTGCTCGTCCGAAGATCGAGCTCTCTCGATGGACTGCCAATCGAATACTGTTTGATTAACGTAGGCGCGCGTGTCGAATACGCTGAATGGACCGATCACCGGGGGCACATCTGGCAGGTGAATACCGATCGTCGTCTTTACGTCGAGTTGATGCGCATTCAGGCTGGTCTCGGTAACAGCATTGGGGAGCAGGGCGCTCAGGATTTGCCAGCGCCGTCCTTGCGCTGCCACCAACGTATCGCTCGAAAGAAGGAGGCCGAGATTCTGCTTGAGGCCTCGCTGAACGGCCTCGTCGAGAGAAACAGGCAACACACCAGGGACCACCGTGCCCGTTGGCACTCCGCCCAAGTACGGATTCTGTTCTTCGAACGGCGCCAAGGTTTGGTTAGTCGTTTCGGTGGCGACACCAGGAATGTTGTCCACGGCTGCGCCAGATTGCGCAAGTAGGACCGGAACGCACAAGAGCAGTGCGGAGGCCACGATCGTCAGTTTGCGAACACCGCACGCTATCATCTCGTCCTCCGCCTCCTTCCGATGTGCCCAGCTTTGAGGCTGTCGACCGTGCCTGCGATACCATCGCCGCGCCAACTCCTACGCGCGGCAAGACGCTCTGGCGCCTGCCCCAAACTGGTCTTCACCAACAATCTCTCCACCGTCACCGCTATGATTCGTCGGCGCTCGCCGTGGAGCCTTGTACTTTGGTATCGGTTGCGACTCTCGACGCTGGAATTCCCTGCTGACTGGGTACAAGCAACGACGAGTTTCAAATCACTGGAGCGGGAAACAGCGCAGGGGCCTTGCTCCTGGACAAGAGCGGGAGGTACGGGTGCTCCATAACCAGGATGAAGATCATCGGCATCATCACCGCTACCGCTCACATTCACTTTGTCGGCATGGGTGAGACCGGACGTTTACCTTGTTTACGAAAGATCAGCATTCGAAATGGTAGGAGAATTCACGCGAACGTTGGAGATGTAGCACGTGGGAACTGGCTCACCCTCCACGTAAGCTGAAAGTGTTTGGCGGCCGCATGGGGTCCGGCTGCCTCGTGAGCGGATGGTCTTGTCTAAGATTTCGGTGAGGAGACGTGCAGCTTAGCGGCCATTCTTACCAGGTCAGCGAGGGAATTGGCCTTCATCTTCTGCATGACCTGCCCTCGATGCGCCTTGACCGTAATCTCGCTGATGCCAAGTTCGCCGCCGACTTGTTTATTCAACAGGCCGGACACAACTAACGCCATGACCTGCTGTTCTCTGGGAGTAAGTGAGGCGTAGCGGTCCCGGAGTTTCTGCATCTCCGCGTCTTGAGTGAGTGCGAGACGGCTTCGTTCGAGGGCCTTTCGGATAGCGCTCACCAATGCCTCGTTATCGAGCGGCTTCGTTAAGAATTCGAGAGCGCCGGCTTTCATGGCTTGCACCGACTTCGGCACATCGCCATATCCCGAAATGAAGATGATCGGCATGTCGATGTGTTCAGCGGCAAGGTGCTTCTGCAGTTCAAGACCGTTCAGGCCTGGAAGTGAAAGGTCAAGGACAAGACAGCTCGGGACCAGTGTTCTCGGGTGGTTGAGGAATTCCTGTGCGGATGCGAATATCTCAGGCCTCATGTTCTCGTTCCGGACCAAGAGTTCCAGCGACTCCCGCACGGAGACGTCATCGTCAACGATGAACACAATGGGGATCGGGGTCGACATTGGTAATGCCCCCATTTCAGAACCAAGCGTACTAGCCGAATTCATTGTAGCCCCTACAGATTGACGGGTGGAATCTCAAACGGTGTGCAATGCCGTTTTGATGACCGCAAGCAGATCTGCGTCGCTGAACGGTTTGAGCAGAAACCCCGCTGCACCCTCCTTCAGTACCCGAACACGAATAGTCTCATCTTTTCGACCGGTGATGAATATGATCGGTATCTGCTGTCCGCGACGCTTTAGCTCTTGTTGAAGTTCAGGTCCACTCATGCCTGGCATAGCGACGTCGAGGATCAAACAGTTAGTCTCACCGACACAATCCGATGCGAGAAATTCCTGCGCTGACGAAAAAGCTAGAGATGCAAAACCGAATTCCCTAAGCAAGTCAGGCAGCGACTCACGCACTGACTCATCATCGTCGACCACCACGGAAAGAAGCTGACGTTTGTCGTCGCTCCTGTCCTTGTAAGACTCCATCCCCCAAGAATGGGGCATTCTATGAAGGCTGTCTATTGTACTTTAGTATTGCGGCTGACCCAGTTATGAACGAGGGTCCATACTAGTCGGCGTCGGTCGATGGATTAGTCCGGCGTACACGGACCTCAGAATCAGCCAACCCACCGAGTGTACAAGGGATAGAGAATGAAAATGTAGATCCGGGTCCATCATTCGGCGTCACCCAGAGACGTCCCTGATGTGCCTCAATAATAGAGCGGCTGATGGAGAGCCCCATTCCCATGCCTTCGGGTTTGGTTGTGTAGAACGCATCGAAGATCTTGTCCGTGGCTTGGGACGTGAATCCGACACCCGAATCTTTGATGCTTACCCTGACTTGATTCCCCGCATCCCTTTCAGTTCTGATAAGCAACTCTCTCGGGTGATCGTCGATTGTGCTCATTGCGTCCACAGCGTTTCGAACCAGGTTCAGAATGACCTGCTGAAGTTGAATGCGGTCGCCGACAACTGTCGGGAGGTCAGCCGCGAGCTCATACCGCAGCATCACACCTCTTATCTGGATATCACTCAACGATAATGCCGCCACCTCTCGAGTGGCCTCATTCAGGTCCATCGACTCGACAGCCGGCTCTTTGTTGCTGTAAAGGGTTCGCAATCGTGTGATTACGTCGGAGGCCCGGTGGCCATCGCGAATCGTGCGCCGTACCGTCTCGCGTGCACCCTCCACATTCGGAGGATTCGTATCCAGCATCCGCAGGCATGTATTGGCATTCGTGATGATGCCGGAAAGCGGCTGGTTCACCTCGTGCGCGATCGACGCGGTCAGTTGTCCCATCGTCATTACTCGCATCACCCTTGCGAGTTCCGACTGGGCGTTGCGCAACTCCTCTTGCGCCAGCCTCCAATCGTGCATATCCACGACTGTGCCGTGCCACTTTATGGTGCGCCCTTCGCCGTCCAGCAGTGGAAGCGCATTGGCGACACACCAACGATAGCTCTTATCTGCGGCATGGATTGTGCGAACCTCAACACGAAATGGCGCCCGAGTTCTGGTGCAATTCATCCACAATTGAGCCGCTCGATCGGCGTCGTCTGGATGCAAGAGTTTCTTCCAAGCGTCACCCTTGACATCTTCGCCCGAGAAGCCTGTGTATGCCAGCAAGCGGCCATTGCAATAATCGAATGCTCCCTCCGGCGTGGCGCTCCAAAGCATTTCCGGGATCGTTTCGGTTATCTGAAGCAGGTTGAGTTCGCGCACGCGAAGCTCTTCTTCTGCTCGTTTCCGATCATCAATATCCGTATTGGTTCCATACCATCTAACGACTGCGCCCGACTCGTCGCGCAGCGGGCTTGCACGAAACAAGAACCACCGATACCTGCCATCAAATCGACGAAGACGGGCCTCAATTTCACCCGTCTGCCCACTCGCAATAGTCGTTAACCAATAGTCGTTCAAGCGGCCGAGGTCGTCGGGATGAAAAGCCTGAGACCATCCCCATCCTTGAGCCTGCACCGGAGACAAACCGGTGTAGTCAAGCCAGCGCTGGTTCATAAAGTCAACGCTTCCATCGGCCTGCGCGGACCACGCCAGCACGGGCATCGTATTGATGATGAGGCGGAGATTTCGCTCGCTGGCAACCAGAGCCTCCTCAGCGCGCTTCCTATCCTCATTGTCCGTGCTCGTGCCGTACCAGCGGACGATGGCACCAGTCTCGTCGCGGAAGGCCTGAGCGCGAATGAGAAACCACCGATAAACACCATCGTGGCGGCGAAGACGCGCTTCAATTTCGTCTGATTTTCCCGAAACCAACATCTTCCCCCACTTTTCCAATAATGCCGGCAGGTCATCCGGATGGAAAGCAGATTGCCAGCCCCAACCGTGCGACTCTTCAGGGGAGAGGCCGGTGTATTCATGCCAACCTCTATTGAGGAACTCGTTGGGACCGTCGGGCAGGTTGCACCACGCCAGTGTAGGGATCGTATCGATTACCTGACGCAGTTTGCCTTCTGATTTCTTGATTTTATCCAATGCCCCATGCAAGGCAGCTTCGCTCTTTTTCAGCCTTTGATTCGCTGCGGCGAGCCCTCGGCTGGCGGTACGTTCTTGCTCGTTGAGGAGCCAGGCTTCCCTCAGTCCGACCGTTGCCTGGTTCGCCGCAACGCTCAGAACGAGTCGCTCCAGCTGCTGCGGAAAATCGATTCGCTCAGATCCAGCGACCAGTGCACCAATTTCGCCTTGAAGTCCCAGCTGCAGTGGCATCATCGAAACGTCGCGATGCTTAAAGGTTTTCCGCGTGAGTTCCGGCCAACTTTGGGTGCTGTCCCCCAGCCACGATCGGACCATCTCGCCGACCTCTTGCGGCTGGGGCATCACCTCCCACGCCGAACTGATCCGCAAGAGTTCGGACACCTCGCCACCGGAGCAGCCCAGGCGCACATAAACGAAGTCTAGATTGAGCATGCTCAGCAGCCCATCTAGCAAACTACCCGCGATCCGCGATGGCTCACTGCCAACCCAGGTTGCCGGAAGTGCGAGCACGCTTATCAGATCATTCATGCAGCGCCGCAGGCGCTTTACCTCCTGGGCCGGATCTTCGGGCTGAACTTCCATGTCAAGCCGTCGTTGCTGAGCCGCGCCCACGAGACCTACGGCGTCGAAATTCGCGCAGAAATTCGTCCGGGGGAATATAAAAAGGATTTTGGTGAAGGATACCGCCGATGATGACCATCGGATGCGTCCGCATGATATCGATCACGGCGTCGCCCGTAAATTGCCCAAGGTGGTAGGTGCAAATCACGGCGTCTTCGTGACGATTCCACACTTCATTCACACGCGACTCGAACTCGATGACGTCGTCGACATGCGATTGATCTCTAACCGCCCAGTCCATGCGACAACAGATGCGGCTCAGCGGATATTTTCCCCCAGAGTTGCCGCTGGCCAGCTGCTCGAACACCGCGATCATGCGATCTGGATCGAAACGGCCGTCCGGAAGGTAGACGTCCGTGTTAATGCGGAGCTCCAGCTGTCCGCTCTGTTGGGCAGCCGCGAGGTCTATTCCGACATCAGCCAAGCGTTGGAGGTGGTCCTGACACTGATCCGAATTAACTACGTGAATCGCCTTGTGGTCACACTGGAATCCATCTTTTATGAATGGGAGCAAAACCTGATATTCTTCGTCGGCGCTGTTGAAAAAGGCGCAGACGTGACGAGTCTCATCGAGTAAGGATCCGGAGAAGGGAATTGGAGCGCTGACCTTCTTCATATGATACCCCCACTTGCATATAGAGCGCACCGTTCGACCAAAAGGATGCATCACTCCGCGCATAGTTGTCCAATTCCTAATTTGAAACTAACCGATAGCTTCGTCCAATGGAACCCGACGCGCGCGTCTGGCTTCTTCGATACGGATGTCCAGGGATGATCGTTTGCATTTCGAGTGATCTTCGCCAAGATCCTACACGGTGGAACGCTGTTTGCCGGTCGACTGACACAGAGGTATTGGCGACACCAACGTCTATAGTAGTGTCACGATCGATAGTCCACCGGGCACCGCTCCTGCTTGTGAAGCAGGCGCGCTGCCCAATTCTTACGACACCGGGTTTTGGAAGCAAGTAGCCTGCTCAAGATCCGGTACGCAGTGCGGCACGTTCGCTTGGAGGCGGGAGCGCTATCGCAAATTAGAGATTTATGCAGCGCCGCAAGAAACCCGACTTAATTGTCAGGTTGATTTGCACCATCGAACACACGCAGAGCACCTGCTCACCGGGCAGACGAGCTGACGCATTTGGGGCACTAAGCGGGCACGTGAAAAACGCAGAAGAGCGCCAAGTCGCGTCATATCACCGCGCAGCGCAGAACAGCGTAGCAGCTCATCGGGCAACTATACCGACAGCCGTGTAGACGGGCATTTTCGGAGAAATCTAACTTCTGTGTTATGATGCTTCTGCGGGGTGGAGCAGCCTGGTAGCTCGTCGGGCTCATAACCCGGAGGTCGTTGGTTCAAATCCAACCCCCGCAACCAAACTTCTTCTCCGAAAAGAACTTCGCCGCACCCCGCAACCATCCGAATTTGCGACCGGCGAGGCCAGAGCGGCTGATTCATTTCCTCAGTCGGCCCTTCAGAGATGTTCCGATGGAGCTGAGTGGCGGCGTTCAGGTTTCCCACGCTGTTGACGAACCCGTGCGGCATTCCCATCCAGATATTGCATTGATCCTCAGCGTAGCAATTTGGCAGAAATCGTTGGTTTATTTTCCGCCGACGCTCTTGCGACCAAAAATCATGAGTCCTAGGATCCCTTTCCTAGCATCCATTCGGACGGAGGACAACGAACATGACCACTCTCGACTCCATGTTGGAACGTAATAAAGATTTTGCCGCTAGCCAGTCCGCGGCGCGAGAATTTATGCCTCGTGCGCTGCCGAATGTGAAGGCAATCATTATCGGCTGCGCGGATATGCGTGTGGACCCGGCTCATGTACTTGGAATTAAACCCGGAGAAGCCGTTGTGATGCGTAACATCGGCGGTCGAATCACGCCAGGGCTGTTGGACCAGTTGGGTATGCTCGGGCGAATCGGCGAGGTTGCCGGAGCGATTCCAGGAGGCGGCGGGGAGTTTCATCTCATCGTCCTCCAACACACCAATTGCGGCATTACTTACCTCGCCGGCGAGACCGCCATGCTGACGCGCTATTTTCAAATGCCGGAAGGCGAACTCAAGAAAACGAAAGTCACCGATCCCCGGGCGGCGGTTGCCGTCGACGTTGCTTCGCTCCGGGCGATTCCCGCATTGCCGGGAGAGTGGCTCATCTCCGGCCTCGTCTACGACGTTGGGAGCGGGCTTGTTGAGATCGTCGTACCACCAGCGAGGATTCGCGCTGCAAAGATGTCAACTCATCAAGGGGCATAAAGAGAGGAGATTGGCCGTACAGAGGCTTCTGCGCGCTTATTCCGCTGCCACGGGCATATGCCCATGTTTCTCTTCGGATTCGGCTCGTTCTAAGCAGCGCGTGTAAGCTCAACTCGGAAAGCCACGCTCAGTAAATTCGGTACGTTGCAGGCCCCCGCGACCAAACTTCGTGCTCTATTCTTTGCAAAGAAGTTCCGCGAACCCTGCGACCATCCGAATTTGTGACCTAACACGGCGCAACACACCTGCGAATTCGGCAGGTCTTCGTGTTCATTTTTTAATTGGCCGCTGGTCGAATCGGCAACTGCCGTGAGCATTGTCAGAGGAAATTGTTGTAATCCGTGAAAAGAATTGCAGCTTTGGGACGGCCTGCTTTGAGGCGCCGTCGGCTGCTGCCGCATGAATCAGCCCCAAACTGATTGCGCCTCCAGCGGAACAACGGTTGAGATTCGCTTCCGGTTTGACCGTTAATCGCCCACGAACCGCGAAACAGATTCCGTGATGGTGCGTATGGGTGAAGGTCTCGACGCAGGCACGGCTTGGGCGGTTGCAGCTGTTCAGGTTGAAGGACTCGATTTACGCGATTGGCATTCCTGGCCGTTAGCCAAAGGCGGTTTCATCGCGCTGTGCCCGCTGCCGGGTACGTCCTGGTTCCAACTCGCCTGCAAAGCAAAGACGGTGGAAGCGGGCATCGAGAACGTAAGTCACTGGCCATCGCGTGCAGCGCGTCGCATGGAGTTCGGTTTACCAGCCCTCGGTGCGCATGGTCGAGCGCTACCGTGTCGGGCGCGTCTTCCTGGCGGGAGACGCGGCGCACGTGCATCCGCCTTCAGGCGGTCAGGGGCTCAATACCGGAATTCAAGACGCCTACAACCTGGGCTGGAAGCTGGCGCACGCCGCTCGTGGTGGTGACGATTCGCTGCTCGCTGCCTATGAAATCGAACGTCTGCCCGTCGCAGCGGCCGTGCTCGGTTTGTCCAAACAGCTTTACCGAACGAAATCCATCAAGCGCGGCGGCGTGACGAATCAACTTTCCTTGCACTATCGCGACAGTCCTTTGTCCTCGGGCACCGAGCTTGGGAGCCTGCATCCCGGCGACCGTATGCCAGACGCCCGGCTTAACGCGGGACCAGGCTCTTCGATCAGCTGCGCGGTGTTCAAGCGACAGAGGTGGTAACGCCCGAAGGAACAAGGATCCTCATCCGTCCCGACCTGCCAATTCACGGAGAAATTATCCAGCGCGGCCTTCGATTGACGATGGAAGGTTATACGATGCGAGACCTCGCAGTCCTTCGGCGGAGACCACCAGAAGATTGCGATATGAACAGCGAATTTCTGGCTTCTAGATCTGCTCCTAGACGCCCGGCCACACGGCAGCATCTCTATACGATACCAGGAGGCATCGGACCAATGGCACGATGCTATTCAGCGCGCACCGCCATCCCGAGAGAGTGATATCTGCCAAACCTGCAAACGGTGAGACCGAAACGATCCAGCGCTGGCGAGGAGATAAAACTTCCACATCCTATAGAATCGCTCACTATATATTGCTTTTAGCTTGTCCCAGTTGGCTTCCACATTGTGGAACCATGCCATCAACGTCCGGTCATAATCCATACCCCAGTTCTGCCAATCTTGCACCAGGAAGCGGCCGCGGAGAGCCGCTTCGATTTGACGAATCGAGGGAAGATGAGAATTCGGAAAGATATACCGTTCGATCCATGGGTCGGTCATACGTACAGACGTATTTGACCCGATAGTGGAAAGAAACAATCTGCCGCCATCCCGAAGCGACCGATGAGCTACATTGAAGAACGTGCGGTAATTCTGGCTGCCAACGTGCTCGAACATTCCGAGAGAAACAATGCGATCGAAGGAGTCGTGCAGGTCGCGATAATCCGCGAGCCGGAGGTCGACAGGCAGGCCGACGCAGAGACTCCGCCCCAGTTCCAATTGCTGACGGGAAAGCGTAATGCCTATTACTTGCACTCCATATTTCTCCGCAGCGAACTTTGCGAAGCTACCCCAACCGCAACCGATATCGAGGACTTTCATACCTGGCACCAACTCGAGCTTCCGGCAGACAAAATCGAGCTTGGCCTCCTGAGCTTCATCTAAACTCCCGGCACTTTCCCATTTTCCGCAGGTATAGACCATCCGCTGGTCAAGCATGCACTGAAAGAGATCGTTCCCGAGGTCGTAGTGCTCTTTTGCTACTTTAGTGGAGCGCGATTTTGTTTGCAGGTTGCAAAACAGCGATTTCACAAATAACCTGATTGCAGGCAAACTTCTGGCAGCACGACGCTCTATGCCCGCGATAAACACCTTGCAGAAAAATTGATCCAATGCCGGGCAGTCCCACGAGTCATCCATGTAGGATTCGCCGAGACCGACGGAGCCTTGACGCAGGACGCGACCGTAGACGTTCTCGTCGTGCACCGTGATGTCCCATGGCCGAGACCCGTCTATCTCTACATCCGCGCGAGAGAGGATTTCCTGTATGCGAGTTTTGAGACGATTTCCGGACATGCTGGGCCAGGTGGAGATGCTCGCAATTTCAGACGGCTCTCGATTTGGAGTCCCTATACATTGGCGAGGAGGGAAGAAACACTTAAGGAACCGTTTCTCCGATTTGCCTCCCGGACCGGGATGATTCCACATTCCTATGATAAATCGCAATAGGCTTTACGGCGCACTTCCGACGCGGTGTAACCAAACAGTCTTGTCCTAAGGACCAATGTCGTTTCGACGGGCTACCGCCAGAGCGAGAGCGGCTCCAGGCATTGCTTCCAAAAGTTCAAGAAGTTCCTGCTCCAGCATATTGAACGCCCGTTACGATTGTAATTCTCGTCGAGACACATAGCTTGAGCTCCTTGCTGCGAGAGATTCTGCTACTAATTTATCGAGCGACGATGCAGCCGTTGATAGACATCTGGGCATCTGGACGACGACTGCCCGGCCGGATGCTGTTCACCTCGCACCTCTCCGCTCTCCACCCACCGAGGTAACAGATGCTCGATCTCGAGAGGGCGTCTGGCTGGCGACCGCACGCTCTGCCTGGGCTAGCCGTCGAAATCAAGGAGCAACAACTGCTAGCCCATTGCATGCGCAGTGCCAAGCTCGTTTTTTGCTCGCTATGTAATCGTTCGCAAATCAAGTTTCGCGGAGCGAACCCAAAGCAACGGTTTCTCGGTGGGAGCGTAAATACACGAATGTTCTCCTAAGTAGCGCATAGAGGATTAGCTTCAGGGATACATTTGAAATAAGATCAGCATGGTGCGAACGAATGGCTCATGAAAACGAATCCGTCGTCCGAAAAACCGCGCTATTCGCCAATCTTAGTGAAGCGGAAATGCGTGCGCTGTGCGCCCGCGTAACGAACAGGCACTTCCGCCGTGGCGAGTTGTTGTTCAACGAGGGAGACCCTTGTTCTGGCCTGTTTCTCGTTGCGTCGGGGAAAGTCCGCATTTTCAAGCTCTCTCCTGCGGGACGCGAGCAGGTATTAGCAGTGGAAGGGCCTGGTAGCTCTTTCGCGGAGCTGCCTGTTTTCGACGGAGGCAAATATCCCGCTTCGGCATCCGCATTGGAAGACGCTGAAGTACTTTTCATCTCCCGAAAAGATTTTCAAAACTATTGTCGCGAGCATCCCGAAGTGGCGCTCAAGGTTTTGGCGGTAATTGGCGTGCGCCTGCGGCGTCTCGTGGGAATCATCGAGGACCTATCATTCACCACGGTGAGGCAGCGATTGATTTCCGTCCTGCTCCGGCTCGCACAAGAGAGCGGAAGCTCAACGACGGAAGGCATCCGCGTGGAATTAACGAAGAGCCATCAGGAGTTGGCGGCGGAATTAGGCACGGTTCGTGAACTCATCTCGCGAAATCTCAGTCGGCTCCAAGCCGAAGGATTTGTGGAGGTAGACGGTCGCACGATCATTGTAAAAGATATTGCTGGCCTAAAGCGCGAGCAGGCCGCCCCCGCGTAAATTCCCGCATTTCGGAAATTCCTAGGTCCCGTGACTTTGGTCACTGTCGCACCGCGTTGTGTCGTGCAGAATCACGATTGTCAGAGAAGTGGCCACGACATCTGCCATGGAAACCAAACTGCTGAAGCAGTTTATCGAGGGTTTTCGCATCTGTGTGGATCTTGAGCAACAACGTTCGCTTCCTTCACGCCGTTGAAATGGAATTCGTCTCCGCTTGAGGGAGGTATATGCCAGGCCACATCGACACATTAGCTTCCGGGGACAACGGTACTGGCCGCTCCTCGCGGTCTCCCGCCGAAATTACGGAACTAGCTCGTGCGCGGGAGTCTGGTCTTTCCCGTCTGCTGATGACGTATATCAGCTCGGGACTTGTGTTTATGTTGCTGCCAGGAACGTTTCTGGGAGTCTGGAATCTTCTGCAAATCAGCGGCAGCGAGAGCGCGGCATTTGTTTCGCCGGCATGGCTGCAGGCACACGGCCACGCCCAAGTATTCGGTTGGATTGGCAGCTTTATCTTTGGCATCGGGTTCTACTCCATTCCGAAGTTCCGCAACGCGTCAGAACCGGCATTTCGCGCGGCATGGATTTGTTGGGGCATGTGGACGATCGGAGTTGCGGCACGATGGTTTGCCAATGTCTATTTATGGCAATGGCGGGTTCTGCTGCCGGTTTCGGCCGCATTAGAAGTCGCAGCGTTCCTGATCTTTTTTAGAGCCGTGTCGCGGCACCGGGCGGATCATTCCGACAAAGATCGTCTAGCGCCGTGGATATGGGTGGTTATCAGCGCCAGCGTGGGATTGCTGGCCGTAGTGCTCGTAAATCTGGGATCTGCGGTATACGTTGCTTGGCGCGGTATCGGCCCGGCTTTGCCCCACGCTTTTGACCAGCGCTTCCTTGCGTTGATGACCTGGGGATTTTTAGTGCCATTCGTTTGGGGCTTCAGTACCAAATGGATGCCGATATTCCTTGGGCTGAAACCCGTTCGGCCGAAGTTGCTCTTCGGAGCCATCGCAATGAACTTTGCGGGAATCATTCTTACGTTTGCCGGTCTGGGCGATCAAGCAGCTCCATTGTTTGTGGCCGGGGTAGTTTTGGCTATTTCAGCACTGCGCATGTTCGAACCCGCACAGCAGGCGGCGAAAACGCGTGGCGTTCATTGGAGCTTTCCGTATTTCGTTCGCATGGCGTACGGTTGGTTGCTGATGGCGTCACTCTTGGGCGTAGCGGCGGCGATTTGGGACTCTTCGGGAGGAATTTGGGGCGCCTCCAGGCATGCGTTGACCGTCGGATTCATTGCGGTGATGGTGCTGTGCGTGGGCCAGCGTATTCTTCCGGCGTTTGCGGGTATGCGACTATTGTGGAGCACGAAACTGATGTTTTGGGCGCTTGCGCTGCTTACCGTCGGATGCATGCTCCGTGTTCCTTGCGAGCTTCTGGCATATCAAGGTTATGCGAAGTGGGCATGGTCTATCCTGCCGGGTTCAGCCGTACTCGAATTGGCGGGCATCGCAGCATTCGCCACGAACATTTTTGGCACTTTTATTCTTGAGCCGAGCCACGTGCACAAACGGGCTTCGGGGATTGCATCGGCAGATGAGCACAACGCGGAGTTATGCTAAACACGTAGGAGTTCTCTGAGGATTCCATGATCCCATTCGATGCGGCACACAGGGCCGTTCATTATCCCGACGACCGTCGATTTCGCATCTGGATCAGGCCGTCAATCCTGATCGGAATCGCAATCGCAGTTGTGGGCATCCTTGCCGCAGCGTGGATCGAAGTCGCGGTACTTGGTTTACCCTCGGTTCCGGCGATTCCTCAGATCTATCCAAACAACTTCGCGGGGCCGCACGGGTTTCCCGTGTGGGTTCGCTATTGCCATTTCTTCAACTTCCTATTTGTCATGCTCCTAATCCGCAGCGGCTTATCCATACTAGTGGATCATCCGCGCCTGTACTTCAACGATGGCTGCACGCCCGGGAGCGAGTGGATTCGCCTTACTCCCCTTAAGGTCCCGCGCGACCGGCTCTGGACCGCCAAAGACGATGCCCGGTACATATCGCCGCTCGTCGGAACGCCGGGCTACCGGCACACAGTTGGTATCGCGCGGGTTTGGCACTTCATCGACGTGCACGGGTTCATCGCGACAGGTATCATTTTTATAGCGATGCTCTTCAGCACCGATCAGTGGGAGCGCATCGTCCCGACGTCTCCGCTCGTTCTGCTGCAGGCTTGGAACACATTCGTGCACTACGCGACGTTTCATTTGCCGCCCGAACCGAATGGCTTTTACGGCTACAACGCATTACAGCAAATTGCTTATTTCACCGTGGTTTTTGTCTTTGGTCCCCTGGCGATTCTGACGGGCATTGCCATGTCGCCGGCCGTGGTGAACCGCTTTCCCTGGTATGCACGACTCTTTGGCGGCAGGCAATCGGCGCGGTCGATCCACTTCCTGACGATGCTGAGCTTTTTTGCGTTTCTCGTAGTACACGTAACGTTGATCGTCATGACGGGGTTTGCGCGCAACATGAACCACATCGTGATGGGCACCGACGATCGCAACCCGATTGGCATGTATCTCGGTTTCGTAGGCATTGCAGTGGTCGTGCTCACATGGATCGCGGCGCACTACATCTCCTGGTATCATCCGCGCGGCCTTCAGCACGCCCTCAAATCCGTAACGTACCCTATGCAGCTACTTACCCTGAATCGCCTGATCCCGCAACAGAAATACGCGGAGGGCGACATCTCGACCTACTTCTGGCCGAATGGGAAAGTGCCCGTTCGCGACGATTGGAAACACATGGTCGAGAATGGGTTCAAAGATTTCCGGCTGAGAGTGGGAGGACTGGTCGAAAACCCGGTGGAGCTGTCCTTGCCCGATCTGGAGCGGTTGGGCGACGTCGAACACATCACCATGCACCATTGCATCCAGGGATGGAGCGGCATCGCGAAGTGGGGCGGCGTTCCCATGAACACGCTTGTCGAATTAGTGCGGCCTAAACCGGAAGCCCGAGTCGTCGCCTTCTTCTCTTTCGGCGACGCTCTCTACGGCGGACATTATTACGACACGCAGAGCCTCGAAAATGTGCTGAAGCCGCAATGCCTGCTGGCCACGCACATGAACGGAGAGCCTTTGCCAGCCGTATACGGCGCGCCGCTGCGACTGCGCGTCGAGAACCAGCTTGGCTACAAAATGGTGAAATGGATCGAGCGGATCGAATTCATCGAGTCCGAGAAAAAGCTTGGCCACGGAGAGGGCGGCAAGAACGAGGACGACGAATATTTCGACCTGCTGCCGAATATCTGATGCCGAAGCACGATATGCAGGAGCCTGCAGATTCGGATCACATTCTCTCGTTGTTTCGCAGGCTCCGGCTGGATTGGCTGCTGCGTCGTTTTCCGCCACGACTGGTGCGGACCGTCTATGTTTTTGTGAATGGTTTCGTCACGATTGGCTTACTTGCGCTATTGGCCCTGCTGAGCGGAAATCCATTTGTTTTTCCGTCGCTCGGGCCTACTGCCTATCTCCTGTTTTTTTCGCCTCTAGCGAAAACGTGCAGCCCGCGAAACACGATTTTCGGCCACGCGATCGGAATCATGTGCGGTTATGGAGCGTATGTAGTGACGGGCGCCGGAGCTCTACCCTTCGGTATACATCCGGGCATCTTTTGGCCTCGAATCCTGGCTGCCGCTCTTTCACTCTCGGCCACGGGAGCATTGATGGTACTTCTCGGAGTGAGCCATCCGCCCGCAGGGGCCACCACGCTGATCATTTCTCTAGGCATCATTTCCAAGCCGCGAGAACTGGTCATCATTGAAGTGGCGGTTTTTTTGCTCGTTGCTCAAGCCTTGATGATCAATCGGCTCGCGGGAGTGCACTACCCATTGTGGAAAAGCGCAGCTTCAGCCGAAACGGCAACCGAGGACTTGGGGTAGAACCCCAACTACCCGGCTGTGCTGTTTTTCATAGCGCGCGCGGCTCGCCGGATTACCCTATCGCTTCTGGCACGCTGCAGCGTCGATCGAGCCGCGGGACGAACATTTGGATTAGAAGGCCGCCGGTCAGCCAGTTGCGGCTTTGGCGGACTCAGCAGCAGCCATCGGGAGCATTGCTAGGATTGCCGTGCCATTCCCATCAGACTCAACCTTGAAATTGCCTCGGAATTCGAGAATTCGTTCGCGCATTCCACTCAGCCCCACGCCGCCACCGTCGCCCCGATTCAATCTTTCGACAAGTTCGGACGACATGCCTTTTCCATAGTCTCGCACCGTCAATGCAATCCAATTATTCTCGATCTCCACCTGAATATCCACCGTCGGGCTATGAGCGTAGCGAAGAACATTCGTCAGGCTCTCTTGCAGGGTACGGAACAACACAAGCTCCAAGCCTGAAGTGAGCCGCCTTAGCTCAGATGGCATCGTCAATTCAACTGGGATATTACTTCGACGCGAGAAACCGTCTACGTATGTCCTCGCCGCGAATGTGAAGCCAAGGTCGTCAAGAAGAGGAGGGTGCAGTAGATACGAAATGTTGCGCGTTTCGCTCAAGCATTTATCCAAGCTATTCGCGATCTCAGAAAGATGTCGTACATCTCGTTTACTGGAGTCGGCTTCTTCTAGAAAAGATTCAAGATTCATTTTTGAAAGCGCCAGATATTGTCCTACGGTATCGTGCAAGGCACTGGCGATTCTTCGTCGCTCTTCATCTTGCGAATTCATCAGGCGGATTGAAAGCTGGCGCAGCGACTCTTGCGACTGGCGGAGCTCGGCCTCGGTACGCGTCTTTTCAGCGATTTCCGCATGCAACTCCTGCGTGCGTTCTTGAACGCGCGCTTCCAGATTGGCGTGACTCTGCCGCAAAGCTTGTTCCGCACGATCGCGGTCGGCCATGGTCACTTCGAGCGACGTGACGGCGCGCAACCGGAGATGCACCGGAACTGCCGCAACTATCAGCGCTAGAGCAATCATGCCGCGATTCAGAAAATCGACCCATGTGACTGGCGTATTTCCTACCGGTAATTGACCAAAGGAGACACCGCCAAAAGTGAGCAAAACGAAGATCGCGGTGGAGGTCCATAGCCATTTAACGGAACGCGTCCAAACAATTAGAACGATGCAAATGAAATAAAAACTCGCAATGTTGATGTTGTCGGGAAGCGCAAAATCCACCGCTGCAATCACGGCGGCTATCAGACAGACAAGAACCTTTGCCTTGCTTGGCTCAAGCTTGGGGAACAATCGTTCCAATTGCATAAAAACCGAACCCTGCTTACAGGCGCATTATACCCGATGAGCTTATACTCATTTATTGAATGTGAGGACAATTCAATGGAAGTGTGGATTTAGCCTCGGGGCGCGGACGATCCAGTCAATTGATCAACGGCATTTCGCCTGGACCGGCGTAGGAACGCGCACAGCACGACCGCCTGATTGCGGCTGTCATCGCGGGCCGAATAGAGCAATGTTATGGTGCCGCGTTTCTTTTCCAACTCCCGCAGCTGGCCAATCAGTTCTGCGTCCCTTTTTAACTCCTGGCGATAGCTCTTTTGAAACTCGGGCCAACGTTCGGGGTTATGCCCAAACCACTTGCGAAGTGCATCCGAAGGCCCAATCTGTTTCATCCATAGATCGATTCGCGCCTTCTCTTTCGACATACCACGTGGCCAAATCCTGTCCACGAGGACGCGATAACCATCTTTTGGTTCAGCCGATTCGTAAATGCGCTTCAGCTTGAACATAGCACCTTTCGAAGAGAAGTCTCATCTCGTGCTGAGGGATTCTCGTTTTCGGAATCTCCTGAAGAACGGGGGAACCGCGGCCGCCGCGCGCGGAATCGAAATCTGCCACCGTTTTGCTGGACATTCACATCCTTGAAACCAGCCGCTTGCAACCTGGCTGGCAGCTGTTTCGGATCAACGCAAACCACGGTATCGCCGAGATGAACCAAGTGCATGCTAAGGGACGACACGCTATCAGTGCCGACAAAGATTCCGCCCGGCCTCAGAACTCTAAAACTCTCGCGGAACACCCGGTCTTGCAGAGCAGAAGAAGGCACATGATGGAGCATCGTGAAAGACAGGACAACCGAGAAAAGCCCGTCGCTGAATGGTATCGCCGTCGCATCACCCAACCTCACGGTGATTCGGCCATCCTCAACGCGCTCGCTGAGGACGCGAGCTAAGTTGGGATCGAGCTCCAAGCAAGTGATGGGGCCACAATGACGGCGCAGCCAATCGGTTGTGAGACCCGGCCCCGGTCCCAGTTCCAGCACCTCGCCTCTCAAATCCACACCGTCAAGGGACCAAGGCAATATCTCGGAGAAAATCATCTGCTTCCAGTGGCTCGATTGGCAGTACGGTGCAGTCGATTCATCGAAACTCGTGGTCTTATCAAAACGGCTTAACCCCGCCAATCGGCGAGGCGTTGTCGGTCGTAGATTTGATCCCTCTTCTTCTTGCCGCCATCTCCTCGCCGATCATCGCTTGATCGCTCTCGCCTAATACTCGCGCTGCAATCGGGAAAATCATTTGATCCTCGATGCTGATGTGAGGTCGGTAGAGGGCCTGGAGACTGGCGATCGCTTTTCCGAAATCCGCGGCGTCCGCCGTCGAGAGGCTTCCTTGCGACAAGTACAATTGTCCTAGGCGTTCAACCTCGGCGTGCAGCACGTTGGCTGCCTCGTGATCCTTCTCCAGTTGATCGAGTTTCCGCAGTGCTGATTGAGCTTCCGCGTCATCTACTTCGCGCAGCCTGGGAAATAGTGACTCTTCTTCGTCGGCAGTATGCTTGGGTGCAGATTCCCGGAAATACCTTAAAGCCGACGTCAGCACACGCCGCGTCTCGTCGGTCGCAGGATGATCGATTACGTTTCCGACGGCCTCCAACGAATTGAGAAACATCTCGATGCGCCGGTGACAATCAGATAGTAGTCCCGTGGGATGCGAAAAATCGTGAGCTCCTATTCCGATCTGTACCGGCATACAAATGCGCTCCTAGAATGAGAGTGGTTTCGACAGATGGCGATTTTGAATTACCGCGCCTTAGCCGTCTTTTTCTTGTACCGGTCGGCATTCGCGTCCGCAAATCCAGCCCATTTTCCTGGTAGATCATCCAACGCAAAAATGGCAGCTACCGGACAGACCGGCACACACGCCCCACAGTCGATACATTCGTCTGGGTTGATGTAAAGCTGCGTTTCTGACGAAAAGTCCGATTCATCTTTGCGCGGATGAATGCAATCAACCGGGCAAACATCCACGCAAGCTGTATCTTTCACGTTGATGCAGGGCTCGGCAATAACGTATGCCATTTCCAACTCTCCTGAATACCCAGGATTCTTCCTCCGCGCTCATGCCAAAAGCCCCTGTGATCGAGCCGAAGCCACAGAAGAAGGTCCCCAGTGCTAAGCTACGGCGATGCTACTTCCGGAGCTATGACTAAAGTCACAGAACGTATCGTTAACTTTCGCGGTTTCTGACCTAATGGGAAAACCCCTGGCCAGACGGCCGTACGGGCCAACGTAGGCCCTTCGGCAGGTTCGTTTGGGACGCGCTAGGTTGCAAGAAATCACGCACGTGTGGCCACGGCGCTCTGCCTTGGGCGAACTGATGATGATGGACAACTCGTACTACCGCTCGCTTGAAGAGCGTGGTCCCACCTGCCGTCTGATTGCCATGAGCGACGATGCCACAGCTGGGAGACGGGCCGTTTCGTGGAGCACGATTCGACGGAGGAAAATCTACGTGGTCTGCGAGGCTGGCCGACACGTCACGGTCGGGCGCCGAATCTCCGCACCAGAACCCACCTGTTTATCCACCGCGCAAGCGTAGGGCTCAATCCAAAACCGTCAGCCCTGAGCCGCTAGTGGTCACTTAAAGACCGCAGCGAGTTAGGAGGCTTCAGTCGGAACCTTCGTCTTGATTGTCCGTTGAAGATCCCTGATCGCTGCCGGCGTGCACGTCGCAAATTCCTTCGCTGGAGGTTTGATCGGCGCTGAAAAGTTCGTCGCAAGGATCAGTCGTCCAATCCATCTGATGGGTTACGGGGTCGACCTGAATCGCGCCAATGTAGCCCGCGCTTTGCAGATCATCGAGCGAACTGGGCGGCTGGCCCTTGTCTTCGGTGTACTGCTGGATCGCCTGGTTCATTACAGAAAGGTCCTTCTTCTGTGCCGCCTGCCGCGCGAGCTCGAGCGATCGCTGGTAACGCCCGGCTGCCAGGGTCGCTAAGATCACGATGATCGAGACCACAATCATCAGCTCGAGCAAAGTGAAGCCACGGCTTTTGCGCATCCCGCGCGCGGTCCGAATTCGCAGTTTATTTACCAAAGCTCGTATTTGCATATAACACCTATTATCGCCCGCGAGCAGGATGCAAGCTACCAGTCCGAATATTTTGTTCCATCGAGCGCGGTACCTTGAGCACGGCTGTAAACATCGAACACGTCCTGGCCGCCCCATTGCGTGGAATCCGAATCGTCTTGCGCGGAGCGCAAGCCCCAATTGGTATCGCCGGTGAAAGGGTCAATGGGAATCTTGCGCAGATAACGGACTTTCTGATCCTGAGCCCCGGTGAGCTGCACACCATCGACCAGCGTTTGCAGATCGGGTGGATAGCCTTCGGTACCGGCCTGCACTTGAATCAGATTTTTGTCCGCGTCGTCCTTGTAACGGTCGATGGCGGTACGCATTTCGAGCAGGTCGGCGCGGAGCTCATGTTCTTTGCGGCTGATCACCATGACTCGCGCGAGGGGCATGGAGACGGTGGCGAGCACCACCAGAATTCCGCAGGCGACGATCAGCTCGAGCAGCGTCATTCCGGACTGAGATGTGCCAGAGCCGGGGCGACGCGGGCCGGAAGCGCTCCGTATTGACTGCTGCGTCTCGCGCGCGATCGATTTTGCGGCGCACCGCTCTTTCATTACATCCTCACTGCACGTTAATAGTGGCCTCGCCGGAGACCATTGGAATTGTTTGCTGCTGGGAATTACGCGCGTTTACCTGCAGGATCTGAATTGGAGAAGTCCCCGGAGCCACGGCGCGAATCACGAGTCCCAGCAGAGTGCCCGAACCGTTCACTCCGGGCGTATTCGGCTGTCGCGTGGCGGAAACGATAACGTCTCCATGCTGGGCATCCACACGTTGCACCACGGCCACTTCCTGGGTGCCACCGGAGAGAAATCCTCCGTTGGTCACGTCCTCTACCTGGATGACAGCGGGATTGTAATGAATCAGCAGCGGAATCGAATAGAGGTCGTTCACGTTGGCTACGTTCAATCCCAGGGTAATTCTAGCGCCCGGCTTGATGGTGGCCGAAGACGGCGTGAATTGAAGCTGCGCCGCTGGAGTAGGCGCCGTGGCCGGGGACGAAGTAACGGTGGGGGGCGGAGTGGCGGAAGTCGGGCCGAGCGCTGAAGTGGTGCCCCCGTCCTGAGGCTCTTCGTCTTTGTAATAGACGCGGACATTGGTATCGGTTCCGGCTGCCAATGGACGCAGATCCGCCGTGGTGATCGAAGGCATGCTCAGCACGTGCGGCGTGATTACGACTAAGATATCGCTGGTTTGGACTTGGGTGTTGTTGTCCGAAAACAAATATCGGAAGAAAGGCAGCTTGGCCAGACCGGGAATGCCGTTGACGGTGTTGCTTTTCGTGGTCTGAAACAGGCCGCCCAGGACGCTTACTTCGCCGGGTTTCAAGCGAATCTGGTCCGGGCCGATTTTGTTCTGGCCGATGATGGGCTGCTGAATTCCGCCAATCGTGCTTTCTCCAGTCACTGACGAAACGTCGAGCGAGAGCGTCAGACTCACATCACCATCCGGATGCACGCGCGGAGTGACGTCAATGTCCACTCCGACATCGAGATATGTAAACTGCGTGTTGACCAACGGATTGACTACACCTGCGCCGCCGCCGACTCCGACTCCCACGCCAGCCTGAAAGCTACCCGTAGCTATCGGAACTTTTTCTCCGATTTTGAGCGAAGCTTTTTCGCCGTCGGTAATCCGAATCTCCGGATCCTGAATAATCCGCGTGTTGCTGTCCGTCAGAATCGCATTGGCAGTCGCGCCCGGAAGGGTAGCGCTGTAATCGTTGAGTGAAATATTTTTCAGGTTGCCCAGAGTAATCTGGGTGGGAGAAGTGCTAGTGGTGGTACTGGAGGTAGTCGTGCTGCCCCCATTCGGCTGATTTGATGTGAGCGGCGTAAAGGCGATGCTGGCGCTCTGGCCCGGAAGAACGCCAATGTCGCGCAAGTGGCTCAGGCTGGCCGATAGCACTTGGAAGCGGATCAGGACTTCGGGCCGAACCTGGTCGATATCGTGAATGATTTTGGCGGCGAGGATCAGCTTGTCCGGCGTGTCGCGCACCACGATGGCATTGTCCGCGTTGACCTGCGTGACGCGTCGCAAATCGAGCAGCTGCCGCAGGCCGGTGACAACTTCCGTCAAATCCTGCGGAGTGAGCGAATTGGCGAGATAAAACGTGCGAACTTCCTCGTCTTCCAGATCGCGGCGTTTCTGCGGATTATCCGGCGCGACGAAAATCACGGTGCTGGTCAGCGGCTTCCAGAAGGCCTTGGATTCAAGCGACACTGCGTCAAGCGCTTGCTCGAGCGTGACGCCCGGCAGCTCCACGGAAATGCGGCGCGAAACGAAGTCCGGATCGAAGAGCACGCTCAGGCCGGCGAGTTTCCCAATGGTTTCGAACACGGTTCGAGCGTCTTCCGTGGCGCGGAAATTGATGGGTTCGCGTGAAAGTGGCTTCAGTTCCGGCGGGGCCGCCAACAACTCGGAATCCACGGAGGCAGCGCCGGGCGTAGCGGACTTCGGCGCTGTGGCGCCTGATCTGGCGGCGATTAGCTCCAGTGTTTTGTTCACTTCATCCTTCGCGGCTGAGTTGGATGGATCGATGGTGGCGGCGCGCTGAAATTCGGCAAGGGCCATTTGCAGCTCGCCCTGGGTTAAGTCATTGCGGCCCTGCTCGAGATGGTATTGGCCGTCCTCGAAGCGCACTTGTAATGCATGCAGCTTGTATTGCGCGTTCGAGGGGTCGCTCCGCAGCGCACGGTCGTAATCGGCCAATGCGGTGTCGTAATCTTGCAGCTCTTCGGCTTTCTTACCGGCGGAGTAGTCGTGGTTTGCCTTATTTGTTTTGGGGCAGCCGATCAAGGCTAAAACGGCAATCGCAAGGATCGGCAGATACGCTATACGGCGCAAACAGGACCTCCGGGGGTTATGCTTAATCGTACGAAGTCTAGCATCCGGTATAGGATGCAGCAAGGAATCGCATCCGTTGCCGGTGATATTTGGTTACCATGGAATTGCAAATTGAAGAATTGGCTGTTTTGCACGCGTGTGAAAAACGCGCATCTTGAGGGAAAGCGCTGCGATCGCGTCACTTGCGGCTGAATGCGAATGACAGATATCATAGGCCAACCGTGAAAGCAGCAGTCAATAAGAAACAACGCGAAGGAGTACTGATCGTCGCTCAAAATCGCGCGGCTTCGTACAATTACGACCTGCTCGACAAGCTGGAGGCCGGTCTGGTGTTGGTTGGCACCGAGGTGAAAAGCTTGCGCGAAGGCAAAGGTTCGCTGCGCGAAGCCTACGCCGATCTTCGCTCCGGCGAGCCGTGGCTGGTAAACTGCCACATTCCGGAATATCAGCCCGGCGGGTTTCGCAACCACGACCCGCTGCGAAAGCGCAAGCTGCTGCTGAATCGCCGGGAAATCGAACGGCTGAACGTGCAGACACAGCAGAAGGGCATGACCATCGTTCCGCTGAAAATTTATTTTCGCGATGGGATCGCGAAGTGCGAATTGGCAATCGCGCGGGGTCGGAAATTCCACGACCGGCGCGAGGCCGAACGACGCAAGGAAGCTAAAAAAGAAGTCGACGAGGCGATGTACCGCTCGCGACGGCGCTGAACAACGAAAGGACCACATGCAGATCGGATTGGTTGCCGAGCCGTACTCGCAAGTGCGCGCGGACGCGCTGATTACCTACATATTCGATTCGGAAAACAAATTTGACGGAGTTCTGGGCGACATCAATCGCGAAATGAATGGGCGCCTCGAGTCTCTGGCCGCCAGCGGCGAAGTGAACGGAAAACCTCTGGAGCTTGTGCTGGTCCATTTTCCACAGGGGATGGCGGCGCAGCGCCTGCTGCTGGTCGGAGCTGGCAAGCCTGCGAAGTTTTCCGTGTCCGATATGCAAAAAATTGCGGGAACGGCGCTGCGTTATTTGAAGGCGCGCGGCGCGAAGAAGCTTGTGTTTCTGACGCGCGAAGGCGAGTGCGGACCGGAGGCGGCGCAGGCGGTGGCGGAGGGACTGACCGTCGCCGATTTCGAGTCGGACAAATATCGCAGTGAGAAAAAGAAGCAGGAGATCGGGTCAGTTTCTCTCGCCGGATTCGACGCTGGACTTCGTGACGATCTGATATCCGCGGTCGAGCAGGGCCGCGTGATCGCGGAGTCGCAGAATTTCGCTCGCGACTTAATTAACGAGCCTTCCAACCGGCTGACGCCGCGCATGCTTGCCTTGCGCGCTGAGGCGATGGCCAAAGAGTCGGGCCTGTCGATCGAAATTCTGGACGAACGCAAGATTGCCGAGCTCAAGATGGGCGCGCTGATTGGGGTGGCACAGGGCAGCATCGAGCCGCCGCGCATGATTGTCTTGCGATATACGCCCAAGAATGAACGGCCGGGCGGACCGGTACTTGGCTTGGTGGGAAAAGCGGTGACATTCGATACGGGCGGCATTTCCATCAAGCCTGCCAACAACATGGAGAAGATGAAGTACGACATGGGCGGCGGAGCCACGATGCTCGGCGTTATGCGCGCGCTTGCGGCGCTGAAACCATCGATCCCGGTGATCGCGGTGATTCCCGCCACGGAAAATATGCCCGGCGGGCGCGCGCAAAAACCGGGAGACGTGCAGGTGGCCATGTCCGGCAAGACGATCGAAATAATCAATACCGACGCGGAAGGGCGGTTGATTCTGGCGGATGGACTTTTCTACGCACGGAAACTTGGCTGCACCCACCTGATCGATGCAGCCACGCTTACTGGAGCAATCGAGGTGGCGCTTTCGAATGTCAACGTGGGCGCGTTTGGCACGCCGCGCGAATACCTTGACCAATTTCTGGCCAGCGCGAAGTCGGTAGGCGAAAAAATGTGGCCCATGCCTATCGACGACGAGTACGAGGACATGATCAAGAGTAATATCGCGGATATTCGCAACACTGGCAGCGGCAAAGGCGGCGGGGCGATCACCGCAGCCTGGTTCTTGAAAGAATTCACCGACGACACGCCATGGATTCATCTGGATATCGCGGCGACCTGCTGGGTTGACGAAGGGCGGCCGTGGCTGGCGAAGGGGCCGACGGGCGTCGCGATTCGATCAATCGTCGATTTCGCGATGAAAATGTAGGTGGAAACCGCCGGAATACGCGGTTCTAGTGCGATTTCACCACGTTTCTTGCTTGCGTGCTTTGTCGCGCCTGCAAACCAAATACTGTGCAACTTCCCTCGCGCTCCGGCTTGGCTTCAAACACATTCCCCATGTAGTCGACGGCAGCATCGCGCTGTGGCGAATCGTAAACGACGGCTGCGCTCAGATTCAACTCGCGGATCGTAGCCGCCGCGGTTGCGGCATCTCCCGTGGCGTCGACCGGCGTGTGGTATTCCTCCTCGAGCGACATCAGCGACCGCAGAATGCGGATATTCCACAACGGCTTCCAGGCATTCGGCGGCGTATAGGACAAATATCCACCCACAACCGCGAACCTGCCGCGGTCTGCAACCTGCATCCACATGCTTTTCAGGCAATACGGCGATTGAATCAACGGGAACGTGAGAATTGTTCCATGCTGAAATTCCTGCGGGACAGTGCAGCCGATCGCGTTTGGATTCGGTCGCCCCACATCATAGCCCGCGCCCGGATCGACGGTCGACGCTCGCGGAAAAGGAATCGTCAGATAGTCCGCCAGCAGCAGCGCGACGACCAGCGGAACTACCCAGTAACGGCGATTTCGATTTGCTGGCGATTCGAGTAGATATTTCGCGCCCAATGAGCACAGAATCGCAAGGCACAACGCGACGATCACGTCGAATCGCGCTGGCGCGGATACGAACTTGGCAAACGGCAAGTCAAAAAATAGGACCGCTGGTCCGCGAAGATGCAGCTGGCGGCCCAGAACATGAATTCGCGGGCCAAGCGATAAAAACCAGAACGCGATGCCTAGGATGACTGCGCGAGTCGCCCATTCGCGATTCTCGCGACGTCCATGCCAGAAGCCAATTCCGGCGAGCGCGAGCGCCACGGCGCCGATATAGACGGTTCCTTCCACTCCCGCCCGAAAAAGATCCGGATTCAGGCCGCGCACGAACTTGCCGAAGAGAATGTGATTCCAACTGGGGATCGCGAATCCCAGAGCGTCGGCGGACATCACTTCGATATGCGCCGGCCTGCGCGGCACGGGAACTTCAGAGCGCGACCCCAACATCATCCAAAGCAAGGGCGAGAAGCTGATGAGGAAGGTGGCCGCGCCAGTGGCGAGCGGTTTCCAAATGCGATCGAAATAGCGAAGTGCGCTGCTGCCGAAGTTTCCCCAGATTTCTATGGCCAGATAAAAAGTCGCAAAGACAATACAAATCACTGCATAGTTCAAGTGCGCGAGCGCCGCTAGCAAAAGCGCGAGTCCCAGCGGAATCCCCGCTCGCCAAGAGAGCGAATTGCTGCTCAGAATACGATCGAGCGCCAGCGCGAAGAGAGGAATCGGAAACGCGGTTACCAGGCTCAGATGTTCCAGAGCGTGCGCTATCAGATAGGGGCTGAAGCCGAACGCAATGCCGCCGACGAACGCGGCTATTTCGTTTCGCGAAATGCGCAGGCAGAGCAGGCGCGCGCAGAAGGCAGCCAGAGCCAGTTGCAATATTAGCGAAAAATTGTACGCCACCACCGGCCCAGCGAAGATGCTGAGCGGAAGCGCCAAGAATCCGGCGAGTGGGTCGGTGGTGCTCCACGTGAGATTGACGCGCGTGGGATAAAAAAGTAGGCGCGTGTAGAAGGGATTGCTCCCATGCAGCACGGCGTGGGCGAAATGCCATAGGAACCAAGCGTGCTGGAAGTTGTCACCGGGAAAGCCGAGCAGACCGGAATTGAGCGAAAGCGATCCGGGTAGCGTAAACACAAACGCGAGCCCAAGGCACAGGAGAAACGCGATCAGGTGGTTTCGAAGCGAGTGGACGGAACCACAGCGGTTTGCCGGGCGCGTTTCGTCGCCGAGTTTGCTGGGCGTTTTCTGCGAGATGGCGTAGGTTTCGTCGCTCTGTGGGGCTGTTCCCGAAGGCATGGCATCACATCTTCTCCGGCGCGGTTATGCCCAGCAGCGCGAGTGTGGCCACCAGTTGTTCGCGCACGAGCCAGACGAGCTTCAGCAGGAACGAGCGCCTTTCCGGGTCCTGTTCCGACAGTATGTGATGTTTGTGATAGAAAATGTTGAACGCCTGCGCCAACTCAAATGCGTAGCGAGTGAGGAACGCGGGCTCCTGCGCGGACAAAGCGGCGTCGATTCGCGAATCGAGTGATCCGGCGAGCACGATAAGATCCCAGAGATCGTCTCCTACGCCGGGCGCAAGGATTGTTCCGACAGCTTCGCTGCTCAACAGATCGGACCCACCTTCAAATTGCGGATCAACTTCCGCGCCCTTGCGCCAGATGCCTTGCACGCGGACCACGGCGTACTGCACGTATGGTCCAGTTTCACCTTCGAAGCTGAGCGCATCGTGAAAGTCGAAAGCGATCACTGTCGAGCGCGTGTAGCGCAGCAGAAAGTAACGCAGGGCGCCTTTGCTTATCGCATCCACCATCTGAATGCCCTCAGCCATGCCGGCAAGATCGGGATGGCGCGATTCCACTTCCTTGCGCGCGCTGGCTTCCAACTGATCGATCAAGTCGTCGGCCTTGACGCCCTGGCCCTTGCGGCCGCTGACTTCGATGTACGGCTTCTTGGAATCTTCTTCCGGAATTTCGTAGCCAAGTTCGCTCGCGCAACGCGGGGTCAGCGCCACCACGTTGTACGAGAAATGTTTCAGGTGGTCAGCGTGCTCTGTGTAGCCGAGCGCCCGCAGGCCGGCGGCGACCACTTGCTGCGGATATGCTTGGCGCGCGTCGATGACGTTGTAGACTTCATGCGCTTGACCGAATTCGGGTGCATCAGGTGCGCTCGGCGGATCGCCTGTAGTGGTCCAGGCCTCGCGGCCATCTGGATGTTTGTGAAACGGACGGTAATAAAAATCGCGGCCGAGCAGCCCAAACTTCCAGAGATGATAGGCAATATCTTTGCCAACGTATGTGACCGTGCCATTCGAGCGTACGATAATTTTCGCCTCGGCTAGTTGGGACGGTTCCTCTTCGTCGGTCTTCACTTCATTTTCCGCAACCGTCGCGGTTTCCTCATTCGAGGAGAGTTGCATCACCCAGCAGCCTTGGTTTTTTCCGGACGTCGCAAACTGAATCGCGCCGCTCTTTTTCAGCATCTCAAACGCCGCGTCCCAAAACTTCAGGTGCAGGATCTCGCTTTCCCGCGAGAGCAGATCGTAGCTAATCCCAAGCCGGTCGAGCGTGCGCAGGTGGCAGCGGACGATGGCAGTCGAGACGATCTCGGCCATTTGCGCCGCGGCTCCGTGGCTCTCTTCGATTTCCTTTAGCGTGTTCGCGCGAATTGCCAGGCGCGCCTTGTCTTCAGCCAGCCACAGCGTGACGCGCGTGTAAAGATCCCAGCAGAGGTAATCAAACTTCGGCGCGGCGGCCAGCGAGCGAACTTCTTCCGGCGACTTCGGCTCCAGGTGCAAGAAACCGAGCACCACATCCGCAACCTGCACGCCGGTATTGTCGATGTAATTTTGCACTTCCACGCGATGGCCGGTGAAGCGCAGCAGGCGCGAGAACGTGTCTCCAAGAACGGCGTTACGCAAGTGACCGATGTGCGCGGCTTTGTTGGGATTGATGCTGGTGTGCTCCACCATAACTTTCGGCGCACTTGAAGCCGCCTCGGCCGGCGCGCCAGCGGGCTGCTTGCTTGCTTCATCGCACGCAGCGCGAAAAAACGCGGCTCGGTCCAGAAACGCGTTCAGGTAGCCGCCACCGGCCACTTCCACGCGCGCCACGCCAGGAATCGGCTTCAGCGAATTGGCGATTTCCTGCGCCAGAGCGCGCGGAGGTTTCTTCAGCCGCTTGGCCAGCTCGAAGCAGAGCGGCGATGCGATTTCGCCCATCGAAAGCTTCGGCGGCCGCTCCGTCACGATTGGAACGTCCGTCTTGTAGCGTTCGTGGATGTGATGCCGCAACACCTTGCGGAAGCGGTCTTCTAGGGCCTTGTACACGTCGCTCCTTCGATGTAGCGAATCTTGCGATTATATGTGCCTTTCAGTGCGAATTGACAGGGGATAGCCGCCGGACTACTATTATTTTTTCGCCTTTCCGCAGCAGAATCGCCTGTGCGCGCAAACGCAATTCTTTCGCATGCGACTGAGAATCTGTAATACGCGAACATGAACACGATACGCTCCGCCTACTTCGATTGCTTTTCAGGCATCAGCGGCGACATGGTGTTGGGCGCGCTGGTCGATGCCGGGGCGGATTTGCGTGCAATCGAAGGGGATCTGCGTAGGCTGGGCCTCGAAGGCTGGAAGATTTCGGCGTCCAAAGTTCAACGGCGGACGATCTTCGCCACAAATGTGAAGGTCGAGACCGAGGAGCAGCACCATCATCGCGGGCTTTCGATCATCTTGAAGCGCATCGACGACGCGAAACTTGCGCCGCGCGCCGCCGACCGCGCGCGCCGGATTTTCACGCGCCTTGCGGAAGTGGAAGCGCACGTACATCAGGTGCCCATCGAGCAGGTGCACTTCCACGAAGTGGGCGCGGTCGATTCGATCATCGACATCGTAGGCGCGGCGATTGGCTTTGAAATGCTGGGCATCGACGAATTCGCTTGCTCGCCGCTGGACGTGGGCGCGGGGCAGGTGAAGACGGCGCATGGGTTGCTGCCTGTGCCAGCTCCGGCCACCGCGGAATTGCTGCGCGGCGCGCCAACTTATTCCAGCGGCCTGGCGCGTGAACTGGTGACGCCCACGGGCGCTGCCATTGCCACAACGCTTGCGACGCGGTACGCAGAGATGCCCGCGATGACGCTGCGCGCGATCGGCTACGGCGCGGGCTCGGCGGATAATGCCGAGAAACCCAACGTACTGCGCCTGCTGATCGGCGAGCGCGCGGCGAGCGATCAGGACGAGCTGGGTGGAGCGGGCGAATATTGGGACGCGCCGGTGACCGCGATCGAAACGAATCTCGACGATATGAGTCCGCAAGTTTACGGATATTTTGCTGATAAGGCGCTGGAAGCGGGTGCGCTAGACGTGTTCTCTACGCCCGCGCAGATGAAAAAGAACCGGCCAGGGTTACTGATCACTATTTTGACCGAGCCAGCGAACGTCTCGCGCCTGATCGACTTGCTTTTTAGCGAGACGACGACAATCGGCGTGCGCACTTACGAAGTTCGACGCAAGACTCTGGCGCGCGAGTTTATATCAGTGGCCACGCCCTTTGGCGAAGTGCGCATGAAAGTTTCGCGGTTGAATGGCGCGGCGCTCAACGCCACGCCGGAGTACGAGGATTGCCGGAAAATCGCGGCCGAGTGCGGCATCCCGCTGAAGCAGGTGATGGCCGCGGCGTCATTCGAGTATCAAAAAAGCTCCGAGCCAATCGTGCGGGCGCGGAGCGCGTCAAGCACACACAAATAATTCATGGACCAGTCGAAAAAGTTTTACCTCACCACTCCGATTTACTATGCGAACTCGCGGCCGCACGTCGGCTCGGCGTACACCACCATCGTGTGCGACGTGATCGCGCGCTACAAGCGCATGTGCGGCTATGAAGTGGCGTACCTGACCGGGACGGACGAGCACGGCGTGAACATCGAGCGCGCTGCGGAAAAGCTGGGTATCCCGCCCGCCGAACTGGTGGACCGCAATCAGAAAATCTTCCGTGATTTGTGGAAACTGCTCGGCATCCAATACACCCATTTCATCCGCACCACTTCCACGGAGCATGCACGCGCGGTGCAGACGCTCGTCCGCCGCACTCTCAAGCGCACTCCGCACGCGATCTACAAAGCGAAATACGAAGGCCGCTACTGCGTCCACGACAATCTGTACGTCAGCGATTCGCCCGAGCCTGCCGACTGCCAGATCTGCGGGCGTCCCGCCGAACTAATCTCGGAGGAAAACTACTTTTTTCGGCTCTCAGCCTATCAGGAACAATTGCTGGCGCTCTATCGCGACCGCCCGGAATTTGTGCAGCCGGATTTCCGCCTCAACGAAGTGAAAAGCTTCGTGGAGGCGGGGCTGAAGGACGTTTCCATAAGCCGCAAGTCGATCAAGTGGGGCATTCCCTGGCCGGACGATCCCGAGCACGTCTTTTACGTCTGGTACGATGCGCTGACGAGCTACATGAGCGGCATCGGATTCGGCGAAGGCCCCGACGGCGAAGCGAATCCGCAGTTCAAAACGCTGTGGCCCGCCGACCTGCACATGATCGGCAAGGAAATCATCCGCTTTCACGCAGTTTACTGGCCGGCATTTTTGATGGCTGCCGAACTTCCGCTGCCGGAAAAAATCTTCGCGCACGGCTGGCTGCTCTTCGAGCAGGAAAAGATGAGCAAGTCGAAGGGTAACGTCGCCTATCCCGAGCCGATCGTGAAAGCGTTTGACGAAATTACTGGCGCCCATGTCGGTAACGACGCGCTGCGTTATTACCTGCTGCGCGAAGTGGTCTTTGGCCAGGACGGTAACTTTTCGCGCGACGCTCTGGTCACGAGGTACGAATCGGATCTGGTCAACGGACTCGGGAATTTGGTAAGCCGGACATTGGCAATGATAGAGAGTTATTTCGGTGGGATTGTTCCTCAACCGAGCCCACAGCTGCCAGCTGTTCTGGGCGGAGTGCCAACCACTTGGGAGTGGTGGGCGAACCAGACTCGCGACGGTTATGTTCAGTTCAGCAACTGGTTGAATTTCTATGAGTCTGTGTCCTTTATCCCGGATTTCGTCGCAAAACTTGACGCGTATCTTTCCGCTGAGCAGCCATGGAAATTGGCGGATGACCCGTCACAGAGGCAGCGTCTTGCGGACGTGCTTTACGTCGCGACCGAGGGGCTGCGAATGATCGCTGTTCTCGCGCATCCGATAATTCCTGAGTCGACCGAGAGAATCTGGAAACACCTTGGTCAGGCCGGAAAAGCAAGCGATGTGCGAATCGACCAATTGAAATGGGGAGATTTGAAGCCGGGAACGAAGATCGGGAAGCCCGCGGCTGTGTTTCCGCGGATCGACAAAGAAGAAGCGATGGAAAGGATCGAAGCAATGGAAAACGAGATACGCAACCCGGGCGCGCCGGTGGCAGTCCCGGCCGGGACGGGCAGCGCGGAGACGAGCACAGCTGTCGCCGCAGCGGGCGCCGAGAAAATCACGATCGAAGAGTTCGCCAAAGTGGAACTCCGCGTCGGCGTGGTGAAATCAGCCGAGCGCATTCCCAAGGCCGACAAGCTGCTGAAGGTGATGGTCGATATCGGCGACGAAGTCCGCCAGGTGCTCGCCGGAATCGCAACCGCGTATGCGCCCGAGGATTTGGTCGGCCGCAAAGTAGTGGTGGTGACGAACCTCGCGCCTCGAAAAATGCGCGGCCTGGAATCGAACGGCATGCTACTCGCCGCCTCAGCCGGCCCGGACGGAAAACCGGTCCTTTGCACGTTCGCAGAGGAGATCGCGCCCGGCTCAAAGGTAAAATGACGATCCGATCAGGATCGTCATCCCGAAGCGAGCAACGCGAGCGAGGGATCTGCTTTTAGCGGCGTTCAATTCGACGCGCGACTCCAATGAAAATCATCGACTCGCACGCGCACCTGGAAATGTCGCAGTTTGACGGCGACCGCGCGGCCATGCTCGAACGCGCTCGCGCGGCTGGTGTTGAAACGCTTCTCGCGATCGGAAGCGGCACCAGCCCGACCGAGCGTCTGGATGCCGCGATCCCGTTTGCCGAGCAGCACGATTGGATTTACGCGACCGTTGGCATTCATCCGCACGACGCAGCCGTCGCCACCGCAGAGCATTTCGCCCGCCTCGACGAACTCGGCCGCCACCCACGCGTGATCGCCTGGGGGGAAATGGGTCTCGATTATCACTACGATCACTCGCCGCGCGACGTGCAACATCGTGTCTTTCGCCGCCAGCTCCAGCAAGCACGCACCGCGAAACGTCCCGTCGTGATTCATTGTCGCGACGCGTGGGATGATTGCCTGAAAATTCTGGACGAAGACTGGCGCTCCGCCGGGCTGGGCGGAATTTTTCATTGTTTCACCGCCACGCTGGCGGAAGCGAAGCGTGGGCTGGACATGGGTTTTCGAATTTCGTTCGCCGGAAACGTCACCTATCCGAAGATGCAGCCCCTGCGCGACGTGGCCCGCGAACTGCCGCTCGATTCGATTCTCACCGAGACCGACTCGCCGTTTCTGCCGCCGCAGGGCCGCCGCGGCAAGCGCAACGAGCCTTCGTTTGTAGTAGAAGTGGCGCAAGCCTTGGCGAATGTGAGAAACTTAGCCGCTGACGAAATCGCGGCCACCTCGGCTGCGAATTTTCGCGGATTCTTCCGGCTCGGCGCGGAGCATTCCAGTCCGGCCTGACGCCAGGGCGGGCATAGGGCGGATGGCCTTCGCGGTCCAAATCGTCAAAGAAATATTCGAATTAGTGCGCGATGATCTGGCGCTGGTCGAGCGCGAAATCGCGGCGCAAAATGGCGCGGCGATCGCACCGGTATCCGAAATCGCCAGCTATTTGCAGGAAGGCGGCGGGAAGCGTCTGCGTCCCGCGTTGCTATTGCTGGCCGCCGGGGCTTCTGGCTGTCGGGGGCCGAGCGCCATCCGCCTGGGCGCCGTCGTCGAAATGATTCACAGCGCCACGCTCGTCCATGACGACGTGATCGATGGCGCGCAAACGCGCCGCGGGCGTCCCAGCACCAACGCGCGCTGGGGCAATCACATGAGTGTCCTCGCGGGCGATTGGCTCTACATGCAATCGTTCGAGATGGCGCTGCGCGAACGGAATTTTTCTATCCTCGATATTCTGATCGATCTCACGCAAAACATGGTCGAAGGCGAACTCTTGCAGCTCACGCTGCTCGGCCAAATCGATTTGCGCGAGAGCGAAGCTACGGAGCTTGCCTATCGCAAAACGGCCGGCCTTTTCAGCGGCTGCGCGCGGTTGGGAGCCGTTCTTGGGCGCCAGCCAAAGCACGTGGAAGAGGCTCTTGCCGAATACGGCCGCAACGCCGGGTTGGCGTTTCAGCTGGTGGATGATCTGCTGGATTTCACCGCTTCGCCTGAAAAGCTCGGCAAGCCGGTGCTGAGCGATCTGAAGGAAGGCAAAGTCACGTTGCCACTGATTTTCGCCCTGGAAAATGGTTCGGCTCGGGGCGCGGCGGCTGATGGCGACGGAACCGGCCATGGCAATGCGGCTGCTTGTGAACCCCGCCGGCTGATTGCCAAAGTGCTCGAAGAGCGCGATTTCGTGAGCGTCCGCCCGGAGCAGATTGCACAACTAGTGGAAAACTCCGGCGCGCGCTCTCGGGCGGAATCGCTCGCGCGCGAGTACGTGAGCCGCGCGAAATCCTGCCTCGGAGTGCTGCCAGATAGCGACTATCGGCGCGCCCTGCTCGCCGTTCCGGACTTTATTCTCGAACGCGAAAATTAGTTCGCGCTAGTATCCCGCCGAAATTGACGCCGCCGAGGCACCATCGAGCACCGAGGTATCCGACGACGTCTCTTGCCGCAACGCTTGCGCAGCGTCCGCCACCAGCTCTGATGGCTGCCAGTCGTTTCCATCGTACCACTTGTAAACTTTCTCGTCCGGCGCGATCACCGTCGTGCTCATCGAGTGCAGGATCTGACCGTTCTTGTCACTGTAAGTAAGCCCAAAAAAAGTCGCCATCTGCGGCAGCTCGTTTGCCGGAGCGGCGGCGAATTCCCACCGATCGAATGGCGCCGTGCCGGTCACGTCGCGAAACGTTTCGCCGTAGCGGCGCAGTACCGGCGGCGTATCGTGCCGTGGATCGAAGCTCACTGTCAGCAGCCGCACACTTTTCGCCAGGTTGGGGTCCTTTTTCGTTTGCGCGTAAATCTCCGCGAAATCGTGCGATACCAGCGGGCAATAGTTCGCAAACGGGCAGCGCGTGTAGATAAAAGTGACCAGCAGCACGTGCCCGCGAAATGAATTTAGGTGGATACGTTTATTGTATTGATCCACCAGCACGAAATCCGGCACTTGATCGCCGGCTTGCGGAATGTGAAGTTCAGACGTCGGCTTGCCGGCGCCGGCCTTCTTCGTCACTACGATGTTTTCCAGGTGTGCGCTCATGTCGCTTTCGTTCACCACCACGTCGGCGGTAATTTCATCGCCTGGCTCCAGGCCATTCATCTGGCTGGCGTGCAGGACCGGATATGGCATGATCATCGCAGCCATGAAGCCCGGAATATCTTGGCCATCGATGGTCAACGTCTTTTGGTTCGGGTCCATCGACAAGATTTTGCCCACCAGGTGATAGCGCTTCACATTCTTGGCCGGCTGTTGCGCCGCCGGTTTCGAGCAGCCCGCCATCGCAGCGGCCGTTAGAAACAGCACGATGACCACAAAAAATAGGCTGCCGCGCTTGATCGAATGGTTCGCATTCATCGCAAGTTTCCTTCCCCTCGCTTTTCCCGATTGTACGTCACCGTCTGTTCTCCTGCATCCCGTAATCAGTAGTGGAACCGGTAGCGAAACTGCACGTACACTTCGCGCGGGTTGTCGTAGTGAAAGCCGCCAAACGTAAGGCTATTATCGATCAGCAGGTGGCTATCGTTGATGTTGAGCGCCGTCACTGAAAGTGAATAGCTTTCACCGAAGGTTTTCCCTGCCGAAATATCGAGCTGCGTGTGGCCGGGCAAATATGGCGCTTGGTAGGGCGACCCGAAAACTCCAGCTTCTCCATTGGAGAAGCCCGAGCCGTAGTACAGATTCGATGACACGTAGATTTGCCACGGAAGGTTGGCGTTGAAGCCGACGTTGAAAGTGTTGCGCTGGTCGTGATCGAGCGCGCCCCAACCCGGTGGCGCAATCGGCGTGCCGATAATCAGGCCGCCAGTTTGCGTGCCCTGGGCCTGCGCCATCTGATTGGAGTATGCGAGATGCACGTCGGCGAACTTCCAAACGCGAGGCGACCGAACGGTGACCTCGGTGGCGCGGATGCGGGAATCGGAGAACGTGACAGGAATAAAGATGTCGGATTCTCCTATATTGTTGTGATCGAGAAAATTCGTGCCTCGAGTCTCAAACGTATCAATGTCCAAGGCCCAACCTCGCACTGGAATCGTTACGCCAAACTGATGCTCCTCGTCGCGTTCGCCATGTAGGGGCGCAAACGTAGTCAAGTTCCCGGCATTCGTCTGGTTCACCAGGTAACCGAGGAGCGGCCCGGAAATAGTGACCAGCGGCGGCGGTTGATAGAACTTTCCCCAAAATGCCCGGAACACCCAGTTGATGTGCGGAATCCGAAGCGTGCCGCCGATCCGCGGATAGGTAGTGTTTTCGGCCACGCCGCCCGAAAAATGAGTCGCGCGGACTCCACCAATGAACGTCAGCCAGGAGTTGACACTAAGTTTGTCGCTGATGAAAGCGGCGATATCCGACCCAGGCACGCTATCCGTTTCCTGTAGCGGTGTATTGCTGCTGTCGTTGAAAATCAGACCGAAGTTTTCATTCTGTTTCGCCGCGAACGCGTAGACGCCGGCCTGTGCGTCGTTTTTGGGCAAGTGGAAATTCAATATCGCTTGTCCGCCGCCGTAATTCGTCGAAAAAACGGCCGTGGTCGCCTCCGGATAATCATTATTGGCGCTGTGATACCCGGAGCTGTTGTAGTGGTAAAACGGAGACACCGTGAGCACGGTATTTTCGTTGAACGTGTGAATCCACGAGAACAGGCCGTAAGTGTCTGCTTCGACCTCGTTATCGCGTAAGCCGCTCGTCGGCCATTGCGAGTTTTCAAAATCGTTGGGATTGGGATCGTAAGGAATTTGATAGAAGTCGTGGCGCGAGGATCCTACGAGTCGGAATTGATCCTGCGGTCCAGCATTGTAAATGATTGATCCGAACACTCCGATTCCATTGTCGGCGTCGTGATAAATGCCCGCTAAGGGGGTTTCCAATCCCAGATTGCTTCGGTTTCCATCGAGGCTCGCGTAGTACGCGAGTTTCTCGGAATGGCCCCCGAAGCTGAGCTGGTCGTCCGTCTGGTAATAGTTTCCGAAGGTGGTTAACAGTTGGCCCTCGTTGTTCATGTCGAACCCATTCTTCGGGACGACGTCAAATACGCCATAGGTGCGATCTCCGTATTCGGCGTTGTAGCTGCCTCGCTGTGCATCCACATAGTCGATGTTGTTCGGGTTTATCTGCGGTCCCAGGTTCACGGCGATATTCAAGTTCGGAATCGGTACGCCGTCGATCAGCCAGCTCACCTGATGCCCGCCGCGAATGTGCAGCATGTCGTGCGTCATATAAGATCCGGGCACGTAGTCAGTGATCATTTGCAGGCTGTTGGTTTGATCGGCGCCCGGAGTCTCGTTGATTTCCTTCCGGCTCACCATTGTAGCTGGCGTCGCCGTTTCGGTCGCCGTTGTCTGTGCTTCTGCCGTCACGGTCGTCGTCTCGGAAACGGATGCAATGGGAAGGACGAAGTGTAGGATCGGCGACGAGTTCACCATCACAGCTAGGTTCCTCACCACAGTCTGGAACTTTGGCGCGGTGATCGTTACGTTGTAGACACCTACCGGAATGGCTGGAAACGCGAATTCGCCGTTGTCATTCGAATTCGTCGATTGCGACCAGGAGGAATCCACCGCTTGGATTTTGACCGTAGCGCCGGAAATCGGACGATGCTGGGGATCGTGCACGATTCCGCGAACGCTTCCTACAACAGCTCCGATCGCAGCCGCTGCAAACGCCAGAGACACTGCTGCAAGCAGGAACACCCTCAGAGCATGCATGACACTCCCCTTCAATTAAATTTCTTGCCGCTGATGAACGGGAGTTAGGCTCGCGGAGGTCGGATCAGTTCGAATCGAAAGCCGGGGGAAACCATAGCAGCGTCGCGAATCTGGGCGCGGCGCTCGGAATCAGGAGGGGCAACCGCCACGCGCGCCGATGGCATCGTTGGAGCGATCGGCGCGTTTAAGCCGTAATCGGGAACTTGCTGCGATGAATGCCCGGCGCACTGTTGCCCGCCCATGGCCATGCCGCAAATGCATCGCTGATGCTTAGCGGTGTTCACGCTGCGGAGAATGATAGCGCACATTCGGCTGCACTTCGACTGCGCGCACGGGCCAGTCCTCGCCAGCAGAGCAAGCGGAATCGCCAGCATGGCGATGACGACGGTCGCGGACTGGAAGCGGCGCATCTATTAAACGCTACCACAACGCGCCGCGAAATCCCATCGCGGCGTGACCTGGTGCAAATGGTCCAGAGCGATTGCACTCACGGTAGCTTCGCGCTAGGCTCGTAAAATCATGCTGCCGTTCAAGCTGATCTATTCCGACGGCTACGACTTGAATCTCGGCTCGCACGTTTTCCCGTCGCAGAAATATCGCCTGATTCGCGATCGCTTGCTCGCTGAGGATATTGCCTCGCCGGAAGATTTTCTCGCTCCTCACCCTGCACCCGATGACGACGTGCTGCGCGTGCACGATCAAGGCTACGTTCGCAAGCTGAAAACTGGCAAACTTTCTCGCGAAGAAATTATGCGGCTGGAAGTTCCATATTCGAAGGAATTGATCCAGGCCGCGTGTCTTGCGGCGGGCGGTTCGATTCTGGCGTGCCAATGCGCGCTGCAAGATGGATGGGCCGCGAACATCGGCGGCGGGTTTCACCATGCCTACGCCGACCACGGGGAAGGTTTCTGCGTGCTGCATGACGTGGCCATCGCTATCCGGCGGCTGCAATTCGATGGCGCCATCCAGCGCGCCATGGTTGTAGATACCGACGTGCATCAGGGAAACGGCACGGCAGCGATCTTTGGCGGCGATGGCGACGTGTTCACGCTCTCGATCCATCAGGAGCGGAATTACCCGTATCCAAAGCCGCCGTCGACCATGGACATTAATTTGCCGGACGGCGTCGGCGACGAGGATTATCTGGCAATCCTCGAAAAACATTTGCATCGGGCTTTTCGGGTGTTTTCACCGCAGATTTTATTTTACGTGGCGGGTGCCGATCCATATCGAGAAGATCAGTTGGGCGGATTGTCGCTGACGATGGAGGGCCTGGTGCGGCGCGATGCGCTGGTATTCGATTACGCGAAACGCAACGGCACGCCTGCAGCGATGACGCTGGCCGGAGGATACGCGCGCCGCGTGGAAGATACCGTAAAAATTCATGCCGGTACGATTGCGGCCATGCGCGACGCCGCGCGACAAACCGTAGTCAGTTCAAAATCCCGCTGAAGCAACTTCCGCGAATTGCTTTCACGATTTCACTCGCAGCAGGGAATTGAGCGATCCCTGGCGGTAGCCTTCGAGATCGAGCGTGACGAACGCGAACCCGAGTGCTTTTAGCCGCGCGGCCATCTGCAATGCGATCGCCGGCTCGAAGCCGCGCGAAAGTTCGTCCTGCGCCAACTCGATGCGCGCCAGTTCGCCATGCGCCCGAACGCGAAATTGCCGGAAGCCCAACTCGCGGAGCGCCGATTCGGCGCGCTCGATTTTTTCAAGCAGCTCCGGCCTCACGGCTGTGCCGTATGGAATGCGTGAGGAAAGGCACGCTGACGCGGGCCGGTCCCAGGTGGGCAATCCAGCGCGCCGCGAGAGCACCCGAATCTCCGCTTTCGTCAGTCCGGCTTCGAGCAGCGGAGCGAGCACGCGATGTTCATGTGCGGCGCGATGACCGGGGCGAAAGTCGTGCGTGTCGTCCGCATTGATGCCATAGGCGATGCCGCGGAAATCGCGCTCGCTCGCAAGTGCCTCCATGCGATCGAACAGCTCATCCTTACAGTGATAGCAACGGTCCGCGTTGTTGGCCACGTACAAGGGATTGTCGAATTCCCGGGTGCGAATTAATTCGTGCCGGAAGCCAGCGGTGCGAGCGCAAGCTTCGGCTTGCTCGCGGTCGTGGAGCGCATAGCTGGCGGAAAGCGCGGTGACGGCGAGCGCGTTATCGCCGAGCGCTTGATGCGCGGCCCAGGCGAGATACGCGGAATCCGCGCCGCCCGAATACGCGACTAGTAGCGACTCGAGCGAACGCAACTGTTCGAAAAGCCGGCGCTGCTTTTCGAGAGCTGTTGATTCGTCCACTGGATTTTGGATTGTGATTGGCGTGACCATGAGTCGTCCCGCGCAGTATAGCGCGGAATCGCTCATTCGAAATCCATCATCACGTCCACGGTATCGTTCGGATTTTTTTGCAGGTAGCGGCCGATCTTGTCGTAGTGCGCCGGGAAACCGGCGAATGCCTTGTTGATTCCATGCGCGAGAAACTGTTCGTAAGTTCCTTTGTCGAAAATTTCACCGGGCTGAATTTCCCACGCGCCGCGGATGCGCCGCTCGCCTTCGGCGGAGAGCCCGGAAAGAATCAGCTGGCCCATCTTGTACTGCGGCCCGGGATTGATCGCGACGGTAAAGTAGACGCGCTTCGAAGTGTCGTCATAATGCGGCGTCGGTGTGAGTGCGACGTCGAGGTAGCCCAGATTTGTAAACGCGTTCTGCACGGCCTGCCAGGTGGCCTCGACCGTCATTCCGTTGGCGGGCTGGCCTGGCGTTAGCTTCACCAAGGAATTGAGATCGGCGGGCGAAATGGTGCTCGCTCCGGTCCACGTAACGCCGCCCCACGCGTAGGATGGGCCAGCGTCGATAGGCGCGACAACGGTTACCCTCGAAGGATCGGAGCCGCTAAACTGCGGCTTGGGCGGCTCGAATTGAATATGGTCGTATGCATGCGCGAGGTAGACCGGGCGCACTTGTTCCAACTCGAAAAGCTCGATGGCGGTGCGCGAATACGGTTTGCCGATCAGATCGGTGAGGCGCGTGCGAATGCCGCGGTCGCTCTGCGCCAGCGGATCGCTGAAATTGACGCTACCGACGTCCACGCGGGCGTCCTCAATTTTGAATTCTTGTACTTTCTGGTCGGTGAACACACGCGAAGTCAGCATGTGCGAAACGGTGCTGGGATGGCCGTGAGCGACGAGAAAGAGTCCGAGCGAGTTGGCCATGGAATCGAGGAGCGTGCCGTGCTCGGGCGCGGAGCCGTCGTAGAGCGGAGTGGATTGCTTGAGCGCGGCGTCGAGCTGGTCGTCCGTGAACCACGGAAAATTATCGAAGAAGACCGGCACAGCAGGCGCATCGGCAACCTGGAACTGCACCATGACACCGGTGGGTGCGGTGGTGAAGCGATATTGCACGTTGGTGAAGGGGCCGAGTTGCGCGAGCACGTTGGCGGCTTGCTGTAAGTCGGCGCGCGTGATTTGCGAACCAACGTGCAAGCCGGTGGCCGGCGCGATTTGCGCGGAGACGAAGCGCTTCGAGCCAGTCACTTCGACGGACGCGAGCGTGGCGTTGCCCTCGCCATTCTGAGCCGGCGCGGCGGCCTGACGCGCTAAAAGCGCAGCCGGACAAAACCCAGAAACTGCGAGCGCGAGAATGAAGATCGGTGTTGCGGCGCAGCGAGGACGCGCGGCAGCGGCTGCGCGCGCGAGAAAATTCAATTTCCAAGTCATGTGACTTACTCGACGGTGACGGATTTTGCCAGGTTGCGTGGCTGATCCACATCGCAGCCGCGACGCACCGCGATGTGATAAGCGAGCAACTGGAGCGGCACCACCTCGACGATCGGCGCTAGAAGATCGGGCGCGGCCGGAACCTCGATCACGTGGTTAGCGATATCGCGGGCGATGCGGTCGCCTTCCGTGACGACGGCGATCACGATGCCGTCGCGGGCTTTCACTTCCTGCAAATTCGAGATCGTTTTTTCATAGCGAGTCATGGACGCCGGATCGGACTCGTCGCGGGTGGCGATCACCACTACCGGCAGATTTTCGTCGATCAGCGCGTTGGGACCATGCTTCATTTCTCCCGCGGGATAGCCTTCGGCGTGGATATAAGAAATTTCCTTGAGCTTCAAGGCGCCTTCGAGCGCGATGGGGAAATGAATGCCGCGGCCGAGATAGAGGAAATCGGTGTGGCGGAAAAGCTGGCGCGCGAGTTCTTCGATTTGCGAGTCGCGCTCGAGGACTTCGGAAATTTTGTGCGGGACTTTCGTGAGTTCTTGCATAAGCAGCTGAGAAGTGGGCGCAGTAAGTTTTTCGCGAACTTGCGCCAGGTGCAGCGCCGTTAGAAGAAGCGCGGCGAGCTGGCCGGTGAAAGCCTTCGTGGAAGCGACGCCGATTTCCGGGCCGGCATGAGTATAAATGGTACCTTGCGCTTCGCGCGTGAGCATCGAGCCGACCACGTTACAGATGGCCAGGATTTTGGAATCCTTGTGGCGCGCTTCGCGTTCCGCTGCAATGGTGTCCGCGGTTTCTCCGGACTGGCTGATGGCGATCACGAGTGTGTTTTTGTCGAGAATCGGATCGCGATAGCGGAATTCGCTGCCGTAATCGACTTCGACGGGAAGATGGGCGAGACGTTCGATCATGAATTTTCCGGCGAGGCCCGCGTGCCAGCTGGTGCCGCAGGCGACGATCTTCACGGAATGGAAATTGTGGAAGTCTTCCTCGGTGATATCCATCTTATCCAGGAAAACTTGGCCGGTTTGCTGCGAGATGCGGCCGAGCAGGGTATCGCGCACGGCGCGGGGCTGCTCAAAAATTTCCTTCTGCATAAAATGCTTGAAGCCGCCCTTTTCGGCCTGAATCGGGTCCCAGGTGATCCGCTGGGTTGGGCGGCTGATGGGCTGGCTTTCAAAATCGAAGAGTTTCACGCCTTGCGGCGTGACCACGGCGATTTCTCCGTCGCCAAGGAAGAAGACGCTTCGCGTATGGGCGAGGATAGCGGGAATGTCGCTGGCAACGAAAAATTCGTTTTCGCCGAGGCCCACGACGATGGGCGGACCCATACGCGCGGCGACGATTTTTTGCGGATCGCGCGCGGAGATAGCCACTAGCGCATAGGCTCCGCCCATGAGCTTGACGGCCTTGAGGACAGCTTCTTCGAGGGTGGAATTTTTCGAAAGCTTTTCGAGCAGGTGAGCGATGATTTCAGTGTCCGTCTCGGTGACGAACTTGTGACCCTCGGCAACGAGCTGCGATTTCAGCTCGACGTAATTTTCGATAATCCCATTGTGCACCACGACGATTTCGCCAGTGCAGTCGCGGTGCGGATGGGCGTTTTCCTCGGTGGGGCGGCCGTGCGTGGCCCAGCGAGTGTGGCCAATACCGTAGAGGCCGTCGAACGGAGCTCCTTTGATGGACTCCTCCAGATTGCGAAGCTTGCCGGAGGCGCGGCGGATTTCGAGTTTGCCATTTTCGCTGACCACGGCGATACCGGCGGAATCGTAGCCGCGATATTCGAGGCGGCGCAGACCGTCAAGGATCAGAGGTACAACGGGCTTGGGGCCAATGTAACCAACAATGCCACACATGTCAGTCAGACCTCTTTCGCGGATGAATTGAACGCGCCTGCCGCAGGGCGTGGGAGTACAAGGGTAACACAGGCCCAGAACAAGGCGGAGCTGAGCTCGCCGGCAGTTGCACGACGATTGAGAGATGAAAGGCGCCCTTCGAGAAGCGACGAGAGCGAAGCTGAGGCGAAAATATTGATGATGCGGGACGTTCCGGATAGGCAGGTATTCCGGCTAGCGTTTTCAATAACTTACGATGGGTTGTACCCGATTGAGTGTTCCGGGTAGATGCGCGGCGCGGAAGCGTGTGTGAATTCGAACTCGACTGGCTTTTGGACCTTCGGAGGTCCGTTGCCATGCTACCCTTCCCCCTTTTGGGAGCCTGGTTTGAGCTGAGGAGTACCTGGCTCCGCTGGGCTGCGCAGTAGCCGCAGGCGAAAAAACCCCAGATAGTAGAATGCCATAAGTGAGCTCAATTTTCAACCATCAGAGACGCGCATTTGCGTCGAGGCAGGACGGCAACGAGGCTCTTTCGATTCCGCCCGGAGGTTATCGAGAATCTACCCGCGAAAACGATGAGGGTAGATTAGTCGACAATTTCGAAACGAAATTGCTCGATGACGGGATTGGCGAGAACTTCCTTGGCGATGCGTTCGACCTGGTGAGAGGCGTCCTCGCGGGTAAGGCCGTCGAGTTCGAGAACAAAGAATTTGCCTTGGCGGACGTCCTGGACCTTGGAGAAGCCTAGCGACGAAAGAGCGCGCTGGATGGTTTGTCCCTGGGGATCGAGGACGGTTGATTTAGGCATGACCCAGACGTGGGCTTTCATAGACTCCTTTAGTTGAATGCGGCTGCGCCGAATTTAAGAACGCCCCGCTTCCCGGTAAAAGCCACCGGGACGCAAAAGGCGCGAAAGACCAGGGCGCCACGTTGAATTCTTCAACCCGAAGAGCCGGCGAGACGCTGGCGCTACGAATGCCCGCACCTTTCGCAAAAGGCGCGAAGGACGCGGCTCCCGGCTTCGCCCTTCGGCCCACGGCGCGGCAGGCCGGGAAAAGCTGGGACAAAAGCAGATCCCTTACCGCCGCTCGCCAAAAACGGGCGACCGGGCCCGGGATGACAAACTTTTTGTTCCCGAGTCGAAATTATAGCAGGGAGGAGGATTTGGCAGCGGAACGAAAATTTTCGAGGAGTTGGCGTTTTTCGGAGGGCGCCAGGAAGGCGGCGTTGAAGCTTTGTTCGGCGAGATGCAGAAGTTGCGGCGGCGAAAGGCCGAGATCAGCGGCGCGGGAGTATTCGGTGAGCAGATCGGTCGCGAAGATGGCGGGATCGTCCGTGGAGAGAGTGACGAGCGAGCCAGCCGCCAGCAGCCTCGGAAGCGGATGATCGGCGAGAGTGGCGGCGGGATTGCCGGTTTGTTTCGCGAGCGCGCCGGTGGCGAGATTGCTGGTGAGGCAGTTTTCGAGAACTATGTGACGAGTGGCGAGCGATTCGGCCAGCGCGGGATCGTGCATGACCGCGATGCCGTGGCCAATGCGTTCGGCGCCGAGGATTTCCACGGCTTCGCGGACGGATTCGGGCCCGCCGATTTCTCCGGCGTGGCAGACGAGGCGAAGTCCCTGGCTGCGCGCAAAGTCGAAAGCAGGGCGGAAATTGACAGTGGGCACGGCGAGTTCGTCACCGCCCATGCCGAATGCGACGACACCGGAATTTTGCAACTGCACCGCGACGCGCGCGATTTGCATGGCGGGATCGCCGCCGAATTGACGGACGCAATCAAGAATCCAGGCCGTGCGCACGCGGCCGTAGCGGACGCTTTGCGCGGCTTCATGGATGGCGGCGAAATTTGCTTCAATGCTCTGATTGCGGAGGAGCATCGCTCCGGCGGAGAGGGTGATTTCGGCGTAGACGATGTTCTGGCGAATCAGCTCTTCGAGAAGATTGCGGGTAATAACGGCGTAGTCTTCGGGTTCGCGCAGAAGCGAAGTGACCCATTTGAAAGTATCGATGAAACCGGAAAAATCGGTGAATTTGTAGCGCGCAGCGACTTTTTCGAGAGGAATTTCGGCTCCATAGCGCGCGGCCAGTTCAACGGCGGTTTCGGGCCGGATGGAGCCTTCGAGATGAAGATGGAGTTCGGCTTTCGGGAGCGCGTCTAGGGCGGTGGCCATGGCGCGCTACTTTGGCGGCAACTGCGGGCGCCCGGCGTTGATCCAGGCGGTCATCCAGTAGGAGCCGATGTCCGTGGATGCGTCTGAAAGTTGTCGGATCAGAACGGCGCCAGCCTGGGCGTAGAAGCGGTCGTAGTAATCGTCCGAGTAGGTGGTGAGGTCCTGGTGCGCGCGGCGGTCGGCATTCAGGATATTTTCAAGCCAGGCGTGCGCACCCAGAACCATTTCGAAAGCGTGGTCAGTGGGATCTTTGATGTATGTCGCTTCGTTGGGCTTGACGAAGAAGAAAAGCTGATAGCGATCGACCAGCCCGCCGCCGAAGCGCAGGTTCACGCCGGGCTGATCTGAGAGCGATCCGTCGCGATCCATCGTGGTGTTGAAAGGATCGTGCGCCGCCGCGACGTAATGAGCCAGAGCCGACGCAGCGAGCCTCGCGGCTGGCCAGTCTTGCGATTCGAGGGCTTGCGTGAGTTTCTGGCTGTCGACGCCGATCTGCCAGGGTAGCAGGCCGTACTTATCGAGCGTGCGCTTCCCGAATTTCCGCACGGCAGCGGAGTACGTGCGCGGAAGCTCGGAGAATGGAAACGTGCCGTAGTGATCGAGGGCGATGAAGTCATTATCTTTGTCCGCTGAATCGGAATTCGCGGAGGCGTCCGAATCGGTGACGTGCTGAACGAGGAAGCGGCGATTTGAATCGAAGAAACTGCCGATTTCGGGCGGCAAAGTGTCGACGGCCTTGTTGGTGACCAAGCGCTCGGCGTTCGGTCCCCAGGCGAACGCGCAGGGAACGGCGAAGAGAGCCAGCGCGAGCGGCAACAAACCCAAACGAAAGCGGCACAGCATCAGGGCGCGTCTCCTTGCGGGGTTGCGATCATTCCTGCCGCGCGCAGCGTGCTGTGGTGGCGGCCGTAGTAGTGGTATACGAACAGGCCGATAATCAGCCATACGAAAAAGCGCAACCAATTTTCGACAGTCAAGCTGGCCATCAACACAAAACAGCATACGACCGAGGCGATGGGAATCCAAGGGCTGCCCGGGACGCGAAACGCGCGTGGCCGGTCGGGCTGCTTTTTGCGGAGGATCAACACCGCGATCGAAACGAGGATGAAGGCGAAAAGCGTGCCGATGTTGGAAAGATCGGCGAGCGTGCCAATGTCGAAAATTCCCGCGGGAATGGCAACCACAATTCCGGCAACCCAGGTCGCGACGTCAGGTGTGCGAAAGCGCTTGTGTACGCGCGAGAAGGCGGAGGGAAGCAGCCCGTCGCGAGACATGGCGAACCAGACGCGCGCTTGTCCAAGTTGAAATACCAGGATGGAGGAGATCATGCCCAGCAGCGCTCCGGCGGTGACCCAGCGATTCACGCCGTTGAGACCGATGGCCTCGAGCGCGTGTGCCACAGGCGCGGCGTTGTCGAGAGTGGACCAGTGCTGTATGCCGGTGAGCACCAGTGCGACAGCGATGTAAAAAAACGCGCAGACGAAGAGTGAGATGAGAATGCCGATGGGCAGGTCGCGCTTGGGATCTTTGCATTCTTCGGCGGCGGTCGAGACGGAATCGAAGCCGATGTACGTGAAGAAAACGATGGCGCCGCCGGTGAGGACGCCTTGGAAGCCATTGGGCGCGAAAGGATGCCAATTGGACGGGTGAATGTATTTGCTGGCAGCCACGCAGAAGACCACGATGGCGAGCAGTTTGATGCCCACCATGATGTTGTTGGCGCCGGAAGATTCGCGGATGCCGACGACCAGCAGCACGGTGAGCAGCATTACGATCACGAAGCCCATGATGTTGAAATGCAACGCCCAGCCGGTTTCCGGCGAATAGGCCGGAGTGCTGAGAACGTCTGGAATGCGCAGCCCAAAGGAATCAAGCAGACTATTGATGTACGCCGAAAATCCGACGGCGACGGCCATATTGGAGACGGCGTATTCGAGGATAAGATCCCAGCCGATTATCCAGGCGATCAATTCGCCAAGCGTTGCGTAGGTGTAGGTGTAGGCGCTTCCGGCGATGGGAATCATGGAGGCGAGTTCGGCGTAACATAGGCCCGCCAAGCCGCAGACGACTGCAACGATAAAAAACGACAACGCGATGGCGGGGCCCGCGCCGGGACGCCCGTTGACGCCGAGAGCGTGGCGGCCATGCATCAGCACCGCGAGCAGCGGCGCCTTCAGGATGGAAGGAAATTCGACCGATTCGCCCGCAGCGGCCGTGCCGGTGAGGACGAAAATGCCACTGCCTATGATCGCGCCTACGCCGAGAGCTGTTAGGCTGACCCACCCGAGCGACTTTTGCAGCCGCTTATCAGGGCGTTCGGAGTCGGAGATAAGCTGGTCGATGCTTTTGGTGCGGAACAGCTGTGGATCCAATCGACACCTTCCCCGGCGCGAGTGAATTGGAGAACTCTACCTTGCGCGGTTGCTGCGCGCAACGCCGATGATTCGGCTTTCGCGGGGCGCGTGCGCTCATTATGCGAGCTGTAGATGGGCGTAGCGCTCGATGAGTTTTTTGGGGCCGTAGTCCTGAAAGCTGACGGTGAGGCGGCGATCTTCGCCTTCGCCATCCACTTCAATGATGGTGCCGAGGCCATACTTCGGATGGCGGACGCGCTTGCCGACTAGCGGATCTTTCGACGCGAGTGGCTTGGCCGCCGATGGCGCAGGCCTGCCATACGACCGCGATGACGAAGAACGTCCGAAATTGGACTGTCCGTAGATGGCGCGCGCGCGGTTGTAATCGTAGCCGGACGAAAATTCGGGATCGGGCTCGTAGCGGCGCGTTTCGCCTGGCTCCGATTGCGAGCCGGCGGCAGCTTCGATCAAATCGCCGGGAATTTCGCCGAGAAAGCGCGAGGGAATCGATGCTCGCAAGCGCTCTTCGCCATACGAGCGGCGATAGACGGCGCGCGACACCACCAGCGATTTTTTAGCGCGGGTCATTCCCACGTAAAACAGGCGGCGCTCCTCTTCGATTTCCGCCGTGGTGTTGAACGAGCGGCTGTGCGGCAGCAGGCCCTCTTCGAGGCCGGCGAGAAACACGGCGTCGAATTCAAGGCCCTTGGCGCTGTGCAGGGTCATCAGCGAAACGGTGGCGGATTCCTCGTATTGGTCGGAATCGCTGACGAGCGAGGCATGGTCGAGCAAGTCTTCGAGCGTTTGGCCTTGCTCGGTGGCTTCGGCCATGGCGTTGGAAAGTTCGCGTAAATTGTCGGCGCGGGCGGTGTGTTCGACGTTGTCCTGCTGCTCGACCCAACCGAGATAGCCCGTGCGGTCCAGGACGCGCTCGATCATCCCGGCGGGCGGGAGTTCGCGGCATTCCTCGCGCAAAGCCTCCATCATTTCGTGGAACGACTTGAGCGCGGCCGGGAATTTCTTGCCGGGAGCGAGTTCGCCGGAAGCGATCGCATCCCACAGAGATTTGCTCATTTCGCGTGCGCGCGATTCGAGCGCGGCGACGGTTGCGGCGCCGATGCCGCGTGGTGGCACGTTGAGCACTCGAAGCAGCGCGATGTTGTCCTCCGGATGGAACAGCAGGCGCACGTATGCGAGCGCATTGCGGACCTCGGCACGTTCGTAAAAACTGAAGCCGCCGACCACGCGATGGCGGATAGCGAAGCGGCGCAGCACTTCTTCGAACGCACGCGATTGCGCGCCGGTGCGATATAGCACTGCGACGTGCGCGGTGGGATCTTCGCGCGCAAGCGAGGCGATCTGTCCGCAGACGAAGTCGGCTTCGGCGGTTGAGTCCGTCGCCTCGAAGAATTTCAATGGCGCGCCAGAGCCAGCGGTGGCGCGAAGAGTTTTGCCCAGACGCTCGGAATTGTTTTGGACCACGGCCGCGGCGGCATCGAGAATCGTTTGCGTGGAGCGATAGTTTTCTTCGAGGCGGATGACCTTGGCCGCGGGAAAATCCTCAGTGAAACGCTTCAGATTGCCGGCGCGAGCTCCGCGCCAGCCGTAGATCGACTGATCTTCATCGCCGACGACGCAGACATTCTTATGCGCGCTGGCGAGCAAGCGGACCAGCTCTTCTTGCGCCGCGTTAGTGTCCTGAAATTCATCGACCATTACGTATTGGAAGCGGCTGTTCCAGGCGGAGCGGACGTCCGGATGTTCGCGAAGAACTTTTACGGCCAGCAGAAGCAGATCGTCGAAGTCGACGGCGGCAGCGCGGCGGAGCGTGTCTTCGTAGGCAGCGTAAATTTTGGCTACGTCTTCGCGATCGCGATTGCCGGATTGCGAGGCCTGCGAAGCCATTTCGTCCGGAGTAATGCCATGGTTCTTCGCGTGGCTGATCTGCGCGCGCACGCTGCGCGGAGGGTAGTCGTCGGTCGAGAAATCGAGTTGTATCAGAGCGCGCTTGACGGCCGCGGTCTGATCATCGTCATCATAGATGGCGAAATCGCGGGGAAGTCCGAGATGGGGCGATTCGCGACGCAGCAGGCGCGCGCAGAAGCTGTGGAACGTGGAGACCCACATGTCCCAAGCGTTGCCGCCCACGGAGCGCAGCAGATAGGAGATGCGCTGCTTCATGACATCGGCGGCTTTGTTCGTGAAGGTGACGGCAAGAATCGCGCCGGGCGCGACGCCGCGTTCGATCAAATAGGCCGCGCGATACGTGATCACGCGAGTCTTACCCGTGCCCGCACCGGCGAGGACGAGCACGGGACCGTCAATTGCGAGGACGGCTTCGCGCTGGCGCTCGTTCAATCCGGATAAGAGCGGGGAGGTTTGCGGAAAATTGCTCAAGGACGAATTCTAGCCGAGAGTTTGCAAGGGAGCAATTTTGATCCGCTCGCGGGCGAAAGTTTAATTTCGGCTGTTGCGTCTCTAAAGCCCCGGAAATTCCACGCGGGTCGATGGCTTCAGGGCCTTTTCTTGTCACCGTTCTTCAAAACCCACATGATTGCAGTGATTGTGTTCCAGTTGCGCGTCGTTGCCGGCACACCAAACAGTTTATCGAGCTGGCCGAGATAGCCGATGGCTTTCATATGGCGGCGGTACATGCCAAAGATGAACCGCCCTTTAGACCCGATAATTCGCAAGTACCATTTGCCGGCCGAGGGAAGCGCGATCGGAATGCGGGGCACGATGGGACTGCATTTTGAAAGGACGCTGACGAATCGAACCGTGTCCGGGAGGGGCCGCTCGGTTCCAAATGGATTGGCGGTCTCGATGCCGATCAGATCGCGACCATCGCAGATCATGACCTCTGCTTCAAATGGCAGTTTGCGCAGCAGTTCGGCGCGAAAATTTGCCCGAGATCCGGGTTTGCGAACTACAAAGGTGCCTGCTGCGCCTACGTTCACAACACCGTAGGCAGCTAGTTCTTTTGCGAGGACGCTCGGGCGGAAAGTCCTGTGCCCGCCCACATTCACACCTCGAAGGAAAACAACCAAAGCCATGCGGGGATTATAATTGACCACGGGTATTATCATATAACCGTGCATGTGGGCCTCGGGGTCAGAGCACGCGCGAAACTCTGTTACAATCTGCGCGTTCAGCCGGAGGAATTTCCCACAATATGAAGACGGTGAAGCTGCCGCATTGGCTTCAGACGCTGGTGGCCACCCTTGGTGGCGGCGGCATCTTTGTAGTGGCTTTTCTGGACTCCTCGGTTTTGTCGTTTCCGTTCGTAACGGATGCGCTAGTGATCGAAAGCTCGATCGAGCGGCCGGCGCGGATGCCCTACTATTGCGCGATGGCTGCTGCGGGTTCGCTCGCCGGTTGCGTGTGGCTGTATCTGCTGGCGAAAAAGGGCGGCGAAGCCTACTTCCAGCGGCGCGCGGGCAGGGGGGCGGAGCGAATACGCGGTTGGGTGCAGCGCAACGCCTTTGTGAGCACGTTCGTTCCGGCGATTTTGCCGCCACCGTTTCCCTTCAAAGTGTTCGTGCTCGCGGACGGAGTGTTTCAAGTGCCGCTGCGGACTTTCGTGCTGGCGCTGCTGGTGGGCCGTGGGCTGCGCTATTTCGTCGAAGGAATGCTGGCGGTGCGCTACGGTCCAGTGATTCTGAAATTTGCGATGGCGCATGAAACGATGTTGGCCGGCTCGGTGTTCTTCACTCTCGCGATTCTATACATCGCGGGGCGCTCGATGTTCAGCGGGCCGCGCCTCCATATGTAGCCGGGAGTTGGCTTAGGGATTCGGCGAAGAGGCGAAGAGAAATTGCTGGCTGAGCACGCGCAGATGGCTATCGAAATCGACGCGCACAAAAATGTTGGCGGGATCGAAATCATCGGATGCGAAGCGCATGTCGTGAATTTCGAAGCGGTAGCCATCTTCCAGCTGCGAGACGCTGGCGAAGGGAACGGTGGCGTAAGAAAGAAAGCGCTGAGCGTCGGCGGTTTTACGCCCTGCTTCCAGCACGGTGGTGTCGTCGGGCTTGAAATGGGTGCGGCTGAGATCGGGATCGAAATCGCCGCTTGGCCCAAGCGAGAGATCGAGTTCTTCGACCGTATTGTCCGTGACGGCGACGCCGCGCCAATCAAACGGCGCCGAGCCATCGGGAAAAGCCGCGCTCGATAATGCGATTCGGCTGTGATATTCGCGCGACAGCAGCAGATTGACGGCTTGATCGTGCAAGTGCGATCGCCAACCGAAATAAATCGCCAGCAAAACCAGGGTGACGACCGCGGCGCGCGAGCCTCCGCGCCCTTTGCGGCGATCGCCCACCTCTTCATTCACCAAGCGAAACAGCAGCGGCAACAATAATCCAGCGATTAGGATCAGCAGGACCCAGGGATCGAGATTGGCGTCGAGATTCCAGCGATACCAGCCGGAGCGAAAGGGCCAGAGCAACTGCACGCCGATGCCGCTGGCGACGTCGAGCAGAATGTGTCCGCCAATTCCAACGGCGCAGACGGCCAGCGCAGGGAAAAAGGCGAGCGGCGGATATTTCTTGTCCTGAGCGACTTTCGGTTGCGGCCACTTCTTATCGAGCACGTAAAATGCGGCGGCGACGGCGCACGCGAGCACAGCACCACCCAGAAGCGAATCGAACAGCGTGCGATGCAATCGAAGGAACGCACCAGGGCCAGCCACGTAGCTCGCGTAGTCGAGATCGGGCGCCACGCCTGCGGCCACGATCATCGCGACGCCAAAACGCGGCAGCCAACGCTCGCCGGATTTACCGAGCGCCAGCGAAGTGAACGCATGCGTGAAAGGTCCCATAGAGTTGCCGCGAAAAACTGCCGCGAAGTCCCACTACTCCGCGGGCGTTAAGAGCGAAAGCGCGTCTGGCACGATGCGAAATGAAAGCGGCAGCGAGCCGACGGGTTCGCCATCGACTTGAGCGTACACCGGATACGCTCCGACAGCCTCACAAACGGAATGATCGGCCTTCCATGCTTCGATACCTTCGCGCGCGCGCAGCTTGCCCATCCAAAGCGCGGGCAGGCAGGCGGCGTAGGCCAAGCGGCTGCGCTTCGAGTAGGTTAGAATTTCGAAGCTGTCCTCGAATAGGTTCGCGCCGGTGGTAATTTTGAATGGACCGCCGTAATGTTTGGTTCTGCCGACGACGATGACGGTGGCGCGACGTTCCTTTTCCTGCGACCGAATACGCATTTCGGCGAAATTGTAGCGCAGAAGTTGCCGTAGTCCCTCGGCCCAATACGCGAGGATCCCGGCGCGCTTTTTGAATGCGCCGTTGATGCCATTAACGATCGCACCGTCCGGTCCCGCGCCACCGACAGAGAGAAAGTAGCGCCCTTCGCGCGGCATGGCTGCGGAAACGTTGCCGTTGAGCGGGACCACGATGCCGAGCGCGATGCGGCGAACGACGGAGTTCGCGATCATGCGCGCGGCGTGCGGAATATCCCATGGGATGCGCAGCTCTTTGGCCAGAATGTTGGCGGTGCCGGCGGGCAAGATGGCCATGGGTGTTTGGCTGCGGGCGAGGCCGTTGACGACTTCGTTGATGGTGCCGTCGCCGCCGCAGACGATCACCATTCCGCGGCGCTGCTCCACGGCATTGCGCGCGATTTGGGTGGCGCTGTTGGGTGCGAACGTCGGCGCGAGTTCCGTGGCTATTCCGGCTTCTTTCAGGATGCGGACGGCTTGCTCGATTTCCGAGAAGCGGCGCGCACGGCGGCGCCCGCTGGTGGGGTTGTAAATCAGCAGAGCGTCTTTGATGGCGTTCGGCACGTGTTTCGCCCTGAAAGCGCAGTCTAGGGCATTGTATACTACTGGGCGATTGCGCTGACCGCATCTGCTACGGCAGCCGCCTCTGGGGCACGCATGGGTTCCCGCGATATATCCAAGGAAATCGAGCGTCTGCGCGAAGAAATTCGCCGCCACGAATACCTCTATTTCGTCGCCGATGATCCTGAACTTTCAGACGCCGCTTTCGACCGATTGATGAACCGGCTGAAGGAGCTGGAGGCGCAGCATCCTGATCTGATTACGCCCGATTCGCCCACGCAGCGGGCCGGCGGCACGCCGCGCGCGGGATTTCAGGAGGTGCGGCACAAGACGCCGATGGTGAGCCTCGACAACGCTTTTTCATTCGAGGCGCTGCAAGATTTCGACCGGCGCGTGCACGAAACGACTGGCCGCGAGAAAATTGACTACATTGGCGAGCATAAATTCGACGGCTTGAGCATGTCGCTGACTTACGAAGATGGCCGGCTGGTTCGCGGCGTCACGCGGGGCGACGGCATGACTGGCGAAGACGTGACGCCAAACGTGAAAACCATCCGCACCATTCCGTTGACCATCGACCCAGGGCTGCTGAAAAAAGCGGGGTTGAAGGGCGATTTCGAAGTGCGCGGCGAAGCGATCATGACACGGCAAGCGTTCGTGGAAATGAACCGGCAGCAGGAGGAGCAGGGCGGGAAAATTTTCGCCAATCCGCGGAATGCGGCGGCCGGGTCGATTCGCGTGCTCGATCCGAAGATTACCGCATCGCGGCGCCTGGATTTTTTCGCATATTACCTGCTGGTGGACGGGCGCGTGGCGAAGCAGCGGCTTTCAGAAGCGCTGGAAGCGCTCAAAACGCTGCATTTCAAGGCCAGCGATGATTGGAAGCTCTGCCATTCAATCGAAGAAGTCGAGAAGTACATCACCGCGTGGGAATCGAAGCGCGAAAAGCTGGCGTATGAGATCGACGGCATCGTGATCAAGGTCGACGAAGTGGCTCTGCAGAACGAGCTGGGATTCACGTCGAAAGCGCCGCGTTGGGCGCTGGCCTATAAGTATCCGGCGCATCAGGAAACCACGGTGATCCGCGAGATTCAGGTGAGCGTGGGGCGCACCGGAGTGCTCACGCCGTTTGCTGTGTTCGAACCAGTGCAGATCGGCGGCGTCACGGTTTCGAAATCGACGCTGCACAACATGGACGAAGTCGAGCGGCTGGGCGTGCACGCGGGAGACACGGTGCTGGTGGAGCGCGCCGGCGAAGTGATCCCGCACGTGCTGAAAGTGGTGAAGCATGGGAAGGAAGAGAAAGAATTCCGCATGCCGGAGAAATGTCCGGTGTGCGGCACGCGCGTGCACAGGCGGGAAGGCGAAGTGGCATATCGCTGCGTGAACGTGTCATGCCCGGCGCGCCGCCGCGAATCGATGCTGCATTTCGCCAGCCGGCACGCGATGAATATCGATGGGCTGGGCGAAAAAATCGTCGAGCAGTTGCTGCAGCACGATTTGGTCCACGATTTCGCCGATCTTTATAAATTGGAGCTCAAGACGCTTTCGAATCTTGAGCGAATGGCCGAAAAATCGGCGCAAAATCTGCTCGATGAAATCGAGGCCAGCAAAAAGGCGGGGCTGGCGCGGTTGATCTACGCGATCGGTATTCCGTTCGTGGGCGAACGCACGGCGCAATTGCTGGCCGCGCATTTCGCGTCGATGGAGAAGCTGCGCGATGCGAGCGAGGAAGAGCTGCTGCAAGTTGAAGAAATCGGGCCGAAGATCGCGGAAGGCGTCCGCGAATTTTTCTCCGAGGGCGCGAATCGCAAGCTCATAGACCATCTGCGCGCCGTCGGCATCAAGATGACGGAAGAGCGCGCCGCGCCGAAAAGCTCCAAATTCGCGGGAATGACGTTCGTTTTCACCGGCACGCTCGTGAAGCGTTCGCGCGAAGAGGCTGAGGCGCTGGTAGCGTCGCACGGCGGCAAGGTGGGCTCCTCGGTCAGCAAGAAGACCAATTACGTGGTGGTGGGCGCCGATCCCGGCTCGAAATTCGACAAAGCGAAAGCGCTCGGCGTGCCTGTCCTCGACGAAGCCGGTTTCGAAAAGCTGCTGAACTCCCGCTGAAGCTTTCCGGTATAGAATCCGCGCGTGATTACCGCCTGCCCGAGCAAGAGTTGGGTTGGAGTACGCCATTAAGTAATTACAGCGCAACCGCGCTGCTTTGAGTTCCGCGAGGCGCACCGTATACTTGAGTTTGCGGGTGAGCCGGGTGATCGCCGGTTTGCCCCGTGCAAACGGGGTGAACGGGAGGAAAGTCCGGACTCCGGCCGTGGTGAGCTCGCGAGAGTCGGCCGCGGCAGGGCAACGCGCCTGGTAACGCCAGGGGGCTGGTCCTTGAGGGTTTTGCGGGCGCAAGCTCGCCGCAGGGAACTCAGCTACGGACAGTGCCACAGAAAATAAACCGCCGGTGCGGCTTGTACCTCGGCGGCGGGCTCGCGGGAAACCGCGGAGCTTGCCAGTTTCGGTCGAGCGCATTTGGTAAGGGTGAAAAGGTGGGGTAAGAGCCCACCGCCCGGATGGTAACATTCGGGGCACGGAAAACCCCGCGTGGAGCAAGGCCAAATAGGAGGGGAGGGCTGGCCCGGCCCGAATGCTAGAGCTCGCAAGAGCGATAGCTGCGACCCTCGGGTAGGCTGCTGGAGTCCCGGAGCGATCCGGGACCTAGAGGAATGATCGCCGCGCTGCGTTGTGCGCAGCTCGATGCAAATCGAATGCGCGCCGCGCAGCTCACAGAATCCGGCTTACAGGCTCACCCGCTGATTTTATTGAAGTTGTGATGTTTTTTCTCCCGATTGTGCCTAAATTGTGCCCGTTTTTTCGGCTCTTTCCGCGGGAACGGACTCCAGAATCCGGCGCACCCGCTCCCGAAGCTCGGGAACGAAAGGTGCATAATGTTGCTCGACCGTTTCGATCGTCTCGCCGAGAGCCTTCGCCACGTCGCAGGGAGTCGCCCCTTGCTCAAGCATTCCAACCGCTAGCGAGCCCGGCAAGCGGTGTGGGTTTGAATTTGCCACAGCTAGTTGTCGTTTTCGGCGCTCTCAATTGCAGAACACGCATCCTTCACAACCGAACCCACTGAGCGCGTCGATTTAGAGAACACCGCATCACCATTCTTGCTAAACACGGCCATTTTGTCGACTCTTCTCAATAATCCGTTCCAGCCGCTTGTACCTCGCTTGCCGCCCTCTCGGTCGAACAGCACAGCGAAGTCTGCATTCGCCCTGTTCCGAGTAACGATCACACCGGGACACTCGTCCATGAAGTTCTTGATAACCTCGACCGTCTGAGGATCTGAACCACCGGAGAAAGAGCCTGCCGAAGCCCCGGTAAATGAATTTCTATTGCCGGATACCCCGCCAGCAAAGCCGCCAGACGTAACCCAAGAATCGCTATCGCTGACGTACACGCGGGGTCTCGACGGCCTTTTATCGGCACTCGAAGCTGATCGCGCGGCACTCGGCGCATCTTGCTCCACTGTAGTTGCGGCGGCAACGGCAGGAAGGGGTTGCGGATCATTTTCGGGCTTAGCCTTCATCTGAGCAGGCTGCGATGCTGGAGAAGGAGAGCTTAGGACAATCTTGCAAATCTGGTTCCCGACAATCTGTTCATCAGGTCCGATAAACGCGTTGGAGTTTGGGAGCGGGCGGCAACTAAGCGTAGGTTTTTGCGCAAAGAGTACCATTGGCGATAGAAGTGCAAGCGTGATGCCACAGACCTTGAGAGTGGACTTCATGCGTTCTCCTGATTTCATGATGCGCGATGGTCGCGAGCCTAGACCGCTAGCGATTCAGTCTGCATCGTGGAGAGCCCAGAAGCACCTGTCCAGGAGTACAGGTGTTACGCAAAGAGAACGTATTTAGTTGAGTTAGGTCCTTGCCTGTTGTGTGTGCCCATCCCGGCTGTGAACTGGCGACCTTAGTTAGCGTGCAGGAACCCCAGCCAGCGAAGGTCGCGGGCGATTTTGGCGGCCTCGCGATCCTCGGAGAGTTCCAGTTCGTAGCGCCATCGCAAATTCACCCAGAATGCCGCGGAAGCGTTGAAGTACCGCGCCAATCGCAACGCGGTACCCGCGGTGATACCGCGGCGCTCATGGTATATCGCCGTCGAGCAGCCCTCACGCCCACTTATCGATGGATTCGCTCCTACTGCGCTGCATGTTGGCGATTTGGAAGAACGCGTTAGCCTGGCCGCCGCAAACGACGAAATTAATTTGTCGCTCTGAAACGAAGAACGGAATTTGCGCGTCGTCCGGCATTTTGTACCAAGTTGCGTACGGCTCTCTGCCCTGAAGCGCCATCGGATACAGGTGAAACGGCGCCAGGAACGACTCCTTGAAGTCCTTCACCGTGCGCGTGGTATTTTTGTAAACGTAATCGGTCAGCTTTTGTTTGTTGTCGTACCCCTGCCTCACCAGCCGCTGCGCGACTAAAGGATCCAAGATCGCCAACGCGCCCGACCCTCCCACCATCGATTGGCACATAAAGCTGATCTGCTGGTCGAACATGGCAGGTTCAGCTGATGCGCCTCTGGCGCCGTGGCCTTGGCGGACATCCGGTCCCATATACAAGCTCACCACGTTTTCCTCGGCTTTATGTCCGAACTGAACGTGGAGCGGCTCCCACGGACTGTTCTTCTCATCTTCCGCAATCACGCAGTTGTTGTAATCCAGCTGGTTGCCTTGCGAGCCTTGGTAGGTATCCCCCGGAATACCTGCATTGCTGAGGTTCTTGCCCATCAGCGTCCATGATCGTCCAATCGTGGCATTGGAGTGCGCAAACGGGCTCAGCGCGCCCAGTCCATAATTCATGTTGAGCTTGTCGCGGATGGGGCCGTTGATTACGATCGCGCTGCCGCTCGACGTGGTGGAACCGAAGAGCCCGAGCAACCCCACCGACGCCATCGCCAGCACCACGGGGAAATATTCGGGTTTGCATCCCGCCATCACGGCGTTCACGGCGACTTGCCTGATCGTGTATCCCCAGCGAGCGGACGTATAGCCTGCGCCCTGCAGCGGTGTCCTGAGAACTTCATCCGGGCTGTGGCTGGTTCCCTTGAGCATCGCTTCCACTTTTTCTTCCGTGGGAATGATGATCGGCATGTAATCCGTCATTCCGTTGGTCATGAAGGCTTCTTGCAGGTTGTCCGGCGTGTCCGTGTAGGTCGCCGGCCCTGCCGCAATCGCTTCCACGCCCGATTTCATTTCGTCCGCCGAAAGGGGCCTGGTCAGATCGCCCACGATCTCCTTCATGATCTGCGTACCGGATACCGGATCGGGATTCACAATATAGGCCGCGAGTTCAGCGGGCGTCTTGCCGCCCACCGGGTGCGGGGTGAACACTTCGCGCAAGTGAGGCATACCGTCCCTTGCCGCGGTGAGTTTCGAAAGTTCCGTGTAGGCAACGGTGCACATCGGAATTGCCGGGACACCCATCTTTTCCATCGTTACGCAGTGACTCACGGTCGCTGGGGCGCAGCCTCCTCAATGCCCAATCGCCATGACGGTCGCATAAGCGTTGGCTTTAATTTCCGCCCAGAGTTTCGGATCGTCCGACGCGTACACGCCGGCTTTCTTGCGGAAGACGGTCTTGACGCTGGGCATGTTCTGCTGAAACCAAGCCTGAATTTTCAGTAGGAGAGTTTCGCTGCCGTCAAAATGCGTGGCGTCGACCAAATAGATAGTCTTGCCGTCCAGGGAACTGGCGCGGGGAGCCATCGAGTAGAGATGAACGGGCGGTGGAGTGCCCTTAGGACTGACCGCAGTGATTTTGGACTCGCTATCGGATTCTCCGCGGGCGCGCTTCCTGGTTTTCGCTTCCGTCGCACGCGCTTCCAGCAGCAGCGTGGGAGACAATCCGATCAGGGACAATAGTTTTCGCCGATTCATGTTTTCACCTCTCCCGGTTTCAACCCATGTAACTCAGGACTAGGACAATATAGCAACCGCGCCTTCAAAGGCCACTCAAAACGATCTTCCTAACCGTTGATTCCCCGTCGCTAGAAGCCCAGTGCTCCTTAATCGACGCGCAGAAAACGTTTGTGGTTACCGGAGTCGGGAACTAGTATGGCGCGACACGAGGGCAGCTTGTCCTTCCTTGCTTCGCGGCTGACATATTGGAGGAATTCTTGACCGACACACCCAGGCCGGGACCGTCGCGAACGGATGTCCCAGCGCCGTGGATCGTCGGCGTGGCCATTTTCCCTTTTGGCCTGGTGGTGGGATTCACCGTCACCGCTTTGCCCTTTCTCCTCACCCACCTGGGCATCCCGCTTTACAAAGTAGCCGCCGTGAGCGCCACGGTCATGTCGCCAACCTTCTGGGGATTCCTGTTGCAGCCCCTGATGGACACGGGGCTAACGCGCCGAGCCTATACCTGGCTGACCACGCTCGTCTCGGCGGTTTGCCTTGCATCGGGTTTGGTTTTTCTTTCCGTCGCGCATTTGGGCGTTGCAACGGTGTTCTTGCTCGTGGCGGAGCTTTCCATGGTGCTCTTTTCCGGCGCGGTCAGCGGCTGGACAGCGCAATTTACGCCCGATTCGTTGCGCGGATCGGTGAGCGGATGGACGAACGTAGCCAATCTGGGCGGCGGCGCGCTCGGTTCACTGGCTGTGATGTCTCTCGCGCCGCACGTTTCCGTACAGTGGCTAGGGCTCGGTCTGGGCGTCGCCATCGTGCTGGGCGCCTGGCCGACGCTGTTGTTTCCAGATGCCGTACGTTCCGCTTTTCGCTTCCGCCAGATTTTTACCGACGCCATGGTGGCGACGTGGCGCGCGTGCAAAACGAAGGAATGCCTTACGGGCTTCGCCGTGTTTCTGGTGCCGGCCAGCGCCGAAGCGGCCATCAACCTGTTCTCCGGCATGGGAAGCGACTTTCACACCCCCGACTCGACGGTGATTTGGGTGACGGGCGCGGGATGCGCCATCACCGCATCGATTGGCGCGCTGCTGGGCGGATACGCGGCGAACCGCGTTTCGCGCGGCCGTTTGTATCTTGGCGCGGGCCTGGTCACCAGCTTCGTCGCACTGGCCATGGCGCTCGCTCCTCACACTCCGCTGGACTTTATCCTGGGCGCGCTGGTTTACAACGGTCTCGCCGGAGTGGCATACGCCGCGTTCAACGCCTTCGGGTATCAGTTGGTGGGGCAGAACAGCGCGGTGGCCAGCACGCAGCTGGGCTTATTCTCCGCATCCACGAATCTTGCCATTGTGTATATGACCTGGGCCGACGGGCACGCCTCGAAATATTTCGGCGTCACCGGCCTACTGCTGACGGACAGCATTGCCGCTATGATCTCGGCCATCGCGCTGCTAATCCTGCTGCGCAAGCTGCTGACGCGGCCGCGCGGAGATGAAGCGGACGCGCGCGCTGTGGCGGGTCTCGAAGCGAGCGCCGAATCCGCCGATTGAATTTCCCGCAATTTCGGAATTACGAGGCCGGCAAAACCCGTGTCTCAGCAGCACCAAGGATTTTCTTGCTGTGCTTGTCTTGCACGAAGACGACGACGCGCAAGTTGGCGCGATTCCAGTGGGAGTTAAATTTCACGCGCGGCTCAGCAGTGAAAGACGCCGATGCCGCGTCCGCATTCGCCACGCCAATCTTGTTCAGCGAGCGCAGCACTGCCGAATGATAGAGGTCGTGGCCGGCATTTTCTCCCGCTCTCACGTCGGAGTGCAGACCGTCCTCCGTGACGGCGAGCCAAACTTCCCCCATGTTCCCGGGCGTGCTTCCTTCCAACTTCCCCACTGACACGGAGAAGCTCTGCGCATCTTTGCCATCCGGCTGCCCGGCGGTGACGGTCACTTCGGTTTGCTGGCCGCGCGCGGCGTTGGTGATCGCCGCCGCGGCGGCGGCCGGGTAACTCCCCACGAATTGCGTCTCGCCATCAACGATCATTTGGGGGGTGTACTCCGTGCCGCCCTTTAGCTTGGGCTCGTACTCCTGCTGCCGGATCGTCCAGCTCGCCGAAGAAAAGGGATCGATCCATCCGTCGTGATTCCAGTAGTCCACGTGCTCTTCGATGGGTATCACTTCCACGCCCGCAATTGGCTGCTGCATTTCCAGGTTTTTCAGCAGCGCGTCGGCAGGCGGGCAATCGGAGCAGCCCTCGGAAGTAAACAGCTCGACGACCACGGGCACGCGTTTCGCCTGCGTAACTGACGTCCGCGCGCCGAGCGGCGCGGCAAGCAGGAAACCCATTGCAAAAAGCGGAAGATACACCTTCGGTGTTGCAGGCATGGCGCTCCTCGTCCCGAGTCGCAAGTTGGCGACCTAGTAGGGCTCCGCACTTACGAATGTAGCACTTTTGGTTCTCCACGGTTCAAACGCGGCGGCATACGCCATCGGAAGGCAATGGACGTATAATGCGCGGCGTTCGTCGGAGGATCTTCAGGTAAAAGCCACGGCGGAAAACGTGAGGAGGCGGCGATGGGAGCGGTGGAAAAGAAAAATGAGAAGATCGTGAAGAATTTTTTCAAGGCGCTGAGTGCCGGCAATTTGGAAAAACTGCGTCCACTCTTTCACGAGAAGGCCACGTGGAAGGTGATGGCCACGGGCATTCCCGGCGAAGGCGAGAAAAAGGGACGCGACAACATCATCGATAATTTTCTCGCGCCGGTGCGGGGAATGTTCATCCCTGGAGATCCCAAGGTGCATATCGACAAGATCATTTGCCAGGGGCCGTTCGTCGCGGTGGAAGGGCGCGGGCTCGGGAAATTCAAGGATGGGCGGCCGTACTCGAACCGCTACGCTTACGTGCTCGAATTAAAAGGCGACAAGGTTTACAACTTTCGCGAATACATGGACAGCTACTACGTGAGCCAGCTCGGCGTCAAACCTGATTAGCACTTCGAAGTCATTCAACGCTGCGGGAAATTCCTGGGAATCCACTGATGGAAGCGCGGTCTGTTGGGCCTCGCTCCCATCGAAAACTCCGTGCATTTGCACGTCGTTCATTTCCGAAATAAGAATGTAAGCAGGAACAAGACGACGCGCGGATTCAACAGCTTCAGCGCGTTGCGCGCCTCACGCGGCGTCAGCTTCGCGGTCATCGGCATCGTGCCGAACACTTTGCCGCGAATCAGCAGCTTACCGTCTTCCGCTTCCAGCGAGCTGACCTGCATCAACTCGCTGTTGTCATGCCCGTAGATTTTCATCATCGCTATCGGCCGATCTTGTCGAAATTTATTTTCAGGTCATCGCACAGTTTCATGGCCGTGGCGCGCCCCGCGCCAAATACGCCGCCGCCGGGATGCTGGAACGGGCCAACCAAGTAAAGCCGCTCGATACCGGGAACGGTGTTCTGTCCGAGATCGGGCGTAGGACGATGCGCTCCGGATTGATAAAGGTATGGCGCGGCGCCGTGCAGGTCGCCTCGCTGGAAGCTCTCGGAACAGCGCTCGAGATCAAGCGGGCTGTCGCAGACGTAGGCGACGATATTCTGCGGCGTAAGGTTTTCGCAGAACTTCGCGGCGCGCTCGATCATCGTCTGCGCAAACGCGTCTTTCACTTTGTCCCAGTGTGCTGGACCGCCATCGGGATGGGAGTACGGCACGTAGTCCCAGATGTGGAAGGTGGATTTTCCGGGAGGGCAACGCGTGGGGTCGTGGTTCGAAGGGCACGCGACGCCAAGAAGCGCGCTATCTGGAATGCGGCCGTAGCGCAGCGCGTCGAAATATTGCCGCAGCACGGTCATGTTTGTTGGCACTAGGTCCGTGAAGTAGGCCTTGCTAACGTGCGGGCCAGCCTTGAAACGAAGCGGCTCGTTGAGCGCGCCGTGAACTGTGAAACACGAATTTGCAGAGAGCTCCACGCGCGCCGCATCGCGCGTGATGCGCGGCTCGACTCCCGGGACATATTTCTCGAGAAAGTGAGGATGAATCGAGCCGATCACCGCGTCTTTCGCGGAATATTCCGCGCCATCGGAGGTGCGCACTCCGGCGGCGCGCCCATTCTTCACGATCACTTGCGCGACGGAGGTGTTGCTGCGAACTTCGCCGCCATGATCCTCGATGCAGCGGATCAACGAAGCCGTGAGCGCGCCGCTGCCGCCAACGGCCACGCCGATGCCGTACTGCTCCATGAATCCCAGGAAAACAAAAATGCCAAGTCCGGTGCCTTTTTCCTCAGGGCCGGTGAGATTTTCGGAAACCATGCGCACCAGGAACAAGCGCACCTGTTCGTCCTCGAAATTTTCAAGAATGATGTCGTAGGGACTTTTCTGCATGTACGCGAAAAGCTCGCGGCCCTCGATGCTCTGGTCCAGCATCGCCAGCATCGCGCCCATCGGCAGAGGGGGCGTGTAGAACGACGACGAAATCATGGGCAGATACTTCATCGCGGTGTCGGCGAAACGGAGATACGTCTCCGCGTCTTTTTTAGAAAAGCGCGCAATTTCCTGGTAATTCTTCTGGCGATCGCGGTACAGGCCGATCGACGATTCGTCCTCGAACACGGTCATGAACGGAATTTCCGGATAAACGTACTTCAGGCCGTAGCGCGAGAGCAGCTTCAGTTCATCGTTCTTAATCAGCGGATTGCCCTGAATAAAAATGTGGCCGGTGCTGAAGCGGTCGTGGAGGTAGCCAGGGCCGGTAAGCTCCGCCGTCACGACGCCACCGCCAAACCACGGATTGCGCTCAAGCACCAGCACGCTTTTGCCGGCGGAGGCCAGATATGCTGCGGCCACCAATCCGTTGTGGCCGGAGCCGATCACCACGATGTCATGTGCGTTCGGCACGTGTGCTTCTCCTGTTGGTATTTATCCTGTGCGAGAGCGCGACTCGGAATGCTTTCGCGCGGCGCCACTTTAATCTCAAATTTCGATTGCACCTAGTCCGAATTTGAATTTATGTCACACAGAAGGTTCGTGTGCGGAGCACTAATGCGCGGCAACTCGGTGCATCGGAATCGGATTGACGATCATACTCATGGGTGCTTCGAGCTGATTTTCTAAGTTTTCGGTGAGCTCGCCTTCACGCTTATTTTTCACGACGAATGACCAATCCGTGGTTTGCGCGTACGCATCTTTTTGCGCCACCGTGAAAATCAAGGCTCCATTTTTGAAACGCGGGCTGATCAGCGGCGAGACGCCGATGTCGATGTGCGTGCCGTCCGCGAGATTTCCTTGCTTATCGACGGCGATTTCGAAATTGTTGAGGCTGCCTTCGAGCGAGCCATGGTTGTCTTCGCGTAGCACTAGGATCGCAAAGTCTTTGCCTTGAAATGTCGCTTTCCAGGTGCCGACGTACGCGCGCAGATCAGGCTGCTCGTCGGCGTGCGCACTGTTGTGTATTCGCGCAAAAACCGAAGGCACAACTGCGGCAAGCGCAAAGGCGAGCAAAACCGCAGACAAGAAAGTGGCAGTGGCGCGCGGAATGCGGCCGGAGTTTTGGCTGTCGCGAATCATCGAGAATCTCCGATGTTCATGGTTACGAACCCGTGGAAGAATAATGCCGCGTGCCGAAATTCCACAACGATATTGCGAGGAACAAAAACCCGGCGGCGACCACCGGAACGAACGGCGCGTATTCCGGGACCACGGCGCGGCCGAGCATGCGGACGCTCGGATAAAACGACGCGAGGCCGAAGGGAATGATCCAGCAGAGCACGAACTGCACCGCGCCGTTGTAGATCGAGAGCGGATAACGGCCGAAATTGATGACGTTCCACACGGGAGGATGGATGCCGACGCGGTCCTCGAACCAGAAGGAAACGCAGGTAAGCATCAAAAAGACGGCGAGGTAGATCACGCTCGCGCAGATTTCGAAGAAGAAAAGCATGGCGATTTTTCCAGGTGGCCAAACGATATGCAGCCGGTGCGATGCCCACCACATGCAGAAAATGCCGGTGGCGATTCCCTGGACGGCTTCGATGCGGAACGTTTCGAACAGGATTTGAAACAGCGATGAAATGGGGCGGAGCAAGATGCGATCGAATTTCCCTTCGATGATGTAGTCGTTGCCGAAATTGTAGAGATTCGAAGCGACGATATTGAAGGCGCCGTAAGGAATCAGCGAGAAACCGTAGAGGAAAAGCTCCTCGGCGAAGCTCCAGCCGGCAAGCTTCGGAGCGCGCTGAAAGAGGATGATGACGAAGAGCAGCCCGAAAACCGTCGCAGCGAAGGCGGTGACCAGGCTGACGATGAAGTCGCCCCGGTAGCCCATTTGCACTTTGGCGTACTGGATGAAATAGTCGTAGAGCAAGCCGAAGTAGCGCATGAAATTGCGAGCGCCTTTTCGGAGGGTCGCGGCCGGGCGCGAATTTTGGCCGGCGGGCGAGATGGGAGAGGGTGACGACATTTTTCATCCACCTTGGATGCTGAGGCGGCGGAGCGAATGATTCCACCACCAGTGCGCCAGAGCCAGCAGCGCGACAACCCAAATCCATTCGGCGGCAAGCGCACGCAGCACGTCGGCATGGCCCATCTTGCCGAGGTAAATCTGGAGCGGCGTGTAAGCGATATGCTCGAACGGCAGCCAAGCCATGGCAACGGCAACGGGTTTCGGGAAAAATGACATCGGGAGAAGCAATCCCGAGAGCAGCTCGATCAGCCACTGCTTGGCGCGGACGAGCGCGAGGATCGATTTGAGCGGAATGGCGCAGGTACCGATCAGGAAGCCGATCGCGGCCATCAGAAAAAAGCTGCCGAGCGTGGAGAGCAAGAACATAGCGAAATCCCAGCGCGAGGCAGGCGCCTGCATCGGAAAAATGAACGTGATCACGAGCGCGACCGGGAGCGTCAGAAGGCCGAGGCGGAATGCCGATTCACCCATGGCGCGCGAAATCCACATCCAGGGGACGGACACGGGCTTGATCAGGTCCATGGCGATTTTCCCGTCAATCACTTCGTAGGCCATTTCCTGATCGATGGTGTTGGAGTAAAACGAGCGAATGATCCAGCCCACGCTGACGTAGGTGATCATCTGCGACATGTTGTACCCGGCGATGGTTTGGCCGTTGTGGTACACGGCGCTCCAAATGAAGTAGTAGATGGTGACGTTCAGCGAGTACGTGAGGATGCCGGTGAAGTAGCGCAGGCGGAAGGCAAGGATGTTGACGAAGCCGACTCGGCTGAATTCGGCATAGGGGGCGAGCGCGTCGATCAGCGCGCCCATGAGGGGAGCTCCGGACTAAGAGCGGAAAAAGGGGGCCGGGAAGCCCGTTTCGGCGTGACGCTACGGTGCCGGAAATCGCGCTCGGCGCATGCACCGGGACGTTCCGCCCTTGGGTGCACCCGATCTTTTGTTTTCAGTAACTTACGAGTGCCAAAGGCCGATCGACTGTTCCGCCCTTGCGAAGGCATTTGGCGGCCGAGATTTTGGGCAGTGAGGCAAGGAGGGGGCGAATCGACAATAGACTTTACGACTCGCGGCGATGCTTTGGGCGCGAGTGGGAAATTCGAGCTGTGATCGTCTAAATTCATTCTCGTCGGAGGCATAAAATGCCCCGACCGACGCTAGCAGAAACGGCGAAAGCTGTCTATTCCGCAAAACTACCTCCGCAAATCTGCGTGCCCTAGACCCGAATGCGGCGGCTGAACGGCGTGAGACCTGCTTAGATTGTTCGCGGCGTGCTTTCGCCCCATGTGCGGAAGATACACAGCAGCTGCCACGTGGCGATTTCGAACACCGCGACCGGCCTCCTGGAGCTTGAAAACGCCGCGTGATGAAGCTGGGAGACGAGACGTACGGCATCGCGCTGACTCCCGGGCCATCTCCTCTCCCGTCATTACGTTAATTGCGAACGGGTTTCCTTCCGGCGGCGGGTTAGGCATCATTTGCCGCAGATGGTCCCTATACACAACGGACTAGGGCTGTTTTGGAAGCTTCTTGCCACGGCGTTGCTGTGGCTAACTCCTCTTAGCAGCTTCGCCGCTAAAAATCTGCCTGCCTCGACGCGGGTGTGGTCCGTTGGGCCTCTGACAAAAGGTGAGCCGGTGATGGGAATTGCCTTTGGCGCGAAAGGCACTACGGTCACTGGCCCATACGTGGACTCGCAAACAGAGTCCATTTTCGCAGCGACCCGCAGCGTTGTTTTCGCGGGCACTCGAATTGTTCTCGCGTCTCAGGTCGGAATGCGCAAAGTCGCGGGCGCAGCAGTGCCGGCGAGCGTGTACGAGTTGCTGTCGCTCGACACCAAGACGGGCGAAGTAAAGAACGAGCGTCAGGTACTGGCATTTGGATCTCTCCCCGTATTCGCAACGGCGGACGCGCATGTGGTTGTTGCCGGGCGCGAACTTCTACGCCTCAGTCCAGACCTCAAGGATGGGGTCAGCTTCGACTATCGTGGGAACGTGGAGAATGTGTCCCCCGATGACCACACCTTAGGTGAAATGACGAGCCCGGGATACGAACTCATCGACACGCGGACTCTTAAGGTCACGCAGCTTACATCCGCGCCGGCGGTGGATACGTCCGTTGGCCGGCAAGGATTTGTCACAGACAATGTGCATTGGACTGGGAAGTACCCGAAAGACATTGGGTTCGTAACGTACGTGGACGCTGCCGGCGAGCATCTCCTTTATCACGGAAAGTGTGGAGGCAGGCCGCAGTTTCTGACAAATGACCTTGTGCTTGAGCCTGGCTGCAAAAGGCCCCGGATCATCAATCTCCACAGCGAATTAGTGAGGACTCTGGCAACAAAGGGCGGGTTTTCTTTTGCGGGTGTGTCACAAAACGGGAAGCGATTTGCACTCCAGACGACGCACACGGCGAGGCAGGAGCGATTTACGGTCTATTCCGTTTCGACGGGGGAGCCGATCACTGAAGTCGCGCCTGACCGAGTTGGCCAGAATCAGTCATGGACAGCATTCTCGCCTGATGGTTCGCTATTCATTGTCGGCTCTCCGTTGAAATTAACGTTATACCGTCTGCCGTAAATTCAAGCCGGATTGCGGTTGCCATAGCCGCGTGGACCTGTCCGTGTCTGCACGCCCTAATCTAACGTATTTGTCGGCACTGCATCCTGCGCACGAAGAGGGATTCTTCGGGCAACGTCGGCCCTCAGAATGACAACCGTGTGCGCAGCGACAAGCGCGCATACAAGCCGCGAGACGGCTGTGAAGTTACTTGGGGGCGGGTTCGAGGGAGGCTTCGCCGGCGTAGATGCGCTTGATGATTTCCTCGATGGGTTCGTCTTCGATGAGCAGGTCGCGGACATCTACGGCGGAGAGGATTTCGCGGATCAGGTCAGAGGTGGCGACGCGGTGACGATCGAAGCGGATGCGGAAGGTCAGGTCGTCGAGGCGTTCGAGTTCGAGGCCGTCGCGAGCAAACCCGGCGACGCCCGCGGCGTGAGCAATATCCTTCAGAACGAACTTCACCAGTTTGGTGCGCAGCAACTGCTCTTTCAGGCGATCGAGCGGGCCATCGTAGAGGACGCGGCCGTGGTCGATGATCATGATGCGGCGGCAAAGCTCCTCGATATCGTCGAGATCGTGAGTGGTGAGCAGGATGGTGGTGCGGAAATCACGATTCACGGAGTGGAGGAAGCGGCGGATGCGATCTTTGGCGACCACGTCGAGGCCGATGGTGGGCTCGTCTAGGAAGAGAAGCGGAGGATTGTGGAGCAGCGCGGCGGCCAGATCGCAGCGCATGCGTTCACCGAGAGAAAGTTTGCGGACCGGCGTGTAAAGGTAATCGCGGATGTTGAGGACTTCATTGAACTGCTCCATGCGCGCGTCGAAGTCGCGCTGGGAGACGCCGTAGATGCGGCGGAGGAGTTTGAATGACTCGATCACGGCGATGTCCCACCAGAGCTGAGTGCGCTGGCCGAAGACGACGCCGATGGTTTTCACGTACTCGCGGCGCTGGCGGTGCGGGACGAAGCCGTTGATGCGGATATCGCCGCTGGTGGGAACCAGGATGCCGGTGAGCATCTTGATGGTGGTGGATTTTCCGGCGCCGTTAGGGCCGATGTAGCCGACGGATTCGCCCTGCTGTATGGAAAAGCCGACGCGGTCGACAGCGGCGACAGTCTGATACTGGCGGACGAACAGATTCTGGATTGAGCCCAGGAGGCCTTCGCGGCGGCGGAAGGTGCGGAAATGCTTGCAGAGGTCGTGGACGTAGATCAGCGGCTGAGGGTCGGGAGCGTTGGTCACAGGGAGGATTCTAGCATCGGAAGAAAGAGAGGCATTCTGCGAACTCGGGCCAAAGCCTGATTTGAAGTGTTACTTCAGGACTCGGTTATGGCAGTAGGTTGTTTGCCTGAGTTTTAGAGCTTCACGCCGCGGATTTCATCGAATCGCGTGCATGCCCAACTTGCTGCCCCCCGGGAGGAGTGCGCGTTTACAGACTGAGTGAACGACATTTTGCTCTGACCGCGATTTCATTAGGTTAGACGGCGGCGCCAAGGCAAGCCTCGACTAGGCCGAGCGCGAGCAAGCTCCTGCACTTCAGAAAAATCGTGGTCGACCGTTTCAGCGGGCGGTGGCGCGCTGCTGCTGACGGCCGGAGCTGAAGAGATCAAGCATGGCGCGGTTAAACGCAGGAATATCGTCCGGCTTGCGCGCAGACACGAGATTGCGGTCCGTGACAGCTTCCGAGTCGATCCATTCAGCGCCCGCGTCGCGGAGATCGGTTTTGATGGATGGCCACGAGGCTATTTTTCGGCCTCGGGCGACGCCGGCCTCGATGATCGTCCAGGGCCCGTGGCAAATTGCCGCTACCGGTTTATTGGCGTCAAAGAAGGATTTCACGAAGGCCACGGCTTTCGGCTCCATCCGGAGCTTGTCCGGGTTCATGACGCCGCCGGGAAGGAGAAGCGCGCCGTAATTTTCAGGCCGGGCTTCATCGAGCGATTCGTCGACTTTTACGCTCTCGCCCCATTCCTTGAATTTCCAACCGCGAATTTCTTCGCCTTTCGATTTCGGAGAAACGACTTTCGTTTGAGCTCCGGCTTCGTCGAGCGCTTTACGCGGTTCGGTCAGCTCGACCTGCTCGAAACCGTCGGTGGCGAGGATCGCGACTTTCAGTCCGTTCAGAGCAGGCATTGGGCACCTCCTACTAGGTTTTGTGCCGCACGATTGTGCGTTGCGCGGCCTTCGGCTTGTTGGAAGATGGCCGCGTATTCATTCTCACACCTCGATCTGAGCACCCTGCGCATGGTTCCGCAATCGGGTCATGTCCGCACTCGCAGGGTGGCGTGCGTGGCCTGGCCGACTTTCTAGAAACGCCCGCTCAGGATGCTTTACACCGGTAGGCGCGGGCCGTATGCTAGGGGCAAATCGTGCCACACGGCTCGTCCGAGCCGGATCGGGAGGCAACTTGGCAGCGTTGCTGATTGTGTTAGTGGTGGTTGCGCTGATCGTGGTGTCCGCGGTCGTGATTTACAACGGGCTGGTGAGCCTGCGCGTGCAGTGCGACAACGCGTGGTCCGACATCGACGTGCAGTTGAAGCGGCGCCACGACCTGATCCCGAACCTAGTGGAAACTGTGAAAGGGTACGCGGCGCACGAAAAAACGACGCTGGAAGGCGTGGTGCAGGCGCGGAATCAGGCGATGTCTGCGCAAGGCCCGGCGGCCAAGGCGGGAGCGGAAAATGTGCTGACTTCAGCGCTGCGACAAGTGTTCGCATTGGCCGAGGCGTATCCGCAGTTACGCGCGGTGGAGAGTTTCAACCAGCTGCAACAGACGCTCAATCAGATAGAGGACAGCATCCAAAATGCACGGCGCTACTACAACGCCGTGGTGCGCGACTACAACACGAAGATCGCGCAGTTTCCCTCCAACATTTTGGCCAGTATGTTCAATTTCAAGGCGCGGGAATTTTTTGAGATTAGCGCGCCAGCCGAACGCGAAGTTCCGAAGGTAAGTTTCGGAGGGACGACGGGCGGGGCTCCTGGAGACGCAACCGGTACAACCGGCGGCGGCTCTTAGGCAGGCTGATTGATGCCTCGGCTTCAACGGCTCTTCCTTTCGATTTTTTTACTTTTCGCCTTCGCGCTGCCGGCCGCAGCGCGGCAACTGGTAATCCAACATTTCGATGAACGGGTGACCGTCGATCCGGACGCGTCGATCGAAGTGGCGGAAACGATCGACGTTCAGTTCATCGGCGGGCCGTGGCATGGCATCTACCGCACGATTCCAGTCGAATACACGTCTCCTTCCGATTTGAATTACACGCTATTTCTGAAGCCCCTCTCGGTGACCGACGACAACGGGCAGCCTTTGCGGTACGAGACGAGCCGGCAAGGCCGATACCTGCGATTTAAGATTTACGTCCCGAACGCGGATGACTCCACAAAGACGGTGGTGCTGCGATATCGCGTGCTGGACGCGGTGCGATTCTTTAGCGATCACGACGAACTCTACTGGAACGTCACCGGCGATCAGTGGGACGCGCCGATCGAAGCGGCCTCGGCGCATATCGAACTGCCGGCGGGCACTACTGGACTGCGCGCCACAGCCTACACAGGCGTGTACGGCTCGCGCGAGCAGCAGGCACAGGTGGCCGTGACGGGCAACGCGGCGGACATACGAACGACCGAGCCGCTGGGCTATCGCGCGGGACTGACGGCGGTAGTGGGTTGGGACAAAGGATTCGTCCACGCACCGAGCGGATGGCAGAAGACGTGGCTCTTTCTGCGCAGCAACTGGCCATTCGCAATACCGATCATCGTATTTTTCGTGATGTTGTGGCTGTGGTGGACGCGCGGACGTGATCCAGAACGCGATTCGATTACCGTGCAGTACGATCCGCCGGATAAGCTTTCGCCCGGGGAATGCGGCACGCTGGTAGATGACGAAGCGGGAATGCGCGATATCACGGCAACGTTGGTGGATTTGGCCGTCAATGGCTATATGACCATCGAGCAGAAGCAGAATGACGGCATGATGGGATTGGTTCACCATCGCGATTACATTTTCCATTTGAAAAAACCGCCCGCGGAATGGACGGGTGCGCGTCCGCACGAGCAGGAAATGCTGGCGGCGATTTTTGGCGCGGGGTCGGCGGACGTGCCGCTTGCAGATCTGCAAAACCGCTTCTACACGCATCTGCCGGCGATAAAGGACCAGATTTTCGACTCGCTCGTGGAAAAGAACTATTACCTGCATCGGCCGGATGTGGTGCGGCAGTCGTACATCGGCGTGGGGGCGCTGATCGGCTTTTTGCTGGCGATAGGATCGGGATTTCTGCAAAGCGCAACGGGCGTGGCTTCGCTCACGTGGATTATCGCGGGAGTGGTGACGGGGGTGATCATTTGCGCGGTGGGATGGTTTATGCCGGCGCGGACGCTGAAGGGCGCGCGGACGTACGCCCAAGTGCTCGGCTTCGAACAATTCCTTGGTCGTGTGGAAAAAGATCGGATCGAGCGGCTGGAGAAGACGCCGGAGCTTTTCGAGAAATATCTGCCGTACGCGATGGCGCTGCGCGTGGAAAAGGGCTGGGTGCAGCAATTCAAGGGCATTGCAATGCAGCCACCGGCTTGGTTTCAGGGCTACTGGGGCGCGGGGTTCATGCCTTACCTCTTGCTGGCCGATTTGAACGCGATGTCATTTCAGGCTGGATCGGTGATGGCGTCCGCGCCGCGAAGCATCGGAGGCGGCTCGGGATTTGGCGGCGGTGGAATGGCCGGCGGCGGGTTTGGCGGCGGCGGGGGCGGCGGGTTCTAGCCGGAGGTAGTACGAAGCAGTCGCATCTGAAGTTCAGGCGCAAATTTTCGGCCTCGCCACAGAGATTCTTCAGGGCACGAATTGCCTCTCAAAACAGCATCTTTTTACGACTGGCTACCTTCAGCCAAGCGAAAATTCGATCTGAAAGTCGCCTTTTCCAGCGCTTCTGGGACGCGCTAAAGCGGGTGGGGGATACCCAACGCCAAGCCATCTGATTGGCGTCTCAAAGGCGCTTGTGAAGCTTCACACGGGCAATCAGTGAGACGACAGTTTTTGCGTCCAAATTACCTTACATAAAGAAAATACTCGCGCAGCCGGTCTCTTGCGAGAGGACTGCGCGAGCAGCAGTCGTTCTACCGCGATTGTCTTATGGCAACGCGAAGACGTGGACGGTGGTTCCCGCACTAATCGCGACGTACTGCTTGCCATCTTTTCCTTCGTAGCTCATCGGATCGTTTCCATTGCCGCCGAGTTCGGTGACCCACAGCATCTTGCCGGTGTGGGAATCGTAGGCACGGAACATTCCGTCGGTGGTGGCGCCGTCGAAGACCAACCCGCCTGCGGTGGCCATCGGCCCGGCGCTGCTGCCGTTGCCGGTGTGTTCTTTGTCCGGCGGCAGGCCCTTGGTGATTCCGGCAACGACCGACCAGGCAATTTCGCCGGTGTTGGCGTTGACGGCGGTCAGCTTGCCCCATGGCGGTTTCTGGCAAGGCCAGTTGCCAATCACTTTGCCGTCGGCATCTTTCGCGGGTGCGGAAAAGCCGGCGTAAGGACCAGCTCCGAGAACGCTGGCACGGTCGTAAGGCTGGTTCGAGCCTTGCGTGCCGCGACCATAATTCAGGCCGGGCTTCTTCTTTTCAAGGTAACCCATCAGGGAGTTATCGTGTGTATGTACGAAGACGTAGCCATCGGTGGGATCCACGGCAACGCCGCCCCAGTTCACGCCCCCGGTGCCGCCAGGGAACTGAATGGTGGTATGCACGGGCGTGCCTTCCTTGTGGAAATTCCATCCGGTGAACGGCCCCTCGTTGCGGAGGCCGCCGGACTTTTCCTCCAACTCGCGGCAAGCCGCGGCGTGCTCGGGAGTGGTGTCTTCGGCAGTAACGATATCGGAAGGCTTGTAGCTGACGCGCGCCAGTGGCGGAGGCTTCAGCGGGAATGGCTGCGTCGGAGAATACCATTCGCCGGGCACGTCACCTGCGGCGACCGGGCGCTCCTGAACTCCGAATACCGGCTTCCCGTTTTTGCGGTTGAAGATGAACATGTACGCGGACTTGTTCATGCCGATCACCACGGGCACCGACTTGCCCTTCTGTTTGATGGTGAAGAGCGACGGACCCACGTCCATATCCTGGTCCCAAAGTGGGTGATGGATCGTCTGGAAATACCACTTCAGCTTGCCGGTCTTGGCATTCAGAGCGACGAGGGAATTGCCGAAGAGATTGTTTCCCGGCCGACCGCCGCCATAGTAGTTGGGATTCGGGCCTGGCACCGGAATATAGAGGGTGTCGGTTTTCGGATCCACGGACAGCACCCAATTCCACACGTTGTCTCCGGAGCGGTCCTTCCAACTGCCGTTCAGCCAGGTGTTGTTACCCACTTCGCCCGGCCGGGGAACGGTGTGAAAAACCCACAGCTTTTTACCGGTCTTGACGTCGAACGCGCGCGAGTCTCCCGGAGGCCCAGTGGGTGTCGCGGGGTCGTCGGCGCCGATAAACATCATGTTCTTGAAAACGGTGGGAATGCCGCCATATCCAACGGAGATGGCGAGAATTCCACCGTTGGCAAAGCTAGGCACCAGGTTTCCGGTGGCGGCGTCGAGTTCTTCGATTTTTTTGTCCAATGTATCGAAGACGATTCGTGGCGGATCATTTTTGTCGCCGGGCCAATAGGCCACGCCGCGCGAGGAAAGCATCGCGTTACAGTCGTGGCTCCAAATTACTTTTCCGGAGTCCGCGTCGACGGCCACAACGCTGCGTCCGGCGGGCATGTACATCACGCCGTTCACCACGATCGGCGTTACTTCGAAGAAACCGCGGGCCCCCAATTTGTAAGTCCAGACTTCCTTGAGATTCGCCACGTTGCTGGTGTTGATTTGTGTGAGCGGCGAAAATCCGTCGCTGGCCAGGCTGTGCCGGTACATCGGCCAGTTGCCATTGGCGGACTGGGCGCGGCTGGCGGGCGCGGCGAGCGAAACGGAAATCACGCCGGCGGCAAGAATAGAAAACCATCGAAAGCGCATGTATCGAAATCCTCCCCCTTTGTAGACCCGCGCCGTCATCCCGCGGTTACATACGGTTTGTCACTTAAACGCAGATGAAATTGCCGTAGGCATCCTAACCCAGCAGCGTCGGGGATGGAATCAACAAATGCGCGCGAGCGTTCGAGTGCGAAGGCAATTAGACGATGTGCAGCGCCGCGAAGGCTGCGCGGAAATTCAGAAAAGCTTCTCCGAATCCAGAAGGACGGTGACCGGGCCGTCGTTGGTGAGTTCGAGAGACATGTGGGTCCGAAAAATCCCGGTTTCAACGCGAACGCCAAGGGACTTTGCAGCGCCTACGAGTTTTTCATAAAGATCCTTGCCGAGTTCAGGCGGAGCGGCTTGCACGAAGCTGGGGCGCCTTTGGCCGCGCGCATCTCCGTAGAGCGTGAATTGCGAAACGGCAAGGAGCGCGCCCTGCACGTCGAGGAGAGACAGGTTCATCTTTCCTGCGTCATCATTGAAGATGCGCAGCCGTACGATTGTTTCCGCCATCGACGCAGCGGTTTCCGGCGTGTCGCTGCGCCCGACGGCGACCAAGGCGACCAGACCGAGCCCGATTTCACCCGCCACACGCGTGTCCACTAGAACGCGCGCTTTGGTGACCCGCTGAATCACGGCTCGCATGCAGTGGTTTCGCTCCCCATTGTTTATATTTTTCTCGCTCGGTACGACAGGCGCTTGAACGCTGCTCCGATTTTACTCCGCTGCGCGCCGATTTCGTTGACGGGCAGAGTGCACCAACTCACAATGGAAAACCACTACGATGAGCGACCCCCCGGTTTCCTCCGAAGCGTCCAAACGTTGGCTCACGCGCGGCGTGCTGGGCATCGGGTTAGCCAGCCTCTTTTCCGACTGGGGACACGAAGCAGCCACGGCCATCCTGCCGGCGTTCTTGACGACGCTGGGAGCGCCGGCATTTGCGCTGGGAGTGATTGAGGGCATCGCCGACGGGCTATCAAGCTTTTCGAAGCTGGCCGGCGGCTGGATTGCTGATCGCCCAGAGTGGCGGAAACCAACCGGCATCGTGGGTTACAGCGCGACGGCGCTTACGACGTTTGCCTACTCGTTTGCGCAGAGCTGGCCCATGGTTTTGCTGCTGCGCGGGGTTGGCTGGATCGGGCGAGGCAGCCGCGGACCTTCGCGAGACTCGCTGCTGGCGGATTCTGTGGATTCGGAGCACGCCGGACGCGCATTCGGTTTCGAGCGCGCGATGGACTCGCTGGGCGCTGTTTTCGGGCCAGGATGCGCCCTTGCACTGTTGGGCATTTTGGGGGCGCGCGGAGTACTGCGATGGACTCTGCTGCCGGGACTGATCGCGGCAGTGTGCTTTGCGTTCGTGGCGCCAGTTGGGAAAGCTCTTAAGGGGCGGCGCGCGCCGAGTATTCGAGCGAGTTTCACGCAGCTTCCCAAGACGTTTTGGTACTTTCTCGCCGGAGTATTCACGCACGGAATCGGAGACTTCGCTCCGACGCTATTGATCTTGCGAGCCACGCAGATACTTACACCGCGATTCGGAATGGGCCGCGCTACAACGATCGCGATCGCGCTCTACACGTTTCACAACGTAGTCAACTCTGCCGCGTCATATCCGGCGGGCGCGCTCGGCGACCGGCTGAGTAAGCGCGGCTTACTGGCCATTGGATATTTGGTGGCGGCCGCAGCCTACGCGGGATTTATTTTCGAGCGCCCGACATTACCTGCGCTCGCGGTCCTATTCGCGCTGGCGGGCGTGCACGGCGGATTTCAGGAGTCACTGGAGAAATCGGTGGCGGCGGAAATGCTGCCACGCGCGAACCGAGGCTCGGGATTTGGAGTCCTGGCTGCGGCAAATGGGCTGGGCGACGTACTATCGAGCATCGTTGTGGGCGCTTTATGGTCAGCGGTCAGCCCAGCAGCGGGATTCGCGTATGCCGCGGCGTTCACGGGGTTTGGGGCGGTGTTGATTTTATGGTTTCGCGGGAAAGCGAACGCCGGATCCGATATGCAAGCTACAGCGTGAGTTGCGTGCCGCTGTCCTGGTTCACCCGCTCAGTGGCCGCCTGATTGAGCAGACTTGCCTCGATGGTGTGGCGCGCCCCGTCGGCAGTAATGTAAACGAACAGATCGCCGGAGCGAGTCACCGCGATAGCTTGGATCGTTTTTCCACTTTGCAGTACGAGCGTGAAGTTGCTTACGTCCGGAATTGGTGCAGCGGGTTGCGGCGCGGCGGCTGATTCCTCGGCGGACTTTTGCGCGGGCTGCTGCAGGACGATGATCTGCGGCGGCTGAGATTGTGGCGGCGCTTGGCCTGAAGGTGACTCGGGGACGACGTATTCGCCACCGCCGTCCAGCAGGTAGTAGCCGGGGGCTCCGTAGCCGCCCGTATCACGCAGGACCCGCTCGGCCACCGCAAGGCGCCACTCCGTCTCCGGATCAATCACGGCCTTGATGGCCAGATCGCTGTCAATTGCTCCCAGATATGCGTAATTGAAACCGGCGCCGGGAACTGGATCGAGGAGTTGCTGCAGCGTTTCGCCCGAACCTATCCCGAAATTGTTACCGAATTCATCGGCGGGAGCAGTGAACGCTCTCGCGCGTGCCGGTGAAGCAGCCGTGTTGATGCGAGATCGAGGAGTAGCAAAGCCGTGCGTGGCACTGGGAGCCACCCGAATTGGATGGAACGTGCGGCGAGCGCCGTCCATGGGCGCTGCGTGCATCACGCGCATCTGGCCGAGGGTCAGCTGCGGCATCAAGAGCAATGACCCAAGAAAAAGGGATGCAACCGAGACGATTCGACCAGTTATTCCCATCGCCGCCTCGCTTATATGTCATAGGACGCTGGCGAGGGAGCGTCGGTTGCATGGAGAGCTTTGATCGTGGCGAGCGAATATGTCCCGGTGTGAGCAAGCTCGTTCACCTCAATGGACATCACGTGCATTCAAATTAGGTCGCCATCCCATAATGGGTTTGCTTTGTCGGAGTGCTTGTATGTGCTATAAACGTCAGTCCTAAGGAGCCGGAAGTGGCGCAGCCAGAGGTCTCCAATCGGCGAACTGAAGCGGCAGCTCCGATTTCGAATGTGAATTCTGCGGGCGGCACCGGCGAGCCGGAAGTGGCGTCGAATTATTGTCCGCGGTGTTCAGCGCGCCTGGCGTCGCGAAGCTGTAAGCTGATTTGCGCTACGTGCGGTTACTATATGTCGTGTTCGGATTTTTACTGAGGCGCGAACGGGATTTGGATCCCGGGCGGCGAGGTTTCGGGTACAACACCAGGAAAAATTGAGGAGGCGTGAACGTGGCACTGCGAATGACCGACCGGGAAGTAAATGGAGTGAACGTGATCGACCTCGAAGGGCGCATCGTGCTTGGCGAGGAAAGCAACGCGTTTCGCGAAAAAGTGAAGGGCCTGCTGGCCGCCGGCAAGAAGAAAATCGTGCTGAACCTTGCCAACGTCACCTACATCGACAGCGCGGGGCTGGGCACGCTAGTCGCCACTTTCCATAGCGCTCGCTCGCAAGGCGCGACGCTGAAGCTTGCCAATCTGGGGCAGAAATTCAAGGAAGTGCTGCAGGTCACCAAGCTGATGACCGTTTTCGATACGTATGAGAACGAAGCTGCCGCCGTTCAGAGCTTCGGGAAGTAGCCTTGCGGGAATGAAGTAGTTCCGCGCGATTAAAGTTGTCGCGCGGTAAAAGCCGATAATCAGGCGCGGCCGGATGCGCTCCGGCCGCGTTTTTTGTTGGTACGCAAAGCGCGTGCACCCGCAAGCGCGACTATCGTTGCGTTGCGGCCGCCTCGGCGGCGGGAGCGTCCACGCGCCCTTCCAATCGGTAGATTGCGACTCCACTCAAAAGCTTAGGGTAGAAGTCCGTGGACTTTTGCGGCAGCACGTCGCCGCCGAGCGCGATTTCGGACACCTGCTCGATGCGCACGGGATTGAGCAGAAAAGCGATTTGCGCTATGCCGGCATCGACGGCTGCAATGGCGGAATCGAGTTCACGCTCGTAGGTGATGTTCTTCTCGGAGGCGACCGCTTCGGCGGTGATGCCCAGGCCTTTATCTAGAATTAAGCGGTGCAGCAGCACCACGTCCAGGCCGCGCTGCGCCTCGGTTTGGTCCGGCAGCAAAGTGTTGAGATCAGCGTCGCGCCGCAGCATGAAAACGTAGAACGCCTTAGCGCCATCCGCGGCGCTGGGATAGACGCCAATCGCGCGGCGGCCGTGGTGGTGACCGGTCAGATCCTTCAGAAACTCGGCGTGCGCGGAGGCGCGGGTTGCGTCGTTTTCAAATGGATATGAATACCAATCAAAGTAAGGCTGCAAATCCTTCCGGAACCGATCGAAATTGAAGTTCGTGAGGTTGGAGACAAGGCGATGCGTGGGGAGAATCACCAGGCCGGCGGAGTGGGTATTTACGAACGTAGCCATGGCCAATTCGGGCGCGGCGAGCGGATCGATCTTTCCGGCCCGCCTGCGGAACTCATTGCGAAGATGGAGCGCGGTTTCGTAACGATGGTGGCCGTCTGCAATCATCAGCTTCTGAGCGGCCATCGCGCCGCGAATGCGGTTGATCAACGTCGGATCGGAGACGGGCCAGAGACGGTGAACGACGCCGTATTCGTCGGTCATTTCGAGCGGCGCTGAGGCGCGCGACGCCTCTTCGAGCCAGCGGTCGATCTTTAAGGATGGATCGTCGTAGAGCATGAACAGTTGGCCAGTTTGCGCGCGCATTTGGCGCAACAGCTCGATACGATCGGCTTTGGGCGCGGAAAGAGTGTGCTCGTGGCGGAAAACGACACCGTCTTCGTAGTCGTGTAACCGGGCGAGAGCGATGAAGCCGACACGGGTGCGGCGAGCCTTGGAACCGGGAACGAGAAATTCCTGCGAGTAGATGTAAATCGATGGCGCGGAGTCCTGCACGACCACTTTCTCAGAAATCCATTCGCCCAACTTTCGAGCGGCGCGCGTGTACACGTTGTTTTCCTGAGAATCATCGGGCGACAATCGTCCCTTTTCGACGGCGATCAGATTGTAAGGGCTGGCTGCGTAATAGCGCTCCTGCATCGCCGGTGTGATTTTGTCGTACGGCTGCGTAAGCACATCCTGCAGCGCCACGCGCTTGGGATCGAAGCGAAAAGCACGAAAAGGTTGAATTTCAGCCATGGCAGCCTCGAGGCGAAGGATCTGAGTTGTGCAAGCCGAACATTGTAGCAGTGCACGCGGCGCGTCCGGAAGGCGAACTGCCAACGTGGCGTCGAACTTTCACGGGGCCCGCTCGCAGGGAACGATGTGCGTCATCCGAATCTCGCGTGTGAAGTAGCCAACGTTCTGGTTTCGGCGATTCCAGGTGAGGTGTCTTACAAAAACTACGCTGTATAATTCGCGGAATGTAATCCGTTCGCTACGCGGGCCGCCAGAAGTGAGGGGCGGGATGGGCGAACGCCACGCCGATGCGAGCCCTGCCGCGTGAACGCCGGCCGACATGAACGACGCGGCACTCCTGTTCCGCCTGATTGATCGTATTGGTGAGAAACAGGCGCTGGCCGCGCGAGACGTTGGATTCGAGAAGGATTAGACAGCCGCTTTCATTCGCGTCGATGGTGATCGCTTCTTCGTGGAACGGCTGCTTTTCGATGTCCGAACCGTAAATCAGAAGAGGTGCGTGGTGCGCAGTGCGGAGTTTCTCGCGGCGGTCTTGGCGAGTGGACGAGCTCCCAGTATTCGGTAAGGAACCTCCCATGTTCGCGCGCTGGCGTTCTGCTTGTCTAAGGTCTTCCCAAACTCGGCTCAAATGCGTCTCCCGAGCGACGGCGAACGACGATCTAGGCCCATACTACCCGCGCAGCGAGGCTTGCGCGGAAAGTGCCACGGGCAAGTTTTCGTGATAGTAAACGGCGAGAGCGTTATCTAGCTGAAGTGCAAAGGCTTCGCGTTCGCTCGCGAAGTTCGCTCTGGAGCAAAGCGGTAAGGACCGGACGCCCAGTTGCCGATTGGGTCTAAGAACGCAGTTCAGGCTAGGTGCGAACAGAATGGACGCGAAGGCCGAGCAGAAACCCGGAACAAGAATTGGCGGAGCAACCGTCGCTGACCGGCGCAGCAGTGAACGGTTCCCATGCCGCGGCCGGGTCGAACTGTTACGCCTACCGCCCGCTCCGCGCGAGACCATCTACGGAACGATCCACAACTTGAGCGAAGGCGGATGCTACGTGGAGACCGCATCCGTACTGGAAGTAGGCGCGCGGTTGGCGATGGTGTTGAGGCTGGAAGCGCTGGAACTGCGCTTGATCGCCCAGGTTCGAAGCGTGAAGACGGATCCGAAGAGCTGGGCGGGCTTGGAGTTCGTGGGAATCAGCCCCGAGGGCTTCGCGAAGCTCAGAGCTCTGATCGATAGCTTTGCGAAAGCAGGTAAGAGGGAAGAAGAAAAAGAAACAACGGGAAAGGAAGTAGCCGGCTAAGAGTTCGCGGCGGATTCGATCAGTTCATCGGTAGCGGAAATTGGGGCCGCTAAAAGGGAGTTCCCGCAACAAAGCAAGCGAACTTGCCACGCGAATATGCGTTCGGTTCAAAAGCGCAGGGTTGATGACACAACGGACCGCACCGCCTAGAATGGAGGATTCAGCGATAGAAGGCGATCGAATTGAGCGAAAAGCGCGATCATCATCACGCAGAGGAGCGCAACGGAAAGTTTGCAGGCGTGCGCGTGGTGATGTTCGATCTCGACGGGACTCTGGTCGATTCGCGGCTTGACCTGGTGCTTTCAGTGAACGCTACCCTGCTGCACATGGGCCGGCCGGAGTTGCCTCACGAAGCCATTTACAAGCTGGTTGGCAGCGGCGCGGCCGTTCTGGTGCAGCGAGCCCTTGGGCAGGGCGCCTCCGAAGAAGAATCGGAGCGCGGCCTCGAATTTTTTCTCAGCTACTATCGCGAACATATGCTGGACAATACCATCGCGTATCCCGGTGTACGCGAGGGTTTGGAAATGCTGAAGAACCGCCCTCTGGCGGTGCTGACGAATAAGCCGGTGAAGTTCAGCCAAGCGATTCTCGAAGGCTTAGAGCTGGCGCAATATTTTCGCGTCGTGTACGGCGGAAACAGTTTTGCAACGAAAAAGCCGGATCCTGAAGGCGCACGCGTGGTGTTGCAGGATTTTCAGGCATCGCCGAAAGAAGCGATGTTGGTCGGTGATTCCGAAGTAGATGTGCGCACCGCTCGGAACGCCGAGATGTGGTGCTGCGGCGTGAGCTACGGTCTCGGGCTCGAGGGTTTTCGCGCACATCCGCCCGACTTGCTACTGGATAGTTTGACGGAACTGCCCGCGCATCTCGATGTCGCTTCGAAATAGATTTGCAATCATCGCGTCGACGTCTATTCCGCTCTTCTCAAGTTAGCGGACGAACATTTCCAAAATTGAGGTAACCTGTTGCGCGCTTCCGGCCCGAGTTCGCGCGGGCACTTACGCGGCTCGTGCGTAAATTTGATTCCGATTGAAAGGCGTCTTGATGAAACTGCGTTGGAAAATTCTCATACTCATCCTGATTTTGGCCGCAGGAGCGATCGCCGCTTGGCAAGTGGAGATGAACAAAATTCCCTCGAATGTGGCCTACGTGACGGAAGAGGACGACGGCATCGCGATCATCGATCTATCAACAATGGACGTGGTGAAGCGTATTCATCCGGCCGACGTGGCGCCTCGCGGTTTAGGCTTGACCTTCGATGGAAAATACTTGTTCACGGCAAACAAGGACACATCGGACGCCACGGTATTCGATACGCGCGGCATGCGCATGAAACTCCTCAAGCGCGTCCACGTGGGCGACAATCCTGAATTCGTGAAGATCAATCCGAGCGGAAAGGCGATGTTTACGTCTTACGAGCCGGGTTCTTCAGGCGGGCCGCCGACGCCCGGTGAGGTGGAACAGGAAGAAAAGGGCCCTCCTTCGCAGATCGTATCGTTCAGCACGAGCGACTGGGCGGTGAAAAAAGACTTCATGGCCGGCCTTTCCACGGAAGGGCTGGAATTTTCGGCGGATGGATCGAAATTGATCGTCGCAAATGAGGATCAAAATTCGCTGGGAATTTACGACACCGAGACGGGCAAGCTGATTCAAGAGATCGACCTCTCGAAAATCGGCCGCCGTCCGCGCGGAGTGAAGCGTTCGCCGCTGGGCACCGGCTATGCGGTCACAATGGAAGGTTCTGGCACGCTGGTGATGCTGGACACAAACTTCAAGGTGCTGCGCTCGATTCAGACCGACGCCAAGCCGTATGGCGTGGCCTTTGACCACACCGGCAAACGAATATTTGTTTCGGCCGCAGCCGCGCAAAAGTTGCAGGTGTTCGATGCCGACAGCTTGAAGCAGCTCGGCGAAACGTCCATCGGCAAACGCTGCTGGCATTTTACGTTCACGCCTGACAATTCCAAGCTACTGATGGCCTGCGGGCGATCGGACAACGTGTACGTGATCGACGCGAATACTTACCAGACGCTGAAAATTCTCACCGGATTTCAGACACCGTGGGGAATTTTGGCGTATCCGCGGTCCTACGGCAGCCTCGGTTTGCCGTGACGAACAGGCGGTGACGTATGAAGCGGGCGGAAAACAGTACGTCTTCGTCACCGCAGGGACCGCTTATTTTGCCTTTAGCCTGCCGTAAGCGATCGAGATTGTGAAGTCGTTTCGAATGGCTGCGCGGAAGCGCAGCACACATCAGTGCGCAACAGGGAATTAATTTCCGGGGAGCGAACGAATGACACGAAAATTTCTGAGCCTCAACTTGATCGTAGGCGCGATGCTGATCGCAGCATTCGCGGGCATTGCGGCTGTGCCTTGCCTTGCAGCGAGCGCCATCGCTAAGGCAGAAAGCTCGCCAGATAAAGTTTGCGAGCGCGCGTGCCTCGATGGGTTTGTGAACAACTATCTCGCGGCGGTTGTCGCGCACAAGCCCTCAGACGTTGCGTTCGCCCCGGACGTGAAGTTCACCGAAAATACCGCAGTGCTGAAAATCGGCCAAGGCACGTGGGGGACCTTCGATGCAATCGGCAATTTCAAGCTGCACTTCGATGACGTGGCGCGCGGCGAAGCCGGTTACATCGGCACGATGAAGGAATGGGGCTATCCGGTAATTCTCTGTTTGCGGCTGAAAGTGAGCGGTGGGCGAATCACGGAGGTCGAGGATTTCGTGGTGCGTGATGAAGACGCCGCCAAAAAGCTGGACACCATGCAGCCGAATCCTCTTTTTACCGAAGGTGTTCCGGCCGCGCAGCGCGAAAGTCGCACCGAGCTGGTGAAGGTCGCCAACATGTACTTTTCCGGCTTGCAGCAGAATACAGGCAAGGGCGATTACCCGTTCGCGCCGGATTGCAATCGCATCGAAAACGCGACACAAACGACCAACAACCCGCGAGCCGCGCACTCGCAGGTCTATAACCCCGGCCTGGCAATCATGAAGCTCGGATGCCTGGCGCAGTTCAAGACTGGCTTTTTCAAGGTAGTCACCAAAATCAGCGATCGCCGCTTTGTGATCGTCGATCCGGAGCGCGGGCTCGCCTTTGCCTTCGCGTTTTTCAATCATGCCGGCACGCTGAAAACAATCACGCTGACCAACGGGGAGACATTTCCCGCCACTCTTCGCCATCCGTTTACGTTTGAAATCGGCGAGCTGTTCAAAATCGAAGGCGGCAAGATTCATCAGATTCAAGCAGTCCTCACCGAGGAGCCCTACGGACTCCGCTCCGGTTGGGGCCCGGAAGGTTTTCCGCCGGCCGCGCCGAAACCGCTACAGCTGGAAGCGGATGCCGCGTCGAAGTGCGATCGGCATTGCTTGGACGAGATGATGGATCGCTTCCGAGCAGCGCTGATCGCTCACGATCCCTCGCTGCTGCCGATGGCAAACCAGGTCCGGTACACCGAAAATGGACAGGTGCTCAAGATCGGCGACGGCTTGTGGGGGACTCTGACCGGCTGGGGCAGCTACAAGCTATATATTGACGATCCCGAGGATGGCGAGGCTGGTTTCGTCGGGGAAACCTTCGAAGCAGGAATGCCGGGTTTGCTGTCCGCCCGGCTGCGCGTGGTGAATGGCAAAGTCAGTCAGATCGAGGTGCTCGACACGCGCAAGGAGACGGCGACCGGCTTCACGCAACCCGACGGCCTGACCAATCCGAAAGTGGCGTCCAAGCTCGCGCCATTGTTCGAGGAAGTTCCCGACGCCGAGCGTGAATCGAAGCAAGATTTGATCGCGCAGACCGATCTTTATTTCGACGGGATCGAAAAGAGCAACGGGAGCATTGTTCCGTTTGCGCCGGATGTGATTCGCGTGGAAAACGGAACGCAGACCTGCCCATCATCTTTCGGCGCCGCCGCGAAAAATGGCCCGCTGAGTTGCTCTAAGCAATTGGATACGCACCTATTCGAGTACATTACGCCCATATCGCCGCGCCGGTACACAGTGGTCGATCGCGCGCATGGAGTGGTAATGGGCATTTTTATGTTTAATACGCCGGGTACGGTTGAATACGTCAATGTTCCCGGCGTGGGCAAGGTGAGGGAATCCCGCGCTGCGCTGCGCCCCTTCAGCGAAGAAGTAGCCGAGATTTTCAAAATTAGGGACGGGAAAATTCAGGCCATCATCGCAGTGATGACAGGCCTTCCGTTCGGCGACACCTCCGGCTGGACCGAAACCTTGCGCTGAGGCCGTGCGGCGACGTCTCTTCTAGAACTCTTTTCACGTTGTGGAAAACGGGTGTAAAGTTCCGTTCATGGCGAATGCGAGCCTATCGATAGTCGGTGGCGCGGAAGCTCACCTGACGCTTGAGGTGATGAACCCGCGCGGCGAAATTCCTGCACCGCCTACCGTTGGCATCAACGCGCGCGTACCCGATCTTGCCGGGAAAAAGATCGTTTTGGTGGACAACGGCAAATTTGGAGCCGGCAATTTCCTCGAAGTGCTCGGCGAAATGTTGAACCAGAAATACCCCACCGCCGCCATCGTGATGCATCCGAAGCCCGCCGCGCAGACGATCACCAACGTACCGAACTGGTATCCCACGGTGAAGCAGCAGGGAGACCTTTTCGTCTTCGGTGTAGGTGATTGAGGGAGCTGCACGTGGTGGGGTTCCCACGACTCAATCGAAATCGAAAAATCAGGAATGCCCGGTGTTTATATGGCCACCGTGGAATTTCTGCACGATGCACAATCCGCCGCGGCCGACCGCGGTATGCCGGGGCTCCGCACCGTCGGGCTCTCGTCGGATACCTACTACCGTGCACGCGCTAGCAAGGACGAGCTGCGGCCCATCGTCGCTGCGAAATTGGGCGAAATCGTGGACGCGCTGGTTCGTCCGCTAGCGAACGGAGAAGCGCATCCCGCGCCGCTGCAAAAAAGGCGCGAAGACGCCAATATCAAAATCGCTGGCAAGGATTTTCTAGACGCGCAGGAAAATCTGAATCAGCTTTTCGTCGAGAATCGCTGGGCCGATGGATTGCCGATCGTGCCACCCACTGCGGAATTGGTGAAGGCCATGTTGGCGGGCACCACACGTTCACCGCAAGAAGTGATTGGGCAGGTGGCGCCGAAAAATGGCACGGCGACCGTGGAGAAAATTGCCATCAATGCCGTAATGGCCGGAGCAAAGCCGGAATACTTCCCGGTAATTTTGGCGGCGATGGAGGGCTTCACCAACAAACACTACGATTTGACACACGTGCAGGCGTCCACCGGCTCGTTCACGCCCGTTGTGATGATCGATGGCCCGATTGCGCAGGAATTGAATTTCAATTCTGGGATAGGCATGTTGGGCCACGGTTGGCGCGCGAATAGCACCGTGGGCCGTGCGTTGCGGCTCTCGCTCTTGAACATCGGGCAGACTTGGCCGCAAGTGAACGACATGGCGCTCACCGGGCGCCTTGAGGCTTACACGTTTTACACGTTTGCGGAGGACACCGCTCGGAGCCCATGGGAGCCATACAGCGCGAGCCGCGGCTTCAGGCCGGGCGACAGCACGGTCACAGTTGCGACTTCTTTCAATCCAGTAATTTTCGGCGGAGGCGCTGTGTCCCCGTGGACCGGCCAGGGCGTGATCGACCAGATCGTGGAGCGAATCCGAAGCGGCGGAGTGCGCTGGCCTCACGCGCAGACGCATATTCTGGTGCTCATCCCCGATTGCGCCGTCGATTTGTCCAAGGCTGGCTACACACGAAAAAGTCTGCAGGAATATCTCTACGAACAAACTCGCATGCCGTACGAGAGTCTCGCGAAAGAGGTTTTTTTCGGGCAGGGCACGGAAGAGGATTTTATCCGCGCGTGCGTAACAGACGGACGAATTCGACCGGAACGCGCGGCAATCTTTCTTGAAAACTTAAAACCGGGCGGTCGCGTTCCTGTGGTGCACAGCCTGGAGGATTTTCACGTCATTGTCGCTGGCGGCTCGCCTGGCTACGACTTGCTTTTTAGCTATCCCGGCACCAACCACGCCAATCAAACGGTGAAAATCACCGGTGCCACCCTTACCAAGTCTGGCCGATAGCAAGATCGCGTGATTGCGGGGAATTACCGCCCCGGAGTTTTGTTTTAACTTTCCGCAGCCGGTCATCCCGAATCGTGGTAAAAAGCACAGTTGCGTTATCGTGATCCGTGCCGGGTGGGGGCGCGGCTCGGGATCCTCAGCGCGTTGATGTCGAGGACTCCAGGGGGAATCGTGCTAAAGAAGTTTTCATTCTTAGCGGCAGGAATTTTCTCTTTCGTACTTTCGGCAAGCGCACAGTATCCGCCCCGGCCACCGAGGCCGAGTCCCCAACAACTTGCCGCAGAACAAGCTTCCCAGCAGCGTGGCAAAACGATCTTCCAGCAAAATTGCGCTGTCTGCCACGCTGCGAATTTGACTGGCGGCCGCGGTCCCGACTTGATTCGCTCCGACTTGACGCGGCGCGATAAAGATGGCGATCTGATCGGCCCTGTCGTCACGCAAGGGCGCCCTGACAAGGGCATGCCGCCCTTCGCACTCAGCCAATCCCAAGTTGCCGATCTGGTGGCGTACATTCATTCGGAGATCACCATCTTCGATCTGCACACGCGCATGCCTGGCGGATATCCCAACGACATCCTTCCATCGCAACTCGCCACCGGCAGTGCAGCGGCTGGCAAAGCGTTCTTCTACGGCGCGGGCCACTGCTCGGAGTGCCATTCGCCGACTGGGGACCTCGCGGGCATCGCCGCCAAGTACGACCCGACGACGCTCGAGCAACTATTCATCAATCCGGCCGGCACACTGGTGTTCCAGTCAGCTCTTAATCCCGGCACCACAATTACCGCCGAAATCACGCTGGATTCCGGCGAGCACTTCTCGGGCCGGGTCGAACAAAATGGCGAATTTTACGTCAGTATTCTCGGTACGGACGGCTGGACCCACACCTGGCCGCGCCGGGACATCAAGACAATCGTGATTCATAATCCGGTGCAGGCGCACATCGACATGATCCCCAAGTGGAACAACACCGATATGCATAACATATTTACGTATTTGGAGACCTTAAAGTGAAGCGGCTAACCGTCCTTCCCGCGATTTTGCTTGCACTTGCGTTTGCTCTCACGCCGACCGTGCGAGCGCAGGGTCTGGAGAACGTCTCCATATTGCAAAACCCCCCCACTAGCGAGTGGCCCACATTCAATGGCGATTACAGCGGACGCCGCTATAGTTCCATCGCTCAGATTAACCAGCACAACGTCAACTCTCTCGCCCTGGCATGGGCGTTTCAGACTGGCGAACGCTCACTCGAGACCATGCCGCTGGTCGTGCACGGCATCATGTACGTCAGCGCAGGAAATGCCCTGTGGGCTGTCGACGCGCGAACCGGCCGTCAAATCTGGCGTTTCCAGCAGGGTCGGCCCGGAGGCAGCAACAAAGGCGCGGCCATGTACAAGGATAAGCTCTACATGACAACGCCGGACGATCGCCTGCTTTGCATCGACGCGAAGGATGGCAAGCTGATCTGGCAGATTCGCATTGACGATCCCACGCTGAAAGCCTTTGGTGGTGTTGCACCTCTGGTGGTGAAAAATCACATCATCGTTGGTACGTCGGGCGACACCGCCGATCTTCCGGGATTCCTGCTAGCGGTCGATCCAGACACAGGAAAGATCCAGTGGCGTTGGGACGTAATGCCGCACCCGGACGATCCAGCGTGGAACACCTGGCCGCACGATACGGACGTGATCACGCGCGGCGGCGGAATGACATGGCTGACCGGAACGTACGATCCCGAGCTGAACCTTCTCTATTGGGGCACGGGCAATCCGCATCCGGTGGAAAATGGTGCGTCTCGCGTCGGCGCGAACCTCTATACGTGTTCAATCGTCGCTCTCAATCCCGACACTGGAAAACTGGTCTGGTATTTTCAGGCTTCGCCGCACGACACGCACGATTGGGACACAACGATGACGCCGGTTCTCTTCGACGCCAAGTTCGACGGCAAACCCCGAAAGCTGCTGGCCCAAGCCGACAAGAATGGGTTGTTCTTCGTGCTCGATCGTACCAACGGCAAGAATCTGATTTCCGCGCCATTCGTGAAATGTACTTGGTATTCCGGATTCAACAAACGCGGTGAACCGATACCTGATCCCAAGAGAGAACCGCAGCCTGACGGCACGCTGGTATGGGGCGGCGCGGGAACTATCTGGCAGGCGCCGACCTTCGATCCACAAACGGGCTTGTTTTACATCAACGCGCAGCAGACCTTGGGAGTGTTCTACCTCACGATGCCCGGGATTCACGCGGAGGGATGGGCGGGACGCGATTTCTTCCTATACTCGAAATCCATGATGCAGGCGGTCGATTACCAGACCGGCAAAATTCGCTGGTCGCACGACTATCCCGGCCGCGAGGGGCTGACCGGAATTCTTTCCACCGCCGGGCATCTGCTGTTCACGTCCGATAGTTACGACGATCTGATAGGGCTGGATCCCTCCACGGGCAAGACAGTCTGGCACACGTACGTCGGCGGCTCGATGAGCTCGGCTCCCGAAACCTACGAACTAGATGGCCGGCAATATTTGGTATTTCCAGTGGGCGGCACGATTGACGCGTTCGCGCTACCGGCGCGAAGCGTTTCGCTCCCGGCCGGGAACTGACGCGCGTTCACCCGTGTGTAACCGGCCAGCGTGCGTTGCGTCTAACGATATGGCGGAGGAAAGCGGCAGATGTAAGGCCGCATTTGATGCAAAGGTAAGAGCAGCGGGCTGGTGCAGTGGCCCGAGTGATCTCAAGTGTACGATGACTCGGAAGTACAGGCCCTTGACACCTGCAGAATTCGTTCGTTACCATCCGCCTAAGATGGTGTGGAAGTGGTATTTAGTTATGTTGGCATTGGGCAGCAAATCGCGCCTCAGTGGACCGGTCGGCGTTTCCCGATCGCAAGCCTTGATGCGCGGCGGGCTTACACCCGCGGAATCTTTGCGCCCAGCGCACGAATCGAATATATAGGCGGCGCTCTAGCCTTTGCGGCCGGGAGGTCCTTGTGACAAAGTGGATCGTTGTCGCGTTCATAGTTTTTGGTATGGCACTGCTTGCGCCCAACGTTTCGGCGCAGGACGATCAGGGTCCTTTGGACCCGACCATGATGGAAGCTCCTCCGCCGACGTTCATCAAGCCTGCCGCAGTGCTAAAGATGATGCAGGACCACGACAAGTCGTTCTTGCTCGTCGATACGCAGCCGGAGATGGCCTACGCGCAGTCGCACATCCCTGGGGCTTTTAACTATCCCTTCCAGGAGCGCCTCACGCCTCCCATTCCGCTCCCGCGCGATAAGACGCTGATCCTCTATTGCCCCTGCACCCACGACGAAGACTCGATCAGCATGGCCAAGAAGCTCGCGGAGTTCGGTTATTACAACGTGAAAATTCTTGAGGGCGGCTGGTACAAGTGGGAAGCGCTGAAGTATCCCGTGGCCGGCCCGATGCCGAATCCCGATGCCACCGATGCGTCAAATACTCAGCCTGCCGCCGCCGCGAGCAACAACAATGGCCCGCTCACGTCTGGCCGCCCCGTTGGCGCGGTCACTCCATCGTTCCGCGTGATCGACGTTACCGGCAAGTACAAGGGTCAGGACACCTGCTACGTCTGCGAATACGGCGAAAAACCGACAATTCTGGCCTTCTTTGACAAGCCGAGCGACCAGGCTGCGGACATGATCGTGAAGCTCAACAAGCTGGTCGAAAGCAATTCTCAGAAGAACCTCGAGGGCGTAGTCGTCATGGTCAACGGCGAGCAATCCAAGCCTTGGCTTGAAAAGCTGGCCGCCGACAAGGGCATCAAGATCCCCATGGTGTACTTGCTGCACGGACAGAAGGATCTTGGCGTCCGTCTCTATCACATCAATACCACCGCCAACGACACGTTCCTGATCAACGATAAGCGCACCGTTCAGACCAATCTCGTGAACGTCACTGACAACTCGTTCAGCGAAGTTGCCGATGCCACCACGAAGATGCTCGGAGGTGAGTAAGCCATCATGGCGAACTCACGATCGCGCAAATTCGCATCGTTGATAATCGCTTCGATCGCGCTGGCCGCTCTGGTGCTCGTTTCAGTGGGCATCCGGGCGGTCCCGGCGCGCGCGGATTCTCCGTCTCCGTTTAAAGTGCTTACCCCCGAGCAGCTCAAGGGCGTGATCGCCGCAGATAAGGGCAAAGTCGTTTATCTCAACTTCTTTGCCACCTACTGCGTTCCGTGCCAGGCCGAATTCCCGGATATCATCAAGTTGCAGAAGATGTACGGTGCGCAGGGTTTGCAGGTGGTGGAAGTGTCGATGAACGACCACACCGATCCGTCTGATATTGCCGCGATGACCAAATACCTGAACTCCACGAAGCCCACTTTTCCGGTTTATATTGCCTCGAGTGTGGAAGATTCCTTCTATTCCGGAGTGGATCCCAAGTGGGAAAAAGACGGGGAAGCTTTGCCGATGACCACCATCTACGATCGCGACGGCAACCCCGTTCACTTTTATGAAAAAGCCCTCAATCTTCAGCAAATGGAGCAAGATGTAAAGCCGCTGCTCGCTGCGAAAGACTCGCAGTAAGCCGACGGCGCTTTGCGAATGCCGCCCGCCAACCCGAATCGAAAATGTACCGGCCGCCTGCGATGCAAGCAGGCGGTCTGTGTTTTAGGGGCGCTCGCTCTTTTAGCGTTTCCGGCTGGACTCCACGCTCAAACCGGCTGGCCGTACGCTGGTCACGATCCCGGCGCCACTCGCTACTCGCCGCTCAGCCAGATCAACACCAAGAACGTCACGAAACTTCGCCCCGCTTGGACTTTCCACACCGACGACGCTCGCGACGATATCAATTCGGAAGGCGCGCCGCTGATCGCAAACGGCGTCATGTACTTTGTGGGCGGGAAGTCCATTTTCGCTCTCGATGCCGATACCGGCGGCCAAATCTGGAAGTATGAAACCACCGGCACGCAGCGCCGCGGACTTTCCTATTGGCCTGGCGACAAGCAGACGCCGCCGCGTCTCTTCCTCGGTCTCGCTGGCAATCGCATGTTGGCGCTCGATGCGAAAACTGGCAAGCCCGCCGCGGGGTTTGGGGCCAGCGGAATCGTCACCGGAGTTTCACCATCCGCGGCGCCGGCCATTTATCGCGATCTCGTAATTACTGGCGGCAACGCCGACCATACGGTCCGCGCCTGGAATGCGCGGACCGGCAAGCTCGTTTGGACCTTTCACACCAAGGCTCAGCCCGGCCAGCCCGGATACGACACTTGGAAGGGCGACAGTTGGCAGTGGAATCACAAGGGCGTCCGCGGCACGGACGTTTGGGGTTTCATCAGCGTCGACGAAAAAAATGGTTTGGTGTACGTTCCCATTGCCACCGCTGGCGGTCCCGATTTCTACGGTGGCATGCGGCTCGGCAACGATCTCTACGCTGATTGCGTCGTGGCTCTCGACGCCCATACTGGCAAGCTCGTCTGGTACCGCCAGCTCATCCACCACGACCTTTGGGACTACGATCTCGCAGCCGCGCCCACCCTTTTTGATATTCGCGAACACGGCAAGTACGTTCAGGGCCTGGCCGAAACCACCAAGGCCGGCCTGCTCTTTATGTTTGACCGTCTAAACGGCAAGCCGCTCTTCGGCATCGAGGAGCGTCCCGTGCCGCAGGAACATGTTCCAGGCGACGAAAGTTCCCCCACTCAGCCATTTCCCCTCAAGCCGCCCCCGTTCACGCGCGACAGCTTTACTGCCGCCGATCTTTACAATCTCACGCCCGGGCACGCGGCATTCTGCAAGCAGCTCTGGGACAAGTACAACTTTTATAGTGATGGTCCCTATACGCCTTACAGCACCACGCGCATGACAGTCATCTATCCCGGCCGCGAAGGCGGAGGCAATTGGGGCGGCGTGGGCTTCGATCCCCAGCTCGGCTATATCTTCGGCACCAGTGTCTTCATTGCCGGACAGACAGGAATGCTGGTGAAGGCGCCGCACGGCAACCCCATGGGTGGCCCGTACGACAAAAATTTTCCGTTTGCCCCTGACCGTTACAAATCGCGCTTTTGGGACCCCTCTAATGGCTGGCCCTGCGTGAACCCCCCGTGGAGCAATCTATACGCGGTGAACGTCCGCACCGGCGACATCGTCTGGAATGTGCCGCTCGGCACCGTAGATGCCCTTGCGTCTAAAGGCTTTCCGGATACCGGAACCATCAACAGCGGTTCGATGGTGGTCACCGCGGGCGGTTTGGTTTTCGTCGACGGCACCAACGATGGCCGCTTCCGTGCCTTCGACGCCCGCACCGGTAAGCTTCTTTGGACCGCGCCACTTAGCGCCAGCGCCCACACTCTGCCGGCGACCTACAAGGGCCGGGACGGTAAGCAATACGTTGTGGTGGAAGCCTTTGGGGGGATGGGCATGCTCATGGTCCCCGGCATCACCGACGAACATCCGGGCGATTCGGTGATCGCCTACGCACTTCCGTAGTTCAACCTACACTACCGTAGCCTAAGTTAGAGGATTGCCCCTATTGTTCGAGCTATCCGCCCAAGCTACCATCGGTTTGAGACCAAAATTCAAACGCCCACCAGCCGGGAACCACTACGACCGATATGGGGACAGCAGGACTAGCCGCGGACCGAATGCACTCCGTTCAGTTTTACACTACCGAGGAATTTCTGGTGAACGAGCTGGAGCGGTTCATCGGTCCTGCCCTGCAGCAGGGCAGCTCTGCTGTAATCATTGCCGCTGAAGCTCATCGCAACACCTTGGATCAAAAGCTCCGCACTTATCCCATCGATATTTTTGCAATGCGCCAGGAAGGGCGCTACCAGTGCTTCGACGCCAGCGAGTTTCTGTCGCGCTTTATGGTCCATGGAGAAATTGACCAGTTCCGCTTCTTTGAGACCGTCTCGGAGGTGATCGCCCGCGCGTCGGCTGCCTCCCGCGACGAAAATCACCGCGTCATCGCCTTCGGCGAAATGGTCGCGCTTTTGTGGGCCGAAGGTAAAAGCAATGCCGCTATTCAGCTCGAAAGGCTCTGGAACGCGCTGGCTAGGACATACTGCTTCTCGCTTCATTGCGCTTACCCGATGCAGGGCTTCCATGGGGAAAAGGATGCGGAATCGTTCGCCAGAATTTGCCACGAGCATTCGGTGGTGATTACCGAAGATTCGCCGATGCAATCGGCTGCGGAAGATGATCTTGTGCCAAACGCTGTCGGCAGGCAGAACCAAGGGCATTCCTTGCATTCCGACGTGGAATGGAAGCATCGGGAAGGCCGGTTCCGGCAATTCGTCGAAGCCGTCCAGGATTACGCCATCTTCATGCTGGATGCGAACGGCCGCGTCACAAGCTGGAACGAAGGCGCGGAGCGAATCAAGGGCTATCGGCGCTCGGAAATCCTGGGCAGCCATTTTTCCCGTTTTTATCCCGTTGAAGACATCCGTTCCGGCAAACCGCAAAAATTGCTGGACCTTGCCGAAAAAATGGGCCGTGCCGAGGACGAAGGTTGGCGAATTCGCAAGGACGGCACGAGGTTCTGGGCTCGCGTCACCATCACAGCAATTCGCAACGAATCAGGCGAGTTGATCGGATTTGGAAAAGTCACGCGCGACCTCACCGAACAAAAGCGCGCCGAACTGATCCTGCACCGCCAGGAGGAGCGTTTTCAGTTTTTCGTTCACGGTGTGCAGGATTACGCCATGTTCATGCTCGATCCAGAGGGCTACGTGACCACTTGGAACAGGGGCGCCGAGCGTATCAAGGGCTACAAGGCGTCGGAAATCATCGGCCGGCACTTCTCCTGCTTTTATCCCGCGGGCGTCCGGGAAGAGAAACCAAAATGGGCGCTGGAGATCGCCGCCCGCGAGGGCCGCTTCGAAGACGAAGGCTGGCGCTTGCGCAAGGACGGTTCGAAATTCTGGGCCGACGTGGTGATCACCGCCGTCCGCGACGATGAGGGCCAACTCATCGGCTTCGGAAAGGTCACCCGCGACCTGACCGAGCGTATGCTGGCGCTGCAATCGCTCGAAGTATCGCAAAAGAAATTGCGCGAATCGGAAAAAGCCTTGCGCGAGCTTTCCCTTCATCTCTTGCGCACGCAGGACGAGGAGCGCCGCCACATCGGCCGTGAGATGCACGATAGCCTCGGCCAATATCTGTCCGTCTTAAAAATAAAATTGGAATCGATGACCGTCCCCGCTGACGCCGCGGGAGAGATAGCGGAGTGCGCCAACCTGCTGGAAAGCTGCCTCCGAGAAGTGCGCACCGTTTCCTACCTCCTCTACCCGCCCATGCTCGAGGAAATGGGGCTACGCTCCGCCGTTCCTTGGTATTTGCAAGGATTTTCAAAGCGCAGTGGTATCAAAACCACTTTGCAGATTCCCGATGATTTCGGGCGCGTCGGTCGCGACGCGGAACTGGTCTTATTTCGCGTTCTTCAGGAATGCTTGACGAATGTGCAGCGCCACTCCGGAAGCAAGACCGCGGAGATCCGCATTTGTCGCTCCGCGAGCGAGGTAGTGATGGAAGTTCAGGACTACGGCAAGGGCTTGCCTCCAGCTCTGTTTGAAAACGGCGGCCAAGATTGGATGGGTTCAATCGGAGTAGGTTTGCGCGGAATGAGCGAGCGCCTGCAGCAGTTGGACGGTTCGCTTGAGATCACGTCGGATTCGAAAGGTACCTTGATGCGCGCCATGGTGCCGCTCCAATAACTAACCATCATTGACGGACCGTAATACTCACATATTTGAACTTGAGGGCCCCCGTTATGTCTGCTGTCAAACGTAAAGCCCGGATTCTGCTGGTCGACGACCATGAAATCTTGCGCGAAGGCGTGCGCTCTTTGCTCGCCAAGGTTCGGCCGGAATGGCAAATCTCCGGCGAAGCCACTGACGGCGATCAGGCCATCTCGCTGACCCAATCGCTCCAACCCGATATCGTGATTCTCGATATCAGCATGCCGCGCGTCAGCGGACTCGAAGCGTGCCATCGTATGAGGGAGATCGGCATCAAGATTCCCGTGCTTATCTTCACTACCCACGAATCGGAGACAATCGATGCGGAAGTCCGGCGTGCAGGTGCCCAGGGATATGTTCTGAAATCGCAAGCAGCTCGCAGCCTCGTCCAGGCCATCGGCGCTATTTTGGGCGGTGGCACGTTCTTTGGAGAGCCTTCCGCTCCCCGCAAGTCTCCTTCTTATAAACCGCGTTCCGATTCGGGCATGACCCACCGCAAACGCTTAGCCCGCGCGAATTGAGTGGGCTCCGTGACCACGTGCAGCAATCCTTGCCACCATAAAAGGCAAGCGCAGCCTTCCACGTGCCTCAGGCCGAACGCTGGCGAAAGTGATAACTTCCTACGAATTGCTTGTGTTTTGCGAGGCGGGAAGTTCGATGCCCAAAAACTTTGCAGCGTTCAGGAGCAAAATTTTTGGCCGGACGGAATCCTTCAGCGGCAGCTCCGCGAATTCCGCTAGCCACCGCTCGGGCGTCATCATTGGGAAGTCCGTGCCGAAGAACGCCTTGTCCTGCACCAGCGTGTTGATGTTGTGCACCGTTGATTGCGGAAAATATTTCGGCGCCCATCCGGAAAGGTCCATGTATGTGTTTCCCTTGTGCCGCAGGACGGCGAGCTGATCGTCATGCCACGGCCACGAGGGATGCGCCATGATGATGCGCATTTCCGGATACCACGCCGCCAAATTATCGATGTACGGAATCGGTTTGCAGTATTCCAGCACGATTCCTTTTCCGCCCGGCGATCCCGCCGCCACCGCCGTCGTTCCGGTGTGAAAAATCACCGGCAAATTCAACTTCACAATCTTTTCGTAGATCGGAAAAAAACGCTCGTTGGTGGGATCGAATCCTTGCGCCGCCTGCTGAAATTTCATGCCGCGCAATCCCATGTCCGCGCAGCGCTGCACTTCATCGACGGCAACCTTGCCCTTCCACGGATCGACGCTGCCGAAGCCGATGAACGTCTGCGGATATTTTTTCATCCATCCGGCGGTTTCCGCGTTGTCGATCTTCACGCCGGATCGCGTTTCGCCGTCCACGTCGAAGATCACCGCCATCATCTGCAGACTCTGGTACATCTCCGCCATGCCGTCCGGATCGGTGCGCCATTTGCCGGTGTTCATCGGCAGTCCGGCTTTCGTCGCGGGCGCCCATCCCTGCTTGGCGCGCTCGCCGGTCAGAATATGGACGTGCATGTCGATCGCTTTGAGCAAGGAGAACTCCTCGGGAAAAAACGCCGTGCTGCCGGTGCCGTTTACACCGCGGCCAGCGCAACGCTCCGCAGATTTTCGGGAATATCCATATCGCGGCAATCTTTGGACACGCGCAGAGGCGCATCCGTATTCGCCTGCACCGTAGCGACGTCGATACCTGGTGCCACTTCCCGCAGCAACAGCCCTTCAGGCGTCACGTCGATCAGCGCCATGTCCGTGTAAATGCGCTTCACGCAGCGCGGCGCGGTCAGCGGCAACGTGCACGTTTTCAGAATTTTCGGTTTGCCCTTGCTGGTGACGTGCGTCATGGTGATCCACACGTTCTTGATGCCAAACGCCAAGTCCATCGCGCCGCCCACGCCGGGAACTTTCTCGCCGGGCGTGCGCCAGTTGGCCAAGTCGCCGTTCGCCGCCACTTCCAGCGCGCCAAGTACGGTGTGCGTGATGTGCCCGCCGCGGACCATGGCAAACGACATCGGGTGATCGAAAAAGCAGCCACCGGGAAGCATGGTCACGTACTGCTTGCCCGCGTTGATCAAATCCACGTCCTCGGTGCCGGGAGCGGCCAGCGGACCCATGCCCAAAATTCCATTCTCGCTGTGGAACATGATTTCTTTGTCCGCAGTCACATACGAGGACACCAAGGTTGGGATGCCGATCCCAAGGTTCACGTAGCCGCCGTCCGGCAAATCGTAGGCTACTCGGTAGGCGATGCCGTCGCGTGTCAGTTTCACTGGTTTCTCCCTTGGCTACTTCGCGTTTCGCTGCTCCGCCACCGCCCGCTTAACATCCGGTTACTTCGGTGGTCCGATTTCGATCAGCCTCGGATGGCGCGGGCATTCCACCACGTGGTCGACGAAGATTCCCGGCGCGTGCACATCCTCCGGATCGATGCCGCCCACCGGAACCAGCTCGTCAACTTCCGCGAGCGTTGTGGCTCCAGCCATCGCCATGGCGATATTGAAGTTGCGCATGGCCTTGCGAAACTGCAAGTTGCCCAGGCGGTCGCCTTTATGGGCGCGGATCATGGCGAAGTCGGCATGCAAAGGTTTTTCGAACACGTAGTCCCGACCGTCAATCGTCCGCGTCTCCTTACCTTTGCCGAGTTCCGTGCCCGCGGAGGTCGGCGTGAAAAACCCGCCAAGCCCGGATCCCGCGGCGCGAATCCGTTCAGCCAGTGTGCCCTGCGGTACCAATTCGAGTTCAATCTGGCCCTTCAAATACAGTTCCTGAAAATAAATGGCTCCGGGATTATTGGGAAACGACGCAGTCACCTTCCGCACGCGCCCATCTTTGATTAGGCCGCCGAGCGCCCAATCGCCCGCGCCGGCGCCGTTATGAATCACCGAGAGTTCTTTGACGCCCTTTCGCCGCACCGCCTCCAGCAATTGGCCGGGAAGGCCGGGGTCGCCGAATCCGCCGAGCATCAGCGTGGCCCCGTCAAACACTTTTTCTACAGCTTCATCGCAGGTTTTCAGCGTTTTGTCGATCACGTGTGGTCCCTGAATGCGCCAGAAATCCTAGCACGCGGCGAGTGGAATGTTCAATGCAGTAGCGGAGTTATAGAACGCACAAAACTCTACCTGACGCGGGGCGCGTTGGCCGCGCTTGCTTCGTCAGAGCGGTGGGAAGTGGGGGCTTTTAATCGACCGTTAGAATTCGAAGCGCACGGCTAGCTGTATTTCGCGCTTTGGAAAGTCCGACGTGAACGCGAGCGGAGTGCTCGGGCTGGCAACCACCCCACCTGGCAGTCCTGTGCCGGGCCGGATGCCATGCACGTTGAACGTCGTCGATCCCGTTCCCCCGAAAGCTGTGGGCAATCCGAAGAATGGACCGACGACGTTGTTCACGCTGGCGAAATTGGTGCGGTTGAAAAGATTGAACGCCTGCGCCATGAACTGCAACGAGCGCGACTCGCCGAGTTTATAGCGCCACTTGAGTCCCAGGTCGAAATTGATGAAATTCGGACCGAGGCCGGTGTCCCGCGCGGCGCCGATGGGGCGGTCATTGGTTGGGTGATTGTCGCCATTCACTTCGCTGCCTGCCAGCAAATTGAACGGGTGGCCGCTGTTGTAAGTGAAGATCGGCGAAAGCTCGAAACCAGAGAGAATCGTTTCCTTCCACGGGCTGTCGGCAACGGCCGCGACTACCACCTTGTTACGCTGATCAAATTCCGAAAGCGCACGCTCGGCATTCAAATTCGTTTCGTCCTGCGGGGCGTAATCGCTATTGAAGTCCGTGGTGGTGTCGAAAGCTTTGCTGTACGTGTAGTTCGCCATCAGCGTGAAATAGTTGCTGTAGGTCTTCTTGACTTCGAGAATCCCGCCTTCGTAAAGAGCCGACGCCGCGGAACTGTACTGGTTGTTCTGGGCGATCAGCGGATTCACAAAGCAGGCGAACGGGTTCGCCACGCAGGGCGAAGGATTTCCGGTCAGGATGCTGTACGGATCGGCAGCCGGATTGATATTCCAATCGCGGTACGTGGCTGCTTTTCCGTTTGCAAGAGGAAGCGTAACAAATGGCGCGGGAAGGATGTTCGTGTCCAACGCGACAGGCAGCCGGACCGTGTGCGAGTAGATGAAGCTACCGGAAATCGAAAGACCGGGCGCGATCTCGCGTTCAATGCCAAATTCCGCCTGCTGCGAATACGGGTCTTGATATTTTCGCTGGTCGCTAAAGAGTACGGAGACTGGAGGAATCGCACCGCTGTTTGTGATCGGAACGCCGATCAGAGGAGAGAGCGCGGCGGGAGTTATGCACGCCGCGTTTCCCGCCGTGGGCGTGGTGCATTGAACCAATCCCTGGGCGAAGAGTCCGCCAAAAACCGTGGCCGAGGTGATCGTCGGATTAGGATTCAAGTAATCGCCCAGATTCGCGGGATAGCCGGTCAGCGGGATCACGTAAATTCCGATTTTTCGATTGCACGCGCTGCCGCCGTTGCCGGGGAAAATTGGAAAGTTCAATATTCCGCAAGTCGCGATGCCATTCGCCACCTGGTTTCCCGCGGACTGGTCTTCGACCGAACTGCCGTTGGAGTTGAGCAGTCCCAACGTGTTGTCCACATCTGGAATTTGAAAATAGGTGGACGCGTAGAAGATTCCGTAGCCGGCGCGGATCACCGTCTTATGATCGTCAAACGGATCCCACGCAAAGGAAATTCGCGGCGCGAAGTTGTTGTAGTCGCTGTTCAGCGGAGCCGGCTCGGTGTCCATTTCGTAGCGCAGGCCAAAGTTAAAAGTAACGTTCGGCATGATTTGCCAGGAGTCCTGCCCATAAAACGCCGTGTACGGGCGCGTGGCGGCGTAAACCTCGGAGCCAAATCCTTGCTGGAGCTGCAACGGAGCGCCGAGCGAGGCCGCTTGCAAGGGGTCGATTGCCGCCGGAAGTGTGGTCGTCAGGCCGCAATCGGCGGGTGCTTGCAGGCACGGGCTGAGCGCGCCACCTGGAATGCTGCCGAAAATGAAGCGGCCCGGCATGTACGTGTGCGCTTCAGTATGGTCGCCTCGCAGAAGTTCGTCCGCGCCAAATTTGAAGGTGTGGTGGCCCCGGATTATGGTGGTATTGTCGGCGAATTCGTAGCGCCGCAGAATGGTGCGGTTTGGCAGGAAAATGTTGGTTCCGAGCGACGCCACGCCGGGAATTTGCAGTCCCACTTCGCCGGGCTGGTTGGGAATTACTCCGGTGTAGTTGTAATCGTACTGAATGCGCGCTTCATTCTGCGCGGTGGCGCTGAATTCGTGGAACCAGGAACCTTCGAGCGTGTTGTCATAGGTGTGCAGGGAACTACCAGCCGAAAATCCGGTCAGGGATTGCACGTCCGGGTTTTCTTCCAGGTCATGGCCGTAGTCGTAGCGCAGGAAAGCTTGATCGCGTTGGCTGAATTGATGATCCAAGCGCGCCGACCCGAGATATTCGCGCGTGTTATACGGAAACAGCCCGCCATTGGCTTCCAATTGCCCGATCAGAAAATTGTTCACTGCATTTTGATTTGCGGAGATTCCGCTCACGGGGCTGACGGTGAGCGCGGTTTCGAGTGCGCCGGCGCAAATGGCTGCCGGCAACGTAACGATCGTCGGGGGTGCTCCGGAATTGAATTGGCTTAAACAGGGAACGCTGACGCCATTTCCCTCAGCGGTCAGTCCGCTTAATACCGTCTGTTGCGCGGCCCTGGGATCGGTTGCCGGAAACAGGGTGGGCGTGCCCGCGGTCGGGCCGGCGAAAATCGAGCTATTTGTCAGCAGCGGCACGGCGTTCTGGGAGTTTTCGTGCAAGCCTTCGAAGGACAAGAACAGAAACGTTTTGTTCTTCTTGATTGGAAATCCGACCGTGCCGCCGAACTGCTGCCTGCTGAGAGAATTCTTCACCGGTAGTCCCTGAGCGGTGAAAGAAAACGGACCTGCAGGAGTGAGCGCCTGGCCGAAAGCGAAGGGATCGCGCGCGTCGAGCGCGTCGTTGCGGAAGTAGCCGTACAGGCTACCGTGCAAATCGTTAGTGCCGGACTTCGTGACGATATTGATCGAAGCGCCGCTAGCGCCGCCGAGATCGGCGGAATAGTTGCTGCGGTTGATTTGAAATTCTTGCACCGCGCCCTGGCTGACGTTGAGTCGCACGCCGCCGGAATCGTCATTGGCTTCGCCGCCGTCCACGGTGACGCTATTGCCGCGGCCGTTGCTGCCATAGAAGGAAAGGCCGCTCTGCGGCGTTTGCTTCACGCGGAAATCCTGGTCGGAAGCGATTCTGGTGGAATTCGAAACGCCCGGCGCAAGCAAAGTGAAAGTAAGGTAATCGCGGCGATTGATCGGCAGGTCGGTTATGTAGCGTTCGCTGATACTATTCGCTTGCTGCGCCTGCTCGATGTTCACGGTGGGCGGCGCGGCGGTTACTGTGACTTGTTGCCGCACTTTCGAGACGCTCAACTCAAAATCGGCAACGGTTATCTGTCCGACCGCGACGGTCACACCTTTCTGGACAATCGTTTCAAAGCCACCCGCCGAAATCGTCACCTCATAATTCGCTGGTGCAAGGCCGGTGAGCCGATATTCGCCCGTTTCATCGGACGTCGCGGCGCGATGAAATCCTCTCGCTGATTGTGTAACGATGACCGAGGCATTCGCTACGGCAGCACCGGAAGGATCGGTAACGGTTCCGGTCAAATCACCGGAAGCTCCTACGCCTTGTGCATGAGCGGTTAACAGCAAGAAAAGAGACGCGCAGACGGCAAACAGCACAATCCATATGCGTTTCATAGCCTCTCCTCGAGGTATCCAGGAAACGGGCTGGTGTAAAACTTGTTGGGGCCGATTAAAGTTCTAATGGGCCCGGATGTCAATGTCGGTTCTTCGGGGTTCGCTTAATCCGTCACTCTGAATTAATGGTGGCGGCAGCCTTTCACGCGTGATGAAGCTGGTGGAGGCGCCTTTCGATGAAGCGGCGGCAGGCTAGCGGGAAGAGTCGAGCATGGCGGGAGTGATTTGAAAGGTCAGGCGCACCCAGTTGGAATCGCGATTGACCTTCGCTTGTCTCAGTAGGCCGGTCAAGAACCTGTTCTGCTGATGGGTCATTTGCCGCTGTACGTTGGGATCGGAGAGTTCGGCGCGCGCGATGACGCGGAAACCGTCGAGCAGCGTGGAAATCTCGAGCGCGTTTGTGAGGGAATCGCACCGGGCATCGACGACTGTGTTGATGCTGTTGCCGCCGGGTTGCGCGGCGAGCGTGAGTTCCCGAATGCTCTTGGCGAGTGCTTCTAGTTGCGGCGAATTGTGGAAATTCGAATAGAAACTGGAGGGCAGGTTGCGAGTTTCTGCAACCGCGAAAATCGGGGCGCCCGCCACGCGGCTGATGCGCGCCTGGATTGCGGCGCCGTTGGATGGCGGATCGGCGATCATTAGAAGGCTCACCGGATTCGGGCCGCTGGCGATCAGAATTCGCGTGGGCGAGAAAAACTCAAACGCGACCGGCGGATTGCCCGGCACACCATACAGCGTGCGCTCGCCTTGCTTGACCGCTTTTCCGGTGCGCAGAGCGTACGCGTCTATTTTTTGCTGATCGAAGCGGCCATCGGCAACGGCCAACATGCGGTTTTGGCCAATGGTTCCCGCTGTTTGGATTAGATTCGCCGGCCAGAACGCAACGGCAACTTTGTCGAGGTCGCGCGTGTAATCGAAGCCCGTGTCGCGAACAAACTGATGGTATTCCCGATCCTCGGCGGGGCCCGGTGCGGCGAGCCCCAAGACGGATGCCAGGGGCGTATTTTGCAAATCTCGAAGCTCGGCAACGTTGGCAAAGCCAATCACCGGAGCGGTGGGCGGCAATTCGCTGAATATGCCAGGGGAGGGCGCTGCGTGGGCGGGCGCTGGCGCAGGAGGCAATGGGCGCGAACCGTTGTGGAGGTGGATGCCTGCGGCGATACCTGCGATGCAGAGGAGAACGGCTCCCGAGATCAATGCGCGGGATTTAGACGTGAGCGCCATGGCATATTTGATTCTCACATTTTAACGGCCAGGGTTAGGTATTGCCCATCAAAAAAGGCCAGGAACCCAAGCGAGTGTGTGCGCATCAAACCAACTAAGTTATGGGTGTACGACCGGGGGCCTGGCATACCTGTCTTGTTGACATGTTCTCCCACGGTCTCTAAATCTGGCCGATATATTCGAGGTGGCCAAATTCTTTCGGTGGCGGTATAATTTATGTTGTTCTTGTTCCAGCGAACGAACACGCAGAAATAATAGTCAACGCGGTGGCAATCTTATTGCCGGGCTCTGCGAGCCTGTTGCAATTCGATTGCCGGTGTGATAATTTCATTCGGTTTGCGCCGGGCTGGCGTAGCTCAGTTGGTAGAGCATCTGATTTGTAATCAGAGGGTCGGGGGTTCGAATCCCTCCGCCAGCTGATTTTGAGGGACCGGGATTTTTGTCGGCAGGTGTTAGGGACGGATTCCTCGTTAAAGAAACGTTCGGGCTGGTGTCTTTGGACACGGGCCCTATCTGCGTTACAGCGCGCCCCAAAGGAAGTCCGGATCGATTTAGCTAGAGTGGAAGGACACAGCTTTGTGTGCCGTACCAATTCCGGGACGGGTGGGTGAGTGGCTAAAACCAGCAGACTGTAAATCTGCCGCTCCTTGCGGGCTACGGAGGTTCGAATCCTCCCCCGTCCACCAGTGTTTCGAGATTCAGCTATTCAGCACTTGAGCAAGAGCGAAGTTATTTTAAGGCAGGCGAAGTTGACGGCCCTGGCGACAGGTAGCGAGTAGGGGCGCCGCGATTCAAGGATCGAGAACGGCCGGTTCGGGCCTGGGTAGCTCAGCTGGTAGAGCGCGTCCTTGGTAAGGACGAGGTCACCGGTTCAATCCCGGTCCCAGGCTCCAGCTTGAAAGGCGTGGTTGCGGCGCGGAATGAGCGGGGGTAACTCAGGGGTAGAGTCTCTGCCTTCCAAGCAGATGGTCGCGGGTTCGAATCCCGTCCCCCGCTCCATCGAGACGACGGAGAACGAAAAGATGACGCGCGAGTTTGATGCTCTGGAGAAGTTGGCGAAGTCGAGCTTGAATCCTCGATCAGGACATGACGGGAGGCCGCAGGCTAGGGCGTTCCTGGATGATCTCCGTATGGGCGGAGTTAGGTTAGCCAATTGGGAGGACGTCGTGGGAAGGCTGACATATGGAGGAGACAGCGGGCTGCGGATGGCCAACGCTGCGGACGCCTTGCGGTCCCTGCCGGATGCCGAGCGTAGACAGCTTGACTCGACGATCGATGATTTGACTGCAGAGTTGAGGCGCTGTTTAGATTTGGTGAACGAATTCCCGTATCAGTTTAGCTAGAAGCGAGGCGGAAGGCGATGGCGAAGGAGAAATTCGAGCGGAGCAAGCCGCACGTAAACGTGGGGACGATAGGGCACATCGACCACGGGAAGACGACCTTGACGGCGGCGATCACCAAGGTGCTCAGCAAGAACAACCCGAAGG
>JBAWEZ010000019.1:0-13110 GCA_049591475.1 Candidatus Acidiferrales bacterium
GGGACGGCCGCCGGCGCCGCCGCAGGCGCCTGCGCGCGGGCGCCTGCGCCCAACGCGAGACACGCGAGAACAATACAAAGGATCCAACAACTGCCTCGAATAAGTTTCTTCATGTGCTCTCCGTAAAATAGTTTTGGCCGCCGCTGAAAGGCCGGCGATTTCAGGTCTTCCAAACCGCGTTCTTGTTGAAGGCCGCAGGCAAAACTACGATGATCCCGAACAAGCTGACTGCAATGCCGATCAACGCGAGAACCAAGCGCCCACCGACACTGGCCGTCAGATGCGTACCGAACAAAGTGATGAACCATCCGAAAGCAACCACGAAAGCGCCAATTAACTTCATCCCCATGGGGCTGGGTTTCAGCGCCGTCCTGCCTTCGAGAGGCTTGATCTTGAGCATGCCGAAAAGGCTCGCGATCAGGCCAACTGCCCCGATCACGAAAAGGAGCTTGCCCAAGCCGCCCGACCATTCAAAGAGGCCGGCACACAGAATCGTGGCCGCCACCAAGAACAAAGCGTAAAAACTTCCTTGCGACCTATTTGCCGCCATAACCACCGCCTCCTAGACCCGCATGGGGTCATCCATCTCCTAGCCAACTCCCATCAACCGCAAACCGCGCTGCCCCTGCTCGTCGAGCGGCATTAGAACTCCGTCGTCGAGCCAAAAGTGAAGGCCATGCAACTTGGCCCGCATCACCAGCGAAGGCACTCGCATCACCGACGGCGCCTCCCGGCGAAACTTGCCGGTTATGATCAGGTCGGGCGGCACGCGAGCCGACTGCCGAAATGCCCGGAACCGCGCCTCCTGAATCTGCGGCAACGAATCGAACAACAACCGACTAACTCCAATCGCATCCCGCAAAGCCTGCTCGGAGGCCAATTGCGCCCCTCGGTTTCGTGGCAGCGTCGAGTCCCAAACGTCCGGCAATCGCGCTAGCCAATCGCATTCGGCGGCCTCGCCACGTGCCTCGATTCGCAGCAGGCAAAGAGGAGCTCGGGAGAGCTCGCCGTACCTCATCTGCGTCCGCAACCGGCGAACGAAATCACCGAGCTCCGGGATGGTCTTCATCTTCATTGGAGGCGGGCGCGAACCCCCGCCGGAACATACTTCGGAATGGCCATGAACAGCGCGAATTCCAGCGTCACCATGAGCTCCAAAACCAGCGGCAACTGCTGCTGCAAGCGCAGCACCAGCATGAAGGCAACCATAGCGAACCATTGCCAGCGTGAACGGCGCAGGCGTTCCATGCGCCCGCTAAGCCGGAAGAAATCTGAAATCTTCTTATCGCGATCCACGGGCGTCTGCGCCCGCAGGCACGCGGTGGCAAAGAATCCGGCCAGCAAAAGGTCGATTAGGACCATTCTTTCATTCATAGGTTCCACTCCTGCGTGCCTAGAGTTCTTGCGGAAACAGGGGGAGCGTAACAAGGGTCTTTCGACGAGTCCAATCGGGAGATTCTATGCGGGTGATTGATGGAATCGATGGCAGAAACTTACGGCCGCGTCGCCGTCACCGGCGCGAGCAGCCGCTAGCTACGCGAGAAATAGATCAACAGCCCGAATATCAAAAGCGGGATCAGCACCAAAGCGGTATACAACAAGATCCTTTTAGCTTCGAACTCACGGTCTTTTTTCCAGTCACGCAGCTCTACGCGCTCGGTAATTCCGATTTGATCCAGTTGCGACAGGTCGCGGGCGAAATCCTGCGCGTTGGCGTAGCGATTCTTATGCTCGCGCTCGGTCGCCCGGTAAATCACTTCCTGCAACTGCGGCGTGACCGCTGGTTCGAGTTCCCGCGGCGGGATCGGATGCTTGCGCATTCGATCAAACGGATCGTTCCCGGGAAAGGGAGTTACGCCCGTCAGCATTTCATACAGGATCACCCCAAGCGAGTAAATATCGCTGCGCGCGTCGCCCCGCCTTCCGGTCAATTCCTCGGGCGAAATGTACGAGGAGGAGCCCAGCAGTTGCGCAATGCTGGTAAACGTCAACCGCGGGCTGCCTTCCTTCGCTGCAAGCTCGAATCCGGTGAGTTTTACCCGATCGTCCGCGCCCACCAGGATATGTTTCGGCCGCAAATTTCGATGGACGATTCCGTGACCATGGATGTAATCGAGGACGTCGCAGACCCTTAACGCGATCTGGACGGCTCGTTCCGGCGACAGCTTTTTCTCCCTGTTCAGGATTTGCCGCAGCGTTTGCCCGTCGAACCATTCTGTGACGATGTAGAACCGGCTGCGATGCTCGTCCTTGATGCCGTTCAGTAGTCCCGGATGGCTCAAATTCTCGTCGATATCCTCTTCGCGGCGAAGACGGTCGATAAACGCCAGATCGCTTTCCATTTCCGGATGCGGGATCTTGATGGCCACCGCGCGATCCGCCTGCAAATCGGTGGCGCGATACACCATGATCGCTGGCCCGCTGGTGATGATCGCTTCGATGCGATAGTGATCGAGCTGCCCGCCAGGGGCGATCGCCGTTTTACTGGGCATATTTGACAAGGCTCGTTGGACCTATTGCGGCACTTTCACAGCTCTTGTTTTGCGTGGGCATCCGTTAGCGCATCAGCGTCAGATTAACCACTCAGGCCGCCGCCGCGCAACAGAACTTTCCGATCCTGATGATTAACGTTTTCTATCGTCTCCAAGGTTCGTAGGGATACACGAAAATAGCGGGCGGTGTGTACGTCCCAATAACGCGGTTGACCACATCTCTCTGCCGTGGGAGTACGATTCCTTGGGTCGGCTTACATCCGCATGCGAAATTACGACCGCGACCGACAGGCCTTCGAACGTTCCGGACAGGCAGGTCAAACGAGAGAACACCTGGAGCGCTTTCAACACATCACCGGGGCCAAACTCGGGGCCCCGGTGAGTTTTGCCTACGGAGATGAAGGCAAATACTCTCTAGCGGAGGAGATGCCTCCACTTCCCGCACCGGTGCCGCCAGCAATCCCAGTGCACTTCGTTGATGTTACGGCTTTGGCCGGTTTGCCCGCGAGGTATGGTCCTGCAGTTCAGCCCGATTCGCTGGCAAATTTTCTCGGCAGCGGCGCTTGCGTCATTGATTACGACGGGGACGGCAGGCCGGACCTTTTGCTAGTCAATGCCGATGGCAACGGCAAAGCGGCGCTCTATCGCAACCTTGGGCACGGGCGATTCGACGAGGTTACGGAAAAAGCGGGAATCAAATTTCACGGAGAGGGCACGGGTTGCGCTGTCGGCGATGATTATGATAACGACGGCCATCCGGACTTCGCGCTGGGATCGAGCCGCGGCGTCGTCCTCTATCACAACCCGGGAGACGGAACATTCCGGGATGTGAAGGCTTCCGCCGGAATCCACGTCCGGGGTTTGGTGTTGGGCTTGACGTTCATCGATTTCGATCACGATGGCGATCTCGACTCATACGTGACCCGTTTCGGCGACTCCATTTCTTGGACTCCGCAGCAACCGCTCTCATTTCCCAGAATTGCGAAACCGGACGGAAACCTGTTGTGGCGTAACAACGGAAACGGCACGTTCACCGAGTGGACTGCGCCCACGGGTCTTCAGGGCGTTGCCGCATCGCTCAGTGCGCTTGCCATGCGGCATACACTCCGAGTCCAGGGTTGGTGTGTTCTGTTCTCGCTGGTTGACGGCTGGCAGAGCAATGAAATTCAAATCCCAATTCCTGGAAAACAAGTTCTTGCCGGTGTGGTCCTTTGCCGTCGCAAAGACAGCGGCAACGACAAGGTAGTAGTTGACGATGGTTTTCGGTGTGAAACGCGGTTCGCCGTTTTCCCTTCGTTCTTCTTCCATCGCGGCGATCAGATCGCGCATCTCCGCGTTGTCGAATAAGGCGAGCGGCATATCACCGATTTTCTCGTTCAGGTAGGTGATCGCCGTCGTGTAGGCGTCAAGAGTGGTTTGGCGGATTCGCTGGCCGCGCTTGTTGCGCTGTCGGCATTTCAGGCGACCAGAGCGGATTTCCGACAGCCACCATCCAGCCTGTTGCCGAAAACTTATTTCGGCAGTCTGGAGGGCAGCTTCCAGCATCTTCCTGTCGTTAACTCCGTTCGCCATGATCCACTTGTCTGCTTTTCGTCTTGCCGCCCGACGAGAGATACACTTACCCAGGGGAACGTTTTTCTTTTGTCTTTCTTGCTGACCGGGAATATCCAGATAGATTCGCAGGTACGCCGGTTGGTCTGCGAGCCACTCATCCGTCTGCCTTCTTCCCACGGTGGTACGGGGCCTTACTCACAGCGGCCGCGATATCCTCGCGAATTTGCGCACCGTGTGGACTGAAGCGAAGTTACTTCTTTATGGTCGCGATGCAATTCCTCCACGCAAGGTGAATTGACTCTCGGCAGCGTGATTGCGTTTTTCTAGAATGTTTTCAGGAGGGACCGCTTGCATCTGACACCGCGTGAGCAGGAAAAATTGATGATCGTAGTGGCCGCTGACCTCGCTCGGAGGCGCCAAGCGCGGGGGTTGAAGCTGAATTACGTTGAGGCGGTCGCGATACTCACCGCAGATGTGATGGAAGCGGCGCGGGACGGCAAGAGCGTCGCTGAAATCATGAGCCTTGGAGGAAAACTTCTTACGCGCGACCAAGTGATGGAAGGGATACCCGAGATCATTCATGAGGTCCAGGTAGAGGCGACATTTCCCGACGGAACGAAGCTCGTGACGATTCATGATCCCATCAAATGAGTTCGGAGGAAAATTCATGAAGCCGGGTGAATATTTGCTCGACCTCTCCGCAGGTCCAATTCACGCGAATGAGGGAAGACGAACGGTAGTCGTGGTGGTTCGGAATCGTGGCGACCGACCGATTCAGGTGGGTAGCCATTTCCATTTCTTCGAGACTAACCGGGAGCTTTCGTTTAATCGTGCCAGCACCTATGGCATGCGCCTCAACGTGCCGGCTGGCACAGCAGTGCGTTTCGAGCCCGGTGAGGAGAAGGAAGTAGAGCTTGCCGAGTTCGCCGGACATCGCGTAATTCATGGCTTTAATGGACTGGTCGGAGGCGCTCTGGATCGTCACGGCGTCCGCGAACATGCTCTGGAAAAAGCTGCCAAGGCGCAGTTTCAATCCTCAGAGAAGTGACCGAAAGCAGATCCGTTGAGCCTGAATATACCTCGCGCCACGTACGCCGATCTCTACGGACCAACAAAAGGTGACCGCATCCGCCTGGCGGATACCGATCTGCTTATCGAAATCGAGCACGACTACGCCCATTACGGCGACGAAATCACGTTTGGCGGCGGCAAAGTCATCCGCGACGGCATGGGGCAAAGCAGCAGCGCCGTTCGAGAGGCTGAACACGGCGCACTCGATCTGGTGATTACCAACGCCGTGATCCTCGACCATTGGGGCATCGTCAAAGGCGATATTGGAATTAAGAACGGCCGGATCGTCAAGGTAGGCAAGGCAGGTAATCCCGACACCATGGCCGGAGTCGATCCCGAACTCGTTCTAGGCGCGGCTACCGAAGTGATCGCAGGCGAAAATCTGATCGTGACCGCTGGCGGTATCGATAGCCACATCCACTTCATTTCCCCGCAGCAAATTTACGAAGCCATTTCGAGCGGCATCACCACAATGATCGGAGGCGGCACCGGCCCAGCGACCGGCACGGCGGCAACTACCTGTACGCCTGGAGCGTGGAATCTTGCGCGGATGCTTCAGGCCGCCGAAGCGTGGCCAATGAACTTCGGTTTTTTGGGCAAAGGGAATGCCGCGACTGAGGCTCCGCTGGTGGAGCAGGTAAAAGCAGGCGCCTGCGGGTTGAAGCTCCACGAAGATTGGGGAACTACGCCTGCCGCGATCGACACGTGCCTGAAAGTCGCAGATCAACTCGACGTTCAGGTGGCAATCCATACCGATACGATCAACGAAGCGGGATTCCTGGACGCTACGGTGAAAGCCATCGCCGGGCGGGCGATCCACACCTACCACACGGAGGGTGCAGGCGGTGGCCATGCCCCGGACATTATCCGGATCGCATCGTTTGCGAATATTCTGCCGTCCTCCACGAACCCCACCCGGCCATATACTGTGAACACCATCGCCGAACATCTCGACATGCTGATGGTCTGCCACCACCTGAATCCACAGGTGCCTGAGGATGTTGCGTTTGCGGAAAGCAGGATTCGGCCGGAGACGATCGCCGCCGAGGATATCCTGCACGACATGGGAGTGCTCAGCATGCTCTCAAGCGATTCCCAGGCGATGGGTCGTATCGGTGAGGTGATCACGCGAACCTGGCAGACCGCGCACAAAATGAAGACCCAGCGTGGGAACTTGCCGGAAGATTCCGTCCAGAACGACAATGCCCGCGCCAAGCGCTACATAGCGAAGTACACCATCAATCCCGCTATCACTCACGGCATGGCTGCCGAAATTGGTTCAATCGAACCGGGCAAGTTGGCGGACCTCGTTCTTTGGAAGCCTTGCTTTTTCGGAGTGAAGCCGGAAATGGTAGTCAAGGGAGGGTTCATCGCATGGGGTGCAATGGGCGATCCCAATGCTTCGATCCCCACGCCGCAGCCCGTTCTGTATCGTCCGATGTTCGGTAGCTTCGGTGCGGCCACAGCGCCGACCAGCATCACGTTTGTTTCACAGGCGGCATTATCCGCCGGAGTGCCGCGAGAGTTGGGACTCCAGAAGATCGTCTCTCCAGTGCTGAATTGCCGGAACATCGGCAAGAAAGATATGATTCACAACAGCGGGATGCCGAATATTGAAGTCGATCCGGAAACGTATGAGGTTCGAGTCGATGGGACGTTAGTATCGTGCGAGCCTGCGAATGTCCTGCCGCTTGCCCAACGTTACTTCCTGTTTTGATTGACCGGACCGACTTGTTGTACCACGGCGAGTGAGAGAGTTTACATCACTGATCGGACCGGCTTTTTTGTACCAAGTCTAAGGCGAGTTTTCGGCTGTTCGTATCCCAATGGAATCGCGGCTCGCCGCGATTCCATTGGCGAATTCGTTCGGTGTCCTCTCTCCAAGAGCTCTGTGAGAACTACTCTCATTATATTCTCTCCGCCAAGCCTCGATGCTCTGTTTCGCCTCCGCCAGCGTTGTGAACCAATGTGTGTCCAGGCACTCGGCACGGAACGTTCCGTTAAACGATTCGACATAAGCGTTGTCGGTTGGTTTTCCCGGTCTTGAAAAGTCGATCTTCACTCCGTTCTGATAGGCCCACAGGTCCATGATCTGACTGGTGAACTCCGACCGTTATCGCAAAAAAGCACCTTTGGCGCTCTGCGTTTGAATCGAAGTCGATTCAAGACATCCACCACGTTCGTCCCCTTTAACGCTTGGCCCACTTCAATCGCTAAGCTTTCTCTCGGGCCTGGTTTGCTTCCGTTGCCCGCACCCGTTCTCCTCGGTGCTCGGCTGCATGCCTTCTCCGTTTCGGCCTTTGTTTTAGCGCTAATCCTTCCTCTTGATAGAGCCGCTGCACTAGCGTCTTTCCCACTTCCCAGCCCTCCCGGTTCAGCAGCACGCGGATCTTTCGGTACCCATAGCGCACCCTGGTCTGCGCAATTTCCCGAATCCTCATCCGCAACGCCGTCCCCTGATTCTTGTGGCTGCTGTATCGATACGTCCCGCGATGCAGTCGTGTCACCCGGCACGCTCTCCGCTCGCTCACCCGGTAACTCAGACTCAAATACCCCACTACGGGACGATACCGCGAGGGCCTTAGAATTGTTTTCTGAGCACGTCCTGCAGCATGGCCTTATCAAGCGTCAAATCACCATCAGCGTATTTTGTTGCGGGTTAATGGACACGATTTTGCCAACCAGGTGATAACGCTTCACGTTCTTTGCCTGTTGCGCCTGTTGTTGCGCGGCCTGCCTGGAGTAGCCCGCCACCGCAACGGCCGTTAGCGAGAGTACGAAGGCCGCGAAAAAAGCCACGAGGCGCTTGATCGAATTACCTGGATTCATCGCAAGATCCTTCCCGTCGAATTGTTGCCACCGCCCGTTTGCGTCATTCCCCGGCCAATAGATCAAAAATTGAACCGGTATTCGAACTGCGCGTAAGCCTCTCTTGGCTCGTTCCAGTGAAAGCCGCCGAAGGTCAGACTGGTGTCCAACTCCACGCGTTTATCGGTCACATTCAGCGCCGTTACGGAAACCGAATACTTCTCCAGGAAGGTTTTCCCTACGGAGAGGTCAAATGTGGTGTGCCCCGGCAGATAATTCCCGGGATAAGGTTGGCCAGGAAAGGCATTGCTGAACCCGGACCCGTAATACACATTTGTCGACGCATAAGCATCCCACGGAAGATTTGCGTTGAACCCCACGTTCAACGTGTTTCTCTGATCGTGGTCGACCGGTGCGTATCCCGGGGGCGGATATGCTGGGCACATCGGCATCCCTATAGGGCAAATCAATCCTCCGGTAATCGGCGACGTCGCCTGCGCGATTTGATTCGAATACGCCACGTGAAATTGTCCGTAATGCCAAACATTCGGCGATCGCAGCGTAAGTTCCCAACCCTGAATGAGTGCCGCATCCCAGGTGATCGGCCAGAAAATGTTCGATTCTCCGATGTTGTTGTGGTCCAGCCAATTCTCCGCCCGCGTCTCAAAATTATCCGCGTCTAACGTCCATCCGCGATACGGGATGGTCACGCCAAACTGGTGCTCGATGTCTCGTTCCCCGTGCAGAGGAGCGAACCCATATCCCTGGTTGGTCGCAAGGCTGGCCAGCGCGCCCGTCGCCGTCACCAGCGGCGGCGCTTGATAGAAGTAGCCGTAGAACGCGCGAAAGACCCAGTTGAGGTATGGAATTCGCACCGTACCACCGAGGCGCGGGTCCGTCGCGCTCTCCGAAATCGCAGCGTTGAAGTTCGTCTGCCGCACCCCGAGCATAAACGTCAGTATCGAATTCACCTTAAACGTGTCGTCGATGAACTCCGCCGCAACCCCGCCCGTCACGCCAATCGACGATGCCGGAACGTTTGGAGTCCCGTCCACAAAAACGTTGTCCAAGTAATTGTATTGGTGCTGCGCAAAACCATACAGCCCCGCCTGCAGGTCGTTTCTCCAGAAGGTCCAGTTGAACGCCGCCTGCATTCCGCCATAATTCGCGTCCTGATCCACTGTCGATCTAACCGGATAATCGTTCGGCCCGCCCGCATAATGAGCGGCGTTGTAGTGGTAAAACGGGGAAACTGTCAGCACCATATTAGGATTAAACGTATGCACCCAAGAAAAAACGAGGTAACCATCCGGCTCGCGCTCGCTATCGCGCAGCCCGTAGCTGGGGGATTCTCCAGACTCGGCCAGCAAGGTATTTCCGAGCGAGTTGGGATTGGGGTCATAGGGAATCTGATAATAGTCTTGCCGCAAGGAAGTCACCAGCCGCAATTGGTCCTTCGGGTCCAGGTTGAACATGAACGAAGCAAATCCGCCGAAGCCATTTTCGGCGTCGTGATACGTTTGCTCGATCGGCGGCTGTAATCCGAAATTGCTCCGGTTTCCATTCAAGCTGGCGTAATACGCAAACCGCTCCGTGTGCCCTCCACAACCGATCTGGTCGTCGGTCTGGTAAGGACTCCCTGCGGTCACCACTAAATCGCAATCGTTGTTAAACTCAAATCCGTTTTGCGGCACGATGTTGAACATTCCGTACGTCCGGTCTCCATAATCCGCGTTGTAGCTGCCTCGTAAAACCTCTAGGTAATCGATGTCCTCTGGATCGATCTGCGGTCCCAGATTGGCCGCTATATTCGTGTTAGGAATCGGCACGCCATCGATCAGCCAGCTCACCTGATGCCCTCCGCGCATGTGCAGCATGTCGTGAGTCACGTACGCGGCCGGCACGTAGTCCGTAATCATGTTCAGGCTGTTGGTCAGGCTTGCTCCCGGCGTTTGTTCGATCACCCGGCGGGTCACCATCGTCGTCGGAGTCACCGTGCTGGCCGCGATGTCCGCCACATTTGCCGTCACTTCCGCTGTTTGGCTCACTGGCTCAATCGAAAGCTGAAAGTGCAGAATCGGAGATTCATCTGATTCCAGCGTGAAGGTCTGCTCCAACTTGCTGAAGTGCGGAGCCGTAACCACTATCGAATACTGCCCAAACGGCACCGCCGGAAGCGCGAATTCCCCGTTCGAATTCGTCTTCACCGACCGCGACCAAGCCGAATTCGTCGATTTCAGCTCTACCGTCGCGCCGTTAATCGGCCGGTGCTGTGGATCGTGCACAAGACCTCTGATCGTCCCAAAAACCACTGCCAGTGCAGCCGCCGCAGATACTAGAGACACTACCGCGAGCAAAAACACCTTCAGTGTGCGCATGGCACTCCCTTTCGGTCGGATTTTTTATTGCTGAATAACGGGAGTTAGGCTCGCGGAGGCTGGATCAGTTCGAAGCGAAAACCGAAAGAGGATGACTCAACGTCGCGTGGGATAGCGCGGCGAGAGAAGCTCGGCGCGGCGACGGCAACGCGTGCGGATGGCATGGTCGGCGCCATCGGCGCGTTCAATCCGTAATCAGGAAGCTTTTGCGAGGAATTCCGGGCGCACTGCGATCCATCCGCGGTCATGCCGCAGGTGCAGCGCATATGCTGGGCCCGCACGCTGCGCAGAATCAAATCGCACATCCGGCTGCACTGCGACTGCGCGCACGGCCCTGTTCTGGCCAGCAGAGCGAGGGGAATGGCCAGCAGCGCAACGATGACGATCGCGGACGGGACGCGGCGCATCGCCAAGAACCTACCACAACGCGGCTTTCCATACCACCGCGGCGTTAGTGGAGATCGAGAAAGGATAGGGAACTTCTTCGTCTGCATCGGTCTGTCCAAGCCAAGGAGCGTCTACAACCTGATCAGAGTGACCGACCCGCCTAAAAGCCACGACGCTACCGACGCGCGGCAACTCCAGCCTGGAGCATTTTGTTGCGATCCCGGCGTTAAGTCAGAGTTGGCGCAGTGAAAGGGTCCATTACCACGGGTCATTTACAATCGGGAAATTACACCTGTCCTTAGCCCCATGGCGAGTTCGTAGCCTTCAGCCCAAGTACGGCGGAAGCCTCACTTCCACTACAGGCTTGCCGGTGTTCGTCTACCGTCTGTTCGACGCTATTGAGACTGGAAAACTATCAATTCGGATGGTTGCAGGTTCCCGTCAAGTCGTTGGAGCCACAAGAACTTCTAGTTGCGGAGGCCTGCAACGTACCGAATTTGTTGCGATTGGCATTTCGAATTGAGCTCATACGCGCTGCTTAAAAAGAGCGCGACACAAGCGAGTCTGCCGTTGCAGTGGGTGTGGCGGCTCGACTGCTCGCTCTGGAATTGGACCGAAAATGCCGTTACTCCGAAAAGTGCATCCAGGAATCCTGACTCCAGTACGCTTGCATTCTAAGCCGGCTCCCGGCTCCAAGAACTTCATCCGCGAGTTCCACTTCTCAATGTTTTCAATAATTTGGAGATTCTGCTCTTCGCTCAAAGCCAAGCTCAATTGCTTGAATACATCGAGTTTTGACACAGTGACGACACAGGGGAAGCGCCTGCTTTTTGAGCAAAGCCGCGAGCGTCGCTGCCAACATGGGCCAGTGGCGCCTAAGGCTGAAGTCCCATGTGCGTAAGTCGGACGGTCGCGACTACGAGGACGGGGTCTCTAATCCAAAAGTACAGCCAAGACAAAACCTTCCAAGCGCGCCTCAATTCGTCGCCCTGCCGCCGATCCCAATAACCGTCGATTGTGAGCAGCGCGATTGCAAGCAGGACAACGAGTTCCCCCTCGTGGCTGCAGGAAAAATCGAGGCCGCACAGGCGGCTGATTTTCCCCTGAAATAAGGGCGGTCGGGCACGGAAGGTGGGGGTGGGGGGAATGCCATGCCCGGCCGCATCGGCGATGGTGAGAAATCGTATCAGGCGAACCGGGAGGATCGTTCGTCGAATTATCGATGGGTTTGATTCGTTTTTCCGATGAAAAGAGCCATTTCCTTTTCCCATCAGCCCGCTAGGCCATCCCTCGGCAAGGTTGCGTCCTCGCAGTGCCCGCTTCCGTTTCGCCCGGCAAGATCATTGTGGCTCAGCTGTGTGGTGCGGGGCTTTAACTTCCGTATAGCCCGTCATCCAGCAGCAATCCGCATTCGAGATTGCCATGACGATTGTGGGATCGGACGGTGAGAAGACTACCCAAGGGCGATGAACTTCATGCGCTCCATCGTGTACGGATTGATAGGACCTTACCCTCTCAAATCAGGCCGGATCAATACCGCTTCTAGTACGCATACGCCTTGAGGAACACGAAAACCACAACGCCGGTGATCGAAACGTAGAGCCAAATGGGGAAAGTCAAGCGCGCAATTCGGCGGTGCATCGCGAACCGGCCCGTCAGCGAGAAAAAGAACGTCGTCAGCACCATTGGCAGCGCGACGATGGAAAGGGTTACGTGGCTGGCTAAAATGGAAAGGTACAGTGTGCGCACTGCGCTGTGGCCGGGAAAAATCGTGTCGCCGTGCAGTGCGTGATTCGCGATGTAGCTGATGAGAAAAACGGAAGAGAACCCGAAGGCCAGCAGCATGCTCGTGCGATGCGCTTTCCTGTTGCGATGTTTGATGAAATACAATCCCACGCATAGTGCAATCGCGCACAATCCGTTCAGAAGCGCGTTGAGCGTCGGCAAAAACATCCAGCGCCCGACGAAATCAGCCGAAGCATGATGCACGTACAGCAGCCACAGCAGGAATGACACAGCGAGGCCGCTCACCACGACTATCGCTCCAACCACCGGGCGCGGATTAATTTCAGCCTGTTCCATGTCGGCAATTAAAGCACAAAAACCCATCCGTAAGTCATAGCCACGCGCTGGCAACTAGTCCCGCACTAACTCCGCGAGCCATTGTTCCAGAATGGCGTGCTGGTCCAACTGAACGTCCGTAAATCGAATGCCCATTCCCATGTTCGGCTGGCAATGGGCGACCACTCCGAGTGCGCTAAAGGCCGCATCGTTGTGGACGATGTTCAACCTGACCTCCGTGCTCATCGGAAGCGGGTTGGTCGTGTCAAGGTAGCAGCCGACGAGACTCAAGTCAGAAATCCGCGCCCTGAGGTGGGTGTCGCTCTGCGCTTCGACCAGCTCAACAGAAGCAATGAGTG
>JBAWEZ010000020.1:0-38793 GCA_049591475.1 Candidatus Acidiferrales bacterium
AGCCGGGATCGATCACGCCGCACACGAAGTTCAAGGCGGAAGCGTACGTGTTAACGAAGGAAGAGGGCGGGCGGCACACGCCGTTTTTCACGGGCTACCGGCCGCAATTTTACTTTCGGACGACGGATGTGACGGGAGACGTAAAGCTGCCGCAGGGGGTGGAGATGGTGATGCCGGGAGACAACGTGTCAGCAGAGATTTCGCTGATCACGCCGGTGGCATTGGAGAAAGGGCTGCGCTTCGCCATTCGCGAAGGCGGCCACACCGTCGGCGCCGGCGCCGTCACCGAGATCATCGAGTAGGGTAAAGGGACATGCGAGAAATCATCACACTGCAGTGCGGCGATTGCAAAAACCGAAATTACACAACCACCAAGAACCGGAAGAAACATTCGGACCGGCTGGAAACGCAGAAGTATTGCAACACTTGCCGGAAGCACACGGCTCACAAGGAAGTGAAATAACGCAGCGCGGCGTAAGGCTTGGAGCTACCCGGCGGACGTCGAGCCTGCGCCTCGAAAATTTAGGGGAGTAGGTTCAACGGCAGACCGCCGGTCTCCAAAACCGGATGTGGGGGTTCGAATCCCTCCTCCCCTGCCAGTCTTTGCGACGGAGGGGCGGTGAGAAGTTGGCGGCGAGGGCTAGAGGGACCGGCAAGACATGGCACAGGCGGCAAAATTGAACAGGGAAGAAGCAAACGGGGGAACATCATTTTCGGTACCGGAGCCGGTCGGCAAGATAGCCAGCTATCCCCGGCGGCTGCGAGTCTTCCTCCACGAAGTGAAGGTAGAGTTGAAGCAGGTGAACTGGCCTTCGCGCCACGAGGTTTGGTCCACGACGATTGTGGTAACGGTGACGGTGGCTTTTTTTGGACTATTCTTTTTCACGACGGACACGATATTCGGCCGCGCGGCCAATTGGGTGCTGCATTACTTTGCAAATCGCTGAAGGAAAATCGATGACCAAGCAGTGGTACATCGTCCACACCTACTCGGGGTTTGAGCGGAAGGTGAAGGAGAGCCTGGAAAGCCGCGTGGTGGCGTTCGGGCTGACGGATAAAATCGGCCAGGTGATCATACCGACGGAATCGGTTGTAGAAGTGCGTGGCGGCAAGAAAGTGATCTCGCCGCGGATGTGCTATCCGGGATACGTGCTAGTGGAGATGGAGATGGACGACTACACCTGGCACGTGGTGCGTTCGACTCCGAAGGTAACGGGTTTCGTGGGATCGGGCCAGTATCCTTCGCCGCTGACGGAAGAAGAAGTTCAGAACATTTTGAACCGGGCGACCACTACGGCGGAAAAGCCCAAGCCGAAATTGTCGTTCGAGCGCGGCGAGAAGGTGCGCATCAATGAAGGCGCTTTCGCGAACTTCACGGGCACGGTTGACGAAGTGAATTCCGACCGCAGCACGCTGAAGGTTTCGGTGACGATTTTCGGGCGATCGACACCCGTGGAGCTGGATTTCGCACAGGTAGAGAAAGTCGCCTGAGCGGTTTGCAAGGATTCGAGGCAAGCAAGGGACGGAAGACAGATGGCTAAAAAAGTTCAGACGACGGTGAAGTTGCAATTGCCGGCAGCGAAGGCCACGCCGGCGCCCCCAGTGGGCACTGCGCTGGGCCCACATGGCGTGAACATCATGGATTTCTGCAAGCAGTTCAACGGGAAAACGGCGAAAGAGCCGGAGGGCATGATCATTCCCGTGCTGGTGACGATCTATACGGACCGCACGTTTACGTTCGTGCTGAAGACTCCGCCCGCTTCCGAGCTTTTGAAGCGTGCAGCGGGAATCGTGAAGGGTTCGCCGGAGCCGAATCGCAACAAAGTGGCGAAAGTGACGCGGAAACAGGTGGAAGAAATCGCCAAGAGCAAGCTACCGGACCTGAATACGACGGCGCTTGATTCCGCCATCCGTTCGGTTATGGGCACGGCCCGCAGCATGGGCATCGAGATTGCGGAGTAACGAGAGGGTGGGGGAGAAACGTCGATGGGCCGCAGCGCAAAGATAGGTGGCAAGAATATCGACCGCGCCCGCAAGCAGGTGGAGGCGCGCGTCTATCAATTGGAAGAAGCGGCGGAGCTTCTTCGCAAGGCGCATTTCGTGAAGTTCGACGAGACGGTTGAGCTGGTGGTCAACCTGGGCGTCGATCCTAAACAGTCGGACCAGATGGTGCGCGGTACGGTGGTGCTTCCGCACGGCCTGGGAAAATCGAAGCGCGTGCTGGTGATCGCCAGCGGCGAAAAAGTACGCGAGGCGCAGGAAGCGGGCGCGGATTTCGTCGGCGGTGACGACATGGTGCAGAAGATCACCGAGGGCTGGACGGATTACGAGGCGGTGATCGCCACGCCGGACATGATGAAATCGGCCGGAAAGCTCGGCAAAGTACTTGGTCCGCGCGGCCTGATGCCCAATCCGAAGACCGGAACGGTGACGTTTGAAGTTGCCAAGGCGGTCAAAGAGATCAAGGCCGGCAAGGTGGAATTCCGGCTGGACAAGACTGGGATCATCCATTCGCCGATCGGAAAGATCAGCTTCGCCGCAAAGAACCTGGCAGAGAATGCCCAGGCTCTGCTGAGCGCGATTGTGAAAGCGAAACCGGCCGCAGCCAAGGGCAAATACGTCAAGAAGATCACGCTAACCTCGACGATGGGTCCGGGAATCCTGATCGATCACACGGAAGCGGAAGCGGCCACAGCGGTTGCCGCGTAGGGAAAAGGGTCAACCATGAAGAAGAAAGCCGAAAAAAGGGCGCAGGCCGACGAACTTCGCACGCAACTGGCGACGGTCTCGACGGTGATTCTCTCTACGTTTCAAGGCATCACGGTGGAACAAGACACGCAGTTGCGGCGCGCCGTCGAAGCGGCGGGCGGCAAGTACGAGGTGGTGAAGAACACAGTGGCAGAGCGAGCGGCGCAGGGAACTCAGGCCGAAGGCCTGCTGAAAAATCTGAAGGGCACCAACTCGATTGCGTACACCAAGACCGACCCTGTGACGCTAGCGAAGATTCTGAGCAAGGTCGCCAAGGAAGTTCCGGCGTTCCAGTTCCGCGCGGGTTTGGTGGAGGGCCGGGTAATTTCGATTCAGGAAATCGGCCAGCTTGCGCTGCTGCCTAGTAAGGAGGAACTGATCAGCAAGATCATGTTCCTGCTGAACGCTCCAGCGCAGCGGGTGGCCACAGTTCTGGCGGCGCTACCGCGCAATCTGGCGGTGGTAACTAGCGAGGCGGTGAAGGCGAACAAGTTCGGGCCCGGCGAAGCGCCGCCGGCTGAGGTAGCGCAGTAATCGGGCAGCATTTCTTGGATTTCAGGTTTTTCATTTTCGAGGAGGATAGAGAACGCGATGGCTAGCAAAGTGGAAGGGATTTTGGAGGAAATTAAGGGCCTGACGCTGCTCGAGGCCGCCGATCTGGTGAAGAAGATGGAAGAGACCTTCGGCGTCTCGGCGGCTGCGGCGGCTCCCATTATGATGGCGGGCGGCGCGGCAGCGGCAGGCGCACCCGCTGAGGAAAAGACAGAATTCAGCGTCGTCTTGACCGAAGTTGGCGCCAATAAAATCAATGTGATCAAGGCTGTCCGCGAAGTCACCAGCCTGGGCTTGAAAGAAGCCAAGGATTTGGTCGACGGCGCCCCGAAGACGGTGAAAGACGGGGTGGGCAAGGATGAGGCGGCCACGATCAAGAAGAAATTCGAAGACGTCGGAGCAAAGGTCGAGATTAAGTAGTGCAGTTCGTGTCGGCGGCCAGCCGGACTGCTAAGGAATTCGCGTTCAAACGCGCTCCTGTGAAACAAGGCACTTCACAAAACGTCCTATCCGGACCGGCAGTGCGGGTGTCTCTCCGCGCCGCCTTTCCGTCGTCATCATTGAAGGGAATCGTCCATGAGTAATCGTAACGGCAATCGCGCGATACGGGAGCGAGAGCGCCTGGATTTCGCCAAGATCAAGACGGCGGTACAGATACCGAACTTGATCGACGTTCAAAAAAAATCATATCAGCGCTTCCTGCAAATGGATTTGCTGCCGAGCGAGCGGGAAGATACCGGGCTGCAATCCGTGTTCGCCTCCGTGTTTCCCATCCAGGATTTTCGCGGGCTTTCGCAACTGGATTTCGTGGATTACGCCATCGGCAACTGGGAGTGCAAGTGCGGCCATTTGCGCGGTCTGCATCACTTGCGCGCCACCTGCCGGAATTGCGGTGCGTCCGTCGTCACCAACCCGTACAAGACGGGCGATGTGCTGTGCGCGAAGTGCGGCACGTTCAACAAGAATACGCCGACCTTCTGTAACAAGTGCGGCGACCCGGTGACTCTGCAGCTGAAGTACGACGTGAACGAGTGCCAGGAGCGCGGCATGACGTATTCCGCCCCGCTGAAGGTCACGATCCGGCTAACCATCTACGACAAGGATCCGGACACCGGCGCGAAATCCATTCGCGACATCAAGGAGCAGGAAGTTTTCTTCGGCGACATACCCCTGATGACCGAGAACGGCACGTTCATCATCAACGGAACAGAGCGCGTGATCGTCAGCCAACTGCACCGCTCGCCGGGCGTGTTTTACGAGACGGCCAACAATCGCAGCTACTTCCTTGGGAAGATTATTCCGTACCGCGGATCATGGGTGGAGTTCGAGTACGACAGCAAGAACATTTTGTACGTGCGCATCGACCGGAAGCGCAAATTCCTGGGCTCGATTTTTCTGCGCGCACTGGGAATGAAGACAAACGAGGAAATACTGCGCACCTTCTATCAGGTGGAGCGGATTTCGCTGCGTGATAACGAACTTTTCTGGAACCTTTCAGAAGGCTTGATCGACCGCAAGCTTTCGCGGGAGATCAAGAATCCGAAGACTGGCGAATCGCTGGTGGGTGCGCACAAGCGCATCAGCGAGGCTCTGTACAAGGAGCTGGTAAAGGCGCGCGTGACGCAAGCGGAAATTGGCCTCGCGGATCTGGAAGGCGCTGTGACCGTCGGCGAACTCGTTAACCGCCAGACCGGCGAAGTGCTGCTCGAAGCCAATAAGCCCCTGACCGCGGAAATTTGGACGGCCATCGGCGAAGCGGGCATCACGGAAGTGGATGTATGCTTCCCGGATCGCGACGAGGTGGGCAACATCGTTACTCGCACGCTCGATAAGGACTCGATCCATTCTTCCAAGGAAGCGCTGATCGAAATCTATCGCAAGCTGCGTCCCGGGGACCCGCCAACCCTCGAAACTGCCACGGCTCTTTTCAACGGGATGTTTTTCGACCCGCGCAAGTACGATTTCAGCAAGGTGGGGCGCCTGAAGTTCAACATCAAGCTGGGCATCGAGACGCCGCTCGACAAGCGCACGCTTGATCCCGGCGATTTCGTCGCCGCGATCAAATACTTACTGAAGCTGCGCCGCAACGTGGGAACGGTGGACGATATCGACCATCTCGGAAACCGCCGCGTCCGCGCGGTGGGCGAGCTGCTCGAAAATCAGTTCCGCATCGGCTTGGTTCGCATGGAGCGCGCGATCAAGGAAAAGATGTCCGTGTACCAAGAAATGTCCACGGCCATGCCGCACGACCTTGTGAACGCCAAGCCGGTTATGGCCGCGATCCGCGAGTTCTTTGGCAGCTCGCAGCTTTCGCAGTTCATGGACCAGACCAATCCTCTGAGTGAAATCACGCACAAGCGGCGGCTTTCGGCTCTTGGTCCCGGCGGACTTTCGCGCGAGCGCGCTGGATTCGAAGTGCGCGACGTGCATCCGACGCACTATGGCCGCATTTGTCCGATTGAAACGCCGGAAGGTCCGAACATCGGCTTGATTAGCTCGCTTTCGTGCTACGCGCGGATCAACGAATTCGGTTTTATCGAGTCGCCCTATCGCAAGGTAAAGGGTGGCCGGGTGATCGACTACGTGCAGATCGTCAACGCCGGCGATAGCGAATTCAAAGCCGGCGAAATCGTTGAGCGCGAAAGGGTTGACGACATCAACGACGAACTGAAGCGCCGTCGTGTAGTGGTTGAGCCGTACTGCTTCTACTTGTCGGCGTGGGAAGAAGACCGCTACGTGGTAGCGCAGGCCAACGCGCCTTTGGACGAGAAGCTGCGCATCACCACCGACCTCGTCAACTGCCGGCAGGCTGGCAACTTCGTGCTGAAGAGTCGCGATGAAGTGGATTACATCGACGTGTCTCCAAAACAGCTCGTGTCCGTGGCCGCCAGCTTGATTCCGTTCCTCGAGAACGACGACGCGAACCGCGCGTTGATGGGCTCGAACATGCAGCGGCAGGCCGTGCCACTCATTAAAGGGGAAGCGCCGCTCGTGGGCACCGGCATGGAGCGCGTGACCGCGCGCGATTCGGGCGCGGTGATAGTCTGCCGCCGCGATGGCATCGTGGATCAGGTGGATTCGGAGCGTGTAATCGTGCGCGTGGAGTCGGACCAGTCCGGCGTGTTGAGCCGCGAAGTAGGATCGGACATCTACCTATTGACGAAGTTCAAGCGCTCAAACCAGAACACCTGCGTCAGCCAAAAGCCGCTGGTCCGCGCGGGCGACCGCGTGAAACAGGGCCAAGTGCTAGCGGACGGTCCCTGCACCGACCGCGGCGAACTGGCGCTGGGACGCAATGTGTTGGTCGCGTTCGTTCCGTGGCGCGGCTATAACTTTGAAGACGCCATCCTCGTCAGCGAAAAGCTGGTGAAGGAGGACTACTACACCTCGATTCACATCGAGGAGTACGAAATCGAGGCACGCGACACCAAGCTAGGTCCCGAAGAAATCACGCGGGATATTCCTAATATCAACGAGAGCTTCCTGCGCAACCTCGACGAGAGCGGCGTGATTCGCATCGGTGCCACGGTGAAGCCCGGCGACATTCTTGTGGGCAAGGTAACGCCGAAAGGCGAGACCACGCTAACGCCGGAAGAAAAACTGTTGCGCGCGATCTTCGGCGAGAAGGCCGGCGACGTTCGCGACGCGTCTCTCTACTGCCCGCCGGGCATCGAGGGCACGATTGTGGACGTGAAGATCTTCTGCCGCAAGGGCGCGGAGAAGGATGAGCGCCACAAGGCCATCGAAGCAGCTCACGTAGCCAAACTCGAAAAGAACCTCGCCGATGAGATCCGCATTCTCACCGACGAGCGCCTGAAGCGCTTGAACGACTTGCTGGGCGGCCAGAAGCTGATGGCCGACTTGCACGATGAGCGCACCAACAAACGCCTGCTGACCAAGGGCGCGGAGCTCACGCGCGAAATCCTGGAAAAAATTTCCACTCGCAACCTGAAGCGCCTGCGTTTGAACGACAAAGATCCGCTGCTAATCGAGAAGATCGATGAAATCGAGGAGATGACCTCGCGGCAGATCGACGTGTTGCGCAAGATCACCGACGAGCGCGTGGCCAAGCTCAAGAAGGGCGACGAGCTTCCGCCGGGCGTGATCAAGCTGGTGAAGGTCTATATCGCCATGAAGCGCAAGCTTTCGGTTGGCGACAAAATGGCGGGACGGCACGGCAACAAAGGCGTGATCGCCCGAATCGTTCCGAGCGAAGACATGCCCTACATGCCGGACGGCACGCCGGTGGAAATTGTGCTGAACCCGCTCGGCGTTCCTTCGCGCATGAACGTCGGACAGATTCTCGAAACGCACCTCGGCTGGGCCTCGAAGGCTCTAGGTGAGCGCGTTGCAGTTCTGCTCGATTCCGATTCGCGAGCGGAAGCGGTCCGCAAGTGGTTCAAGGAAGCTTTCGGCCCCACGTCCGTTTGGAAGACGCTGGTGGACCTCGACGACGAGACCTTGCTCGAAGTGGCTCACGGATTCCGCGAAGGCGTGCCGTTCGCAACGCCGGTGTTCGATGGCGCCCGCGAAGGCGATATCCGCCACCTGCTGGAATTCACCGAGCTGCCTGAAAGCGGCAAGATCTCTCTCTACGACGGCATGACCGGCGAAGAATTCGCGCAAAAAGTAACCGTCGGCTACATCTACATGCTCAAACTGTCGCACTTGGTTGACGACAAAATCCACGCCCGCTCGATCGGCCCGTATTCGCTGATCACGCAGCAGCCGCTCGGTGGAAAGGCCCAGTTCGGAGGCCAGCGCTTCGGCGAAATGGAAGTGTGGGCGCTTGAGGCGTATGGCGCCGCGCACATCTTGCAGGAGCTGCTCACCGCCAAGTCGGACGACGTCTATGGCCGTGCCAAGATTTACGAGGCCATCGTGAAGGGCGAGCCGGGAATTGAGCCCGGCGTGCCCGAGTCGTTCAACGTTCTGGTGCGCGAGCTCCAGTCGCTGTGCCTGGACGTCGAGCTTATGAAACGCCAGAAGCCGCAATTAGAGAAAGCCGAGGCGGCCGATTAGCAGCGCGCGGCGCGGAATCCTCGCGCCGCTGCGTCCAAAAGGTTTTTGAGTTTTATACCCTGGCGTAGCCGGGGAGGAGGCAGCCCTTGTATCGTTCGAGCCCTTATGACCGTGCCAGCCAGATCGCGGATTTTGACTCCATTCGGATCAGCTTGGCGAGCCCTGAAAAGATCCGGTCGTGGTCGCATGGCGAAGTGACCAAGCCGGAAACGATTAACTACCGCACCTTCAAGCCGGAACGCGACGGCCTATTCTGCGCCAAGATTTTCGGCCCCGTCACCGACTGGGAATGCTTGTGCGGAAAATACAAGCGGATGAAGCACCGCGGAGTGATCTGCGACAAGTGCGGTGTGGAAGTTACGCTCAGCAAAGTGCGCCGCGAGCGCTTGGGCCATATCGAGCTGGCCTCGCCCTGCTCCCACGTGTGGTTCTTCAAGGGCCTGCCAAGCCGCATCGGTTACCTGCTCGATATCACCATGCGCGACCTGGAGCACATCCTCTACTTCGAAACCTTCGTGTGCATCGATCCCGGCGAGGTTCCTTCGCTGCGTGAAAAGGAAATTCTTCCGGAGGAGAAGTTCCGCGAGCTGCAACGCGATTATCCCGGCAAATTCCAGGCCGGCATGGGCGCCGAGGCTATTAAGGAACTCCTGCGTCGCGTGGACGTCGAAAAACTCTGCGGCGAACTCCGTGAAAAAATGAAGGTCGATCCCAGCCTGCAGAAGCGGATCAAATTCGCCAAGCGGCTGAAGGTGTTGGAAGCGTTCCGCAAGAGCGGCAACAAGCCCGAGTGGATGATTTTAGACGTCGTTCCTGTGCTTCCGCCGGAGTTGCGCCCGCTTGTGCCTCTCGATGGCGGCCGCTTCGCTACGTCCGATCTGAACGACCTCTATCGCCGCGTGATCAACCGCAACAACCGGCTGAAGAAGCTGATGGAGCTGCACGCTCCGGACGTGATCGTGCGCAACGAAAAGCGCATGCTGCAGGAAGCCGTGGACGCGCTCTTTGACAACGGCCGCCGCGGACGCGTGCTGCGCGGCACCAATAATCGCCCGCTCAAGTCGCTTTCCGATACGCTCAAGGGCAAGCAAGGCCGCTTCCGCCAAAACCTTCTCGGCAAGCGCGTGGACTATTCTGGCCGTTCGGTGATCGTCGTTGGACCCGAATTGAAGCTCCACCAGTGCGGTTTGCCGAAGAAAATGGCGCTCGAGCTTTTCAAGCCGTTCATCTATCACAAGCTCGAAGCTGCCGGCCATTGCACCACCATCAAGCAGGCCAAGGAATTGGTGGAGGCTCAGGAATCGATCGTGTGGGACATTTTGGAGGATGTGATCCGCGAGCATCCGGTCCTGCTCAATCGCGCTCCCACGTTGCACCGGCTTGGCATTCAGGCATTCGAACCCGTGCTCGTTGAGGGCAAGGCCATCCGCATTCACCCCCTGGTTTGCACTGCGTTCAACGCGGACTTCGACGGCGACCAGATGGCCGTGCACATTCCGCTTTCACCCGAAGCGCAGGTGGAAGCTTCCGTACTCATGCTCAGCTCGCACAACATTCTGTCACCTGCCAATGGCGGCCCGCTGGCCGTGCCCACGCAGGACATGGTGCTCGGCATCTATTACATGACCAAGGCCAAGCCGCAGGCCAAGGGCGAAGGCCGCGCCTTCGGTTCCACCGAAGAAGTGATCATGGCGCTCGACGCCGGCGAGGTCGAAATTCTCACTCCGATCCGCCTGCGTTACACCGGTGAGGTGATTGACCTCACCAACGCGTTCGACGATCAGGACGTTTCGCACACGGAGCCTGTGCACCTCAACAAGCAGTTTTTGCACACCACGGTGGGACGCGTGATATTCAACGATCATCTCCCGTCGGAAATGCCCTTCATCAACGGCTTGCTCAAGAAGAAGGGCGCGCAGTCCGTGGTGCAGTATTGCTACCTGCGCTTCGGCCTGGAAAAGACGGTAATGGTGCTCGACCGCTTAAAGGAGCTCGGCTTCCTCTACGCCACCAAAGCCGGCGTTTCGATCGGTATCATCGACATGGTCATCCCGAGCGTCAAGCCCAAACTGGTGGACGCCGCTGAACACGAAGTTGTCAAAGTTCAGCAGCAATATCTCGATGGTGCCATCACCAACGGCGAGCGCTATAACAAAGTGATCGCCATCTGGAGCGACGTCACCGAAAAAGTGGCCGATGAAATGTTTAAGGCCCTCGAAGAGCAGGACAAGCAGGGCGTGATCAATCCGATCTACGTCATGGCGGACTCCGGCGCCCGAGGTTCAAAGCAACAGATTCGGCAGCTTTCCGGAATGCGCGGATTAATGGCCAAGCCCTCCGGCGAAGTCATCGAGACGCCGATCACGTCGAACTTCCGCGAAGGCCTCACCGTGCTGCAATACTTCATCTCCACCCACGGCGCCCGCAAGGGGTTGGCCGATACGGCGCTCAAGACCGCCGACTCGGGTTACTTGACCCGGCGCTTGGTCGACGTTGCTCAGGATGTGATCATCAACGAGTTCGACTGCGGCACGGCCGACGGCATTTTCGTCGAACCGATTTTGGAAGCCGGCGTCGAAGTCGAGCCTCTGCGCGATCGGGTGATCGGCCGCGTCTCCCTCGAAAAGATCAAGGACTACGAGGGCAACGTCATCGTCGAGATCAACCAGGAGATCACGGAAGAGCTCGCCAACGCCATGCAGGCAGCAGGCATCGAGCGAGTGAAGATTCGTTCCGTGCTCACGTGCGAATCCCGGCGCGGAGTGTGCGCCCGCTGCTATGGCCGCAACCTTGCCTCCGGCCGCTTCGTCGAGATGGGCGAGGCTGTCGGCGTGATCGCCGCTCAATCGATCGGCGAGCCCGGCACGCAGCTCACCATGCGCACGTTCCACATCGGTGGCACGGCTACCCGCGTCACCGAGCAGTCCAAGGTCGAGGCCCGCAACAGCGGGTTCGTGAAGTTCATCGACCTGAACGTTGTGGAAGGGCGTGGCAAAACCATCGTATCCATGAACCGTTCCGGCTTGATCGCCGTTGTGGATGAGAAGGGCCGGGAAAAAGAGCGGCACCAGGTCGTCTACGGTGCGCGGCTAAAGGTCGAGGACGGGCAGCCGGTCACCACCGGCCAGACCATGGTCGAATGGGATCCGTACACCTTCTCGATCCTCACGGAGTCTGCCGGCACGATCGAGTTCAAGGACTTGCAGCCTGGCATCACCATTGAAGAGCAGGTGGACGAAGTCACCGGTCTTTCGCAACTGGTGGTTACTTTGCCGCTCGGCGATGAAAAGCACCAACCGACGATCCTGGTTCGCGATTCGCAAGGCCGCGCCCGCAAAAAGTACCTCATGCCGTCACGCGCTCACTTGATGGTGGCCGATGGCGACGAGGTGCAGCCGGGAGATGTGCTCGCGAAGATTCCTCGCGAAACCACGAAGACCAAGGACATCACCGGCGGTCTGCCGCGCGTCGTCGAACTCTTCGAAACGCGCAAGCCCCGCGATCCCGCGGTCATCAGCGAAATCGACGGCGTGGTGAAGTACGGCGAAATCGTCAAGGGCCAGCGCAAGATCTACGTGGAAAGCGAGGATAGCCGCACGCTGAAGGAGTACTCGATTCCGCGCGGCGTTCACATCAACGTGCAGGAAGGCGAACACGTCCGGGCTGGCGAACCGCTGATCGATGGGCCGCTCAACCCGCACGACATTCTCGCCGTCCTCGGCGAAAAGTACACGCAGGCGTACCTGGTGAACTCGATTCAGGAGGTTTACCGGCTACAAGGTGTCAACATCAACGACAAGCACATCGAGACCATCGTCCGCCAGATGATGCGCTGGGTGAAGGTCGAGGATGTTGGCGACACCACGTTCCTGCTCGAAGAGCAGGTCGATAAGTTCCGCTTCCGCGAGGAAAACGACCGCATAATCCGCGAAGGAGGCCGTCCGGCGACGGGCCGTCCCCTGCTTCTTGGAATCACCAAGGCGTCGCTTTCCACCGACTCGTTCATCTCCGCAGCCAGCTTCCAGGAAACCACCCGCGTCCTTACTGAGGCGGCGATTTCCGGAAAGGTGGACTATCTGCGCGGCCTGAAGGAAAACGTGATCATGGGCCGTCTGATTCCAGCGGGCACCGGGCTCGATCGCTACCGGAACGTCCAGCTCCTCACGGAAATTCCCAAGGAGGAGCCGCAACCGATCGAGCCAGAGCTCACGCCGGAAGAAGCTGCGGCACTCGACTTCCTGCGCAAGGATGCGGACGCGGTCGCCGAAAGTTAATCACAACAGAAGACGAAAACGGGGCGGGCTCTGGAATTCAGGGCCCGCCTTTTTTATTTCGCCCGGTCGTGGACAGCTGTCTATTCGCGGGCATCTCGGAGCCAGGTGCGGTCGTTCTGGCGCTGTTGAATAGAATGGCATACGCTACTGGTTTTGTTTCCCCTTCCGTGCAGCCCAGATTGTAAAATTTTGGTGTAGGAACTCCCCCGCGCCGCCAATATCGCTCGGGGGCTGCTCACCATGCGTGAAAAAGCGCACAAACAGACTGGCAGTGCCGCGTCCTCGGGCGAGGCGTCGATCCAGCGTTTGACCGAGCTGATTTCGCGTTCGCAACGCGGCTACCGAGAGCTGATCGATCACCTGGACCAGGCTCTCTTCACCCTTTCGCTCGCTGGCGAGATTCGCGTTGCCAATCTTCGGCTTTCGCAAATCCTGCGCGCTTCGTTTCAGGGCTTGATTGGCCGCAAGCTGACCGACTTCCTTGAGTCGCCAGGTTCTTCCGAACTAAAGCGCGCTCTGCCCACATTGCTCGAAAAGAGAACTTGGTCCGGCACGATTCCACTGCGGCTCAAGCGGGAAACTGAAATTCGCTTCTTCTCTTGCTGGTTGCAGGCCGTGGAGGACGAAGATCGCTCGACCTCGGTGATCGGCTGGGCCCGCGACGTGACCGCGCAGCACGAATCCGAGAGCCGCTTCGCAGAGCTCTTTGAATCCTTGCGCGAAGGCATTCTGTTCTCTACTCCCGAAGGCCGCATACTGGATGCGAATCCCGCGCTGGTACAAATCCTAGGCTTCGACACGAAGGAAGAGATGTTGCGCCATAACTTTGCGGATCTCTACGAGAAGCCCGAAGACCGCAAGAGCTTTATTCAACGCATCGAAGAGCAAGGCTCTGTTCAGAATGCGGAAATTGTGCTTCGGCGCCGGGATGGGAAGAAGATTCACTGTCTGACATCCGGTCTTGCCATCCGCGATATCTCGGGGCGCCTTGTGCGCCTGCAGGGCACTATCGTGGACGTCACCGAACGTATGGAGATTGAAAGGAAGCTTCATCGCGAGCAGGAGTTCGGGCGGCAGTTGATCGAATGCTTTCCAGACATGATTGCCGTAATGGACCGCGAGGGCCGATTTACGTACTTGAGCGACCGCGCGCGGGACGTCCTCGGTGTTTCTCCCCAGGAGTATCTCGGACGGCGCATCGGATCGGCCACCCATACGGACGATCGGGACCCTCTCATCGAAATGGTTCGCGAGATCGTCGACGGGCGAAGCAATCAGTCGCAGATTGAGAGTCGCGTTCGCCACGCCGACGGTGAGTGGAGGGTTCTTCGCACCAGCGCCAGCCCCATGTTCGATGAAGAGGGATGCATCACCGGAGTCGTCGCATCGGTTCGAGACGTAACTGAAGCGCATCTTGCCGAACAACAGAACGCGCAGAAGGAAAAGTTTGCCGCCATGGGCCAAATGATGGCTGGCGCGGCCCACGAACTGAACAATCCTCTTACCGCTATCCTGGGCGTCAGCGATCTTTTGCGCGACCGTGCCGCGGACGACGGCACGCGTCGCCAGATCGAGTTGGTTTTGCAGCAGGCCCGGCGTGCCGCTGGCATCGTTCAGAACTTGCTGGCTTTCTCCCGGCCCGGCGTGCAAGGCCGCGCAAAACTTCGCTTGGACGAAGTCTTGCGCGACGTGCTTCGCATCCAGAGCGCGTCACTGACCGCGAAAAACATATCCGTCAAGTTCGATCCTCCCGCCGACATTCCGGTCGTGGAGGGAGATCGCCGTCTGCTGTCGCAGATATTTTCGAATCTTTTGATCAACGCGGAGCAGGCCATATCGAGCTCGCGCGAGCGCGGAGCCATCGAAATCTCGTTGCGCGAATTGAATGGCCGCGTGTGCGCCACGATTTTCGATGACGGGCCTGGAATCCCGCCTGAAAACATCTCCAAGGTTTTCGATCCGTTTTTCACCACAAAGCGGCCTGGCGGCGGCAGCGGATTGGGACTCACCATCTGCCTCGCCGTCGTGAAGGACCATGGAGGCGTGATCGAGGTGAGCTCGCCAGCGGGCGGCGGAACGTCCTTTCGTGTTTTTCTGCCAGCCGCTGGAGGCAAAGCCACGGAGGCCCGAACTTCGCCGAAAGCCGTCAACGCGACCCCTGCCGCAGCGGATACCTTGGCCGGCCGCGTGGTTCTGATTGTGGATGATGAAGAGAGTATCCGAGAGATCGTGCATGAGGGGCTAGTGGTGCGCGGTATGAAGGTCCACTCGGTAGCCAGTTGCGAGGAAGCGCTGGCGTATCTAGAGGCAAATGCCTGCGACGTGGTGATCTGCGATTTCAATCTGCCGGGTATGAGCGGCGAGAAATTTTTCCAGCGATTCACCTCCGATCGCCGACAGGCGCAACTGCCCCGCTTTGTGTTCATGACCGGCGAGTTGGTGGAGTCGGAGCTTTTCGATGGGCTGAGGCAGAAAGGCGCAAGCGTCCTCCAAAAACCATTCCATATCGGAGCGCTTGCGTCTCTCTTGGCTGGTTTACTTCAGCCGCAGCCTGCTAGTGCTAGCTGAATCTGGCGGGCAATGGCTTCTCATCCTCGCGCTCAATTCACGCCGAAATCCCATACGTACAAGCTCATGCCCTCATTGGGTAGAATCTCGGCGATCACGTATTCTCCACGGGGCAGTTTTTCGCCCAGCGTATAGCGATATACATCTTTTGCGATTACCCATTGCTGCATCGGCAGCGTATTGCTGGTGGCGTGCTGGTCTCCCATAAGCTCGTCGAGATTCATAATGTGCCGTTTTCCATGGGAAATCTTGGCCCGAATCAGCTCCACGTCCGGAGTGCGCGCATCGGCCGTTCGGAGATAGAACTCCGGCTGTCCGGTATTTACTCTGAATTTTGCATGCTCGCCGGGAATCGAGATCATCTTGCGTGAAGGAATAATTGGAACTGGCACCAGCACACGCTCCAGTAAATGAGTTTTCGAAATCTGGGAATCAGTTTGTGCTTGGGGTATTTGGAGTACGGATTTGCCGTCAAAAACGAACAGACCGTCTCCCGGTGGCAGGAAAACTCCGGGAGTAAGCTCCAAGCTTGCGTCGATATCTAGAGCCGGCAGCGCGTCGTGTTCGTCCTCTTGTTTCTTTACCTTCGCAAGCAGCGACGCCTGGCTCTTTTCCTCTTCTGCTTCCCTTTTCTTCGTGGCATCCCAATTGACGATTGCAGCCGGAATGACCTCCCATTGCGAGCGGTCGATGCTGTAATAACGGACACGATCGCCTTGGATCTCGTACTCGCGAACTAATTCGTAGCTGCCATCTTTCAGCATGAGCTTCGTGCCGCGTGGCTGCGCCGAAACATAGTGGTTGGCCGGCGGCCCAGTTACCGGAGGGGAGGAGGGGAATCGATTAGCGTTACTAGCGGTTTGCGCTGAAGCGATGCGGCAGGCCCACAGTCCGCCACAGAGAAGGGTGATCGCGATCAGCACCGCCGATTTCACCGTGGCCGGACGCCCCCTGCGTGGCATGGCTCATTCGCCTCACGTTACGTAAGATGCGCGAGTTAGTGAATTGGTCTTGGCGGCGGAAGGTTATCGCGAAGAAAGGCGGTGAGGCAAATTATATGCGGTTTGGGAAGAAGAAACCTCGACGCCGGCAAAGGCCTCGAGGGGCGGTGCCTGCGTTTGCCTAGTGCTCGCAGCGCGGTTGTAGCCGGTTCATGATCATCAGGTCAGCGTGGCTGAATAGCCACGCCTCTGGATCGACTGCTTCCGCCACACGTGCGAGCGTACCGAGGTGCTTGTTGCGGGCCAATCCGCGCAGGTGTTCGCGGCAAATGCCCGTCAAGCTCGAGACTTCGTCCTCGGTGAAGAACTTTTGACTGGTTTTGACTCGGACCATAGTTGGCCTCTCAGTCGTGATCAACGTAGCCGCAGATTAAGCGTTGGAATATGTCTATGCAATGGCAGTTCCGTACTACGAAGGCAAACTAAATGACCATGCGCAACGTAGGTTGCTGATAAGTAGCCGGTTAGCCCAGGTGCTTCGGGAGAGTTTGGTCGCGAATCTCCAATTGTTTGGAGATCAATGGAACAGCATGTGTATTGGCAGAAGATTTCTACAGTTTAACGGAGGAGCGGGCGCCACGCGATTCTCGATTCAGTTGGAAGATTGGACCTCTTTTTCCAGCGCTCGGGCAACTTGCAAAACGCGGGACTCGCTGAAATGAGGACCGAAGATTTGCATTCCAACGGGCAGGCCAGCTGAGGTTTTGCCGCAAGGAACAGATATACCCGGGATGCCAGCCAACGAACCCGTCACGGTGTAAATATCAGCGAGATACATTTGCAGCGGATCAGCAGTTTTTTCGCCCAAACGGAACGCCGGTGTGGGCGCCGTCGGCGTCACAATGGCATCGACCTTTTCAAAGGCATCTGAGAAGTCGCGAGCAATCAGAGTGCGGACTTTTTGGGCGCGTAGATAGTACGCGTCGTAATATCCCGCTGACAGCGCGTAGGTGCCGAGCATGATCCGTCGCTTGACCTCCGCACCAAAGCCGCGGTCGCGGGTTTGTCGATACATTTCCGTAAGCGTGGAGCCGGGGACGCGTAGGCCGTAGCGAACGCCGTCATACCGGGCGAGGTTTGAGCTGGCCTCGGCGGTCGCGATGACGTAGTACGTGGCGATGGCGTAATCGGTATGCGGCATTTTCAGCGGAATGCGGCGGCAGCCAAGTTTTTCCAGGAGCGCGATGCCTGCCTCGACCTTCTGTTTTACTTCCGTATTGAGGCCCTCCCCGAAGTAGTCCTCGGGGACGCCAACTCGCAGACCTTTTACAGGCTGTTCGATGTCGGCTGTGTAGTCCGGAACCGGAAGTGCAGCGGAAGTGGAATCGCATGGGTCATGCCCGGCGACGACGGAGAGAACAGCGGCTGCGTCGACAACGTTTTTCGCGAACGGGCCGATTTTGTCGAGAGAAGAGGCGAAGGCGACTAGGCCGTAACGGGAAACGCGGCCATACGTCGGCATCAGCCCCGGGATGCCGCAGAACGACGCGGGCTGGCGAATCGATCCTCCGGTATCGGTCCCCAGAGAGGCGACCGCCAGATCCGCCGCCACGGCAGCGGCCGATCCGCCGCTCGATCCGCCCGGGACGCGATCGGGAGCGACTGGATTGCGTACAGGACCATAGGCGGAGTTTTCATTGGAGCCGCCCATCGCGAATTCGTCGCAATTTGTCTTGCCAAGGAAAACGGCGCCAGCAGCATCAAGGCGCTCGACGGCAGCGGCATCGTACGGCGGAATGTAGGATTCGAGAATTTTGGAGGCGCAGGTTGTGCGAATGCCGCGGGTGCTGATGACGTCTTTTATCGCGATAGGGACGCCGGCGAGGGCAGGAAGCGTCTCGCCGCGCGCTACCAATGAATCGACGCGATCTGCTTGGGCGTAGGCCCGCTCGTGAGAAAGTGTCAGATAGGCATTTATATCTGGATTGCGACGTTCGATGCGCCCGTAGAAATCGGCGGCCAGTTCGCGCGCGGAGATTTTCTTGGCTGCGAGCGCGGCGCGCACGCTCGCGACGGTCCATGGCACCGATGCGCTCACCGGTCGATGACCTTGGGAACGCGAAAGAACGGATTTGCCGAGTCAGAGGCTTGCGCCAGTATGGACTGTGAAGCTTCACAAGGCTGCAGGACGTCCTCGCGGAGCTCCGGATGAGGATCAGAGTCAGGCGCGGCGGATGACGCGCCCCGGGAGGCGGAATAGAGGACTTGTGCCATCGGCTCGACATCTGCTACGTCGATCTCGTTGAGCTTGTCAACGTACGTGAGGATGGCGTCTAGCTGCTTCTGATAAGTCTCGATCTCGTCAGCGGAAAGGCCAAGGTGGGCGAGTTCGGCGACTCGCAGAACGTCCTCGCGGGTAATCTTCATGGCCGGGCCACCCGCGCGAGAGACCTGGTATTCAATGCACCGGGACGTTCCGGGTAAGAGCATACCCGGTCTTTTGTTTTCATTAAGTTAGATGCGATTTCACTCGAAAGACTGTTCCGGGTAGAGTGTCGAATGGCGCCGAACAAAATCTGGCGGACAAAGCGAATGAATTGCGAAGTTTCGGGACTAGGCAGCCGGGCAAGCAGGGCTCGTCCCGATGCGCGAACCTCGCCCGTTACCACCTGATCTTGCTGTGCCCCTGACCTGAATAAATATTTCATCAGATTGACCATAGCAGAAAACGACCCGAGGTCAAACGAAATCGCGCAGAGAACACAGAGCGGAGAGGCACCAGCTCGAAAAGTTGAGCGAGGAGATGATCAGATGCGACGGCGGCGGATAAAGGGTATGTAAGAGTTATCGGCTTCTCGCGACAAGCGGGCGACAGGGCGGGCGATGAACTTGAGTTCACGTACGAGTGTCCCGCCCCAAGCGGAATTGATTCGCGCGCGGAGATCCTGCTCCATCGCTGAGAGTTGCGATTGCAAAACGGAGCCATCGGCGAAAAGCTCGAGGCGATGGCCGACGCAGCGAAGCGGACGCGTGTGGGCTGCTAGATGCGCGCCGACAATCGAGGGCCACGCACTTTCGAGCCAAGCGAACGTGGCGTCCGGATGGTTAATGCGACGGAATACGTTGCCGAGAAAATCTCCAGCGCGGTTCATGAGCGGCAGATTCTAGCACACCGAAACAGTCAGGCGGGACGTAGAGGCGTATATGACTGAGGAAAAGCTGTGGAGATTCGACGCGCGATCAAGCGGCGCTCAACACATCCTCACGCGAGAAGTGCATTGATTCAACTAAGGAGAGACGGTAGCGAAGAAGGAGTTGCGGGCGGAGCGGAGAGTGACAGCCCATCCGAGCACGATTTCGGCGCGGCCGAGGACGCGGATTTTAGTTTGGAGGCCGCTATCCCACATCCATTTGTGCGAGCCGAAATAGGCGGAGGGATCGTAGGCGTTGCCGGAATCGAGGAACGGGCCGACGGTCGCGGTGAAAAGAGGATTATCGTAAGCGATTTTGTCGAAGTCCCAATTCGAGAGGATGTAGTCGCGGCCGAGCGGAGCGTTGCCCTTCTGTCCGTGATGGAGCGCGGGATAACCACGCATCCACAAATCAGTGTCGCGATCGAAGCCGAGCACGAAAAGATCGTCCAGCGGAACCTGACCGACGGTGACGCCGGTACGCAGACGGGCTTGCAGGTGGTAATCGTCGCCTTGCGCTTGCGGAAACCAATTGGCCGCCAGAGAGCTTTGCAGGCGGGCATAGCGACCGAGGGGATTTTCAAAAAAGGTGCCGAGCTCGCCGGTGGCACTGCCATCCAGAATGAAACGCCTTTCGGGGAAGCGGACTAGCGAACGCTGGACCGTGGAGAGCAGCGCTATCGCAGAGCCGCCGGTGAAAAAGGGCGAAGCTTGAGCGGGAATTCCGATCAGCGTACGAAAGAGGCGATCAGTATATTCGGCGCCCATGCTCCACTGCCAGCGGCCGCTTTCGATGAAGCGCAGGTTCGCGCCGACCGCAACGCGTTCGAGATTGAAACGAGCGTTGGCGGGAGCGGAAGGGATGAGGGTGTCGGTGACGTTCCAATTTTCGTCACGCGCGTCGAAGTAGACGCGATAACGGAGCGCGGGATTATCGAAAAGTGGCGCGCTGAGTTCCGTAGTGAGGCGGCGCTTTTGATCGTCCCAACGAAGGAGCGACAGGGAATTCAAGCCGGCGCCATTGAGGTTATAAAAATCGGGATAGACGGTCTCAAACGGAAGGCCGCGCAAGAGGGTGAAGGCGCTGATGAGGTAATTGCGGGCCCATGGGGCGCGCTGAGGCGCTCGAAACACGAGATTGAATGAGCCGCTGGGCTGTGGCTGCAGATCGAACTGCATGAGCGGAAATAGATCGAGAGCGTCGAGGCGAGCTTGGGTGGTGAGGTACCGATCGCGTCGCCATACGCTGCCGCGGGAAAAATCGAAGGCGCGATCGAGAATGAGCGGGTTGAGGACTGGCTCGGGAGAGTATGAGAGGTCCGCGAGACGAGGCTTGTCTGCACGGTTCCAATACTTGAGCGCCGCTTCGAGATTGCCTTCCAGGAAGTAAATTGAGGCCAGGAAATTGTTGGCGTAGGAATCGCGGGGATCGATCGAAAGAGCGCGGCGCAGAAAATGCTTTGCGTGAATGTAATCTTTCTGGTGGTAATCGACTCCAGCGAGTTCGACCAAGAGGCGTTCGTAGCGCGGATGGTGAAGTAGGCCGGCTTGGAATGATTTTTTGGCTTCGTCCCAGCGCTGAAGCTGGGCGAGTGCAAGGCCGCGGTAAAGTTCGAGCTCGGCGGGCTCATCGGGAGATTCGGGAACCGCTTGGACGATAGCGTCCCACTTGCTTTGGCTGTAAAGCCTCTGCACTTGGGAAAGTTTGTCTGCGGCGGAACGGGACGATTGACCGAATGCCCGCGGAGCGACAGCAAACAACGCGAGCAGGAAAATCGTCGAGATGATAGGAAAGGCGACCGTACGGAAGGACAGGCCCCTCACCGCCGTTCGCCCAAAGCGGGCGACCGGAATCGGGATGAAAGTTTCACGGGAAATGGGGCAGAACGCGCCGTCAGATGCATGGATCAGTCGCGGGACTGAGGCAGCGCTAGAAGCGTCCAATTGTGAGTGTGGCTCCATTCGGACTCGAACCCCTGGCGCGAAATACGCTGCATTTTCTGCTGCGCAGGGTCGTTGACGAAGAGAAAACCGCGCGCGTCATCAATTCCGACGACAACCACATAGTGTAATGGACCAAGCGGGCCGCTGGCTTGCAAGCCGACGATTAAGGGACGGCCGAGTTGGACGTGGTGGATCAAATCGCCCCACTGGCCCCGGAATGCGAACACACGATAGCCGGATTTGCGGAAATAATCCTCCATGCTGGAAGTGCTGATGCCGCCAGCCTCGGGCGAGAACAACCTCGACTGAATGGTTTGAACGTCGGCGAAAGGAGGGCTGGGCTGGCCCTCCTTTTTCGCCCAGTACTGCATGACCATTGAGATCGATGCGGAGCCACAACCGTCGCGAGATTGCGCGACAAAGGGAACGTCGATCCAGATGGCCGGCTGCTGGGCCGCGCGACTTAACCCGCCCGCCACTGCCAGAAAAATGAGCACAGCGCAAGTGGCGGACGGCTTCATCAGTGTTTGACTGCCACGATAATCAGAATCAAGACCGCAACAGCGACGATAAGCAACAGCAGGTCGTGGTTGGACATCTGTCCGGCCGCAAACTGGCGTTGGGCTCTCGCTGACGTCAAGGACAGTTGCGCCAAATCCTTGGCGGTGAGTTGCGAGACGGCGTCGGTTACCTGGCGGTAATCGATATGCGCCGATTGGAGAGCTTGGCGGGCCTGCGGAAGCGCGATCAGATCGTCGATCTGAGCGATGTTTCGTTGCCGAACGACAGAAGCGGCGGCAACGTCGCGCTGCAGTTCGGCGGAAGAAACGACGTGATTTTGGGCAAAGACGTCCTGCGGTACCACGAGAAGCAGAAACAGCAAGAACACGAACGCTAGGTCGATCACGCGGTTGGACAGCTTCTTCATGCTTCCTCCGGAAGAAGAGTTGAGGCGGGCTGGACAGGCTAGTGTAGCGGCGCGCACTCCCGGCAAGCAAGCAGCACGCGTGGCAGTGCGATCATAGCGCACGCTCCCTCTAAGATGCTACGCGCTGGCGACCGGGGCGAACAAACGCTTCGCCAGCCGATCGCCAATGTTGTGAATAGTTTACGTGCCGACGCTGTAGTTATGTGGCAACGACGATGAGGATGATTACTGCCACGCCGATGAGAATCCAGATCAAATCGCGGTCACTCAAACTCCCCGCCGTAAATTGATTCTGAGCATTCTGCGAAATCTTCGCCAGCCTGGCTAGCTCTTGATTGTTGAGTTGGGGGACAGCGTCCTTTACCTGGCGGTAATCGATATTGGCTGATTCAAGCGCTTGGCGAGCTCCCGGCCTGGCGAGGAAATTTTCGACTTCTTTGATATTTTGCTGACGGGCAGCGGAGGCCGAGGCGATGTCGCGCTGGAGGTTGGCCGAAGAAACCACGTGGCTTGGAGGTTCAGCAAAAGCGTCCTGAGGAACCAGAAGGACAGAGGCCAGCAGTAGGATCAGCGTGTACTGGATGGTGCGTTTGACGAGCTTGTTCATTCTTCCTCCAACGCGTTGGGCTTCAAAACAACTGCCGAGCCAGTGTAGACAGCGGCAACGGGACGGCACAACGGGTGCATACCTGAAACGCGGATAAGCCTATCAGGAGGAAATAGCAGGGGTTTATGGTCGAAACCTAGGTCAGGCGTAGCCGAAGGCCCGCACCGATTGGCGCCAGCCGTGGCCTTCAGTTCGTAAGAGCAGCCGAAGACACCCCAATATTTAGGATCGGCTGCTGATGTACGACGCGTTGGCGCGGCTGGAACTTAGGTTTAGTGGTGACCGGCGGAGGGAATGGCGATATCGATCTCCACCGGAAGTCCTTTGGGCTTTCGAGCCATTGCTTTTTCAGAAATGCGCGTGCGGCGCTCCGCATTGCGGCGCGCGTTGGCGATTTCGCGATCCTTGAATTCGGGAAGGACTTCCTTGGCAAAAAGTTCGACGGAAGAACAGTAAAGCTCGTGCGGGACTTTGGCAACCTGGCCGATGGACATGACCTGATCGATTCCGGCTTCTTCGAATTCGCGAAGGCGGCGGCGAAGAACGTCGGGCGTGCCTACGCAGGTTTGAGCCAGAGCTTCCGGAGCGGCGGCTTTGCCGTTGGGATTATTTTTGTACTGGTCCCAGATATCGGTCTTGCCGGGGTGATGCTCGCCGAAAAAGCTGTAATGGCCGAGCGCGTAGAGAAAGAAACCATAATTCTCATCGGCGATTTTCTGCAGATATTTATCGTCGGGATGACACAGGAACGGCGCGGCTACGGCGAAATGCGGATTCACAGCGTAGCCGAGCGGAATCGATTCGTTTTCGATTGTATCGTAATAATCCTTCACCCATTGGCGGGCTTCGTCCGGATTCACGAAAGAAAAAGTGAGCGCGCCCAGGCCCAGCCGAGCGGCTTCGAGAATCGATTCGCGCCGAGAGCAGGCCATCCACAGCGGCGGATGCGGCTTTTGCAAAGGCTTGGGCACGACGTTGCGCGGCGGGACTTTGACGTATTCCCCATCAAAACCCGTGAACGGATTTTCGACTAGCATTCGTACGGCGACGCGGAAGCCTTCGAGCTGGGCGGCTTTTTTTTCGGGCTGCGCCACGTTGAAGCCACCAAGTTCGGTGATCGTGGCGCCGGAGCCGGTGCCGAAGTCACAGCGGCCGCCGCTGATCAGGTCGAGCGTGGCGATGCGTTCGGCGACGCGCGCGGGATGGTTCACGTTGGGCGGCGTTTGGACGACACCATGGCCGAGGCGGACGTTGCGAGTGCGCTGGCTGCAGGCGGCGAGGAAGAGTTCAGGAGTTGAAGAGTGCGAATATTCTTCGAGGAAGTGATGCTCGGTGGACCAGACGTAGTCGAATCCGCAGCGGTCCACCAGCTCGGCTTGTTCGAGCGCGTTCGAGAGCATTTTGTGCTCGGACTCGGTATTCCAAGGCCGAGGAACTTGCATTAGGAACGAGCTGCCAAATTTCATCGCCATGTACCTCTGAGGGCCGGTCGCGTTTGCGCCGGGCTATTCTACGTCATGGCGAAAGAGGTACAAGGGCAATCCTCGTGTCAGCGAGAGGATGGGGCAACGTCGAGGCGTACGGCGATGCCGGCGAGATCAGGCGAGGGCGCCGGGTAGCGCTGCATGACGAGCGGATCGTGGCCGGGGACGATGTGCGCGGGAGAATCGGCGAGTCGAGAGAGCAAGTCGAAGCCTTCGAACATTTCCGCAACGTTGTACACCACGGGAAACGGGCGGCGCTTTTCGAAATTATCGTAGAGATGGGCGGCGTCGGAGGCGAGGACGACCCAGCCTCGACGCGTCCAGATGCGGGCGCTTTGCAAGCCGGCGGAATGCCCGCCGATGCGGTGCATGGAGAGGCCGGGCGCGAGTTCGTAGTCGCCATCATGGAAGACGGCTTTGTCTGAATAGACGTGGCGGACCATCTGGAGGACATTTTCGAGATCAAAGGGGGAGCGAAGTTCGCGATGACACATGGAGCGGCCAGTGGCGAAAGCCATCTCGCGATCCTGCAAATGGAAGCGCGCCTGCGGGAAGCGATCGAGATTGCCGGCGTGGTCGTAATGGAGGTGCGTGACGATCACGTCGGTAACACGATCGGGATCGACGCCGACGAGACGCAGCGAATCGACGGGGTGGCGAATCCATTCGCGGCGGCGGCGAATGGCGGCTTCGTTCGCGAAACCAGTGTCGAAAACGAAAGTGGTATCGCCGCGGCGTGCGACCCAGACGAAGTAATCGAGGTCGGAGGCGAACTCATGGGGATCGGCGGAAATGAAGTTTTCGTGGGGGTGTCGATTGCCTAGATGGCCGTAACGAACAGCGAAAACGTTAAACGGTTCGATGGACAAGCGAGCCTCTTTGTTGGTGGGATTTCGAACGCGGAATAGGATGAACCAAGGGCGAGCGAACGTCAATTGTGAGACGCGGAACAAAAGGAGCATAATGCGAGTTCGGTCCGCGAGTGCGGACACGAGCTGAAACCGAAAGGAGCGCGATGGCGCAGCCGAGTTTGGGATTTGTTGGCGTGGGAAAAATGGGCGCGCGGATGGTGCGCCGGCTGATCGATGCAGGTTATCAGGTAACGATCCACGACCCGGTGGCGTCGGCCATGGATCCGCTGGTGAAACTTGGCGCGGCGAAGGCCGATTCTCCGGCGGCGGTGGGATCGGCTGCGGAGATTGTGTTTGCCAGCGTGCCCACGCCTCCGATCGTGCATGCCGTGGCGTTGGGGCCGAAGGGAGTGATCGAAGGCAAGCTGGTGAAGGTTTTCATCGATACGTCGACGACTGGTGCGACGGTGGCCAAGCAGGTGGCGGAGGGATTGGCGGCGAAAGGGATCGTCGCGGCGGATGCGCCGGTGAGCGGAGGCATCAAGGGCGCGGAGAAGGGAACGCTGGCGGTGATGCTATCGTGCCCTGAAAGCGTGTTGGCGACGGTGAAGCCGGTGCTGGAAGTGCTTGGGAAGATTTTCGTGGTCGGGACGCAGCCGGGGCAGGGGCAGACGATGAAGCTCCTGAACAATTTGCTATCGGCGACAGCGATGGCGATCACGTCGGAGGCGATGGCCATGGGAGTGAAAGCGGGGCTCGACCCGTCGCTGATTGTGGATGTGTTCAATGCGGGAACGGCGCGCAATAGCGCCACACAAGACAAAATCAAGCAGCATGTGATTTCGCGCACGTTCAGCTATGGATTCGGCATCGGCCTGCTGAACAAGGACATCCGATTGTGTATGGGCGAGGCGGACGCACTTGGGGTACCGATGGTGGTGGGCAGCGCAGTGCGTCAATTGCTTTCGATCGCAACGGCATCGGAAGGTATGGACGCGGACATGACGGCGATGGCCAGAACGGTGGAGGAATGGGCAGGAGTGCGAGTGGGTTCGCAGTAGGCGGGTCGACCCAGCGGCACGGAGCATTTCAAATCGAGATCCTATACAGGAGAGGATGAGCGAGATGGATAAGAGCACGTTCGATCGCGGGCTGCAGATTCGAAGGGCGGTGTTGGGAAAGGAGTACGTCGACAAAGCGTTTGAGACGGCCGACGATTTCAACCGGCCGCTGCAGGAACTGGTGACGGAATACTGCTGGGGCGCGATCTGGGGGCGCGAGCAACTGCCGAGGAAGACGCGCAGCATGTTGAATCTGGCGATGATCAGCGCGCTCAACCGTCCGCACGAGCTGAAAGCACACGTGAAAGGCGCACTGGTGAATGGTGTGACGCCGGAGGAGATTCGCGAAGTGCTCTTGCAGGTGGCGATTTATTGCGGCGTGCCAGCGGCGGTGGACTCGTTCCGGATCGCTCGCGAAGTACTGCAGGAACAGAAAGAAACGGCATCAAAGGCATAAAACATGGCTACCCAAACGACAGCGCAGGCGGGCAGTTCATCGGGAAAAGCGGGCGAGATGAAAAAGCACAAAATGCTGATCGGTGGGAAATGGGTTGAGCCCAGCACGGGGAGCTGGTTCGAGTCGGTGAACCCGTACACGGCGCAACCGTGGGCGCTGATTCCGCGGGGGGCGAAAGAAGACATCGACCGCGCGGTGGCGGCGGCGAAGGCTGCTTTTTATGATCCGGCGTGGCGCAACATGACGGCCACGGCACGCGGACACCTGTTGCGCAAACTGGCGGATTTGATCTCCAGCGACGCGGAACGCCTTGGGCAGATCGAGACCACGGACAATGGGAAGTTGATCGCCGAGATGGGCGGGCAGGTGAGATACGTGCCGCAGTGGTTCCATTATTTCGGCGGCCTGGCAGACAAAATCGAAGGCCGAGTGATTCCGATCGACAAGCCAGGCGTATTTAACTTCACGCGCGAGGAACCGCTAGGGGTGGTTGCCGCGATCACGCCGTGGAATTCTCCGCTGCTGCTGGCCACTTGGAAACTGGCGCCGGCGCTGGCTGCGGGGAACACCGTGGTATGGAAGCCGTCGGAATTCGCGTCAGTATCGGCCCTCGAATTTGGAGAGCTGTTCGAACGCGCGGGATTTCCGCCGGGGGTGGTGAATATCGTCACGGGATTCGGAAACGAAGTGGGAGAGGCGCTGGTAACGCATAAGGATGTGTCGAAAGTGGCGTTCACCGGCGGCGACAAAACCGGCGAGCATGTGTATGCGATGGCGGCGCGCAGCATTAAGCATGTGACGCTGGAGCTGGGGGGAAAGTCTGCGAACGTCGTGTTCGATGACGCCGAGATGGACGAGGCGATCAAAGGAACCGTCTCCGGGATTTTTGCGGCGACGGGGCAGACGTGCATTGCCGGATCGCGGGCGTTGATTCAGCGGCCCATCTACGATGAATTCGTCGAGAAGTTGCTGGCGATGGCCAAGACGGCAAAAATGGGCAATCCGCTCGATCCGAATACACAAGTTGGACCGATTACTACGCAGCCGCAATACCAGAAAGTGCTCGATTATATTCGAATCGCTAAAGAGGAGGGCGCGGTTTGCCAGTTGGGCGGCGGACCGGCAAAACGTCCGGAATGTGGCAACGGATGGTTCGTGGAACCCACAATTTTCACCGGCGTGAAGCCGAATATGCGGATTGCGCAGGAGGAAGTATTCGGCCCGGTGCTTTCGATCATTCCGTTTGATGACGAAGAAGAAGCGATCCGCATCGCCAACGACACGATGTACGGCCTGGCCGCCGGCGTCTGGACCACGAGCATTCGGCGGGCGCTGATGATGTCCGAGCGCTTGGAAGCTGGGATGGTGTGGGTGAATACCTACAGGGCGGTCAGCTACATGTCTCCGTTTGGCGGATATAAGAGGTCCGGGATCGGCCGTGAAAGCGGAATCGACGCGGTCCGCGAGTATCTACAGACGAAGAGCGTGTGGATCGACACGGTGGGGAAGTCGCCCAATCCTTTCGTGATGAGGATGGGTGGTCAAGGGTAACGCGTCGAATTTGCCGATGCATGAGCCGGACGACCGTGTATACCGGATCTTGTAACTAGGTGCCGCGCGAGCGGCAGGTTTAACATAAAAGAAGGAGGTGGAGGAGCGGGGTGTGCCGCCCGCCGCATGGCTTCGAGAAATTGGTCGCACTAACCTTCAGGGAGCTTGCCTATGGAGTTGCCTACTCAGATTACCTTTCGAAACATGGAGTCGTCCGAAAGCGTGAAGGAATGGATCATGGCGGAAGCCGGGAAACTTGAGACGTTCTACAAGCCTATTATGGGCTGTCGTGTGGCCGTCGAGATTCCACACCGCCATCGGCGCAAGGGTGCGGCGTATGGCGTCCGCATCGATTTGACGCTGCCGGGCGGAGAGATTGTAGTGAAGCGCGCTCCCACGCTGGCGCATCGGCTGCGGCAGTTGCGGGAAACGGCGGTCACCAAGCAGGAAGAATTGGACGCGCCGCGAAAGAACCTTCGCATGGCGATCAATCAAGCGTTTGAAGCGGCTTGCCGCAGGCTGCAGGATTATGCGCGAAGGCAGCGGCGCGAGGTGAAAAGGCACGATCCTCTGCCGGTGGCGCGCGTGGAAAGAATTTTTGCCGAAGAAGGTTATGGCTTCATCACCGCACCCGACGGACGCGAGATCTATTTTCATCAAGATAGCGTATTGAACGGGGGCTTCAAGCGGTTGAAGATCGGGACGGTGGTTCATTTCGCAGAGGAAAAAGGCGAAAAGGGACCGCAAGCGAGTACAGTCCGCGTGGCCGGAAAGCGCGACTCGCGTCAGTTTAGCGCCACGGTGCGTAAAGACCGCCAACCGGAAGACTGATCTGCAGAGCGCCGGGCGGGAGTCGCTTTCCGGATCGGATGCCGCCGATGTTCAGAGATCGCAGCCGCGGAAGTCTGATTCGACTGGTCCCGATATTGACATTTCAACCTCCGGTAGATTAATAAATGTTCTAGACCTTTTCACGTACAAACCCAGGCGGGCGCTGAGGGGCCGCTCGAAGTCGGAGGTGGCACGATGACGTTCTCTTCCATGGAACGGTGGCTGACGCGAAAAATCCTCGACACGGTCGGAAACCCTCCGTACCGGCTGGTTCTTGGCCGAGATTCGATTTCCGCGGGTCCGCAGAACGGATCGAGACCGGCTACAACGATCGTTGTCTCGAACCGCCGCACGCTGGCGCAGATCGCGCTCGACCCAGAGGTGGCGTTTGGAGATGCGTATTCGGAGGGGCGTATCGAGGTGCACGGAGACCTGGTCGCATTTCTCGAACAGCTGATCCCGTCGATGCAGAAATCGGGAACGAAGAGATGGTATCCGCGATTGCGATCATGGTGGCTCGACCACCTGTACGACAACTCAGCCAGAGGCTCGCGAGAAAACATCCACCATCATTACGACCTGAACGTTAATTTCTACAAGCTTTGGCTGGATGAGCGAATGGTGTACACGTGCGCATATTTTCCGACGGAATCGGTGACGCTCGAAGAGGCGCAACTGGCGAAGATGGATCACGTGTGCCGCAAATTGCAGTTGCAACCGGGCGAGAAGGTCGTGGAAGCGGGCTGCGGATGGGGCGCGCTGGCACTACACATGGCAAAACATTATGGCGTGACGGTGCAGGCGTTTAACATTTCGCACGAGCAAATCGCGTTTGCGCGGGAAGAGGCCAAGCGGCAAGGTTTGAGCGGGCAAGTGGAATTTGTAGAGGACGATTACCGCAACATTTCGGGGAGGCAGGACGTCTTCGTATCGGTGGGAATGCTAGAGCACGTCGGTTTGAGCCACTACCACGAGTTTGGCCGCACGATCCATCGCACGATCGGGGATCGGGGGCGCGGGTTGCTGCACTTTATCGGGCGGAATTACCCGCATCCGTTCAGCCCGTGGATACGGAAACGAATTTTCCCGGGCGCGTATGCGCCGGCGCTGAGCCAAGTAGCGCGGGTGTTTGAGCCGTGGAATTTGTCCGTGCTCGACGTGGAAAACTTGAGGATGCACTACGCGAGGACTTTGGAGCATTGGCTGAGCCGGTTTGAGGGCTCGGTGGATCGCGTTTCGCATATGTTTGGACCAGAGTTCGTGAGGGCGTGGCGGCTGTATCTTGCCGGCTCGATCGCGGCATTCCGATGCGGATCGTTGCAGCTATTTCAGATCGCTTTTTGCGGCGCGAACTGCCGGGGAATTCCTTGGACGCGTGCGCATCTCTACGAGCAGCAACAGCCCGCGGTCAAAGAACAAAAATGGATGCATGCGACGCCCTGATCGTCGGAGCCGGCCCGGCGGGATCTGCCTGCGCGTGGGCTCTGCGCCAGGCCGGTATCGATACGCTCATCATCGACAAGCGCAACTTTCCGCGCGACAAGGTTTGCGGCGGTTGGATCACGCCCGCGGTGCTTGAAGAACTTCGAATTGACGCCGCGGAGTATGGGCGGGGCCGCGTTCTACAGCCGTTGACTGGCTTTTGCACCAGCCGGATCGGCGGCCCCGAAGTACAGACTGCTTACGGTGAGCCCGTCAGTTACGGAATCCGGCGATGCGAATTTGATGCTTTTCTGCTCGCGCGGTCGGGCGCTCGGGTGTTACAGAACACGCCTTTGAAGGGGCTTGAAAGGAACGGCGATCGCTGGATTGTAAACGGCACGATCAGCGCGCGGATATTGATCGGCGCGGGCGGGCATTTTTGCCCCGTCGCGCGGTATCTGGGAGCCGATGCGCGAAAAGAGACGGCCGTGGCCGCGCAAGAGATCGAGTTTGAAATGACGCCGGAGCAGCGCGCGAATTGCGCTATTCGCGGCGAAGTGCCCGAGTTGTTTTTTTGCGCGGATATGAAAGGCTACGGATGGTGTTTTCGTAAGCAGAACTTCCTGAACATTGGCCTGGGGCGCCTCGATCCGCGCGGATTGCCGGCTCATGTGGCAAATTTCCTGGCGTTTCTGCGCAAGGCTGGGAAAGTGGCATTCGATTTGCCTGCGTCGATGTTGGGGCATGCCTACCTGCTGTACTCAAAGACGAATCGAAAGCTGGTGGACGACGGAGTGCTCCTGATCGGAGATGCAGCCGGGCTCGCGTATTCGCAGAGTGGCGAGGGCATTCGACCGGCGATCGAGTCTGGACTGCTGGCGGCCAAACTGGTCGGCGATGCGGCAGGGAACTACACCCGGCAAGAGCTGCAACGGTATCGGGCTGCCCTTTCAGCGCGGTTTGGCGATTCGGGGCGCGATTTTTCCACAAGCGTCGGCTCGCGCCTGCCAGAGGGATGGATCGATTCACTCGGCAGAGTGCTTTTGACAAATGTATGGTTTTCACGGCACGTGGTTCTGGACCGATGGTTTTTGCACCGCAACCAACCAGCTCTCCGCTCGTCTCCAGCCGCAGGCTAATCCTCGCAATTTGACCGAAACTTTCGGAGGGTGACGTACGTCACTGAGATTCACATCGTTAGCCGAAGTAGATTAGCTTCACGATTTTGCGCGAGTCTTTTCCAGAGTGGGCTGTGGCGGCGTGGCCGATGGAATACCGGAAATCCCGGAATTCCCGGTTTACAGCAGTGGAGCGGATGTGTAGTATGGCGGGTCGCACGAGATTAAGGATTACGAGGATCATTTGTTCTCATCCCGGCGCGGTTTTTACCGTTGGCTACGGATCGCGGTGATTGTTGGCGCAGTAGCTGTGGCATGTTTCGCAGTGCAACGTGAATTATCCGCGGAAAACGGGCCATTCCCTGATATTCAAGACGAAGGCTCCTCAGTTTTCACACCAGCGCACCGCACGATTGGCGGCGCCATTGCCGCGTTTTTTGACTATCGTCCGCAGCCGGTTCAGCCCATCCAATTTCCGCACAAGATTCACATTGCCAACGGGCTGAAGTGCGTGATGTGCCACGCGGGCGTCGACCAAGGGCCGGACGCGAGAATCCCCAGCGTGAAATTCTGCATGACGTGCCATCGGGTGATTGCCACGAAAAACCCGGAGGTCAAAAAACTAGCTGCGTACTTCGCGAAAGGGCAGGACGTGCCGTGGCAGCGCGTATACGGATTCGTTCCCGAGGCGCACGTGTTTTTCAATCACGCTCCGCACATTCGCGCCGGCGTGCAATGTTCACAGTGCCACGGCGATATGAGCAAGCAAACGGTGGCCGTTCGTTCGGTGAACCTGACCATGGGCTATTGCGTGCAGTGCCACCAGCAGCATGGAGCGCCGGTGGATTGCGTCACGTGCCACTACTGAGATCGAGCGACCGAGACGAAACGAATGCAACGACGCGACTTTTTGAAAATTTCGGCGATCACCGGCGCGTCCGCCGCGCTTGACGCGTGCGGGAATCCGGATCACCAACTGATTCGCTTCATTCCCGAAGAGGATTTGATTCCGGGCATCGCAACCTGGAAACCGAGCGTGTGCACGCTTTGCCCTGCCGGATGCGGGTTGCTGGTGCGGGTGATGGAAGGCGACGCCGAAGTGGTGCGCAACGGACAACTCGGCGTGATGCAAATGGGCTTGGCGAAGAAGTTGGAAGGCAATCCTGCACACCCGATCAACAGGGGCAAGCTCTGTCCGCGTGGGCAGGCAGGGTTACAGGTAACGTATCATCCCGACCGCGTGCGTAATCCGCTGATGCGTTCCGGGCCGCGCGGATCTGGGCAGTTTAAAGAAATTTCCTGGGACGAGGCGACTAAACATTTGATGGCACAGTTATCGTCGCTGCACACCGGAAACCTGCAGGGCCGCCTAGTTTTCCTCACTAGCCCGTTGCGAGGGCAGCGGAAGAACATCGCCGCGGCGTTTACGGGCGGCTTCAAGGATTCGAAATATATTGAATTCGCGTTGTTGGACGAGCGAGTGGTGCGCACGGCTAACGCTGCGAGCTTCCATCATGATTTGCCGCCGACAGTGGATCTGAGCCAGTCGAATTACGTGATTTCGTTTGGCGCGAATTTCTTGGGGACGTGGAATTCGCCCGTGGCGCAATCGGTTGGCTACGGCACGATGCGACAGGGGCGCGCGGGATTGCGTGGAAAATTCGTGCAGTTCGAGCCGCGCATTTCGCAAACTGGCGCGAACGCCGATGAGTGGTTCCCGTGCATGCCGGGATCGGAAGGCGTACTGGCCCTTGGCATCGCGCATGTGCTTATAAACGACAATTTGCGGTCGGCAGCGTCTGCTGGAGCGACTGGCGAGCTAATCGAAGGCTGGTCGCAGAGACTGGCGGAGTACGCGCCGGAGAAAATCGAGGCGCAGACGGGCGTGAAAGCCGCGACGGTCACGCGGATTGCGCACGAGGCTGCTGCTCATGCACCTGCGGTCGCGTTGATTGGCGATGCTGCGGCAGCGTACACGAATAGCCTATTCAGCACGTTGGCAGTGAACGCGCTGAACGCATTGCTGGGCAATGTCGGAAAACCCGGCGGCATTCAATTCAGTCCGGTATGGAATTCGGGCAATGGCAAGCCAACCGGCGCACAGGAACTTTCCGGCGGAGAAGCCGTCCGGACGTTGGCGGAGGAGATCGAATCGAATCCGGATTCGGTTGGCGCGCTCCTGATTTACGGCGCGAATCCTGTGTTCGCCACGCCTGCCGCGTGGGGAGTGCGCAAAGCGTTCGAGAGAGCTCCACTCATCGCCAGCTTTAGCAGCTTCATCGACGAGACCAGCATCATGGCCGATTTTATTTTGCCCGACAATTCGCCGCTGGAGTCCTGGATCGAGGACACCCCGGATTCGGGATCGCTTCGAACCGTGGTGAGCGTGGCTCCCCCAGCTGTTCTTCCGCTGCACGACACGCGAGCCACGCCGGACGTGCTGCTCGACCTGGCGCATCAGCTTGGCGGAAATCTTCGTACTGCGCTGCCGTGGAAGACGTACGACGAAGCCATTCAGGCTGACTTCGCCGCGCTATATAAAGCAAAGGGCTCGAAGGACGCGAAGACTTCGGACGATTTCTGGACCAACGCGCAACAGCAAGGCGGATGGTGGGGGCCAGAAGAAGCCGCTCCCGCGACGGCGTTGAAAGGAGCTACTGGGCCGGTGAAATACGCAGCGGCGCAATTCGACGGAGATTCTGTCGAGTTTCCCTTCTATTTCATGCCGTTTCCGTCGCAGATGTTGTACGACGGATCGCTGGCTGATTTGCCGTGGATGCAGGAGGCGCCGGACCCGATGTCGTCCGCGATGTGGTGCACGTGGGTCGAGCTGAATCCCGCGACTGCAAACAGGCTCGGAATCAAGCAGGCAGATTTGATCGAAGTGGCATCGCAGCACGGCACGCTCCGCGCTCCGGCGATGATCACGCCGGGCATTGCGCCGGACGTGGTCGCGATGCCCATCGGGCAAGGGCACGAAAATTTCACGCGATACGCGAGCAATCGAGGCGCGAACCCGATTTCAATCTTGGCGCCACTGTCCGTCGCCGGAGCGGACAGCTTGGCATGGGCGGCAACGCGAGTGAAGATTTCGCGGGTGGGAGAAGGGCAGCTGATCTTGTTCGGAGGCAGTTTGCGCGAGGAATCGCCGGAATTGAAGCACCGGTAGAGCGCCAACGCGGTGCTGCGGCGAAACGCGAAGTAGTTCGGAGAGCAAATGGGTCATCAATGGGGCATGGTCATCGATCTGGACCGCTGCACCGGGTGCGAAGCCTGTGTGGTGGCATGCCATGCGGAAAACAACATCGCTACGGTCGGCGATAAGCAGGCGGCTCGCAACCGCGCGAAGCACTGGATCCGCGTGGAACGCTATTACGACGGCGATTTCCCTGACGTGAGAGTAAAGTTCATGCCCGTGCTGTGCCAACAATGCGATGCGGCTCCGTGCGAACCTGTATGTCCCACGTTTGCCAGCTATCACACGGAGGAGGGTTTGAACGGCCAGATTTACAATCGCTGCATCGGTACTCGATACTGTGCCAACGCTTGTCCTTACAACGTGCGCTTCTTTAATTTCTATAATCCGGAGTGGGATAAGCCGCTGAATCTACAGCTCAACCCGGATGTTTCCGTGCGTGAAGTCGGCGTGATGGAAAAATGCACGTTTTGCATTCAGCGCATCAAGACCGCGGAGATCAAGGCGGAGGCCGAAAAGCGCGAGGTGAAGGACGGCGAAATTCAGCCCGCGTGCGTGCAATCGTGCCCGACGACTGCGATGGTTTTTGGAGATTTGAGCGATCCGAACAGCCGGGTGTCGCGCATGGCGGCTTCGAGTCGCGGTAGCAAGCTGCTCGATGAGCTAGGAACGCGACCGAAGGTCACATACTTACAACGGGACTCAGGGAATGGCGACGAAAACGCCTGAACAAATCAACGAAGATCTGCTGCGGCCGCTATCGGTTCCGTCGGCGCGCTACTTCATCGTCCTGGCTTTCTTCGCCATAATCGTCGCGGTCGCAGTAGCGGCTTTTTGCCGCCAGATGTACTCCGGCATTGGCGTCACCGGCTTGGATCACCCTGTATTCTGGGCGTTCTACATCACCAACTTCGTTTTCTGGATCGGGCTGAGCCATGCTGGAACTTTGATTTCCGCGATTCTGCGTTTGTGCAACGCCACGTGGCGGCGGCCCGTTACTCGCTGCGCCGAAGTCATCACCGTATTCTCGCTTTCGATTGGCGCTGCGTTTCCTCTGATCCACTTGGGGCGCCCGTGGCTTGCGTTTTGGCTGATTCCATACCCCAGCGAACGCGGCATCTGGCCGAATATTCGCTCGCCGCTCCTGTGGGATTTCTTCGCCATCAATACCTATCTGATTGGCAGCGTCACGTTTCTGTTGCTGCCCATGCTGCCTGATTTCGCCTTGGTTCGCGACCGCGCAATCGGCTTCCGAAAACGCATCTATCGTATTCTGGCGCTGGGCTGGCGCGGCACTCCTAAACAGTGGCACCGGTTGGAGACCGCGATGCACATCATGGCCATCGCCATTATTCCCGTGGCCGTGTCCGTCCACAGCATCGTGTCGTGGGACTTTGCCATGGCTCCGGTGCCGATGTGGCATTCCACGATCTTTGCGCCCTATTTCGTTACCGGCGCGATTTTCAGCGGAATTGCCGCACTGATTATCGCCATGGCTGGGTTGCGCAAATTCCTGCATCTCGAGGAATATTTGCGGCCAATTCACTTCGAGAATCTGGGCAAACTACTGCTGGTGATGAGCCTGCTTTGGTTTTACTTTGTGTTTTCCGAGCGGTTGACTGGCTGGTACGGAAATGAGAAGTATGAAATGTCGGTATTCTGGATGACGCAGCGAGGGAGTTTCTCGCCGCTCTTCTGGATCATGGTGTTTTGCAACTTCCTTTTGCCCATGCCGATTCTGGCGATCAAAAAACTACGCACCATCACCGGAACGGTGATCGCTTCGATTGCCGTGGTAATCGGGATGTGGCTCGAACGGTTCCTGATCATCGTGCCGTCGCTTTCGCACAAATATTTGGCCTTCAGCTGGGGTTCGTATCGCCCAAGCTGGACCGAGATCATCATTACAGCCGGCACGTTCGCATTCATGGCGTTGCTCTATATGCTGTTTGCCAAGGTGGTGCCGATTATCGCCGTTTGGGAGCTGAAGGCCGGGGCAGCGCTGGAACACGAACCTCCTGAGGCGATTTTAGCGCCGAGCGAAGCCGGAGCGGATTGACTTGGCGACTCTCGATTCCATTTACGGACTGTTTCCCGACCCCGGCTCGGCGGACCGGGGCCTGAAAGTTCTCCAAGCTGCGGGTGTTCGTCCTGAAAATCTGCTGGTGATGTCGCCGGAGCCGTTTGAAGAGTACGAATTCGCGCGCGCGGACCGCAAAACGCCGATGCCCTGGATTGCGGTACTGGGCGGATTAATCGGCGGGATTTCAGGATATCTGCTGGCATGGTATACGCAGGTGGCCTATCCGATGCACATCATTTCGGGAGGCATGCCGGTTGTCTCGAAATGGCCCAGCGGTATCATTACCTACGAACTCACGATGCTGGGCGCAATTGTAACCACCGCCATCACCCTGCTGATCACTGCCCGACTGCTTCACTGGAAGTTCGACGTGTACGATCCTGAAGTTTCCTTCGGGAAAATTCTAATTGGAGTGCTTGATCCTTCCGTTGAATCGCGCGCCGATTTCGAAAGCCGCCTCCGCGGCGCCGGCGCGGAAAAAGTGAAGGGCACCGGCCGCTTTAGCGCCGCGTAATTGCTTGCCTGGACGCGCACTATCTGAGATTGCCCTCTCATTGATGCGCCTTGCGGTCGACGCTTACTGCCATCGAATTTTCGTTATTGCTTTCGGTTACTTCTTGCTATGTTCGACGCCGGAAACATGAAGCTATGGCTGCGCAGCTTGGGAATGGTCTAGAATCATCGCAGTTTGCGCGCCCGTAGCTCAGCTGGATAGAGCATCTGCCTTCGAAGCAGAGGGTCGGGAGTTCGAATCTCTCCGGGCGCGCCATTCTTCGTTTTTTGCCCGCGCGAAGATCAGGTCGAACGGCTTCTTGTACGAAGGATAGATACTTACAGCATCCACAGCGCAGTTCGAAAGCACCATTCTTAGCAGTTTGGCTTTTTCCGGGGCAGGTTGGCTAACGTACAGAAAATGCGCCTTATTCGCGAGTTCGAGAATCCTGACAGCATCAATGATTCTGTCAGGGTTCGCGTTCGCAAGCCCCTGAATTGCGAGCGATATTTGTTGCTCTTCGGCCATCCACTCGGCTGATTTGCGGGTCCAGAATTCCTCGCTGATTTTGTCGTCCAGCTTGTCCAGGTAAGCTTGATCGAGCCGGTGACGCACCGCACTCAATCTCTGTTTCAAACGTTCGCCCTGCTGCTTCCTAATCGCTTCGTCGCGGCCTTTATCGGTGAGCAAGGACTTTTCCAGCTGCTTCAAAACGGGGTCGGGAATGTGAATGTCTTTGAGTACCTTTCCGAGCCGGGTGGCACCCTTCGTGCGTGCTGGCACGCGCGGACTCTTCTCCGCTCTGCAGGAGATCGAGTTTAGCCCGGCACTTGTTAAAGGTATCTTGGCGTTACCCCTGGCTCTCGCGCCAGTTCCGTGACACTTTCAGACGTCCTCATACGCTCTACAGTCATTTGCTGGGACTTCGGGAATTGTCTAGAAGCTTGCGGACTCAGCGACGGTCGGCGGCGAGATGGCGGACGTCGCGGCCTGCGACGATATAGATGACATCCTCAGCGATGTTGGTGGCGTGGTCGCCGATGCGTTCGAGGTTCTTGGTAACGAGAATCAGCTCGAATGCGGGATACACGACGGCGGAGTTTTCCATCATGTAAGTGAGCAGCTCGCGGAAAATCTGATCGCGAAGATTATCGACCAGATCGTCGCGGAGCAGAATCGCCTTGGCGAGTTCGTCGTCGCGGCGGACGAAGGCCGCAATACTGTCGCGAACCATGCCTTCGGCGAGATCGCTCATACGCGGCAAATCGACGTACGGCTTTACCTGTGGATGGCGAAGGATGCGCTGGGCGGACTGGGCAATGTTGACGGCCTGATCGCCAATGCGCTCGAGGTCGTTATTGATGCGCGAAGAGGCAAGAATGAAGCGCAAATCGGCGGCCATGGGCGCCTGGAGAGCCACGAGCTGCATCACACGATCATCGATTTCGATCTGCATGTCGTTGATGGCTTT